>NZ_JBEPBA010000001.1:0-646830 GCF_040298885.1 Streptomyces sp. NPDC001137
GACTGCGCGAGGCGACAGGCATGAAGGCCCGCGCAGCAGCGGAGTTGCTCGGCATCGACTCTGTGCAGATCAGCCAGATCGAGTCCGCTGTCGCCAGCGTCAGCGCCGAACGCGTGCGCCGTCTGGCGGCCCACTACGCCTGCACTGACGCGGCGTTGATCGACGCTCTCGTGTCCATGGCCACCGACCGGACCCGTGGCTGGTGGGAGGAGTACCGAGATCAGCTGCCCGCGCCGTTCATGGATCTACCGGAGCTGGAGCATCACGCCCGATTCCGCCGGGACGTGGAGTTCCTGCATGTCCCGGGTCTTCTCCAGACCGCGGATTACGCTCGGTGCCTCTTCTCGTACGTGAACCCGGAGTTCTCGCCGAGCGATGTCGAGCGGCGGGTCGAACACCGCATGAAGCGCAGGATCATCATCGAGCGCACGGAGCCGGTCCCGTACGAGGCCGTGATTCATGAGGCGGCACTGCGCATCAAGGTGGGCGACCGCTCCACAGCACGGGCTCAGCTCGCCCGTGTCCTGGAGATCTCCGAAGCCGATCACGTCACCGTACGCGTCATCCCTTTCGACCTGGACGGCTTCGGCGGGGCCGGAAGTGCGATGGTCTACGCGGGCGGCCCCGTCCCCCAGCTGGACACCGTCGTCCGTGACGGCACCGGCGGGCCGGTTTACATCGATACCGAGGCCCAGCTCAACCGATATCGAACGCGATTCCGTAGAGTGCAGAGCGTGTCACTGGACCCGAACCATTCGCGGGACTTCATCCACCGGCTGGCGAAGGAGCTGTGAGTGTGCTGACCCCCCACTCCTGGCAGAAGTCCTCGTTCTCCGGTGGTGACGACGGCGACGCCTGCGTCGAAGTCGCGGACCTGGACGACCACATAGCCATCCGCGATTCAAAGGCTCCGGCCAGAGCAACCCTCGCCTTCCCCGCGGAAGCCTTCACCCCCTTCATCGAAGCCCTGAAGCACGCGGCCTCCGCGGCAGACTGAGATGCCCGGGTGCCCCCGACCTGGGGGCACCCGGGCATCAAATGACCTGCTGTCAGCCGTGCTTGGCGCGGCTGGCCGCGCGGGCGCGCTCGCGGGCGTCCAGGTTCACCTTGCGGATGCGGACCGCCTCCGGGGTGACCTCCACGCACTCGTCGTCGCGGCAGAACTCCAGCGACTGCTCCAGCGAGAGCTTGCGCGGCGGGACGATCGCCTCGAACGAGTCGGCCGAGGAGGACCGCATGTTCGTGAGCTTCTTCTCCTTGGTGATGTTCACGTCCATGTCGTCGGAGCGCGAGTTCTCGCCGACGATCATGCCCTCGTACACCTCGGTGCCCGGCTCGACGAAGAGCACGCCGCGCTCCTGAAGGTTCGTCATCGCGAAGGCGGTGACGGCACCGGCGCGGTCGGCGACCAGCGAGCCGTTGTTACGGGTCTGGAGCGTGCCGAACCAGGGCTCGTGGCCCTCGTGGATGGAGTGGGCGATGCCCGTGCCGCGGGTCTGGGTCAGGAACTCGGTACGGAAACCGATGAGACCGCGGGACGGGACGACGAACTCCATGCGGACCCAGCCCGAGCCGTGGTTCGACATGTTGTCCATGCGGCCCTTGCGGACGCCCATGAGCTGCGTGACGGCGCCCATGTGCTCCTCGGGCACGTCGATCGTCATGCGCTCGACCGGCTCGTAGACCTTGCCGTCGACATCCTTGGTGACCACCTGCGGCTTGCCAATGGTCAGCTCGAAGCCCTCGCGGCGCATCTGCTCGACCAGGATGGCGAGCGCCAGCTCACCACGGCCCTGGACCTCCCAGGCGTCCGGACGCTCGGTGTCGAGCACGCGCAGGGAGACGTTACCGATCAGCTCGCGGTCGAGGCGGTCCTTGACCTGACGGGCGGTCACCTTGCGGTCCTTGATCGCGGCCTTGTTGTCGGCGCCCTTGCCGGTACCGCCACGGCCGACCAGCGGCGAGGTGTTGGTTCCGATGGTCATCGAGATCGCCGGCTCGTCGACCGTGATCAGTGGCAGCGGGATCGGGTTCTCCGGGTCGGCCAGGGTCTCGCCGATCATGATGTCCGAAATACCGGCGACGGCACAGATGTCACCCGGGCCGGCCTTCTCGGCGGGCTTGCGGGTGAGCGCCTCGGTCATCAGCAGCTCGGTGATGCGCACGTTGGACATGGAGCCGTCGCGCTTGATCCACGTGACGGTCTGGCCCTTGCGCAGCTCGCCCTGCTCGACACGGAGCAGCGCGATACGGCCGAGGAAGTTGTCGGCGTCCAGGTTGGTGACGTGCGCCTGGAGCGGGGCCGTCTCGTCGTACTCCGGAGCAGGGACGTGCGACAGGATCGTGGAGAAGAACGGCTCCAGGTTGGTGCTGTCGGTCGGGACGGTGCCGTCCTCCGGCTTGGTCAGCGAGGCGACACCGTCACGCGCACACGCGTAGACGATGGGGAACTCGATCTGGTCCTCGTCCGCGTCCAGGTCGAGGAAGAGGTCGTAGGTCTCGTTGACGACCTCGTCGATCCGGGAGTCCGGGCGGTCCGTCTTGTTGATGCACAGGATGACGGGCAGGCGCTGCTGGAGAGCCTTGCGCAGCACGAAGCGTGTCTGCGGCAGCGGGCCCTCGGACGCGTCGACCAGCAGGACCACCGCGTCCACCATCGACAGACCGCGCTCGACCTCGCCACCGAAGTCGGCGTGGCCCGGGGTGTCGATGATGTTGATGGTGATGACGTCGCCGCCATCCTTCGGGTGGTACTTCACGGCCGTGTTCTTGGCCAGGATCGTGATGCCCTTCTCACGCTCCAGGTCGTTCGAGTCCATCATTCGGTCGTCGAGCGACTCGGCGGCGTGCGCGGCGAAGGCACCGGCCTGCTTCAGCATGGCGTCGACGAGGGTCGTCTTGCCGTGGTCGACGTGGGCGACGATGGCGACGTTGCGGATGTCGTGGCGCGTGGCCATGAAGGCGTACTCCTGGAGTGTGAGGAAGGCCGACGCGTACGTCTGTGTTACGCGGACCCTGCCGGGCTGAACACGCCACGGCCTTACACCATGGTACGGGGCCGCCGAAGCGGCGGCTCGCCGGGCGGTCGGGGTCAGGCGTTCCGGGTGGCCCTGGAGCCGTGCGGGCAGGTCTCGCGGGCGGCGGTGCGGCCGGTGGCCTGGTCCGCGGGATCCTCGGCGCAGGGGAGGAAGCCGCTGCCCGTCGTCGCCCAGGTGCGGACTTCGCCCCTGACCGGCTTGTCGCTGCCGCAGGTGTACGTGAAGCCGGCGTCGACCAGTTCGATATAGGCCCAGGAGTAGTAGGCGCCCTTCAGATCCCCGGTGTGCACCTCGAAGTACTCGTCGTGCCCGGGCCGCTCCGTCTCGGACGGGTCGGCGAGCGGCTGCTCCACCTTCAGATGTGCCCCGAGGGCCTTGATCACCCCGGCCGCGCTCGCGCCCGCCGGGACGCCGGTGACCGTGGGCCGGTAGACGGTGTGGTCCACCGGTTTGAGGTGGCTCGAGTAGGACTCCGTCCTCTTCGCGAAGGAGACGGGGTCGCCGAGCGCCGTCAGCTTCTCCGTGCGCCGGACGCCCGACCAGGCGTAGGTCCCGCCCGTGCAGGGCTTCGCCCGGTTGTCCGTGCTGCTGCCGCCCCCGCCGCAACCCGTGAGCCCCGCCACCAGCGCCACCCCGGCCAGTCCCGCCGCCCAGGTCCCCCGCGTGCTGCCGCGCATCCGCGTCCCCGTTCCCCCGCGCACGGACGCCCGGCGTCCGCGGCATGATCAATGGTCGATTCATGCTGCGGGCGCCGGGCGCCTGCCACAAGGGTTTTGAGCCATCCCTGAGGTACCAGCGAGGTACCGCCCCGTCAGCCGTCCGACTTCGCGCTCGCCGACGGCTTCGCCCCCTTCTTCAGGAAGCCCATGTCCTCGTAGACCGGGGTCTGGAAACCGAAGGACCCGGCGTTCACCAGGTTCTTGGTCACCGCCGTCAGCTGGGGGCGCTGGTACAGCGGGATGGAGCCGGCGGCGGCCCAGATGCGGGAGTCGGCCTTGCGGATCAGGGAGAGGTTCTCGTCGGTGTCGAGGGTGGCGGCCGCCTGCTCGAAGAGGTGGTCGACCTGGTCGGTGCCGACGCGGGTGTAGTTCTGCTCGACGTCGAGGGAGCCGTCGGCGGCCGGGACCGGCTTGGCGTAGACGGGCCGGGCGTCGGTGGCCGGGAAGGCGGAGGCGGGCCAGGAGTACAGCGCGAGGTCGAACTCACCGGACGCGATGTGGTCCTTGAAGTAGCTCTCGTCGGAGACCTTCGTCATCCGGGTGCCGATGCCGATCCGCTGCAACATGGCGCCGATCCGGTCGGCCACGGTCCGCAGGGCCTGTGAGCCGGGCCCCGACGGCAGCACGAAGCGCAGGGTGAGCGGCTTGCCGTCCTTGGCCAGCAGCCCGGCGGCGGCACCGGCCGGGGCCGCGGTGCCCTTGGGCGCGTAGGCGCCGGGTGCGCCGCCGTGCGGCGGCTGCGCTCCGGCGTACTTGCCGTCCGCGAGGTGCGTACCGGCGTGCTCGCCGCCCTTGGCCTTCTCGTCCTTCTTGGTGTGGTCCTTGGGATCCTTGTGGTGGCCGCTCTTGCTGTCGCCGTTGCCGTCCTCGCCGACGATGTACGTCCCGTCGTCGTCGCCCTCGGACTCGTCGGCCTTGCGGCCCTGGGCCCCGGCGGCCTTCTCGCCCTTCTGCTTCTTCTTCTCCTCCTTGACCGGACCGCCGCGCACCCACCCGGCGTCCGCGAGCAGCGCCTCGGCCTCGGCGGTGTCCTGGCCGCCGAGCGCGCCGCTGTTGTCGGCGTAGGCGGCCTGCCCGGACAGCGCGAGATGGCTGCCGACGGGCACGGCGGGCAGCCCGAGCGGTTTGAGGACGGTCTCGGCCAGCGCCTTGCGGTCGAGGGCGCGGGCCACCGCGCGGCGTACGCGCTCGTCCGCGAGGGGACCCTCGGCGCCGTTGAGGGCGAGCTGGGTGTAGACGGGCTCCAGCGACTTGCGGACCTCGAAGCCGCTCAGGCCCTCGGCGTCGGCGGGCAGGGCCTTGGCGGCGGCGCGCCTGGCTTCCGGGCCCGGCAGCGCGGCGGAGCCCTTGGCCCCGGCGGCCGGCTCGATGCGCTGGGCGCCGGACGGGTCGACCTCGGCCAGGTCGATCTCGCCGTCGGTGAGCGCGGCGGGCCGCTTGTCGAGCGGTACGGCCTTCAGGTCGATCTCGGAGAGCTTGGCGGGCTGACCCCACCAGCGCGGGTTGCGGACCAGGCTGACCTGGTTGTTCTTGTGGTCGACCGCCTTCACCGCGAAGGGCCCGGCGGTGACCTTGAGCGTCCTGCGCGCCCCGTCGTTGAAGGAGTCCGGTGTCCCCATGACGTCCTTGGGGTACAGCGGCGAGAACAGCGACTGCCAGTCGGCGTACGGCCGCGCGAAGGTGACCTTGACCTCGAGGTCGTTCGCGCCGCGCTCGATCTTCTCGATGCGGTCGTAGCCGGCGTTGCGGGCGGTCCAGTAGGCGGTGTCCTTGCCGGACAGGGCGCGCCACTGGGCGGCGAAGTCGGCGGCGCCGATCTCGCGGCCGTCGCTCCAGACGGCCTGCTGGGCGATCTTGTAGAGCACGACCTGCTTGGGCTCGGTCTGGACGACCCTGGCGGACTCCAGGTAGTCGGAGTTGCGCTGCGGCCGTCCGTTCCGGTCCAGCCGGTACAGGGACGGGAGGACGGCCTGCGCGACCCGGTTCGTGACCGCGTCGGCGTCCGACTGGAACGTGTTCAGGGTCTCCGGCACGTCGTCCACGGCCCATCGCAGGGTGCCGCCGTCGGCCACCAGGTCTCGCCCGGCGGGCGCGATGTCGGGCCCTGCAAGGGGCTTGCCCGCCTCGTCCTCGGAGGCACAGCCGGCGAGCAGGGGCACCACGAGCGCGCCCGCGGCGAGAAAGGCGATCGTGCTCCGCCGCAAGGGCCGCGATGGGCCGAGGTTCGTCTGCGGCACCACCGTGGCTGGTCGCTCCCCCACTCTCGGCTTCGCTCGAGTGGGGGGACCCCCATCGCGGCGGAGCCGCAGATCGATGCTGCCCCGCGCCCTTTCGGGGCGCTGCCGAACGTGGGACGTCACTGCTTACCTCCGGGGAGCCGCTCTCGCCGGTGAATGAGTAGGGGTCTGATCACATTTGGGCGTATTTTGGAGCTGATCAGATCTACGGCCCACTGAAGAGGAAAGGGTTCGCCCACCGGGGGTGACACGGCGGCACAGCCGGACAACCCCACCCGTACGGCCCAATGTGCGCCCCCGGCGCACACAGAGCGCTTGCAGGCGTGCACTCAAGGCGTGCAATCCGCCAATCGCTGCACATCCCTTCCCACCGGCAGGTGTGACGCGCAACACTCGCAGGCGCATGAACGTTGCCACCTGGGGCCTGACGGCCCATGGAAGTGAGGTCACGTCATGTCCGTGCAAGACGACCTGACGACAATGCAGCGCTGCCTGGACGACCTGTCCCGGTCGGTGGGCCGCCTGGAGAAGCAGCTGGGCAGCGGCGGCCTCGACATACGCCGCGTCCGCGCCGACGCCGATCACCTCCGGGAGAGCGTCGCGCTCCTGCGTGAGACGGCGTCGAGTCCGAGCGCACCGCGCAAGCCGGAACTCGTCACCATCCCCGACACCCCGTACGACCCCTCGCTGTGGATCGACACGGACGACGAAGGACTCGGCGCCCGCGACCGCCACGCCCCCTGAACCCGACCGGAGTCATGAGTTGGCCACTGGTACGGAACCACATCTGAACAGCGGCGGCGTACGAACCGGTACGCGCGCCGCGATCGACGCCCCGCATCTGCGGACCGACCGCTGGTGGCTGGCTCCGGCCGCCACCGCGGCCGGGTTGCTGGCCTTCATCGTGTACTCGACGTGGCGGGCCTTCGCGAACGCGGACTACTACTCGGCGCCGTATGTCTCCCCGTTCTACTCGCCGTGTCTTGCGGAGAACTGCAAGGACATGCCGTCGGGCCCGAACGCCGACCTCTTCGGGAGCTGGTGGGGCATCTCCCCCGCCATCATCATCCTGATCTTCCCGCTGGGCTTCCGCCTGACCTGCTACTACTACCGCAAGGCCTACTACCGGGGCTTCTGGGCCTCGCCCCCGGCCTGCGCGGTGGCCGAGCCGCACAAGAAGTACACCGGTGAGACCCGCTTCCCGCTGATCCTGCAGAACATCCACCGGTACTTCTTCTACGCGGCGATCCTGGTCGCGGGCGTGCTGACGTACGACACGGTGCTGTCCTTCCGCGACACGCACGAGAACTGGGGCCACATGGGCCTCGGCACGGTCGTGTTCCTGGTCAACATCACGCTGATCTGGGCTTACACGATCTCCTGCCACTCCTGCCGGCACATCGTGGGCGGCAAGCTCAAACACTTCTCCAAGCATCCCGTGCGCTACAAGGCCTGGCAGTTCGTGGGGAAGCTGAATGCCCGTCACATGCTGCTCGCCTGGGCGTCGTTGGTGAGCGTGGCGCTCGCCGACTTCTACGTCTATCTGGTGGCGTCCGGCGCCTTCGACGATCCGCGATTCTTCTGATGAGGGGTGCCTTCTGATGTCCGTGGTCGACCGCCAGGAGTGGGACGTAGTCGTGGTCGGCGCCGGGGGCGCCGGACTGCGTGCCGCCATCGAGGCGCGCGAGCGGGGCGCCCGTACGGCCGTGATCTGCAAGTCGCTGTTCGGCAAGGCGCACACGGTGATGGCCGAGGGCGGCATCGCGGCGGCGATGGCCAATGTCAACGAGCACGACAACTGGCAGGTGCACTTCCGCGACACCATGCGCGGCGGCAAGTTCCTCAACCAGTGGCGGATGGCCGAGCTGCACGCGCAGGAGGCCCCGGACCGGGTGTGGGAGCTGGAGACCTGGGGCGCCCTCTTCGACCGTACGAAGGCGGGGAAGATCTCCCAGCGCAACTTCGGCGGCCACGAGTACCCGCGCCTCGCGCACGTCGGGGACCGTACCGGCCTCGAACTCATCCGCACGCTCCAGCAGAAGATCGTCTCCCTCCAGCAGGAGGACCACCGCGAGACCGGCGACTACGAGTCCCGGCTGAAGGTCTTCCAGGAGTGCACGGTCACGAGGGTGCTGAAAGACGGAAGCAGGGTCTCCGGTGTCTTCGCCTACGAGCGTGAGACCGGCCGTTTCTTCGTCCTGGAAGCCCCTGCCGTGGTGATCGCGACGGGCGGCATCGGCAAGTCCTTCAAGGTGACGTCGAACTCGTGGGAGTACACCGGCGACGGGCACGCGCTCGCGCTGCTGGCCGGGGCGCCGCTGCTGAACATGGAGTTCGTGCAGTTCCACCCCACGGGGATGGTCTGGCCGCCGTCGGTGAAGGGGATCCTCGTCACGGAGTCGGTCCGCGGCGACGGCGGCGTGCTCAGGAACTCCGACGGAAAACGCTTCATGTTCGACTACGTCCCCGACGTCTTCAAGGAGAAGTACGCGGAGTCGGAGGAGGAGGGCGACCGCTGGTACGAGGACCCGGACAACAACCGGCGTCCCCCCGAACTGCTCCCCCGTGACGAGGTCGCCCGCGCGATCAACTCCGAGGTGAAGGCGGGCCGCGGCTCCCCGCACGGCGGGGTCTTCCTGGACGTCTCGACGCGGATGCCCGCCGAGGTCATCCGGCGCCGGCTGCCCTCCATGTACCACCAGTTCAAGGAGCTGGCGGACGTCGACATCACCGCGGAGGCGATGGAGGTCGGGCCGACCTGTCACTACGTGATGGGCGGCATCGCGGTCGAGTCCGACACGGCCGCCGCGCGCGGGGTGCCCGGGCTGTACGCGGCCGGAGAGGTGGCCGGCGGTATGCACGGCTCCAACCGGCTCGGCGGTAACTCCCTCTCCGACCTGCTGGTGTTCGGACGCCGGGCGGGCTGGCACGCGGCCGAGTACGCGGCGGCCCTGGCCTTCGAGCGTCCCGCCGTCGACGAGGTCCAGGTCGACACGGCGGCCGCGGAGGCGCTGCGCCCCTTCTCCGCCGAGGGCCCCGCGCCCGGCGCCGACGAGGGCCGCCCGCCGGAGAACCCGTACACCCTGCACCAGGAACTCCAGCAGACCATGAACGACCTCGTCGGCATCATCCGCCGCGAGGGCGAGATGGAGCAGGCCCTCGAGAAGCTGGCGGACCTGCGGGTACGGGCCCGCCGGGCCGGTGTCGAGGGGCACCGCCAGTTCAACCCCGGCTGGCATCTCGCGCTCGACCTGCGGAACATGCTGCTGGTCAGCGAGTGCGTGGCCCGGGCGGCCCTGGAGCGCACGGAGTCCCGGGGCGGCCACACCCGCGAGGACCATCCGACGATGGACCGCAAGTGGCGCAACATCAACCTGCTGTGCCAACTGACCGACCCCACGGGTGGGTTGGCCGCCACGGACCCCGTCCGCGGCCAGATCGACCTCTCCCGCGAGACCACCGAACCCATCCGCGCCGACCTGCTCGCCCTCTTCGACAAGGAGGAGCTGGTCAAGTACCTCGCCGAAGAGGAGCTGTACGAGTGAGCAGCTACGAGGCCCGCTTCAAGGTCTGGCGGGGCGATGTGAAGGGCGGCGGCCTGGAGGACTTCAAGGTCGAAGTCAACGAGGGCGAGGTGGTGCTCGACATCATCCACCGCCTCCAGGCCACCCAGGCCCCTGATCTGGCGGTCCGCTGGAACTGCAAGGCGGGCAAGTGCGGTTCGTGCTCCGCCGAGATCAACGGGCGGCCGCGGCTGATGTGCATGACACGGATGTCGGTGTTCACACGGGAGGAGACGATCACCGTCACGCCCCTGCGCGCCTTCCCGGTCGTACGGGATCTCGTCACCGACGTCGGGTTCAACTACACCAAGGCGCGCGAGGTCCCCGCGTTCGTGCCGCCGGAGGGTGTGGGGCCCGGCGAGTACCGGATGATGCAGGAGGACGTGGACCGCTCGCAGGAGTTCCGCAAGTGCATCGAGTGCTTCCTGTGCCAGGACACCTGCCATGTGGTGCGGGACCATGAGGAGAACAAGACCGCGTTCGCCGGACCCCGCTTCCTGATGCGGGTCGCGGAGCTGGACATGCACCCGCTGGACGCGGCCGCCGAGACCGGCCTGGACCGCAAGAAGACGGCCCAGGACGAACACGGCCTCGGCTACTGCAACATCACCAAGTGCTGCACCGAGGTCTGCCCCGAGGGCATCAAGATCACGGACAATGCGCTGATCCCCTTGAAGGAGCGGGCGGTCGACCGCAAGTACGACCCGTTGGTGTGGCTGGGGTCGAAGATCAGGCGGCGGTCCTCGTAGCCCTTGGGCGGGACGGCCGGGTTCAGCGGACCCAGCCGTCCCGGTACGCCCTCCAGTCCGCCTCCGTCGCCGCAAAGTCGACGTAGAGCGCGACGCCGAAGCGGGCTCGGTCCGCGTCCGTGCGGGACAGGCCCAGGCGCACGCCGCGGACGGCGGCCGGCACGGTCTCGGCATGGTTCCAGTGGCCGAACCGGTTCTCGTGGTAGAAGGGCAGGCCCATCAGCAGGTCGGTGGAGGGCGGGGTGACCTCCAGGGCGAGCGAGGTCTGCTGGGCGACGTAGCCGCCGTACAGGCTCTGCAACGGCTGCATGGTGTCGTACGACATCACGGCGATCTGGTCGACCCGGCGTGCGACCTGCCCGAAGAACCTCTGCGACCACCACTTCGGGTGTCCGGCGACCGTGCCCCAGAAGGCGTGGAAGCCGGGGAGCGGGTCGATCTGGTGGGCGGCGACGGACAGCAGGGCGTGGTGCGCGCGGGTGACGGAGCGGAGGGAGTCGAGGAGGGTGAGGTAGTCGCGGTCGCCGGAGTGGAGGGGCTCCAGGTCGAAGTGGACGCCGTCGAAGCCGGCCGCCAGGATCTCGCGGGTGGAGGCGACGACGGCCGCGCGGGTCGCCGGCCGCTCCAGGCGCATCCCCGTCGGGCCCTCGGTCGCGAGTACGTCGCCCAGCCAGGCCTGGACGCGGAGCCGCGGCGCTCGGCCGTGCAGGGTTTTGATGAGCCAAGTCGCCTTGCTGTAGGCCGACTTGGGGAGGGTCCCGTTGTGTTCCAGGGGGCCTGCGTGGACGTACAGGTCGCGGATGCCGGTGGTTTTCAGGCGGTCGGCGAGGGCTGTGACGTCGGCGTCGGTCTTGCGGCCGTCGACCCAGGCGTGGCCCAGCCAGATGGCGTCGCGGTTTCTGGTGTACGTGCCCTTCTTGGGGTCGCCGGTGTAGTTCAGGCGCAGGGCGGATTCGGCGGCGAGGAGGGGGAGGAGGAGGGTCAGGACCACGGCGAGGGTGAGGCGTCGCCAGCGGCGGGAAGGCGGCTTTGTCGCCTCGGCTACGCCATCGGCTTTGTCGCTCCCACCCGCACCACCCGTACTGCTTTCGTCGTCGGGTGCGGGTGGCCCCAGTGGGGGGTTCTCGCCGCCGGCGGCTGCGGGGGTGTGGGGGGGCGCCGGCGGCTCGTCCGGCACACCGGCCTGCTCGGCCCCCGCCCCTTGCTCAGTGTGCTGCGCGCGGTCCATCCCGCTCACTCCCCCTCGTCGATCCCGTCCCGTCCCGCCCCACCTCCCCCACCCCTGACCCACCCCGGTCGCGCGGCCGCATTCCTGCTCATACGCTCCGAAATGTGACGTCATCCTTGATCCGGGGCCGGCCACGGCGCGCCACTGCTCACATATCCGTACGGGTGCTGCACACCGTCGTGGGCGGGCTGGCCGCGGTGGTGTGGCTGGTGTTGCCGTGGATGACGATCAACAGCGAGGCGCCGGTTCCGGACGCCCGCGCGCATCCGGCCGCCGCGAGCGCCGCCGCGCCGGAGCAGGACGAGACGTCGGCCGCCGATCTGGTGCTGCCGCTCGTTGCGGTGGGCGCGGTGGTGGTGGCCGCGGGGTACGGCTGGGTGCGGCGCACCCGGCGCGCCCGGACACGTACGACGCCCGGTGGCGGCACGGCGCCCGCCGGGCCCTCCGCACCCCCGCTCTCCGAACTCGACGAACGGGTACGGGCCTTGCTGGTCGACGCCGACGACTGGGTGCGCACCAGCAGGGAGGAACTCGACTTCGCCGAGGCGCGGTCCGGGGCGGATGCCGTGGTGCCGTTCGTACGGGCCGTGCGGGACGCCGAGGCCGAGCTGTCCGCCGCCTTTCGGATGCGGCAGCAGTACGACGACGGTGTCCCGGAGGACGAGGCGTCCCGGCGGCATGCGCTCGCCGGGATGATCGGGCGGTGCCAGGAGGCGGGGCGGCGGCTGGACGCGGAAGCCGCGGGGTTCGACCTGCTGCGCGCGCTGGAGACCGCGGACGGCCTGGGCGAGGCGCTGGAGGTCGCGGAGGACCGGTTCCGTGCGCTGGCCGCGCGTACGGCGGGCGCCGGGGCGACACTGGCCGACCTCGGCACGCGGTACGGGTTGGCCGCGGTCGACGCGGTCACCGGGCATGCCGAACAGGCCAAGGACCGCCTGGTGTTCGCCACGACCCGGCTGAACCGGGCCCGCCAGGCGGCCGACCTGGGGGAGGCGGCCGATGCGGCACGTCATCTGCGGGCCGCCGAGGGCGCGACGGCCCAGGCCGAGGTGTTCGTGGCCGGCATCGAGCGGCTCGCCGCCGACCTGGCCTCGGCCGCGGAACTGGTGCCGGCGGCGCTCACCGGGGCGGAGGCGGAGCTCGCGGGCGCACGGACGGGCGCGGGGGACGTCCCCGCCGGGGAGCTGCACGCCCGCGCGGCGCACGCCGACCTCGTCCTGACGGCCGTACGAGAAGAGCTGACGGCCGGGCCGTACGACCCGCTCGACGCCCTCCGGCTGCTCGTACGGGGGCTCGCGCCGGTGGGCGTGGGGCGCACCGGGGTGCTGTCGGCCGCCGCGTCGCTGGTCGCCCGCGGTGCCGTGGCCGAGGCCGACGCCTTCGTCACGACCCACCGGGGAGCCGTCGGCAGCACGGCACGCACCCGCCTGGCGGAGGCGAAGCGGCTCCTCGCCGAGGAGCCCTCGGCCCTGCTCACCGCCGACGCCCTGGCCCGCCGGGCCCGCGAACTCGCCGAACGCGATGTACGGCTCCACGGCAACCCGAAGGCCGGGGCTGCCGAGCACGAGAGCGGCGTCGCGGGGGCGGTCCTCGGTGGGGTGCTGCTGGGCGATGGCTCACCATCGAGCTTCGGCGGCCCCCGCACTCGGGCCCGCCGGGCCGCGACCCCGCCCTGAAGGGGCGCGAGGAACTGCGCGACCAGCCACAACAGGCCCGCAGCCGCCGAACGACCCGCGCCCCCTATCCGATAGGCGCACCCCGGCTCAAAACAGACTCAGCAACGCCTCCGCCGGATCCGTCAGCCCCGTCTCCCCGTCCGGCAGCGGCAGTTCGAACCACACCGTCTTGCCGCGTGGTGTGCGGCGGGAGCCCCACGCCGCACTCAGGAGGCCGACCAGCTGGAGGCCGCGGCCGCCCTCGTCGGTGTCGCGGGCGCGGCGGCGGCGGGGCTGGACGAGGCCGGCGTCCCAGACCTCGCAGACCAGGGTGCGGTCCAGCAGCAGGCGCAGTCTTATCTCGCCCTCGCCGTACCGCAGGGCATTCGTGACCAGCTCGCTGACCAGCAACTCCGTGGTGTCGACGAGGGGTTCGAGGTCCCAGGACAGCAGCTGGCCGCGGGCGTACTCGCGGGCCCTGCCCACGCTGCGCGGCTCGCGCGGCAGCGTCCAGTCGCCGACGGAATCGGCGGGCAGGCCCTGGACGCGGGCCATCAGCAGGGCGATGTCGTCCTCGCCGTGGTGGGTGTCGAGGGTGTTGAGGACGTGGTCGCAGACGTCCTCGAGGGGGCGGGCCGGGTCGGTGAGCGCTCCTACGAAGGCCTGGAGGCCCTCGTCCAGGGGGTGATCGCGGCTTTCGACCAGTCCATCCGTGTAGAGCGCCAACAGTGCGCCTTCGGGTAGTTCGACCTCGACCTCCTCGAAGGGCTCCCCGCCGACGCCCAGCGGCATGCCCGGCGGCACGTCGAGCATCAGCGCGTCCTCGCCGGGCTCGACCAGCACGGGCGGCAGATGGCCCGCGTTGGCGAAGGTGCAGCGGCGGGTGACGGAGTCGTAGACCGCGTAGACGCAGGTGGCGAGGTACACCTCGGAGAGGTCCGCCTCGCGGGGGCGGCGGGCCGCACGGGTGGCCTGCTGGACGCCGCCGGGCGCGCCGAGGCCCCGGGCGATCTCGTCCAGCGCGCTCAGCACCTCCGCCGGTTCGAGGTCGAGCAGCGCGAGCGTCCGTACCGCCGAGCGGAGTTCGCCCATCGCCACCGCCGCCCGCAGGCCGCGGCCCATGACGTCCCCGACCACCAACGCCGTGCGGTGGCCCGGCAGTTCGATCACGTCGAACCAGTCGCCCCCGACCTCGCTGGGGCGGTCGGCGGAGGAGTTGCCGGGCAGATAGCGGCAGGCGATGTCCAGGCCGGAGGCGACCGGGTCGCCCGGCGGGAGCAGCGAACGCTGCAGTATCAGGGCCCGTTCGTGCTCACGGCGGTACAGGCGCGCGTTGTCGATACAGACGGCGGCGCGCGCCGCGAGCTCCACCGCCAGATCCCGGTCCCGGTCCCCGAACGGCTCGCTGCCCTTCGTACGGGCGAACTGGACGAGTCCTACGACGGTGTCGTGGGCGACCATCGGCACGGCCAGCGTGGACTGGACGAGGCCGCCCTCCTCGGCGGGCACGAGCTGGGTGCGGGCGGTGCGCAGGGCATCCGCGCAAGGGGAGTTGAAGGGGTAGTGGTGGACCGCGCCCACGGCGACGGGTGCGCCGCCCCCGACGAACGGCGCGTCGGAGACCGCGCTGGCGAAGGCGACCCGGCGCAGCTCCGCGCTGCCGTCGGCGAGGCCCGGCGGGGTCTCGTCGCCCGCCAGCAGCCCCTGGTAGAGGTCGACCGTGGCGAGGTCGCAGAAGCCGGGGACGACGACGTCGAGGAGTTCGCGGGCCGTGGTCTCCAGGTCGAGGGAGTTGCCGATGCGGGCGCCCGCCTCGTTGAGAAGGGCGAGATTGCGCCGCGCGGCAGCGGCCTCGCGGGCCGCGGCGCGGCGGGAGGTGATGTCGGTTCCGAGCCATGCGACGCCGATGGGGCGGCCGGAGCCGCTGTGCACGCGGTACAGGTTGATGGACCAGTGCCGACGGTCCTCGGACCCCGGCACGAAGCCTGTGACGTGCATGTCCGTGATGGAGTTGCCCGTCTCCAGGACCCGGCGCAGGGTCGCGGCGACCCGCTCGGCCTCGGGCCGCTGCAGATAGTCGTGGACGCCGCGGCCACGGTGGTCGTCGGGAGTGCCGCCGAAGGTGTTCGCGAACTGCTCGTTCACACGGCGAACCCGCAGGTCGGGGTCGATCAGCAGGAAACCGAAAGGAGATTGACCGAAAATCGACTGCGAGGCGGCAAGATCGGTCTCGATGCTGCGCAGGGTACGTACGTCGACCACGATGCAGACGGCGGCCTTCTCGCCCTCCTCGGTCCGCGTCGGCATCACATAGACCTCGGCGAGCCCCTCCCGTCCGCTCTCCCCCGGTGCCGCGCCGGGCTGACGGAACGGGACCACTCCGGTCCACTCCCGCCCGTCGAGGATCTCGGCCATCTTGCGCTGGCCCTGCTCGCGCAGATCGGGGTCGATGAACGCCTCGATGGGGTCCATGCCGACCGCGCGCTCGGCGGGGATCCCGAAGAGCTGCTCGGCGCGCAGACTCCACTGGTCGACCAGCCCGTCCGGGCCGATGGAGAAGGACGCGACCTTGATGTAGTCGTAGATGGAGCCGGGCGGACTGCTCTGCCACATGGCGTCACCGTGAGGTGCTTCCTCGGTCCCGTCGAAGGAGGACAGGCCCGCCCCGCCCGCCGTCCCGCTCGTCGCATCGGCCGCGGCATCACCCGCGGCCTTTGCCCTCGCGCCGTCCGACGGGTCCTCGGACTCCGTGGCCTTCGCTGGTATCTCGCTCACGCGAACCGTCCCCTCCAGCTCACCGCGTCCGGCACCGGTCACCGGGTGCGGCTGCCCGCAGTATCCAGCACTACGGCGCCGCACAACACGGTGTTCACGATCACAGCACGGTCCCGACGGTTTTCGGTCCCGGCTGCGACAACACTTCCAGTCTTCTAACCAGCCGACACCTCGTCGAATCACACGCGCGGGACACTGCCACCGGCCTGAACGAGTCGGTCTACAGGGCGGGTGTTCGCGTACAGCGTCCTGGGGCCGGACCCGGGGGCCGGGTCAGCCGGGCAGCGCGAGTTCGAACCACACCGTCTTGCCCGCCTCGCCGGGCCGGGTGCCCCAGCGGCGCGAGGAGTGGGCGACCAGTTGCAGCCCGCGGCCGCTCTCGTCCTCGGGGCGGGCCACGCGTTCGCGCGGCAGGTCGGGCAGCGGGTCGGAGACCTCCACCAGCAGGACGTCCGCCAGGCCCGCGGGCCGTACGAGGCGTACGCCGATGGGTCCGGTGGCGTGCCGCAGTGAGTTGGTCACCAGCTCGCTGACCAGCAGGGCCGTGAGATCTCCGAGGGCGTCGAGCTCCCAGGTGCGCAGCTGGCCGCGGACGGCGGCGCGGGCGCTGCGGGCGGCTCCCGGTTCCGCGGGGAAGCTCCACTCGGCGCAGTCGCCTTCGGTGTCGATCACGCCGATCACTTCCCAGGCCACAAGCCCACCCTTGTCCGGTTTCGTGGGGTTAATGGGCACATACCCGATATCAGGGATGCAGTACCGTCCACGGCGGGAGCTTGCTCCGCGGGGGTGCGCCGCCGAGGGGGCGGGGCGCCTATGAGCTCGGGGGTACGTGCGCCTAGAGGGCGGGGCCTCGCCCCGATCCCCATCGGGTGGTCAGCTCACCGACCGCCGGGATGTCCTGGTCCAGCCAGGGCACGTCCCACAGCTCGTCCCGAGTGAGCCAGCGCAGTTCGTCGTGGTCCTGGAGGGGTTTGGGGTCCGGGGAGCCCGGGCGCAGACGGGCCGTCCACACCTGGAGGACGTACGGCGGCTTCAGGGGCCACTCGCCCGGTACGCGGGCCACGGGGTCGGCGTCCACGCCGAGTTCTTCGTGCAGTTCGCGGGCGAGAGCCGCCTCGGGGGTCTCGCCCGGTTCGACCTTGCCCCCGGGGAGCTCCCAGCGGCCGGCGAGTTCGGGAGGTGCGCTGCGGCGCGCGGCGAGCAGGCGGTCGCCGTCGAACAGGGCGGCGCCCACCACCACGATCCGTTCCGTCATGCGGGGAGCCTACGGGAGTCAGTTGACCGTGGCCGTTCCGTTCTGCCCGTTCTGGCCTATGCGCTCGACCCAGTACAGCTGCTTGTGCCCGCGGTCGTCGAGGCTGTCCGCGATCTTCTGGGCCTCGGCCCGGGTCGCGTACCGGCCGACGCGGTAGCGATTGCCGTTGTCGTCCTGCCGAATGACGAGCCAGGGAAGCGTGATCGTGCCGTCGTTCATCGCGCCCCACCGCTCCTTCCCACCGCGGCCCGACCGCTCCTCGCCCGCGGTTCGTGCCGTGCCCCACCCTCTAAGGAAACCGCAATCCGCATATGCCCGAGCCTACGCCTTACCTTTACGCAGCGAACACGCCTTTTCACAAAGAGGTACGCAACCGGCCAGAACGAGGGGGGCGCACGGAGTCGGATGCGCCGCGCGCGGGCATCGACGCATCGGGTCAGCGGCACGGCGGGCAGGCATGGGGCGACCTGCGAGAACGGCCGGATTCCAGCGGCGGACGGACAGGCTCCGAGGGCGTGCGGAAGGAGTCGCGGCGAGGGGGCGGCGGGGTCAACTGCCGTAAAGGTGTGCGCTACTTCACTGGGAGGTGGTACGCCACGCGGTAGCGATCGGCGGGGATGACCACGTCGGCCGTCTCCACGGGACGGCCCGAGGCGAAGAACGTGCGCTGGATGACCAGGACGACATGACCGGGGACACCGCCGAGGGTCACGAGTTCCTCGGCGAGGCCGGGGCGGGCGCCGACCTCCTCCGTGACGTTGTCCACGATCACGTCGATCGCCGCCATGCGCTCGACGACGCCCATGCCCCCGAGCGGGCCCTCCTCGGGAAGCATCACGGGGGTGCGGCCGGTGACGGCGAGGGGCTCCCAGGAGGTGGAGAGCATCATCGCCTCGCCGGCTTCCCGGAAGACGTACCTCGTGCACATCACGCGGTCGCCGGGCTTGATGTCGAGCCGCTCCGCGACGGAGCTGCTCGCCTCGGCCTGGGCGCTGCTGGACTCCCAGGTGCCGCGGCCCTCGCCGTCGGCCTGCTCCTGGCGGAAGGGGGTCGCCCCGCCGGCCGGGCGGAACCCGGAGCGGGCCACGCTGCGGGGCACGGGGCGCTCGCGGACGTATGTCCCGGATCCGGAGCGGCCCTCGACCAGGCCCTCCGCCATCAGCACCTTGCGCGCCTCCAGCGCGACGGTGTCCGAGACGCCGTACTCCTCGCGGATCCTGGCCTGTGAGGGCAGTCGGGTGTGCGGTGGCAGCGAACCGTTGACGATCTTCTTGCGGAGATCACCCGCGACACGCAGGTACGCCGGCTGCTCACCGAAAGTCACTGGCCGCTCCCATCAGCTTGTACAGACAGCAACAGCGTGGCAACCGTGGGTTGTGCCGTGCAAGCAAAGGCCAGAGAATCACTCGATGTGATGACATGTGCCCGCGGAGGGCTTTACGCAGGCACTTTCTCCCCGCTATAGCCGTGGTCACACCTCGAACTCGGTGCCACCTCCGGCGCTGGTCCCGTCGTCGTCCGCGTCCCGGGATTCCGGCGGGACGGCGGCCAGGCCCAGAGCCTTGCGGGCGGTGACGGCGCGGTCGGGTGTCGAGAGCGCCATGACGAGGTCGTAGTGCTCGTAGAAGCCGTTCGCGTCATGGGCCTTCGCGGCGCGCGCCCACTCCTCCTGTCGCGCCTCGACCTCCTTGGCGACCTTCGCGACCGGCGTCCTCGCACCGGCCGGCCACGGATGGTCGTGCAGCATCCGGGCCTCCTCGGTGAGCGCGGCCGACATCTGTCCCGCCCACCGGCGGCTGGCCCGCAGATCGTCGTCGGGGCTGTCCGGCGGCTGCCGGTCCAGGGCCGCGTTCTCGACGTCGACGGCCTGGAGATAGGCGGCCTGGTCGGCGTCGAGGGTCTGCTTGTCGTTGCGCAGCGAACCCTTCAGGCCGGCCTTCTCGTCGGTGTTGCCGAACAGACAGGTGACCTCGCGGTCGCCGTAGCGCCAGCTCTGCCGGCCCGGCGTCAGGTAGTACACGTCGACGTCGTCGGGCACGGCCCAGACGTCCATGGCGTAGCCGTAGCGCAGCGCGTAGCACCTGGTGTCGGCGGCGTCCGTGATCTCGCCGTCGCCGGGGTAGTCGGCGCCACCGGGCAGCTTGAAGGTGGCGAAGACCTCGGCGTCGTGCGGGCCGGCGCAGGGCACCTTGTCGACGTCGTAGGCCATGCCCTCCAGGGATCCGCTCGGGGAGTCGAAGCACTCGCCCTTGGTGAGGGAGTAGGCGCTGCCGTGGTCGCGGGCGGCGTCCTTCACCCAGCCGTCGAGCGCGGCACCGCCGACCGGCACCGCCACCCACAGCACGAGCCCGAGGCCGGAGAGGACCGCACCGGTGACGGCCATCGCGCGTCCCCGCTCGCCGGTCCTCCTGATCTGGCGCAGCGCGACCAGTCCGAGCAGCAGCCCGAGGGCCGGAACGCAGCAGAGGATGCCGAGAACCAGGGCGGCGATGGCGACCCCGTTGACCGGCGCGGGAGTGTTGTAGGGGCGGTAGCCCTGCCCCCAGGGCTGGTACGGGTACGGCCCGGGAGGCGGCGGGGGTGGTGTGGACACGGCTACCGTGCTCCTGGTTCGGATGACTGACGCACAGAAACGGCGCACAGAACTGGCGTACGACTGGGCGCATGGTAAGCGTGCGGTGAGGAAAAGAGGACCCCCGGCCTCCGTTACGCCCGCCCGCGCTCCGTCTCCAGCAGTGCCACGCACCGCCCCAGCAGCCCGACCAGCGCCTCGCGTTCCTCGTCCGTGAACTCGGCGGCCAGGGCCCGCTCGACCCTTACGGCACGGGCGTCCGCGTCGGCCATCACCGCGCGGCCCTCGTCGGTGAGGCGGGTCTCCAGCACGTTCCTGTGCCACTCGTGGGGGGTGCGTTCGATCAGGGCGCGGTCCTGGAGGTTGTTCAGGACCGTGTTCATCGTCGGCGGGGTGACCCCGCACAGGCGGGCCAGGGCCGCGGCCGAGATGCCGGGGTTCTCGGAGAGATGCAGCAGTGCCGAGTACTGCGCCACCGTCACGCCGGCCGGTTTGAGGACGGCCGCCTTGGTCGCGCTGAGAGCCTGTTCGGCCCGCTTGAGGTGGGAGCCGAGGCGCTCGGACACGGGCATGGACGTCATCTCCGCATGGTAGCGGCCCCTTTCAATGGTCAACATGCAGCCAACCATTAATGCATTGACGAGTATTAGAGGTCTAATCTACGTTCATGCACACAAGATAGTGAGTACCGAGTCGACCCGAAACGAGAGGCACCGACGTGTCCCGTTCGATCCACCGCCGTACCTTCCTGACCAGCGCCGCCGCACTGGCCGGCGCCGTGGCACTCCCCGCGACGGCCGCCCGGGCCGCCGCCGCGCCCCGCATCAGCACGGCCTTCACGCTCCCCGAGGACCGCGCCTACCCCGAAGGCATCGCGCTCGACGCGCGCACCGGTGACGCCTATGTCGGCTCGTACACGACGGGTGCGGTGTACCGGGCCCGGCGCGGCAGCCGTGCGGCCGAGGTCTTCCTCCCGTCCGGCACCGACGGCCGTACCACCGCCAACGGCCTGAAGGCCGACCGGGCCGGGCACCTGTGGGTCATCGACTCCACCGCCGGGGTGGACGTCTACGACCTGCGGACCCGCGCCCTGCTCGCCCGCTTCACCGTGCCCGGCGGCGGCCCCTCCTTCGTCAACGACCTGGCGCTCGGGCCGGACGGCACGGCCTACCTCACCGACAGCTCCCGCCCGGTGGTCTACCGCGTCACCCCGGCCGACCTGGGCCGCGCCCGCGGCGGCAGCGCGACGCTCGACGCCGCCTACGACCTGAGCGCCGTGGCCCCGTCGGACGGGCTCTTCCTCAACGGCATAGTCGTCGATCCCTCGGGGCGGTATCTGCTCGCCGTCGGCATGACGGGCGGCGGCCTGTACCGCGTGGGCACGGCCACCGGATCCGTACGCCAGGTCGCACTGGACGGCGGCGACCTGAAGCACGGCGACGGACTGGAGCTGGCGCACGGCACGCTGTGGGCCGCGCACAACGCCACCAACACCCTCAGCCGCTGGCGGCTGTCCCCGAACGGCACCTCGGCCCGCCTGGAGCGGCAGTTCACGGACACCGCGCTGCAGATTCCGACCACCCTCGCCCGCACCCACGGCCGGTTGCTGGTCGTCCGCTCGCAGTTCGACAAGGGCGGGCCGATGGGGCCCGGGGTGCCCGAGGAGCCGTTCACCGTGGCGTGGGTGGACGGGATCTGAGGGCCGGTCGGGCGCCTCAGTCGCGGAAACCCGTGCGGCGGGTGCGCTTCTCCCAGGCCAGGACGTCGTCGCGCACCTGGTCGAGGTGGTCGAGGACCGCACTCACGCCGTCGTCGCCGAGCGGCAGGCGCAGCGGGGGCTGCCCCGACTCCAGCGCGGCGAGGATGAGCGCCGCCGCCTTGGCCGGGTCGCCCGCCCGCTCGTCGAAGCCGGCGTCGACCATCGCGCGCGTGCCGCCCACGGTGGCGTACGCCCCGCCGTCGGCACTGGCCTGCGTCCCGTCGTACAGCGCCGTACGGAAGGCGCCCGGCTCGACGATGAGGACCTTGATGCCGTACTCGGCGACCTCGCCGGCGAGCGCCTCGGACATGCCCTCCAGGGCGAACTTCGTCCCGCTGTACGCCGAGAAGCCGGGGTAGGAGGTCTGCCCGCCCATGCTGCTCATCTGCACGATCGCGCCCGAGCGCCGTGAGCGCATGTACGGCAGTACGGCGCGCACCAGGGCGGCCGGGCCGAAGACGTGCACGTCGAACAGGGCGCGCAGCTCGTCCTCGGTGGTCTCCTCGAAGGCACCGACATGGCCGCGGCCGGCGTTGTTGACCAGGACGTCGATGCGTCCGTGCCGCGCCACCACGTCCCGTACGGCAGGTTCGGCGGCAGTCGTGTCCGCGACATCGAGCCGCAGTGCCTCGACCTGGTCGGGATGGGCGGCCACGAGGTCGTCCAGCCCCTCGGGCCGCCGGGCGGCGCCCACCACGACATCGCCGTCCGCCACGGCCGCCTCGGCGACGGCCCGCCCGAGTCCGCTGCTGGCACCAGTGATCAGCCACACCTTGTTCACGACAACCCACCCCTCTCCGAGCAGCGCTGCGAGTGCCTCCCTGAGCAACTCCTGAACCAGGCTGCTCCTGTGGCGAGTTGCCCGTCCAAGACCTACGGTGACAACCGATGGCTATGACGGCGGACGTACATGTGCGGGACCTGCGGTACTTCGTCACGGTCGCGGAGGAGCTGCACTTCACGCGCGCGGCCGAGCGGTTGTACGTCTCGCAGCCCGCGCTGAGCAAGCAGATCCGGGCGCTGGAGCGGCAGTTGGGGGTGGAGCTGCTGCGGCGCGACCGGCACGGCGTGGCGCTCACCGCGGAGGGAGCGGCGCTGCTGCCGCACGCCCGGCGGGTGCTGGACGCATGGGCGCAGGGCGCGTCGGTGGTGGCCCAGGCGCGGGCCGCACAGCGCAGCACGCTGGTGGTGGGCATGAGCACCAGCCCCGGCCGCGGCGGTCTGCTGCCCGCGATCCGCTCCCGTTTCACGGCCTCGCATCCCGAGGCCGCCGTCCGCCTGCGCCAGGTGAGCTGGGACGACCCGACCGCGGGCCTGGCGGACGGCGACACGGACATGGCCTTCGTCTGGCTTCCCCTGCCCGGCCAGGACCGCTACGCCTGGACGGTCGTCGCCGAGGAACCCCGCCTGGTCGCCCTCCCCGACACCCACCCGCTCGCCTCCCGCCCCGAGATCGACTTCACGGACCTGGCCGAGGAACCCTTCCTCGCCCTGCCGAAGAGCGCGGGACCGCTGCGGGAGTACTGGCTGGCGGCCGAGGAACGCGGGGGCCGTCTGCCCCGCATCGGCGCGGAGATCGCCAGCACGGAGGAGACCTACGAGGCCCTGGTCGCGGGGCTGGGTGTGTGCCTGGTGGCGGTCGGGAACGTCCCGCTGATCACGCTGGGCGGTGTGGTCACCCGCCCGGTCCGCGGACTCACGCCCAGCCGGTATGTGCTGGCCTGGCGGAAGGGGGACCGCAGACCGCTGGTACGGGCGTATGCGGAGGCTTGCCGACGGGTGACGGAGCGGGCCGGCGGCAATGAGACCGCGTGAGAGTCCGCGCCCTCCGTGTGCACACGGGGTCGCTGCCCCGTGGCAGGTCCGGGGCGGTCACCCCTTGACGACCTCGTGGCCCGGGCCTCGCCGAGCCGCTACCGTTTAGCCATGACCGCACTGCCCGACTGGATGCGCCCGCCGCGCGAGGAAGGCTGGTTCGCGGAGGACCTGGACCGCCTCCCCGAGGCACCCCGCCACACCGAGCTGATCGACGGGGCGCTTGTCTTCATGATGTCTCCCCAGCGGTCCTGGCACGGCCGCCTTGTCACCTCCCTCACCACCACACTCATGGCCGTGGCGCCCGCCGGTTTCGAGGTCGAACGGGAGATGACGATCCGTCTGGACGAGCGAAACCGGCCGGAGCCGGATCTGCTCGTGACGACCGCACCCTACGACCCGGACCGGACGTGGTATGCACCGGAAGAGGTCCGGCTCGTCATCGAGGTCGTCTCACCGGAATCCGCCCACCGTGACCGCACGGTGAAGCTGCACAAATACGCAGAAGCCAAGATCCCGCACTATTGGTACATCGAGGAAGAGGACGACGCTCCTGTCGTCCACGTCTACGAACTCGACGAACCGACCGGCGTCTACGCACCCGCCGGCATCTTCCGGGGCACCCTGAAGCGGCCTGTGCCTTTCGAGATCAGCCTGGATCTCGACCGGCTCACCCCGCCGAAGCGCACGTAGCAGCCGGCACCAGGTCGGCGCGGGAACACGGAAGGGGCCGGGCTCACGGAGCCCGGCCCCTTCCGGCCGCTCACACGTTGAAGCGGAACTCCACCACGTCGCCGTCCTGCATCACGTAGTCCTTGCCCTCCATCCGCGCCTTGCCCTTCGCACGGGCCTCGGCGACCGAGCCGGTCTCCACCAGGTCCTCGAAGGAGATGACCTCCGCCTTGATGAAGCCCTTCTGGAAGTCGGTGTGGATGACACCGGCGGCCTCGGGGGCGGTGGCGCCCTTCTTGATGGTCCAGGCGCGGGATTCCTTGGGGCCGGCCGTGAGGTAGGTCTGCAGGCCGAGGGTGTTGAAGCCCACGCGGGCGAGGGTCGTCAGGCCCGGCTCCTCGGCGCCGACGGACTCCAGGAGTTCCATGGCGTCCTCCTCGTCGAGCTCGGCGAGGTCCGCCTCCAGCTTGGCGTTGAGGAAGATCGCCTCGGCGGGGGCGACCAGGGCGCGCTGCTCGGCCTTGAAGTCCTCGTCGACCAGTTCGTCCTCGTCGACGTTGAAGACGTAGAGGAAGGGCTTCGTGGTCAGCAGGTGCAGGTCGTGGAGGAGCTCCTCGTTGCCGGAGCCCTGGACGATGCCCGCCGAGAACAGCGTGTCGCCCTTCTCAAGGATCTCCTTCGCGGCCTCGACCGCCGCCACCTTGGGAGCCACGTCCTTCTTGATGCGCGACTCCTTCTGGAGGCGCGGCAGGACCTTCTCGATGGTCTGGAGGTCGGCGAGGATCAGCTCGGTGTTGATCGTCTCGATGTCGTCCTTCGGCGAGACCTTGCCGTCGACATGCACGACGTTCTCGTCCTTGAAGGCGCGGATGACCTGGCAGATCGCGTCGGACTCACGGATGTTCGCGAGGAACTTGTTGCCCAGGCCCTCACCCTCGGACGCGCCCTTCACGATGCCCGCGATGTCGACGAAGTCGACGGTCGCCGGGAGGATGCGCTGCGAGGAGAAGATTTCGGCCAGTTTCGTCAGCCGGGGGTCGGGGACGCCCACGACGCCCACATTGGGCTCGATCGTGGCGAACGGGTAGTTGGCCGCGAGCACGTCGTTCTTGGTCAGGGCGTTGAACAGGGTCGACTTGCCGACATTCGGCAGACCGACGATTCCGATCGTGAGCGACACGTTGCGACTTCCCGTACGTGAGAGACATCAGGGGACTGGGGGCTGCGGGCCCGGTCCTTCTTCGGTGCACGGGCGGGCCGATCCACCAGTCTACGGCGTGCCGGTCCCCGTACCGGCGCCCCGTCGAACGCTTGGCCAGGGTCCGCCCCTCGGCGTGTCTGAGGGGCGATTGCGCACATAAACCGACCTAAGTTGGTCCGGTGGAGCAACACGGGTCGGGACCACCGCACAACGGAACGCGACGCGGCAGGCCCCCGCTGCCCCCGCAGGCGAAGCGCGGTGGAAGCGGGGGCCGTGCGGGCGGCGGTGCGCGACCTTCCGGACAGGGCCGCCCCGCCACCCGCCCGGCGGTGCGTCAGCCCGGCCCGCCGCCGGCCGAGGCCGTACGGCGGCTGCCCAACCCGCTGCTGACCGGGCTGGGCAGCGGGCTGTTCTGCGGGGCGCTGATGTTCACCCTTGGCTGTCTCGACCAGCTGCTGTTCGGGGCGTCGCTGACCCTGTACGGCGTGCTGTTCCTGCCGGTGTGCCTGCTGACCGCGGTCTGGGTGCGCAAGAGCGACCTGGCGACCGCGCCCGTCGTCGTACCGATCGCCTTCGCGCTGGGTCTGCTGCCGGTGGCCGACAGCAGCGGCGGGCTGCTCGGCCGGCTGATGGGCCTGGTGACGGCACTGGCCACCCAGGCCGGGTGGCTGTACGGGGGCACCCTCGTCGCGGGCCTCATCGTCACGGGGCGGAAGGCCGCCCTGATGCGCCGCCGACGCGGCGGCCGCCGCCCGCCCCGGTATTAGGCCTCTGGTACCAGCCCCCACCCCGGTACCTGGCCCGGCCTCAGCTCTCCGCGGCGTGCATCGCCGCGCCGACGATCCCCGCGTTGTTCTGCAGCTGCGCCGGGACGATCTCCGCCTTGATGCCGTCGATGAAGGGCAGGAACTTCTGGGACTTACGGCTGACACCGCCGCCGATGACGATCAGCTCGGGCGAGAACAGCATCTCGACATGGGCGAGGTACTTCTGCACGCGGTGCGCCCAGTGCTCCCAGGTCAGCTCGCCGTCCTCCTTGGCCTTGCTGGAGGCGCGCTTCTCCGCGTCGTGGCCGTGCAGCTCCAGGTGGCCGAGCTCGGTGTTGGGCACCAGGGTGCCGTCGACGAACAGGGCACTGCCGATGCCGGTGCCGAAGGTCAGCAGGATGACCGTGCCCCTGCGGCCCCGGCCGGCGCCGAAGTGCATCTCGGCGACGCCCGCCGCGTCCGCGTCGTTGACCACGGTCACCGGCAGTCCGCCCAGGCGGTCGCTGAACAACGCGCGCGCGTCCGTGTCGATCCAGCTCTTGTCGACGTTGGCCGCCGTGCGGATGGTGGACCCGCCGGTGACCACGCCGGGGAAGGTGAGGCCGACCGGGCCGGTCCAACCGAAGTGCTCGACGACCTGCTTCACGCCGTCCGCCACGCCGTCGGGTGTCGCCGGGTGCGGAGTGAGCACTTTGCAGCGCTCCTGAGCCAGGTCGCCCTTGTCCAGGTCCACAGGGGCACCCTTGATCCCGGACCCGCCGATGTCCACACCGAAGATCTGCATGGCTCTACGTTACGACGGACGACTGACAGTCACTCCGGCGAGGTGCCGGTTCGCTCCGCGATCAGCGCCGCCGCCTCGTCACGCAGGTCGCGGCGGAGCTCCTTGGGCAGCGAGAACGTGATGGACTCCTCGGCCGCCTTGACGATCTCGACGTCCTCGAAACCGCGCTGCGCGAGCCACTCCAGGACCTGCTCGACCAGGACCTCGGGGACGGAGGCGCCGGAGGTGACACCGACCGTGGACACGCCTTCGAGCCAGGCCTCGTCGATCTCGTCGGCGAAGTCCACGAGGTGGGCCTCGCGCGAGCCCGCCAGCTTGGCGACCTCGACGAGCCGCTTGGAGTTGGAGGAGTTGCGGGAGCCGACGACGATCACCAGCTCGGCCTCGGCGCCCATCTGCTTCACCGCGAGCTGGCGGTTCTGCGTGGCGTAGCAGATGTCGTCGCTGGGCGGCGAGATCAGCTGCGGGAACTTCTCCTTCAGGGCGTCGACGGTCTCCATCGTCTCGTCGACGGAGAGCGTGGTCTGGGAGAGCCAGACGACCTTGGAGGGGTCACGGACCTCGACCTTGGCGACATCGTCCGGACCGTCGACGAGGGTGATGTGCTCGGGGGCCTCGCCGGAGGTGCCGATGACCTCCTCGTGGCCCTCGTGCCCGATCAGGAGGATGTCGTAGTCCTCGTTCGCGAACCGGACGGCTTCCTTGTGGACCTTGGTGACCAGCGGGCAGGTGGCGTCGATGGTGGCGAGCCTTCCGCGCGCGGCCTCCTCGTGGACGACCGGCGCGACTCCATGGGCGGAGAACATCACGATGTTCCCCTCGGGGACCTCTTCCGTCCGTTCGACGAAGATGGCGCCCTTCTTCTCCAGCGTCTGCACGACGTACTTGTTGTGCACGATCTCGTGCCGGACATAGATCGGAGCCCCGTACTGCTCCAGGGCTTTCTCGACGGCGATCACGGCGCGGTCCACACCCGCGCAGTAGCCCCGGGGGGCGGCGAGCAGAACACGGCGGCCAGGCGAAGCAGTCATGCGGTCCATCGTAAGGCCGCGGTGGGGGAGGCGAAGATCGCAGCCCGGAGTTGTCAGTCCTGGCCGTTACCCTCGCGGCATGGCTCTCAACACGTCCCCAGAAGCGCCCCTGCCCGTCGGTGAGGTGTCGCGGCTGATCGGTGGGTGGATCGACCGGCTGGGGGCCGTCTGGGTCGAGGGGCAGATCACTCAGCTCTCGCGGCGGCCCGGCGCCGGGGTCGTGTTCCTGACCCTGCGGGACCCCTCGTACGACATCTCCGTCAGCGTCACCTGCTACCGGCAGGTGTTCGACGCGGTCGCCGACGTGGTGAGCGAGGGCGCGCGGGTCGTCGTCCTCGCGAAGCCGGAGTGGTACGCGCCGCGGGGGCAGCTGTCCCTGCGGGCCGCCGAGATAAGGCCCGTGGGGGTCGGTGAACTCCTCGCGCGGCTGGAGCAGTTGAAGAAGTCCCTTGCCGCCGAGGGCCTGTTCGCGCCCGAGCGGAAGAAGGCCCTGCCCTTCCTGCCGCAGCTCATCGGGCTGGTGTGCGGCCGCGCCTCGGCCGCCGAGCGGGACGTCCTGGAGAACGCCCGGCACCGCTGGCCCGCCGTCCGCTTCGAGGTGCGCAACGTCGCCGTGCAGGGCGTGCACGCCGTCCCGCAGGTCGTGCAGGCGGTCAAGGAGCTGGACGAGGCCGGCGAGGTGGACGTCATCATCGTCGCGCGCGGGGGCGGGAGCGTGGAGGATCTCCTGCCGTTCTCCGACGAGCAGCTCGTGCGCGCCGTCGCCGCGTGCCGTACGCCGGTCGTGTCGGCGATCGGGCACGAGCCGGACAATCCGCTCCTCGACCACGTCGCCGACCTGCGCGCCTCCACTCCCACCGACGCCGCCAAGAAGGTCGTACCGGACGTCGGGGAGGAGTACGAGCGGGTGCGGCAGTTGCGCAACCGGGCGCGACGGTGTGTCGAGGCGTTCCTGGAGCGGGAGGAGCGCGGGCTCGCCCAGGCGCTCGCCCGGCCCTCGATAGAGGATCCGCACCGGATGATCGACGAGCGGGCCGACCATGTCTCCTCGCTGGTCGACCGTTCGCGGCGCACGCTCGGGCATCTCCTCGACCGCGCCCACTCCGAGCTGACGCACACGCACGCGCGCGTGGTGGCCCTCTCCCCCGCCGCCACCCTGAAGCGCGGTTACGCCGTGCTGCAGAAGCCAGACGGGCATGTCGTCCGGGCCCCGGACGAGGTGACGGCGGAGGAGACACTGCGGGCGCGCGTGGCCGAGGGCGAGTTCACGGTGGTCCGGGCCGACCGAGAACGCTGAGAGCGGTGGGAGTCGATGCATAGGGTGGGCGGATGACCAGCAAGGTGGATGAGGCGCTCGGCTACGAGCAGGCACGGGACGAGCTGATCGAGGTCGTACGACGGCTCGAGGCGGGCGGTACGACGCTGGAGGAGTCCCTGGCGCTCTGGGAGCGGGGCGAGGAGCTGGCCAAGGTGTGCCGGCGCTGGCTGGACGGGGCGCGCGCCCGGCTGGATGCGGCCCTCGCGGAGGAAGAGGCCGCGGAAGAGGCCGGCGGCGAGTAGCGCTCGACAAGGAGCGGTGGCGGCGGTCCGCTGTGAAGCGGATCACCACGCCCCGCTTATTGTTGAACTTTGAACCTTCCTTCGCGTACCGTCGGTCCCGTCAGTCGATCCGGACCACGGTCCGGAACGGATCCCGGCGCGATTCCGAGGAAGTTCCCGCATGTCTCTCGTTCTTGACCCCGCCGCCCAGGACCTGCTCTTCCGCGAGGCCCGTACCGCGAACACCTTCACCGACGAGCCGGTGACCGACGAGCAGATCCAGGCGATCTACGACCTGGTCAAGTACGGCCCGACCGCCTTCAACCAGTCCCCGCTGCGCGTCACCCTGGTCCGCTCCGCCGAGGCCCGTGAGCGCCTGGTGAAGCACATGGCCGAGGGCAACCAGCCCAAGACCGCCACCGCCCCGCTGGTCGCGATCCTCTCCGCGGACAACGAGTTCCACGAGGAGCTGCCGACCCTCTTCCCGCACTTCCCGGCCGCCAAGGACGTCTTCTTCTCCGAGCGCACGGCCCGCGAGGGTGCCGCCGGCCTGAACGCCGCGCTGCAGGCCGCGTACTTCATCATCGGCGTCCGCGCCGCCGGTCTCGCCGCCGGCCCGATGACCGGTCTCGACTTCGCGGGCGTCCAGAAGGAGTTCCTGGACGACGACCACACCCCGCTGATGGTCGTCAACATCGGCAAGCCGGGCGAGGACGCCTGGTTCCCGCGCTCCCCGCGCCTCACCTACGACGAGGTCGTCACGACGGTCTGAGCGACCCCGCACGACGGACGGGTCTGAGCGCCCCCGCAGGACAAAGGCCCCCGGCGACGAAGCCGGGGGCCCTTCCCGTGCGGTCTCGCGTGCGAAGACCTACGCCAGTTTCAGCGCCCGCGCCATCTCCGTCAGCTGCTGGAACGAGCCCGTGCCCGCGACCACCGTCGTGGAGCCCTTGCCGGGCAGCACGAGGGCGTCGTAGCGGCCGCCGGTGTAGCGGGTCCAGGTGCGGCCGGCGATCTCCTCGGTGGCCTTCGTCTCGTCCGACCCCTGGGTGGCCTGGTCGATGAAGGTCGAGGGCTTCTGAGTCGACTGCTCGATCTGCACGTACTGGCCGTCGGGTGTGTGGAAGCCCAGGTGCCAGGCGTCGAACTGGTCGCCCTGGAAGCGGACCGAGGTCGCCTTCCAGTCCTTGGACAGGCCCTCGGGTGCGGCCACGGGGTAGGCGGCGGCGCGACGCGCCGTGAGCAGTTCGACGCGGTAGTCGACCCGCGGGAGGTCAGGAGGCGAGTCGTCGTGCGGGATGAACACGTAGATGAGTGCCGCCGCGATCCCGATGAGGCCCAGGGAAAGGATCATGTCCCGGACCGTCTTCTGCTTGCCGTTCGAACCTGCCACGCCCCCTATCGTCGCAGGTGCCCGGCTCGCTCATCCGTGGGGTCCCCTGCTCATTTTGTCGGACTGGCGATAGAGTCGAGGGTCGAACCCTCATCCGGCCGTCGTCGTATCAGAAAGGTGCGCCTCGATGACCGAGCATCATCACTTGCCGTCCGAGCTCGAAGTCCCCAGCGAAGCCCCCGACCGCAACCTCGCCCTCGAACTCGTCCGGGTGACCGAAGCCGCCGCCATGGCCGCGGGCCGCTGGGTCGGGCGGGGCGACAAGAACGGCGCCGACGGCGCCGCGGTGCGCGCCATGCGGACCCTCGTCTCCACCGTGTCGATGAACGGTGTGGTCGTCATCGGCGAGGGCGAGAAGGACGAGGCCCCGATGCTCTTCAACGGCGAGCGCGTCGGTGACGGGACCGGGCCCGAGTGCGACATCGCCGTCGACCCGATCGACGGCACCACCCTGACGGCCAAGGGCATGCCGAACGCGATCGCCGTGCTGGCGGCCGCGGACCGCGGGTCGATGTTCGACCCGTCCGCCGTCTTCTACATGGACAAGCTGGTCACCGGGCCCGAGGCCGCCGACTTCGTGGACATCGACGCGCCGGTGTCCGTGAACATCCGCCGCGTCGCCAAGGCCAAGCGCTCCACGCCGGAGGACGTGACGGTGGTGATCCTCGACCGGCCGCGGCACGAGGGCATCATCAAGGAGATCCGGGAGGCCGGTGCGCGCATCAAGCTGATCTCCGACGGCGACGTAGCCGGGTCGATCTACGCGCTGCGCGAGGGCACCGGCGTCGACATGCTGCTCGGGATCGGTGGTACGCCGGAGGGGATCATCTCCGCGTGCGCCGTGAAGTGTCTGGGCGGGACGATCCAGGGCAAGCTGTGGCCCAAGGACGACGAGGAGCGGGGGCGGGCGATCGACGCCGGGCACGATCTCGACCGGGTACTCACCACCGACGACCTCGTCGCCGGCGAGAACGTGTTCTTCGTCGCGACCGGGATCACGGACGGGGAGTTGCTGCGCGGGGTTCGGTACCGGTCGGAGACCGCCACCACCGAGTCGATCGTCATGCGGTCGAAGTCGGGGACGGTGCGGCAGATCAACTCCGAGCACCGGCTGAGCAAGCTGCGGGCCTACAGCGCGATTGATTTCGATCGCGCCAAATAGCCCCCGCGCTCCAGCAGCGTCGGCAGCTATGACAGCGGTGGGGCGCCCCCGGTGCGGTGGGGGCGCCCCATCGGTGTGCGTACGGGGGCCGGTCAGCCCGCTGCCGCTATACGGCCCTGCGCGCGGGCCGTCTTCTTGAGCTCCATCTCGCGGCGGCGCCTGCGCGCCAGGACCACGCGGCGTTCGGCGGCGGTGAGGCCGCCCCAGACGCCGTAGGGCTCCGGTTGCAGCAGCGCGTGCTCGCGGCACTCGACCATGACGGGGCAGCGGGCGCAGACGCGCTTGGCCGCCTCCTCGCGGGAGAGCCGGGCGGCGGTGGGCTCCTTGGAAGGTGCGAAGAACAGGCCGGCCTCGTCGCGCCGGCACACCGCCTCGGTGTGCCATGGAGCGTCTTGGTCCCTGTCCCGCACTGGCACCCGCTGGGCCGGAACGGCAGCTACCTGCAGGGACGAATGCGGCGGTTGCAGCACGGTCTACTCCTGACGACGGCTTCGCGAGCGAGCGACGATGCAGCAAGGCCTACCCGCTGTGCGCGAGCCTATGCACTGAGTTCCGAACCGCTGGATTTCGCGTGCTCGTGAGCGCCTCGGGCGTGCGACCGCGGGTGGACCAATCCCCTGCGGGCGCGCCCGAATTAGCAATCGTCAACGATTCAGGTGTTTGCGCAAACTCTTGTCGACCTTGTGCTGGACGCGGTCGAGGATGTCCGCGACCAGCTTGCCCCGCTTCGGCCGCGCCTCGACGCTGCCCAGCACGGCCCAGCCGTCGACATAGACCACCGGGGCGTTCGGGTCGGTCGAGTCGAGGTTGTCGACCTCGAAGCTGCCGAGCACCCCGCCACCCGTGCCACGCAACGACACGTTCTCCGGGACGCGGATCTCGACGCTGCCGCAGAACGAGAAGGTCTTGACCGCGACCTGCTGGTACTCGAAGAGGGCCTCGCTGAGGTCTATCTCCACGCTGCCGAAGATCGCGTACGCATGGATACGGCGCCCCGCGCGCCAGCGGCCCTTGCGGACGGCGCTGCTGAACACCGCCACCACGTTGTCGTCGGGGTCGGCCGGGATCGCGCCCACCGGGGGGCGGCTCGGGGCGGCTGCGAAGGCGGGGGCCGCGCGGTGGTGGGCCGCGGGCAGGTCCCGTATGAAGACCTCCAGTTCACCGACCGTCTTGGCGGCGAGGACGCCCTCGACCCGCTCGGCATGCTCGTCCGCGGTCAGGCGGCCCTCGGCGAGGGCGTCGCGCAGGAGGTCGGCGATGCGGTCACGGTCGGCGTCCGAGGCGCGCAGTTCGGAAACCCGCGGTGCCGTGTCCTGGTGTCGGTCACTCTTCTGAAGGTCCACGACGGCAGCGTACCGAAACGCGATAGATCGCGACTACCCCTCATCGCGACCTGTGGAAAACGCGTGCGGCCCTCGAACTGAGCCTTACCTCACAGGCTCGGTGTCAGCGGCAGGTTCTACGCTGGTGAGCGCCCGCCAATGACGGCGGGCGCCGTCTGCCGAGTGAGGAATGGGCTGAGATGCCTGAGTTCGCGTACACCGATCTGCTCCCCATGGGAGAGGACACCACCCCGTACCGGCTGGTGACCTCCGAAGGTGTGTCCACCTTCGAGGCCGACGGGCGGACGTTCCTCAAGGTGGAGCCGGAGGCGCTGCGCAAGCTGGCCGAGGAGGCCATTCACGACATCCAGCACTATCTGCGGCCCGCCCACCTGGCCCAGCTGCGGCGCATCATCGACGACCCCGAGGCGTCGAGCAACGACAAGTTCGTGGCGCTGGACCTGCTGAAGAACGCGAACATCGCGGCCGCGGGCGTGCTCCCCATGTGCCAGGACACCGGCACGGCGATCGTCATGGGCAAGCGCGGACAGAACGTCCTCACCGAGGGCGGCGACGAGGCGGCGCTGTCGAAGGGCATCTACGACGCGTACCTCAACCTCAATCTGCGGTACTCGCAGATGGCCCCGCTGACCATGTGGGACGAGAAGAACACCGGTTCCAACCTGCCGGCGCAGATCGAGCTGTACGCCACCGACGGCGGCGCGTACAAGTTCCTGTTCATGGCGAAGGGCGGCGGCAGCGCCAACAAGTCGTTCCTGTACCAGGAGACGAAGGCCGTCCTGAACGAGGCCTCCATGATGAAGTTCCTGGAGGAGAAGATCCGTTCGCTGGGTACGGCCGCCTGCCCGCCGTACCACCTGGCGATCGTCGTCGGGGGTACGTCCGCCGAGTACGCGCTCAAGACCGCGAAGTACGCCTCCGCGCACTACCTGGACGAGATCCCGGCGGAGGGCTCGGAGCTCGGGCACGGCTTCCGGGACAAGGACCTGGAGCAGAAGGTCTTCGAGCTGACCCAGAAGATCGGCATCGGCGCGCAGTTCGGCGGCAAGTACTTCTGCCACGACGTGCGGGTGGTGCGGCTGCCGCGGCACGGCGCCTCGTGCCCCGTCGCGATCGCCGTGTCCTGCTCGGCCGACCGGCAGGCCGTCGCGAAGATCACGGCGGAGGGTGTCTTCCTGGAGCAGCTGGAGACGGACCCTGCGCGGTTCCTGCCGGAGACGACGGACGAGCACCTGGAGCAGGACGGGGACGTCGTCAAGATCGACCTGAACCAGCCGATGGAGTCGATCCTCGCCGAGCTGACGAAGTACCCGGTCAAGACCCGTCTCTCCCTCACCGGTCCGCTGGTCGTGGCCCGCGACATCGCGCACGCCAAGATCAAGGAACGCCTTGACGCGGGTGAGGAGATGCCGCAGTACCTGAAGGACCACCCGGTGTACTACGCGGGCCCGGCGAAGACTCCCGAGGGGTACGCGTCCGGTTCCTTCGGGCCGACCACGGCCGGGCGCATGGACAGCTACGTCGAGCAGTTCCAGGCGGCCGGCGGCTCCAAGGTCATGCTCGCCAAGGGCAACCGCAGCAAGCAGGTCACCGACGCGTGCGGCGCGCACGGCGGGTTCTACCTCGGCTCCATCGGCGGCCCGGCCGCCCGGCTCGCCCAGGACTGCATCAAGAAGGTCGAGGTCGTCGAGTACGAGGAGCTCGGTATGGAGGCGGTCTGGAAGATCGAGGTCGAGGACTTCCCGGCGTTCATCGTGGTGGACGACAAGGGCAACGACTTCTTCCAGGATCCGGCGCCGGCGCCGACGTTCACGTCGATCCCGGTGCGCGGGCCTGGGCTGGCGTAGTGCCTGCGGGTGCGGCGGGGGACGGATCTCGCCCCCGCCGCCCCTACCCGTCCCATCCCCAGGGGCTGCCGCCCCTTCGACCCCACCAGGGGCTCCGCCCCTGCACCCCGGCGGGGACTGCGTCCCCTGCACCCCTCCCGGGGCTCCGCCCCCGCACCCCGGTTCGGGGCTCCGCCCCGGACCCCGATCGGCCTGAACGGCCTCGTCCTCAAACGCCGGACGGGCTGAAAATCAAACGCCGGACGGGTTGAAGGCTCAAACGCCGGGCGGGGTGGAAGACCAAACGCCGGACGGGCCGAAAGACCCAAAGCCGGGCGGGCTGAAAAGCCCAAACGCCAGGCGGAGTGGAAGACCAAGCGCCAGGCGGCAGGAGAAGACACAGTCCCGGGACGGCGTCGCTATGCCGCGCTGCTGCGGGTAACGCCTGGATGTCGTCCCAGTTCGTCCCAGGAACGGGTGGGACGGCATCTTTGGGAACTTCGCCGGAAACGCTCCGTGCTGACTGGATCACAGCCCGTGATCCGCAGGTCATCTCGGAGGGACCAACCATGATCCGACGCACACTGCGCAACGGCCTTCTGGCCGCGTTCGCGGTCGTCGCCGTCTTCCCGGTGGCGGCCGTCGCCTCCGCCGGGCCGGCCGCGCAGGCCCACGCGCTGAACTCCACTCCCCCGCAGATCTCCGTGCCGGCGTGGCAGCCGGCCCCCGCGCCGTCCACGCTGCCCGCCCGGCCCAAGGCGCCGAAGTGCCACCACGCCAAGGGCCGTGCCTCGCGTCACCACCGCCAGGTCCGGCACATCCAGCACATCCACGGCATCCGGCACATCGTCAGGAACCACACCTGGGGCCATGTCGCCACCCATCGCCTGCCGCTGAACGTCCGCTCCGGGCCGGGCACCGGCTACCGCGTCGTCGGCTCGCGGCCGGTGGGCTCCAGTGTGGCCATCACCTGCAAGGTGCGGGGCTCCGGCGTCCGCGGCAACCACCGCTGGTACCGACTCGCCCACCACCGGGGCTGGGTCTCCGCCCGCTACGTGCACAACCTCGGCACCGTCCGCTGGTGCTGACGGCCCCCGGACCGCACCGGTCGTGATCCCCGGCACCTCCCGGCGGGCGGCACAGGCCCGCCGGGAGATGCCGTCCGGTTATCCGCCGATCACACCCCCACTCGGCGTAATCGCAGGTCAACTCAGTCAACTCCCCTTCATATTCCGGTGATCGCGGTATGGCCGGGCGCCGCCGCCGGGAACACATCAGGGCGGTCACCCCGGCATGGCGAGGGAGCGAGATGGAGAGCCACGTGACGGTCCAGAGGCAGCCGCTGCCCGACGCGTCGCAGGACGACGGGCGGCTCCTGACGGAGCGGCTGCGTGCCCTCAAGCAGCGGACGGGGCTGAGCCTGGCCGCACTGGCCGGTGTCACCCCGTTCAGCAAGTCGACCTGGCACCGCTATCTGAACGGCGATCAGTTCCCGCCCCGGGCGGCCGTCGTGGCGCTCGGACGGCTCGCAGACGCCGACCCCGGCCCGCTGCTCGCCCTCTGGGACTCCGCGGCACGGGCGCAGGCCGACGGGGCGACCGTCGCGAAGCGGCAGCCGGTCCCGTCCGTGCCGCCCGACGCCGTACGGCGCCGCCGCATCCCGCGGCCGAGCCGTGCCGTCGTCGCCCTCGCCACCATGGCCGCCACCGTGGCGGTCACCGCGGCCACCGCGGACGTCCTGGACCCCGGCCACACAGCGGCGCCCAGGACGGCCGCCTCCTGCCACGGCAGCGACTGTCAGGGGGAACTCCCCACCTCCGAGACCTGCGCCCGGGACGCGCGCACCGAGAGCACGGTCGCCAGGGCCGCCGAGATGGTGCTGCTGCGGTTCTCGCCGTCCTGCGCCACGGTCTGGTCCGAGCTGCGCACCCGCACGGGCGGCGCGCGGGAGATCTGGATCAGGTCGGGCGAGGACGAGCTGTCCGCTGAGTACCAGGGCGACAAGTCCGACGGGTACAGCAGCCCGATGCTGGCCGCGCCGGACCCGCACGGAGCCCAGGCGTGCGCCGAGGTGGCCGAAAAGCCCGTGTGCACCGGCCGGTTCGGAGTGCCGGGCCGCTGACGAGGGCACCGGCCCGCGCAACGACCCCCGGCCGGCTCAGGGTCCGGAACATCCCCGCCTCCCCGATCGCTATACGGGCATGAGCGACGACTACCGCATCGAGCACGACTCCATGGGCGAGGTCCGCGTCCCCGCCGACGCCAAGTGGCGCGCCCAGACGCAGCGCGCCGTCGAGAACTTCCCGATCTCGGGCCAGCGCATCGAGCGCGCCCACATCGAGGCCCTGGCCCGGATCAAGGGCGCCGCGGCGAAGGTGAACGCGCGGCTGGGGGTGCTCGACAAGGACATCGCCGAGGCGATCCAGGAGGCGGCCGAGGAGGTCGCCCGGGGTGACTGGGACGAGCACTTCCCGATCGACGTCTTCCAGACCGGTTCCGGCACCTCGTCGAACATGAACACCAACGAGGTCATCGCCACCCTCGCGACCGAGCGGCTCGGCAGGGACGTGCACCCCAACGATCATGTGAACGCCTCCCAGTCGTCCAACGACGTCTTCCCGTCCTCCATCCACATCGCCGCCACGGCCGCCGTCACCCGCGACCTGATCCCCGCCCTGGAACACCTCGCCGACGCCCTCACCCGCAAGTCCGAGGAGTTCGCCGACGTCGTGAAGTCCGGGCGGACGCATCTGATGGACGCGACGCCGGTCACCCTGGGGCAGGAGTTCGGCGGCTACGCGGCCCAGATCCGCTACGGCGTCGAGCGGCTGTACGCCGCGCTCCCCCGCCTCGCGGAGCTGCCCCTCGGCGGGACGGCGGTGGGCACCGGCATCAACACCCCGCCCGGCTTCTCCGCCGCCGTCATCGAGGAGGTCGCCCGTGTCACGGGGCTGCCGCTGACCGAGGCGCGCAACCACTTCGAGGCGCAGGGGGCGCGGGACGGGATCGTCGAGACCAGCGGACAGCTGCGGACGGTCGCCGTCGGGCTGACCAAGATCGCCAACGATCTGCGGTGGGCCGCCTCCGGACCGCGCACCGGGCTCGCCGAGATCAACCTTCCCGACCTCCAGCCCGGTTCGTCGATCATGCCCGGCAAGGTCAACCCGGTCATCCCGGAGGCCGTGCTCATGGTCGCCGCGCAGGTCGTGGGCAACGACGCCACCGTCGCCACCGCCGGAGCCGCCGGCAACTTCGAGCTCAACGTGATGCTGCCGGTCATCGCCAGGAACGTCCTGGAGTCGGTCCGGCTGCTGGCCAACGTCTCGCGGCTGCTCGCCGACCGGACCGTGGACGGCATCACCGCGAACCGGGAGCGGGCCCGCGAGTACGCCGAGTCCTCGCCCTCCGTGGTCACTCCGCTCAACAAGTACATCGGCTACGAGGAGGCCGCCAAGGTCGCCAAGAAGGCCCTCGCGGAGCAGAAGACGATCCGCCAAGTCGTGCTGGAGAGCGGGTACGTGGAGCGCGGCGACCTCACGGCGGAGCAGCTCGACGAGGCCCTGGATGTCCTGCGGATGACGCATCCGTAACCATTCGTCGCGCCGTCGCGAACCGTGACGCGCGCCGCAGCGTCGTATGCCGGGGGCACCTAATATCTGTGCATGGCAGAGGGTGGAGCGATGAGAGCGGAAGCGGACGCGGCTGCGGCGGTGCGGACGGGGTTCTGGACCCCGGGGACACAGGTTCTGTGGCGCTACCGGGAGAACGCGGGCGAACGCTTCCACATCGCACGCCCCGTCACCGTCGTCCGGGACGACGAGGAACTGCTCGCCGTCTGGCTGGCACCCGGCACCGAGTGTGTGCGGCCCGTCCTCGCCGACGGCACCCCGGTGCACGTCGAGCCCCTCGAGTCCCGCTACACCAAGCCGCGTACCGTCCAGCTCGACCACTGGTTCGGCACCGGGGTACTGAAGCTGGCACGGCCCGGTGAGCCCTGGTCGGTGTGGCTGTTCTGGGAGCCGGGCTGGCAGTTCAAGAACTGGTACGTGAATCTGGAGTCGCCTCTGGTGCGTTGGGACGGCGGGGTCGACTCCGAGGACCACTTCCTGGACATCTCGGTGCACCCGGACCGCAGTTGGCACTGGCGTGACGAGGACGAGTTCGCGCAGGCCCAGCAGGACGGACTGATGGACGCGTCGGCCGCCGAACAGGTGCGCAGGGCGGGCCGCTCCGCGGTGGAGGTGATCCGCGCCTGGGGCGCGCCGTTCAGCGACGGCTGGCAGCACTGGCGCCCGGATCCGTCCTGGGCTGTACCGTCTTTGCCGGAGGACTGGGACCGTACGCCCGCGCATGCGTCCACGTGAGACTCTTGATGCGCCCCCGGTCCACAACCGTAGGATCGTCCTCCGCAAGGGTGCGGCAGCAACTGCCGCAGCATGCGCTGGGCTTGACCGATCGTCACCGAGGGGCGGCAGGACGTGAGCGAGGGGTACGAGGGCAACACCGCAGCGAGCCGTGAACGGTTCGCCGGTGGCACGACAACAGCCTCTGACCACGCGGGAAATCCGTTCCGGGGACACGTATTCCGGGTATCGGGATTCCTGCGGGACCAACTGCGCTCGCGATGCGCAGCCCCGGACGGACGGATTCGACACGCGTGACGGAGCACCCCATGTCCTTCGAGCGCCCGCAGCCGGGCGCCGACCCCGCGGACCCCCGCGGGGCGCTCCTGCACACCCAGACGCCCTCCCCCACGGCCGCTTTACCCGCACAGGCGCGCACCGGGGAGACCCCGTCGACACCGGGTACGGCCACACCGTGCAGCAAAGGAAGCCAGGGAAAGGACCCGGTCTCGCCCCCCTCCGACACCACCGGCCCCGAGCACTCGCAGCCCGCCGCCGCAGAAGCCGTGGAACCCGGCACGCACCGTCCGCGCCCCCTGCCCGAGACCATCCCGGACCAGCCGGACGGCGAGCAGGACCGGCCGCAGGGGTCCGGCGCCCAGGAGCGCCGTACCGGGCAGGGAATGACGACCCCCGGGCAGCCCACGCCGATGCGGCGGGACGGCGACCGGCTGCGGTTCGTCGGCGCCGCGACCCGGCGGATCGCCCGCGGCATCGACCTCGACGAGATCGTCATGGGCCTGTGCCGGGCCACCGTGCCGACCTTCTCCGACGCGATCCTCGTCTATCTGCGCGACCCGCTGCCCGTCGGCGACGAGCGGCCCACCGGCCCGCTCGTGCTGCGGCTGCGGCGCACCGACCGGATCCCCGCGGAGCGGGACACCGAGGGCGGCTTCTCGCCCGCCCTTCAGCCGGAGGCCCCGGAGATGACGGGGCTCGACGCGGTCGGCGCCGAACTGTGCGAGGTGCGGCCGGGCAGCGCGCTCGCCGAGGTGCTGCGCGGGGTCCGCCCGGTCTTCACGGACGCGCCCGCCGCCCGCGCCGCCCTGCCCGAACTTCTGGTCGAGGGCGGGGAGTTCGCCGTACCCGGCGGACGGCGCGCGATCCTCGCCCCGCTGCGCGGCCGGCGCCGGGTGATCGGCGCCGCGCTCTTCCTGCGCCGCCCGGAGCGCATGGCCTTCGAGGCCGACGACCTGCTGGTCGCCGCCCAGCTGGCCACGCACAGCGCTCTCGGCATCGACAAGGCGGTGCTGTACGGGCGCGAGGCGTACATCGCCGACGAGTTGCAGCGCACCATGCTGCCGGAGACCCTCCCGCGGCCCACCGGCGTACGGCTGGCGTCCCGCTATCTGCCCGCCGCCGAGACCGCGCGGGTGGGCGGCGACTGGTACGACGCCATCCCGCTGCCCGGCAGCCGGGTCGCGCTGGTGGTGGGTGACGTGATGGGCCACTCCATGACGTCCGCGGCCATCATGGGCCAGCTGCGGACCACGGCCCAGACCCTGGCGGGCCTCGACCTGCCCCCGCAGGAGGTTTTGCACCACCTCGACGAACAGGCCCAGCGCCTGGGCACCGACCGCATGGCGACCTGCCTCTACGCCGTGTACGACCCGGTCTCGCACCGCATCACCATCGCCAACGCCGGCCATCCGCCGCCGGTCCTGCTGCACCTGGGCGGCCGCGCCGAGGTGCTGCGGGTGCCGCCGGGGGCGCCGATCGGTGTGGGCGGCGTCGACTTCGAGGCCGTGGAGCTGGACGCACCCGCCGGGGCGACCCTGCTCCTGTACACCGACGGCCTGGTCGAGTCCCGGCTGCGGGACGTGTGGACCGGCATAGAACAGCTGCGCGAGAAGCTCGCCGCGACCGCACAGCTGACCGGCCCCGACCATCCGCCGCCGCTGGAAGCGCTCTGCGACGAGGTCCTCGACATGCTCGGCCCGGGCGACCGGGACGACGACATCGCGCTGCTCGCCGCCCGCTTCGACGGGATCGCGCCGAGCGACGTGGCGTACTGGTTCCTGGAGCCGGAGGACGCGGCGCCCGGCCGGGCCCGCAGGCTGGCCCGGCGCGCGCTGTCCCGCTGGGGCATGGAGGACCTCAGCGACTCCGTGGAGCTCCTCGTCAGCGAGGTCGTCACGAACGCCGTCCGCTACGCCTCCCGGCCGGTCACGCTGCGGCTGCTGCGCACCGACGTACTGCGCTGCGAGGTCGGCGACGACGTACCGCAGCTGCCGCGGCTGCGGCAGGCACGGGCGACGGACGAGGGCGGTCGCGGCCTGTACCTGGTGAACAAGCTGGCCCGGCGGTGGGGGGCGACGCGGCTGAGCACCGGGAAGGTGGTCTGGTTCGAGCTCGGGAGCAGCGCGGTCCAGATCTGACGCGGCGGCGACGTACGGGCACGGAGACTTATCTGGCGTGTCCATGCCTCGTGTAAGGTGGACTCGCGATCGGCGACCCGGACTTGACCACTCCGGCCTCCTGACCGCGCGAACGTCCAGGGGGACTTCCGCACAGCACGCCCTGTGTCGCCCCCATCCGTATGCATTGACACATGGGGGATCGAGATGCGTCTCACAAGAATCGGTGGTTCGTCGATCCTGGACGCCCTCCCTCGCTGACCCTTCCCAAAGTCGCCCTGCCCACCCCTGACCAATTCCTCAGGGGCGGGCACAGCCCCACGTGCGCCTGGCGGTCCGGACAGGGAACCCCCTGAGCGACTTCTTTGAAGCGGCGTTCTACACCGGCGCCTTCCGGGCGATCACGGAAGCAACTGGCCTGCTCGAAAAGCCCCGCCAGATCTGACGGAAGCGCGGGCGTGAGCAGGAAATTCTCAGTCGAGGGAATGAAAAAGCCTCAGCGCACGATCACTGTTCCCTCATTCGCGACGCCACCGGAGACAAATATCCGTGACATCTCCTCCGGTCCCGCCGCAGTAAGTGATCCACATATTTCTGGAGGTAATTGCATGACTGCCAAAGCGAAGTTCGGCACACTCGTGGCCGGCCTGGCTATCACTCTGGGGCTCGGGGTGGCCCCCGCGCACGCTGCGGACTACAGGTACCACGGGTCGTGCGAGACCGAGGGTGCCAGCGGTTCCATAGCCACCAGCGGGTGGCACCGCGGCGTCGGCCAGAGGACGGTGCCGTCCATCAAGCTCAAGGTCTATGACTGGGTCGAGGACCGCCACCATGTGAGCATCCGTGTGGTGGCGTACTACGCCGACGGCTCCAAGGGGTACTACCCCTGGCACGCGAACTACGACGGATACGGCACCTCCAAGGAGATCGACACATCCGCCACCGCGGGCGGGGTCAGCGGGATCTGGGACCTCGGCATCGAGGTCGCCCGATTCGAGGGCTCGCATCTGCTGAACTACTGCTCGGCCGGCGTCTCCTGACGCCTGCTCTGCCGTCACCCGTGTGCCTTCCCGCGACTCCTGCCGCGGGAAGGCACACCTCCTCGGGGCAGGCGCCCGGCAATCGGGTGCCGAGAACGAAAGGGGCGCCCGGCGTTCGCCGGGCGCCCCTTTGTTTTCTGCCGCTGCTACTGGCCGTTCGGATTGAGCGGGTCCGTCGGGGCCGTCGGGGTCTGCGTCGGCGTCTGCGTGGGTGTTTGCGTCGGCGTCTGCGTGGGTTTCCGTGTCGGGGTCTGCGACGGCGTCTGAGACGGGGTCTCGGACGGCTTCTGAGTGGTCGGTGACTGGCTGGGCGTCCGGCTCGGCGTCTGGGTGACCGTCGGCGTCCAGGTCGGCTGGACCGCCGCGCCCTGCGTGGTGTCCAGGTCGAACTTCAGGCCCGTCTTGGAGACGCCGAACATGTACGCCGCCCAGACCTCTGCCGGGAACGTGCCACCGTTGACGCGGGGCAGTCCGCCCGCGTGGTACATCGAGACCTGGGCGCCGCTCTTTGCCTCGCCGAACAGGCCCACTGAGGTGACCAGGTCGGGAGTGAAGCCGGTGAACCAGGCCGAGCGGTTCTCGTCGGACGTACCCGTCTTGCCGGCGACCTTGCGGCCGTCACGGTTGGGGTTCTCCTGCACCGACTTCTTGGCCGTACCGTCGTCGACCACGCCGGTCAGCACGGAGGTGACCGTGTCGGCGGCCTCCCGGGTGATGACCTGGTCGCCGATCGGATCCGGCAGGGTGACCGAATGCCTGCTGTTCTCCACGGACTTGAGGATGGTCGGGGTGACCTGCTTGCCGTGGTTGTCGAGGGTCGCGTAGACCCCGGCCATCTGCAGCGGGCTCGCGCCCATGGTGCCGAGGGTCTGCGCGTACACCGGATCGAGGCCGGCCGTGTCCATGCCGAGCTGGCCGGCGACCTTGAGCACCTTGCTCATACCGACGTCGGCGCCCATCTGCGCGAAGACGGAGTTCACGGACTGGTTCATCGCCGTCTGGACGGTGATGGGGCCGTAGCTCTGGTCGTCCTCGTTCTCGGGGGCGAAGCCGACCTTGTTGCCGTTGCCGTCCACGACCTGGCGCTTGCTGGTGCCGTCGTAGATCGTGTTCGCACCGATCGCCTTGCCGTCCTGGGTCTCGGCGGCCCCGTCCAGGGCCGCGGCGAGGATGACCGGCTTGAACGTCGAGGCGGGCTGGTAGTCCGTGCGGGTCGCGTTGTTGCGGAAGTGCTTGTAGTAGTCCTTGCCGCCGTACATCGCGACGACCGCGCCCGTCTTCGGGTTGACGGACACGGCGCCCGCCTGGACCTCCCCGTCGACCGAGCGCTTCTTCGGGTCGAGTTTGCTGTTCAGCTGCTCCTTGGCGGCCTTCTCCAGCGCCACCTGCTTCTTCTTTTCGATGTTGAGCGTGATGGTCCAGCCGCCGGCCTTGACCATGGTCATGGCGTCGTTGAAGTTGTCGGCGGTGCCCTGGGTCACCAGCCGCTTCGCCAGCTGGTTGTTGGCCGCGTCCACCAGGTAGCCGGTCTGCCCGCCCATGCCCGGCGCCGCCTTGGGCGCCAAGGGGGTCGGGAACCTCATCTCCGCGCGCTTGGTCTTGTCCAGCCAGTTCTTCTCGACCATGTTGTCGAGGACGTAGTTCCAGCGGGCCTGCACCAGCTTCTTGCCGGTGTCGGTCGCGATCGCCCAGTCGTACTGGTTGGGCGCCTGGAGGAGCGCGGCGAGGTACGCCCCCTGCTGGACCGAGAGCTTCTGGGCGTCGACGTGGTAATAGGCCTGCGCGGCGGCCTGGATGCCGTACGCGCCGCGGCCGTAGTAGCTGGTGTTGATGTAGCCGGCGAGGATGAAGTCCTTGGACTTCGTCCGGTCCAGCTTCAGCGAGATGACCAGTTCCTTCAGCTTGCGCGAGATGGTCTGGTTCTGCGTCAGGTAGTAGTTCTTGACGTACTGCTGGGTGATCGTCGAACCGCCCTGCGCGCCCTTGCCGGAGAGCGTGTTGAGGATGCCTCGCGCGGTGCCCTTGAGGTCGACGCCGTTGTCCTCGTAGAAGGTCTTGTTCTCGGCGGCGACGAAGGTGTGCTGGACGGGCTTGGGGACCTTGGACAGATCGACGATCTCGCGGTTCTTCTCGCCGTCGCGCGTCAGCAGCTGGCCGTCGCTGTACTTGTAGACGTTGCTCTGCAGCGTCGCGTCGGGGTTGCCGCCGTCGGGGACTTTGATCATCATGTACAGCGCGACGAAGGCGCCCATGCCGAGCAGGCACAGCACGAAGAAGGTTCCGAGGATCTTCTTCCAGGTGAACAGCCGGCGTAGGAAGCTCCTGCCGTCCTTGCCCGCCTTGCCCTTGCTCCTGCCCTTGCCCTGGGCCGCACGGCGAGCCGCGGCCCGGCCGCCTATGACGGTGGGCTCGGTTCCGGACGACTCCATGCCGGACGAGCGCGTGGGGGGCGCCGCGCGGCGGCCACCACGCTGTCGCGCTCGTCTCTCTTCCGCTCGTCCCATGGGTCCGTTCCGCTCCGCTTCGGTCATGTGTGCTCATCTGCCACACAGGTTCACAGCACAGGTCAGCTCAGAAAGCTAACACCGGGAGATGTGACAAAGGTCGGTCGATCCGCTCTTTTGCGGACGTGACAATCAGCACCCGCTCCGATGGAACCGACGGCCGAGAGGGGTTCAGGGTTGCTCTGCGGGGTAAAGTGATATCACTTAGCTAGATGCATGCTTTCGTTTGAGGGCATGCCGACCGGACCGCACCACGACGACGGGGGACCACCCATGCCCATACACGACACCACTCCCGAGGCCGACATACCGGAGATGCCGGCGCCCCGCGTCCGGGAGTTCACCGCGCACAGCATCGGTGGCGCGCTCGCACTGCTGCTCGGGCTGCTCGGACTCCTGGTCGCCGTCCTCCTGTTCGCGGCCGCGCAGGCAAATCCGGCCTTCGCGGCCGGCGGCGCCGTCGTCCTCGTCGCGGCGGTGATCTCGCTGCGCGGGCTGAACACCGTGGCGCCGGGCGAGGCGCGGGTCGTCCAGCTCTTCGGGCGCTACCGGGGGACGATCCGGCAGGACGGCCTGCGCTGGGTCAACCCCTTCACCTCCCGCACGAAGATCTCCACGCGGGTGCGCAACCACGAGACCGCCGTCCTCAAGGTCAACGACGCCTACGGCAACCCGATCGAACTCGCCGCGGTCGTGGTGTGGAAGGTGCGCGACACCGCGCAGGCCACCTTCGAGGTGGACAACTACCTGGAGTTCGTCGCCACGCAGACCGAGGCGGCCGTGCGCCACATCGCCATCGAGTACCCCTACGACGCCCATGACGAGGGCGGGCTCTCGCTGCGCGGCAACGCGGAGGAGATCACCGAGAAGCTCGCCGCCGAGCTGCACGCACGCGTGGAGGCGGCCGGGGTGCAGATCATCGAGTCGCGCTTCACGCATCTCGCGTACGCTCCCGAGATCGCCTCGGCGATGCTTCAGCGGCAGCAGGCCGGGGCGGTCGTCGCGGCCCGGCGGCAGATCGTGGACGGAGCGGTGGGGATGGTGGAGGCCGCGCTCGCCCGGATCACCGAGCAGGACATCGTGGAACTGGACGAGGAGCGGAAGGCGGCGATGGTGTCCAACCTGATGGTGGTGCTGTGCGGGGACCGCGCCCGGCAGCCCGTGCTCAACACCGGGACGCTCTACCAGTGACGGAACCTTCCGAGGGGGCTTCGCCCCGGCGTCGGCCGCAGCAGCGCAAGCAGGTGCTGCTGCGGCTGGACCCGTTGGTGTACGAGGCGCTGGCGCGGTGGGCCGGGGACGAGCTGCGTTCCGCGAACGCCCAGATCGAGTTCCTGTTGCGCAAGGCGTTGCACGAGGCCGGGCGCCTCCCGGGAGGGGCCGGACCGATCCCGCGCCGCGGGCGCCCGCCCGCAGATCCCGAGCACTGAAGGTTCGTGTAGCAGAACCGTGACAATCGGCCCCCACCTGCAAAGCTGTGAGCCCGCTGTACACCCCGCCATGATCTAAACACGGGGCGTATACACAAGGCGTATACACCATGTGTAGAGTCGTGGACATGTCCATCGGTCACACCCTTCTAGGGCTCCTGGAGTCCGGGCCCCGCCACGGCTACGACCTGAAGCGGGCCTTCGACGAGAAGTTCGGTCACGACCGGCCGCTGCACTACGGCCAGGTCTACTCGACGATGTCCCGCCTGCTGAAGAACGGGCTCGTCGAGGTCGACGGCATCGAGGCGGGCGGCGGGCCCGAGCGCAAGCGGTACGCCATCACCGACGCCGGGATCACCGACGTGGAGCGGTGGCTCGCGACGCCGGAGGCCCCCGAGCCGTATCTCCAGTCCACGCTGTACACCAAGGTCGTCCTCGCGCTGCTCACCCACCGCAACGCGGCCGACATCCTCGACACGCAGCGCTCCGAGCACCTGCGGATGATGCGGATCCTCACCGACCGGAAGCGGAAGGGGGACCTGGCCGACCAGCTCATCTGCGACCACGCCCTGTTCCATCTGGAGGCCGACCTGCGCTGGCTGGAGCTGACCGCCGCGCGTCTCGACAAACTCGCGGAGGCGGTGGCCAAGTGACTCCCGCAGGTTCCCTGCTCGTCGCCGACGAGCTGCGCAAGTCGTACGGACCGACCACCGCGCTGGACGGTGCCGAGTTCTCCATCCACCCCGGTGAGGTCGTCGCCGTGATGGGCCCCTCCGGGTCCGGCAAGTCGACGCTGCTGCACTGTCTCGCGGGGATCGTGACGCCCGATTCGGGGTCGATCCTGTACGCGGGGCGCGAGATGGCGACCATGAGCGATGCCGAGCGCAGCGCGCTCAGGCGCTCCGAGTTCGGCTTCGTCTTCCAGTTCGGCCAGCTCGTACCTGAGTTGACCTGTGTCGAGAACGTCGCCCTGCCGCTCAGGCTGAACGGCACCTCCCGCAAGGAGGCCGAGCGCACCGCCCTGACCTGGATGGAGCGGCTGGAGGTCGACGACCTCGCGAAGAAGCGGCCCGGCGAGGTCTCCGGCGGTCAGGGGCAGCGCGTCGCCGTCGCCCGGGCTCTGGTGACCGGCCCCCGTGTGCTGTTCGCCGACGAGCCCACCGGCGCGCTCGACTCGCTCAACGGCGAGCGCGTGATGGATCTGCTCACGGACGCCGCCCGGTCCACCAACGCCGCCGTCGTCCTCGTCACGCACGAGGCCCGGGTCGCCGCCTACTCCGACCGGGAGATCGTCGTACGGGACGGCAAGTCCCGGGACATGGAGCGCATCGTATGAGGATGCGTCAGTGGGCCGACGATCTGGCCATGGGGGTTCGGTTCGCCTTCACCGGCGGACGCGAGGGATGGGTCCGGGCCCTGCTGACGGCCGTCGGCGTCGGGCTCGGCGTGGCGCTGCTGCTGCTCACGACGGCGATACCGAGCGCACTGCACCGGCGCGACGAGCGCGGCACCGCCCGGGACGACTTCACGTACAGCCAGAAGGTGCTGCGCAAGGCGGACAACACCCTCGTCATCGCCTCCGCGGACACGACGTTCCGCAGCAAGGACGTGCGCGGCCGGCTGCTGGAGCCCGAGGGCGCGCGGGCGCCGCTGCCGCCGGGGGTGGCGAAGTTCCCGGCGAAGGGCGAGATGGTCGTCTCGCCGGCGCTGAAGAAGCTGCTCGACTCCGGCTCCGGCAGACTGCTGCGCGAGCGCCTCCCGTACCGGATCACCGGCACCATCGGGAACTCCGGGCTGATCGGGCCCACCGAACTCTCCTACTACGCGGGCGCGACGGGACTCGCGGACCATCTGTCCGGCGGCCGCGTCGAGCGCATCAACTACTTCGGGCCCTCCCCCGGACACCAGCAGGACGAGCTGGATCCGATCCTGATCCTGCTCATCATGATCATCTTTGTGGTGCTGCTGCTGCCGGTCGGCGTGTTCATCGCGGCGGCCGTCCGCTTCGGCGGCGAGCGCCGGGACCGCCGGCTCGCGGCGCTCAGGCTGGTCGGCGCGGACGGCGGGATGGCGCGCCGGATCGCCGGCGGCGAGGCCCTCGCCGGGGCCCTGCTCGGGCTCGTCCTCGGCACCGTCTTCTTCCTGGTGGGGCGGCAGCTGGCGGCCCTGCTGGACGTGCGGGACATCAGCGTGTTCCCGAGCGACCTCAATCCCTCGCCCGCGCTGGTCGCGCTCGTCGCCGTCGCCGTACCGGCCGCGGCCGTCCTGGTGACGCTGTTCGCGCTGCGCGGGGTCGTCATCGAACCGCTCGGCGTGGTCCGTACGGCCAAGCCGCCGCGGCGCCGGCTGTGGTGGCGGCTGCTGCTGCCGCTGGGCGGCCTCGCGCTGCTCTACCCGATGATCGGCCAGGGCAACGACAACGGCCGCTTCAACGAGTGGATGGTGATCGGCGGCACCGTGCTGCTGCTGGTCGGCGTCACCGCGCTGCTGCCATGGATCGTCGAGGCCGTGGTGGCCCGGCTGAACTCCGGCTCGGTCTCCTGGCAACTCGCCGTCCGCAGGCTGCAGTTGAGCAGTGGCTCGGCCGCCCGCATGGTCAACGGCATCGCGGTCGCGGTGGCCGGGGCGATCGCGCTGCAGATGCTGTTCGCCGGGGTCGAGCACGACTACACCAAGGTGACGAAGAACGACCTGAACCGGGCTCAGCTGCAGGTCATGGTGCGCGGCGACGTCTCGCTGGCGGAAACGGGCCGGCAGCTCGCCGAGACCAAGGGCGTACGCCATGCGTCGGTCATCTCGCAGGGCTCCGTCGGGGACCGGGCGAAGGAGCCGCACACCACGCTGGAGGTCGCCGTCGGCAGCTGTACGGAGCTGCGTGAAGTGGCGAGTCTGCCGTCCTGCCGGGACGGCGACGTCTTCCGGATCCTCGGCGGCGAGTACGACAGCGACACGAAGAAGGCCACCGGGCCGGACGACACGCTGTACTTCGACCCGGCCTACGACGGGTCGCCGAGCCACCCGGTGGCCTGGAAGGTGCTGCCGGGCATGAAGACGGCAGGACAGCGCGAGGACCCCACCGGCTACGAGCGCAGCGGCCTGCTCTTCACCCCGGGCGCACTGCCCAAGGCCGCGGCGGCCGGTCTGAGCCAGCAGGTGTACCTCTCCCTCGACGAGTCGGTGCCGGACGCGAGCGACTACGCGCGCAACACCGCCGCACGGCTGGACCCACTGGCGGACGTGTACACCCTGACGAGCAGCCGGCAGTCGCTGCAGTTCCGGTCCATCCGCAACGGCCTGTTCGTGGGCGCGACCTGTGTGCTGCTGCTGATCGGCGCGAGCCTGCTGGTCTCCCAGCTGGAGCAGCTGCGCGAGCGCAAGAAGCTGCTGTCCTCGCTGGTCGCCTTCGGCACCCGGCGCCGCACGCTGAGCCTGTCGGTGCTGTGGCAGACGGCGATCCCGATCGCGCTGGGCCTGCTGCTGGCCTCGGTGGTCGGGCTGACGCTGGGCGCGGTGCTGCTGCGGATGACCGGCGAGACAGTGCGCGTGGACTGGGCGAGCGTGCTGTCGATGACCGGCATCGGCGCGGGTGTCGTACTCGCCGTGACCCTCCTCAGCCTGCCCCCGCTGCTGCGGCTGATGCGCCCGGACGGGCTGCGCACCGAGTAGGGACGGCCCGGGCCCAGGGCCCCTCCCCGCGTCGGGGAGGGGCCCTGTCCGTTCACAGGCCGTACTCCCGCACCACCCGCCGTACCTGAGCGAACAGCATGCCCACGTTGACCGACTTGCGGCAGACGACGACGGCGACGACGTCCTGCTGCTCGTTCATGCGCACGAAAAGATGGGTGAGGTTCTCGCTGTTGACGAGGATCTCCTGGAAGAAGTGGTTGTCGCTCTGGATCCCGCGGCGCTCCTTGAAGACGTCCTCGATCATCACGACCGTGCGTCCCTGGAACAGGTCGAGGGTCGCGCCGGCCAGCAGGTCCAGCACCTCCGGCGGGTGGTTGTCGACGGTCTCGTACGACAGCAGCATGCCGGTGGACATGTCGACGACGCCAGAGGCGACACAGTCGGGGGCGTCGGTACGGAGTGACTTGACCAGGCCCATCACCTGATCGGAGAAACCTGGGGTCATACGCTTCGTCGCCATCCCTTCAGACTCCTTCAGCTGTCTTGTTCTGGTGCGTGAGGATCGAGCCGATGCGGTCCAGGGCGGGCTGAGTCACCCGGTGCAGGCGGTCGACGTCCATGCCCTCGTCGCCCACCACGACCATCAGGGCGGTGTCACCGACGGCGTAACAGGCGGCACAGCCGTGGCTGCCGTACGTCACGGTCCGGCGCAGCGTGCCGCGGGCGGTCGCCTGGGCGGTGCGGCGGGCGAGGCCGAGGCCGGCCGCGGCGAGCGCGGCGAGGCCTTCGGGGTCGATGGCGTCGGCGGTGTCGGCGGCGATCAGCAGTCCGTCGGCCGCCGCGACCGCGGTGTCGGTGATTCCGGCCACCTGCTCTCGAAGGCCGCGCATCTCGAGCGCCAGGGCTTCATGATCCATATGCTCAACTCCCCTATTTCTCTTTGCGTTTCATGGGTCTCGCGGCTGCTCGGCCGGCTCACTTCGGGGCCCCGTTCCGCAGCCGGAAGAAGCCGCCCGGTCTGCGCCGGGGCAGGTCGACGGGTGCCGGCGGTTGCGGCGGGGGCGGTGCGGGTGGGGGCGGGGTGCGGTGGCGGATGCCCTCGGGGAGTGCGCGGACCGGGATCGGCGCGGGCACGGCGGGGCACTCCAGGAGCCCCTCGCCGAGCATGCGCGCGACCTCGACGGTGACGGTGTAGACGCCGCGCCCGGCGCGGAAGGCCAGGTCGCGGGCGGTACGGCGACCGTCGGCGTGGTCGAGCAGCGCGCGTTGCAGTGCGCTGAGCGGGCCGCCGGCGTGCGGGCCGGGCACGGGGCGTTCGCGGTCGGGATGGACGGGGCGGGGCAGGGCCGCGAGGGCGGCGAGTTTGCGGGCGGCGTCCTCCAGGAGCCGGGCGGGCGGCTCGCCCACGGCGACCGGAGCGGGCGCTTCGGAGCCGTCCCCGACGCGCTCGCAGCCGTCGATACGGCCCGCGAGGATCGCGAAGGCCGCGTCCTGCAGCGCCATCGCGCACACCACCCTGAGCTGGGCGGCACCGGCGTACCCGTGGGCGATCAGCCCGGCGGCCGGCCAGCGTGCGCCCCCGGCCTCCCGGACCAGCGCGGCCCACTGCTCGCCGTCCAACCGCCCGGACCGCAGCAGCAGTGTCTCGGCCCCCGGCGCCCCCGGCGACTCGGCGGCGACGACGAGCCCGTCCCTGAGGTGCAGGGCGCCGCCGGGCGCCCCGGACACGCGCAGGACACCGGTCCACCCGTCCCGCCCACAGGCGGCGAGGGCCCGCGTCAACAGGTCGTAGCCCGACATCACGCGGGAAGGTGTATCAGTCCGAACGCATATTCCGGGTGCAGGTTTCCGACCTGTCTCCAGGTGACGGAAGTTGAGCCGCGAGCTCGTTCAAATCGCTTTGTTCGGTGCGCATTTGATCGAGCCGGGGGCCCGTTTCAGGCACCGTCGGACGTCAGGCGCCGGCGTCTTGGGTGACGTCGCCGGGGGCTGTGCCCCCGGACCCCCCTTCGGCCTGAACGGCCTCGTCCTCAATCGCCGGACGGGCTGGTTGTTGCTGATCGGCGGGGAGAACTCCGGCCGAGTACGCCCGCAGATACCCCACCACCGTGTTCGTCACCGCCACCAGCGGAACGGCTACCACCGCGCCGCCGATGCCGGCCACCATGCCGCCCGCCGCGACCGACAGGACCACCGCGAGGGGGTGGACGCGTACCGCGCGGCCGAGGATGAACGGCTGGAGGATGTGGCCCTCGATCTGCTGGACCGCGAGGACCACGAGGAGCGTCATCACCGCCGTGAACACGCCCTGGGTGACCAGTGCGACGACCACGGCCAGCGCGCCGGAGGCCACCGCGCCGACCAGCGGGATGAAGGAGAACAGGAAGATGAAGACGGCCAGCGGGACGGCCATGGGGACGTCGAGGAAGTAGATGCCCAGGCCGATGAAGATGGCGTCGATCAGGGCCACCAGCACCGTGCCGCGCACATAGGCGGTCAGCGTGCTCCAGGCCCGCGGGCCGGCGCCCGCGACACCGGGGCGGGCCGCCGCCGGCACCAGCTTCAGCGTCCACTCCCAGATGCGCCGGCCGTCGTAGAGCAGGAAGAGGGTCGAGAAGAAGGTCAGCAGGATGCCGGTGAGGGCCTCGACGACGACCTGGACGCCCTCCAGCCCCGCGGAGGTGATCTGGTCGGTGTTCGCGCCGACCGCATCCCGCAGGTTCTTGGCGATCTGGTTGATCTGCTTGTCGGTGACGTGGAAGGGGCTCTTCAGCAGCCAGTTGCGCAGATCGTCGATGCCGCTCTGGATCTGGTTGGAGAGGTTGTCGATGTTCTCCATGACCTGCCAGGTCACGAACCAGCCGATCAGCCCCATGACGACGAAGCCGAGGATCGCGGTGAGCGCCGTGGCGGGGCCGCGCGGCACCCCGTGACGCTTGAGGCGGGCCACGGTCGGCTGCAGCAGCGCCGTGATGAGCAGGGCGACGACGAAGGCGAAGACGACGAGTTGTACGGCGCTGATGACCCGCATCAGCACCCAGACCGTGCCCGCGAGCACCAGCAGCCGCCAGCCGGCCTCGGCGGCGACGCGCACACTCCACGGCACGGCCTGCACGGGGTCCGGGCGTACCACGGGCGCGGGCGGCGGCGCTTGAGCCGCTCGGTCCCGGGACGGCGGATCGTCCGCGGCGGTCTTGCGGGGCGGACGCGGTGTCTCGTCCCCGGCGGTCTCCCGCTCCACCTCGGCGCGGCGTTCGTCCAACCGCTCGCTCACCTCGGTCAGACCGGCGCCGATACGGCCGAGCCACCCTGGCACTCGCGACATGATCCGTCCTCTTCCCCCGCGTCCCCGGGTGCTCCCCACCACTCCCCCCTGGAGTCGTCGGATCGACCGTACAGGGCAACAGCCCCTCCCCCTATGACGGGGAGGGGCTGTCGAAGGTTGAGAGGCCGGACCGCGGGTCTCGGCGGCTGCGCGCCGGGCCTAGTACCAGTGGTTCGCGACCCAGAAGGACTGCGCCGCGCAGGGGCTGCCGTAGCGGTTGTTCATGTAGTTCAGGCCCCACTTGATCTGCGTGGCCGGGTTGGTCTGCCAGTCGGAGCCGGCCGAGGAGTACTTCGAGGCGGGCAGCGCCTGGAAGAGGCCGTAGGCGCCGGAGGAGGCGTTGACCGCGTGGTAGTTCCAGCTGGACTCGTGGTCCACGATGTAGCTGAAGCACTGGAACTGGCCGCTGGGCACCATCTGCCGTGCCATCGCCTGGATCTCGGCGACGGAGTACGAGCTCTGGATCGGGAAGTCACCGGCGCTGCGGCTGGCCTTCTCCTTGGCCTCGGCGCGCTCCTTGGCCTCCTTGGCAGCCTTCTCCGCCGCTGCCTTCTTGGCGATGGCGGTGTCGGCGGCAGCCTTGCGGGCGGCCTCCTCGGCGTCCTTCTTGGCGCTCGCGTCGGCCTGGATCGCCTGGGCGTCGGCCTGCTGCGTCAGGGAGGCGGTCTGGACCTGGGCCTGCTGGCCCGCGGGTATGTCCGCCAGGAGCGTCGCGTCGCTTGCCGTCGCCTCGGCGTCGTTGGGCACGGCGGTGCTGCCCGAGGCAACTCCGACAACGCTTCCGACGGCGGTGACCGCGGTGGCCGAGGCCACTGCGAATCCCCGGACCGAAATCCGGCTCACACGGTTTCCTTCCAGCATCGCCCGCTTCGGTGACCCTGGCGGACGCAATCGTGCCCCTGACTCTGGCCTCCCAACTACGGGGTCACGGGAGGCGCGGGCCCGGTGGGCAACTCCCGCGAGGGGAGCGCCGCGTGGTGCTCGGGCGGCATACGACGACGCTGTGGAGTTAGCTGTGGTGCTCATGTGGTTCCGTACCGCTGGGGGTACAGGTGTGTCGTATGCGGGGCCTGACAGGAGTGAGACTCTGCCGTAACCGGACGCCGGGTGGCAATTCTGAGTTGCGTGTGAAAGCTCACATGCCGTTTGACCCCAGGGATTTTGAGAAACAGCAACACGCGAAGGCGCCGCCCCGCTAGGCTCACGGCCTTTGCGGAACGGCGCCAACCGACCTTGAATTACCTCAGAGTTGGCCTTCCGGCTCAGATCTGTCCGTCTTCGAGCATTTCGGTCACAAGCGCCGCGATCTGGGACCTCTCGGACCTGGTCAGCGTCACATGCGCGAAGAGCGGATGCCCCTTCAGCTTCTCCACCACGGCGACGACACCGTCGTAGCGTCCGACGCGCAGATTGTCCCGCTGTGCCACGTCATGGGTGAGAACCACCCGTGAATTGGCGCCGATTCGGGACAGAACGGTCAGCAGGACATTCCGTTCCAGTGACTGCGCCTCGTCCACGATCACGAATGCGTCGTGCAGCGAGCGTCCGCGGATGTGGGTGAGCGGAAGGACCTCCAGCATTCCGCGCGCGGTGACCTCTTCGATGACCTCGCGGCTGGTGACCGCGGACAGCGTGTCGAAGACCGCCTGCGCCCAGGGGCTCATCTTCTCGGCCTCGGAGCCGGGGAGATAGCCGAGCTCCTGCCCGCCGACCGCGTACAGCGGCCGGAAGACCATCACCTTCTGGTGCTGGCGCCGCTCCAGCACCGCCTCGAGTCCCGCGCACAGCGCGAGCGCCGACTTTCCGGTGCCGGCCCGGCCGCCCATGGACACGATCCCGACGTCCGGGTCGAGGAGCAGATCGAGCGCGATCCGCTGCTCCGCGCTCCTGCCCTTGATGCCGAAGGCCTCCCGGTCGCCGCGCACCAGGCGGATGTTGCCCTCGGCGGTGACCCGGCCGAGCGCCTTGCCGCGCTCCGACTGGATGGTCAGCCCTGTGTGCACGGGAAGGCCGGACGCTTCGGGCACATACACGTGCCCTTCCTCGAAGAGGATGTCCACCTGCTCGCCGGGCAGGGTCAGTTCGGACATTCCGGTCCAGCCGGAGGAGTCCGTGATGGCGAGCTCGGCGCGGTACTCCTCGGCGAGGAGACCGACGGACGAGGCCTTGATCCTGAGCGGCAGGTCCTTCGACACGACGGTGACGTCGAACCCCTCGGCCTGCAGATTGCGGGCGACCGCGAGGATGCGGGAGTCGTTGTCCCCCAGGCGGTAGCCGGTCGGCAGCACGCTGGGGTCCGAGTGATTGAGCTCGACACGTACGGTCCCGCCGAGTTCCCCGATCGGGATGGGGGCATCGAGGCGGCCGAACCTCACCCGGAACTCGTCGAGCAGCCTGAGGGCCTGCCGGGCGAAGTAGCCGAGCTCGGGATGGTGCCGCTTGGCCTCCAGCTCCGTGACCACGACGATGGGGAGCACTACCTCGTGCTCGTCGAAGCGGCTCAGGGCGTTCGGGTCGGCCAGCAGGACGCTGGTGTCGAGAACATAGGTGCGCCGGTCTGGCTTGTGGCGCTTTGTGCTGGTCACCACGGAAGGACGTACCCCCTCGGATGAGGTCGGGGAGCGACGGAGTGGAGCTGGGCCGGTCGACGGCCGCGATGCACGGGCCGAAAACCGGCCCTCCGCCTGTTCTTCCGTGCTGGAACCGCACGGTCGGGCTGGTGCAAAGGGCCTCCCGGGCGGACGGCCCCGTGCCGCCCGCTGAGATCCGACACCCGTGGTTCGGGCATCGACCTGACTGGCTTATGCCCTCGAACATGCGTCACCATGCCGACGCATATGACGGCACCTTGGTGAACTCCTCGTTACGGATGCCCCAAATCGGGGTACTCGCGCGCCCTTCGGAGGGGTACGGCGGGTCAGCCGCCGTAACGCCGGTGTCGCGCCGCGTAGTCACGCAGGGCGCGCAGGAAGTCGACCTTGCGGAAGGCCGGCCAGAAGACCTCGCAGAAGTAGTACTCCGAGTGCGCGGTCTGCCAGAGCATGAATCCGGACAACCTCTGCTCACCGCTGGTACGGATCACCAGGTCGGGGTCGGGCTGGGCGCCGGTGTAGAGGTGGCGGCCGATCATGTCGACGTCCACGGCCTCGGCGAGGTCCTCCATCGAGGTGCCCTTGTCGTGGGCGTCGAGGAGCATCGAGCGCACCGCGTCGGCGATCTCCTGGCGGCCGCCGTACCCGATGGCGACATTGACCAGTATCCCGTCGATGCCGGCGGTGGCCTCCTCGGCCTCCTTCAGGGTGGTCTGCATCTGCGGTGGGAGCAGGTCGGGGGTGCCGACGTGGTGCACCCGCCAGCGGCCGTCGGCGGCGAGCGTCTTCACGACGCCCTCGATGATGCCGAGCAGCGGGACGAGCTCTTCCTGGGGCCGGTCGAAGTTGTCCGTCGACAGCAGCCAGAGGGTGACCACCTCGACGTCCGTCTCGCTGCACCAGCCGAGGAACTCCTCGATCTTCTCGGCACCGGCCCGGTGGCCGTGCTCGGTGGAGGAGCCCGCGGCCTTCGCCCAGCGTCGGTTGCCGTCCATGATGACGCCGATGTGCCCCGGCACCTGAGCGTGGTCCAGGTGGCCTTCCACCCGGCGTGCGTACAGCCTGACCAGCAGGCCGCGCAGCTTGTCGCGCAGGTTCACGTGATTGTCAGCCCCTCCGTACGGATCGGACAGGCGCGGCCCGGGAGTGTGGAGGGCGATCCTGTCCGTATGGCGGTCCCCGGGGGCGAAGCCTACCCCCGGCTCCACCACGGCTCCCCCAAGGGGTGGTTGGGGGCACAGAAAACGGGCCGGTCCGTGGGGGGGAGACGGACCGGCCCGAGGGGGGGTTTCCACCATAACCCTTTGTAAGTGCTGCTGGGTGCATCGGCGTGCCACAACTACTCTCCGAATTCGAACGGCGACGCGCCGATGGCCATGGAGTGGCACTTTCCTGGCGGGCGCATGGCCGGATCATGGCGGATTTCCAGGGGAAACGTGGGGGAAGCGGAGTGATCCGGAGGGTTTGCCGCGTCTTGGGACTCGTTCGGGCGAGTTGTCCCGGCATCCCCCAGCCGGGTGACCCGGCCCGCGAACGTCGATTTGACGTGGATACGGCACCGCGCAGCCCCCTCCACTGCGCGGTGCCGCCGCGCAGCTTTGCTCACGCGAATTACCTTGGTCTGAACTTACGTGACGCATGGGACTGGAATCGACTCGGGGGGATAACGATGTGGAAACCGCCCGCCTTCGCGCACGGAAGCTCCATCTAGGACAGAAACTGTCCTGCTTGGATCCTACGGTCGTCCCATGACCCTGAGGATCAGCTGGAACGAGGCGAGCGCTCGCCGACTGGAACGGCAGTTCCTGGCCAACCCTGCCGAGCCGGGCACATCGGTCGCCGATGTGGTCGGCGCCATGCTCGCCGCGCATGCGCAGGTGCTGTCCGCGGCCGAGGTGTCGGTGGGAGTGCGGTCTGCCAGGACGACCCGGGCCGATGTGCGCGCGGCGCTGTGGGACGAGCGGACGCTGGTGAAGACGCACGGCCCGCGCGGGACGGTCCATCTGCTGCCCGCACGGGAACTGCCCCTGTGGTGCTCGGCGCTGCCCGCCGTACCGTCCACCGCGAGCCCGTTCGCACCGGGGGTACGGGTCACCGAGGAGCAGGCACAGCGGATCGTGGCGGCGATCGGTGGGGCCCTGGAAGGGGTGTCCCTGACCATCGACGAGCTGAGTGAGGAGGTCGTCGCCCGTACCGGTCCCTGGGCCGGCGACCGGGTGATGCCCGCGTTCCAGGACCTGTGGCCGCGCTGGCGGCAGGTGCTGCACCGGGCCGGCCAGTCCGGCGCCCTGTGCTTCGGCCCGAACCGTGGCCGCAAGGTGACGTACACCCGCCCGCCGCACTTCACACCGCTGCCGCCGGACGAGGCGGTGCGCGAACTCGTCCGCCGATATCTGCGCGCGTACGGCCCGGCGACCCCGCAGCACTTCGCCAAGTGGCTGGCGGCGCCCGGGGGTTGGGCCGTCAAGCTGTTCGGCACGCTCGCCGGGGCCGGGGAGGTCGAGGAGGTCGTCTTCGAGGGGGAGCGGGGGTGCTGGCTCGTGGCGGGCGACACGGAGTTCCCCGAGGGGCGGCTGCCCGGGGTCCGTCTGCTGCCGTACTTCGACGCCTACGGCATCGCCGCGCAGCCCCGGGAGCTGCTGTTCCCGGGGGCCGCCTACGAACGTGCGCTGGCGGGCGGCCAGGCGGGCAACTACCCGGTGCTGCTGGTGGACGGCGTGGTGGCGGGGGTGTGGCACCAGCGGCGCCGTGGACGTCGTACGACCGTCACGGTGGAGCCGCTCGGGCGGCTGACGGCGCGGCAGGAGCGGGAGCTGGGCGAGCAGGTGGAACGGATCGGCGAAGTGCTGGAGGCGGAGCCGGAGTTGGTGATCGGCGAGGTGACGGCGGGAGCGCACGCATAGGGCTCATCGGCGGTGCGGCTTGCGGGCCTCGACCAGGTGACGGGTGCTGTGCGCGACGAAGGGGCCCTCGGACTCGATCTGTTCGTGCAGGGCGCGGAGCCGGTCCTCGTACGCCTCGACGGTGAAGTCCGGAACCATCCAGATCACCTTGCGCAGGAAGTGGACGACGGCTGCGATGTCGTGGAACTCGACGCGGAGCCGTTCGGCGCGCAGGTCGGCGACGTCCAGGCCGGCGGCCTCGGCGCCGGCGCGTTCGTGGTCGGGGTGGCGGGTGCTGCGGGATGCGTCGGGCTGGGGGCCGAGGAAGTACTCGACGAGTTCGAAGACGCTGTTCGGGCCGACGTGCTGGGCGAAGTAGGTGCCGCCGGGCTCCAGGACACGGGCGATCTCCGTCCAGTGCGGGGTCACCGGGTGCCGGCTGCTGACGAGGTCGAAGGCGCCGTCCGCGAAGGGCAGCGGGGCGTCCTCGGGCACGGAGACGACCACGGTGCCGTGCGGGCGGAGCAGGGCGGTGGCCTTGGCGGCGTTCGGCGGCCAGCCCTCGGTCGCGGCGGTGAGCATCGGTGGCTTCTCGGCCCGGCTCAGGGCGAAGTGCAGGACCTCGCCTCCGCCGGTCTGGATGTCGAGCGCGGCTGTGGCAGTGGCGAGGCGGCCTGCCAGGGAGTTGGCGTAGCCCCAGGAGGGCCGCTGCTCCGTGGCGCGGCCCTTGAACCAGGAGAAGTCCCAGCCTTCGGTGGGTACGGCGGTGCCTTCGGCGAGGAGGGCCTCGAAGCGGTTGTTTTCTCTGCGAGGCATGGGTTCCGTCCTGTCTGGGGGTTGTCTGCGGCGCCGTCGTGGCTGGTCGCGCCCACGCGGCGGAGCCGCATATCGATGCAGCCCCGCGCCCCTATCGGGGCGCCGCCGGACCGTGGGGGACTTTGCGCACCCTGCTCACGGGACGAGGGGCCTGACCTCTTGTGCCGCGAAGCGTACGAAGCCCTCGGGGTCGGGCTCGTCGCCCGTCGGCTGGAGGATCACCCTGTCGGCGCCTGCGTCCGCCAGCCGCTGTACGGCCTTGGCGACGGCGCCTGCGTCTCCGGCGACGCCGAGGTCGGGGACGGACTCCAGGCCCTCGTCGGCGAGTTCGGCGCGGAGCCTGGCGGCGGCGTCGGGGCCGGTGGCGGTGAGGAGGTACACGACCACCTGGTGCGGGTCGGTGCGACCGGTGGACTCCCGGCCCTCGTCGATGAGCCGGCGGGCCCGCCGTACGCCGTCGGCCGTGGTCGAGGCGGTGAGGATCGTGCCGTCGGCCGCCTCCCCGGACAGCCGCAGTGAACGCGGCCCGGTGGCGCCGGCCAGCACGGGCACGGGACCGGCGGGCGGCCAGTCGAGCGCGACGTCGTCGAGCCGGACGTAGCGCCCCTCGGTCGTCACCCGCTCCCCGCCCAGCAGGGCCCGCAGGGCGACAAGGTGTTCACGCAGCAGTGTGACCGGCGACTCGACCCGCGCCCCGACCTGCCCCATCCAGTCCTGCACCCCGTGCCCGACGGCGACGACGGCGCGCCCCGGGAACATCCGGTGCAGCGCGGCGGCCTCCATGGCGGTGATGGCGACGTTGCGCAGCGGAACCGGCAGCAGCCCGACACCCACCCGCAGCCGCTCGGTCCAGGCGAGGGCGGCAGCGGCGGTGGAGATCCCGCCCTCCCGGAAACAGTCCTCCCAGAGCCAGAGCTCTTCGAGGCCGCTCTCGTCCGCGAGGCGGGCGACGTCCCTCAGGCGCTCGGGAGGCAGTTGGGGGCGGAACACGGCACCGAGTCCAGTCATGCGTTCTTCCTATCCGGGCGGAAACGAACCGGACAACTGCTTTATTCACCGCCGCCGTCGGTGTCCGGCTCGTATTGCAGGAGTACGACGCCGTTGCCGAAGACATGGCTGTCGGTGAGCCGGAGCGAGGCCGCGATGTCGGCCTCCGGGAAGAGCCGTGTGCCGTGCCCCACCAGGGCGGGATGGACGTACACCCGGTACGCGTCGATGAGTCCGAGGCGCAGGAACTCCTCGGCGATCTCGGCCCCGCCGAGCCAGAGATCCGCATCCGCCTGCTCCTTGAGCGCCCTGACCTCCTCGGGGACGACGTCCCGGAAGACGGTGGTCTTCCACCCGGCGTGCTCGATCGTCCGCGAGTACACGGCCTTCGGGATGTCCCGCCAGATCCCGGCGAACTCGGCGGTGACGGCGGAGACGCCGGGTTCCGCGTCCGCCGTGGGCCAGTAGGAGGCCATGGCCTCGTAGGTGCGACGGCCGCTGAGCAGGCCGCCGAGTTGCCGGATGGTGTCGTTCATGTGCTGGTGGAGCTCGTCGTCGACGCGGTGCCAGGAGATGTCGTGGTCGGGGCCCTCGGTATAGCCGTCGAGGGAGATGCCCATCGTCCACACGATCTTCGCCATCGGCCACCTCGCCTGGTCTGTTCCTGATCCGTCCCGCGCCGGTCGTGGTCCTCACCGTACGCGCGGATGGTCCACCTGAGCGGTGTGCGCGCCGTCAGGCGGCCGCGCATGCGCCGAGCAGCAGCCCCGTGAACGCCCCACCGATCATGAACGGGCCGAACGGAATGGCCGACTTGCGGCCCGCGCGGCGTGCGAGGACCATCCCGAGGCCGTACACCGAGCCGTAGAGAAGACCCGCGAAAGCCCCCGTCAGCAGGATCTGCCGGCCGTACCAGCCGAGGGCCGTGCCCAGGGCGAGGGCGAGTTTCACGTCGCCGAAGCCCATGCCGGACGGGTGGACGAGGAAGAGGACGAGATAGGCGGCGCCCAGGGTCAGGCCGCCGAGGAGGGCCGTGGGCCAGGATCCGGTGGCGGAGGGGAGGGCGGCGGCGACGCCCAGGAGAGCGGCGGTCGCGGCGGCCAGCGGCAGCGTCAGGACGTCGGGGAGGCGGTGGACCCGGTGGTCGACGAGGGTCAGCAGGACCGCCACGGGGGTGAGGAGCACCCACACCGCCGTCTCGGGGTGGGCGCCGGACGCGGCGGCAAGGACCGTACAGGCGAGGGCGGTTGCCGTGGAGACGGCCACCGTGCGCGGGCCGTACGGACCGCACAGCCCTGTCCCTTCGGTTCGTCGGCACCGCGCTCTGCCCAGCCAGCCGTCGAAGGCGCCCGTGATCCGGTGGCCTGCGGGGCAGCTGTCGCTCCACGGCCGGCCCGGGTCGACCGAGAAGCGGTGGGCGGCGCGGGGCAGGAGCAGGCCCGTTCCCGCGCCCCACAGGGCCGCCACGAGGGTGAGGAGTGTGCGCACGGCGGGACCTTAGCCGGGCGCGGGCCGGGCGGCATGGGTCTGCGGGCCCATGGGGGCCTACTCCCGTGCGGAGCGGAGCGGATACGTTCGGTCCGGGCAGCGGACGGTGGCGGCGGGAGGTGGCCTCGGGATGGGGCGGCAATGGGCGGACGGGCACGGGAAGTTGATCGTTCGTACGGGGGACGGCGGGGCGGGCGCTGTCGCTGTTCCGCTGGAGATCGCCACCTCCTACCGGGCCCGTACGAAAGGGTTGTTGGGGCGGGACTCGGTCGACGGGGCGATGCTCCTCTCCCCCGCCAACAGCGTGCACACGTTCCGGATGCGGATGCCCATCGACGTCGCCCACCTCGACCGGGACCTGAGGGTCGTCGCCGTGGTCACCATGAAGCCCTGGCGGTTGGGGCTGCTCCGGGCCCGGGCGCGGCATGTGCTGGAGTCGGAGGCCGGGGCGATGGCGGGGTGGGGGCTGAGGGTGGGGGTGCGGGTGGAGGTGATTCCCGAGGTCCGGGCCGGGTCGTAGAAGCTCCCGTCTCCGCTAGAGACGTGTCGCGGTACGGACGAGGCCCGCGACGGCCCGGGAACGGCTGTGCGGTGGCCAGGCGATGACCGTGGTGACCGCCGGCGCGTCCAGAACCGGCACGGCGGCGAGGTCGTCGCGCAGCCGGCCCTGGCTCGACTCCGGTGCGATCCAGCAAGCGCGGCCGAGCGCGATCAGCTGGAGCAGCTGCCCATGGTCCCGGGCCTGCGGACCGGGGCCGTCGGGGTACTTGCCGTCCCGGCCGGGCCAGCGCGGCATCGGCAGATCGGGCAACTGGGCGACGTCGGCCATCTGCACGTGGGGCCGGGTGGTGAGAGGGTGTCCGGCCGGCAGGATCACAACCTGTCGTTCCGTGCGGAGCTCCTCGGTGTCGAGGCCTGCGGTCGCGTCGAACGGCAGGTGCAGCAGGGCCACGTCCGCGCGGCCGTCGCGCAGCATTCGTTCCTGCTCGCCGATTCCGCACAGGACCACCTCGACGGGAGCCGCATCCGGTTCGGCGGCGTAGGTGTCGAGCAGCTTCGCCAGCAGCTCGCTGGAGGCGCCGGCCTTCGAGGCGAGGACGACGTCGGCCTGGCCGCCCGCGGCGAGGGCGGCGCGGCGGGTGCGCCGCTCGGCGGCCTCGACCGCGTCCAGTGCCGCGCGGGCCTCCCGCAGGAGCACCGAACCGGCCTCGGTCAGGGTGACCGTGCGGCTGGTGCGTTCCAGCAGGACCGCCCCGAGGCGCCGTTCGAGTTGGCGGATCGTCCGCGACAGCGGGGGCTGTGCGATCCCCAGCCGCTGTGCGGCCCTCCCGAAGTGCAGCTCCTCGGCGACGGCGACGAAGTACCGCAGTTCACGCGTCTCCACGCCGCCACTTTACCGGCCGGGACCGGGATCGATACCCGTGCGGTATCGGTCCGCACCCGATTGGTGTTGGCCTGCCCCTGCCGGGCCGGGACAGCATCGACCGTATGAGCGAACAGACGATCGCGCTGGTGACCGGCGCGAACAAGGGAATCGGCTACGAGATCGCGGCCGGGCTGGGTGCCCTCGGCTGGAGGGTCGGGGTCGCCGCCCGGAACGAGGAGCGGTGCGAGGCCGCCGTGGCGAAGCTGCATGCGGCCGGCGTGGACGCGTTCGGCGTCCCGCTCGACGTGACCGACGACACGAGCGTGACCGCGGCCGCCGAGCTGCTGGAGGACCGCGCCGGAGGCCTCGACGTACTCGTCAACAACGCCGGGATCACCGGCGGCATGCCGCAGACGCCCACCACGGTCGACCCCGACACGGTGCGGGCGGCCGTGGAGACCAACGTGATCGGCGTCATCCGCGTCACCAACGCGATGCTGCCGCTGCTGCGCCGGTCGGCGTCGCCGCGGATCGTGAACATGTCCAGCAGCGTCGGCTCCCTCACCCGGCAGACCACTCCCGGCAGCGAACCGGGCCCGATCGCGGCTGCCTACTCGCCCTCGAAGACCTTCCTCAACGCCGTCACCGTCCAGTACGCCAGGGAGCTGCACGACACGAACATCCTGATCAACGCCGCCTGCCCCGGCTACTGCGCCACCGACCTCAACGGCTTCCGCGGCGTACGCACCCCGGAACAGGGCGCGGCCATCGCCATCCACCTGGCGACCCTGCCGGACGACGGCCCGACGGGCGGGTTCTTCGAGGACGCGGGGGTGGTGCCGTGGTGATGTGAGCTCCACGCCGCTGCACGGTGGCGACGAGAAACCGCACGGAGTATGCCTACTCCGTTTCCTTGGCACTCGCTCACAGTTCGGGGAACAGCCTGACGACAGGTGGAGCCGAGGCCACATCAATCGCTCCCCAGTCTCCCTCCACATGAAAAACCGAACCATTCCAGAAGAGCGCATCGATACCCCCGAAGTCCTTGGCCCCCGAGGCGTCCACGGCCGGAGGTGTTCCCTGATCGGCCCACATCAGATTGCGCACCTTCGGGAATTCGATCGTCGCCCGCGCGTAACAGTGCTGCTCACCGGGGACAGGCGGGTGATATGCGGGGTGCTGGGGAGTGAGAACCAGTTCCGCCTCAAGAACCAAGGATCCCGGAGTAGCTTTGACCTCCAAAACAAAACTGTCCTCCAGATAGAAGTTCGCAAATCCATCCAACTGTGCATAGTCGACCTTTTTGGCGTTCATGGCAGATCCCATGTGATCGGTGTGTGGTTACCCGGACTCTTCCTTGTGACGAGATTCCCGTTCGGGTCAATTCTCTCCCCTTGGGCATTCCTGATTTCCACATGCGGCATGCCGCTGCCCGGCGCACGGCTGCTCCCCTGCTTGAGCGTCACACGGACTATCCCGTTCTCATCGACGAACTTCGGCGGGCCGTTCTCCGTCTGTGTTTCGGTCCACCCCTGCTCGCGCGCCCATTTTGCGATACCGGATGCCGTCCGCTGTCCTCCGATCGCGTCGCCGGAAGCAGTCGGAGCCTGCTTGGCAGGAGAGGTGCCCGGCGATTGCCCGGTGCCGCCGCCTGCGCCACCCGGCCCTCCGCCGACCGCCCCGGCAGCCATCAAGGCGATTCCCGCCGCGCCGAGCCGCGCAGCAAGCACAGCTCCCAAGGCGCCTTCGCCCCACGCGGAGACACCGGCAAGCGCCAACCCGGCTCCCGGCGGAAAGAGCGCGAGCAGGGAGAGAAGAAGCAGGGCGAAGCCCAGGTAGACGAGGAAGTGGTTCAGGGCGTCGAGCAGGTGGGCCGCAGGAACGACCCGCCCGTCGGGGCCGGCCGGCCCCGCGCTGCGCCAGAGCAAGAGCGCTCCGATCGTCGCGGAGGCCAGCGCCGAAGCGAATCGCAAGCGGTGGGTGGCGAGTTGCTCGCCCAGCGGATGGGCGGTGGCCTGCCGCCAAGTGCGCAGCAGGATCGCCACCTGCCAGAGGATCCACACCAGGGCGGCCATCGCGAAAGCCAGCAGCACCTTCGGTCCGCCACCGGTCGTGAAGTAGTGCTGGAGTCGGGCCGTCGACTTGAACGAGCCGACGCAGAGGAAGAGGACAGACGGGAGCAACAGGAGGCATGGGATCAGCAGCACAAGCCGCCTGCGGCCGCCCCCAGCCGCTCTGGCCGCTCTCACATGGGTGCGTATGTCGGCCGTACGCCAAGCCGGTTCATGGTCAGTGGCATCGATCCGCGTGGCGACGTCGGCCACTGCCACGCGTACCGGCTCGAGGGCAGAGGCCGGGGTGACTGCCGCCGCGTAGCAGAGGGCTCGCCGTAAGCGTACGAAGCGCAGTGCGATCAGGAGGGTCCACGGGAGGCGTCGGCTTGCGTAACGGATCAGCACGGCAGCGGTGTCCCCGTCCGCCCGCTCCGCCGACAGCAACAAACCAGGTATTCGCCGCTTTCCCCGACGCAGCCAGATCCAGTCCGCGGCCATCGCCAGGAGCAGTGCCACCAGAGGGACGAGCCACAGCGTGCCGTCCAGGTGCTCCAGCCACCGCTTGGCCTGCCGGTCGACCGGGTGCTGGACGACATAGTTGTTCAGGGTGTGATGCGCCACGGACACGGCGAGCGGCACCAACGCCAGCGGCTTCATCCAACCCTTTGCCCGCCACAGAAGGCCGACTCCCAGTCCCACCAAGGCTGTCCACGCCAGGTGATTGAAGGTGGGGACGGAGATGTCACCGGTCTGCCCGAGGTTCAGCGACGCAGCCGGGGCGGGCAGCCAGGAGGTGAGCACCTGGCTCGGGCCGGGGATGTACGGCGGGGAGAGGCTGTCCGGGACGATCCAGCCGCCGTGACGTGCAAACGCCCGATCCGCGTCCAGGGAGTAACGCAGCAGCGCTTCCAGCAGACCGAATCCAGCACCCAGCCCGGCTCCCAGCACGGTGAAGTCTGCCAAGCCCCACTGCCGCCGTACCTTGGCATGCAGCCCCACAGCCAACAACGGCAGGGCCTTTACCAGTTCCTCCACCCAAGGAGCCGTGGTGTAAGACGTGGTGTTGACGACGTCGATCAGGGACTGGCCGGTCCGATCGGCAATCACCCTGGTGTACGTCAGTTCCAGCAGGGCCACGACCGTTCCGCAGACATAGACACCCACGATGAGCGCCAGCAGCACCGTGGCAAGGCGCACCGAGCGCGTCGGATACGACAGCACGAACAGCTGGACGACCCCGTACATGGCCGCGGCCACCATGAGTACGGTCACGCAAGCCCCCGCTCCCCCAAAGCAAGTACGTTGCTAACGCGAACATCATGTCAGTTCGGCCAGTCGATGACTACAACGATTAACTTGCCTTTGCTCTAGGCGGATCGATGGCGCCGGTGGCGATCCGATTGGGTGCGCAACATTCGCCCCCATGAACATGCCCGCCAGGGAGAACGGACGGCAGGGCCTGGAGATCAGGGCAGGCAAAGTCGATCACTTGCTGTAGCACCTTCTCCCCCGGCGTCAGAGGCCCCGGCTCAGGTGCTCGGACCGAGGACTCAACTCGAGGCGCAGGCGCACATAGTTCGCGTCACCCGGACCGGGCCTATGATGCCCGTCGGGCTTCCACCCGTGCCGGGCGTAGAAGGCCTGGGCCCGGCTGTTGCGCTCCCATGCTTCCAGCACGCCGGTCGTGCGGGACGCATCGCGAAGCTGCCGCACGAAGGCCGCGTGCAGCAGGGTGCCGATCCCCTGTCCCCAGCTCCCGGGGCAGACATGGATCTGGTACAGCTGGGCGGTAGCGCCGGGGTCCATGTCAGCGTCCAGGGGCGGGCCCATGGCCAGGATGCCTACGGTCTCGTCGCCGCGCGCGGCGCACAGCACCGTCCTGGTGTCGTCCTCGAGGGCGTGCATCCACATGTCCCGGCGACGGGAACGTCCCTCGGGAGAGGCAAGATCCGGCTCCGAGAACCCGCCCGCCTGGTAGTAGGCGATGCGTGCCTGCGTGTGCAGGTCGGTGATCCGGTCCAGGTCGTCCAGGCTCGCTGTTCGCAGCAGTGTCCGGGAAGTCGTCATGATCAGACGACGTGCCGGGCACGGTCTGCGGTTGCGCCGGCTGACGGCTGACGGCTGACGGGACGAGCGGTCTGCGTCAGTTGCCGCCCTCGGTGCGCGGGAACGTGACCTCCACCCGTCGGTTCTTCCTCCGGCCCGCCTCCGTCGAGTTGTCCGCGATCGGGTACTGCTCCCCGTAGCCGCGCACCTCGAAGGTGATGTTCGGGTCGTGCAGTTCCTGGTCCAGGACGTCCTGTACGGCGTTGGCGCGCTGCCGGGAGAGGACGTCGCCGTGGGCCGCCGAGCCCAGGTTGTCCGTGAAGCCGAAGACGCGGACCTTCGTCGCGTTCTGCTTCTTGATCTCGTCCGCGATCGCCGCGATACGGGACTTCGACTCGTCGCTCAGCTTCGCGCTGTCCTTGCTGAACAGGACCTCGGCCTGGAGCGCGAACGTCACGTCGCTATTGGTGTCTTCGCGGCGTTCCTCGCCGCCCTGGTCCTCTACGACGGACTTGATGTCCAGGACTTTGGGGGCGGCGAGCGTGGCGCCCTCGGGGAGCTTGAGGTCGGGGTCGTTGGGATCGACTTTGACCGGGGCCGAGGCGGTTGGTTCGGTGCCGGGCGGGACGCTTGGGGTGTCGTCGGCGTGGGCCGTTGCGGCGCCGAAGAGGTTGGTGGCGACCAGCAAGGAGGCGGCGGTGAGGGCGAGGCGGGGCGCGCCCGCTCGCGATGGCGTGTGGGTGACGGTCATGGCCGGCCTCACCCAGAGATCGCGATGTCGGCGGGAGCGAACATGGGCAGCTGGAAGGAAACTTGGGTCGTGTCCGTGGGCGGGGAGGGGAACTGCATGAACACGGGCACGGTTTCGCCCGACTTGACGGAGGTGATGCCTGTCGTCGTCAGCGGACGGCCATCCGTGTCGCGCAGGACGTAGTAGCGCTTCTTCCCCTTGGAATCCACCAACGTGGCTCCACCGAGCGATCGGCCATTCCTGATGATCTCGGTTTCGTTGCCGCTCAGTTGCGCGGGAAGGGTGAGGGTCTTGCCGCTGTCGTTCTTCAGGACTCCGTTGACTGTGACGAATCCGCCCGAGTCCCGCTTGGCCGAGGCGAGCTGAAGCAGCAGGCCGTCCGGGCCCTTCAATTCGGCCAAGGGCTCGTCCGACTGCCCTTCCTGAGCACTCGCGTTTGAACCACTGCCCTTGGAGGCGGACGCCGACGTGTCCGGCTTCTTGTCGTCGCCGCCACCACCGTTGCCGCAACCGGCCACCCCGAGGGCCAGACCCGCCGCAAGGGCCAACGCGACCGTCCCCCTACGGGCCTTCGCAGTGAACCGAATGCTCATGACTCCGCTTCCTTCATCACTCGTCGTTCGCTTGTCAGTCGGCCAGATGGACGGAGAAGAGGTCCTCGGGACCCGGCAGGCCGGCGGGGTCGTCCGGGTTCAGGTCCCAAATCCTGTTGTCCTTGCAGGTGAGCTGCGGCAGTACGTCGGCCCCGGCACCCTCGGTCGGAAGCTCGAACGTGCAGAGGGGCTCGATCACAGCCGTGGCGGAGGCCTTTGCGTACGTGTTCTCCGTACCGGGGACGATCGTGTCTCCGACCGGCTTGTCGGTCTTGACCGCGACCGTGAAGCCCAATGGGCCCGTCAGAGTCGCCGCACACTGCTCGACATGGGCCCCGTTCTGCGTGGCGAGCTCGGACGCGCGCCAGCACGAAGGCTCGAGCCCCTGCACGTTGCCGTCGAAGATGTCCTGCCACTTCGTGGGGTCGAGTACGTCCTTCACCCACTTGCCCGCGAGTTGATTCCGGGAGTCCTGCGCCGCAGCGAGAGCTGCCGCATCGGCTGCCGTCTGTGCTCCGTTCCGCGTTGCCGCGGCCTGGCCGACCGCAAGGTACGCGAACGCGAGAAAGAGCAGACCCGCCACCACCGTGATGTAGATGGGGAAGGCCTGCCCTGCGTCGTCGTACCTGTGGGGCCTCATCAACCGCCGGTAACCTCGGTGATCTTGTCGGTGATCGCGTTGAAGATCGTCTGCCCGATGTCCGTCCCCGTAATGGCCAACACGATCGCCACAACCACCGCGATGATCCCCAGATACTCCACCGCCGTCTGACCCTTGTCGTTGCGGGCGGCGCGTGACTGGAGGTACGTGACGGTGGTGTTGATCCAGTTGCTCATGGTGTTCCCCTCCGGGTCGGATCTCCGTGCCGCTGTCGGCACGAGAACCGTACGGTGCAACTCCCCTTCCGCCGAAGGGTCCCAGGGCCCAATCATGGGCCCAGAGCGAGGACCGGCCGCGAGCTCGGTACCGCCCGTTCCCCCCTGCCCTCATCTCGGCTCACCCCACCCCTCGGCCCGAACCGGGCGCCGTGCCGAGCCATTTGGCGGCCGCTTCCGCGCGGCTGGTGCTGTGGAGTTTCGCGAAGATGCGGTTGATGTGGTTCTTGACCGTCTTCTCGCTGATGAAGCAGGTGGCGGCGATCTGCCGGTTGTTCATCCCGGACGCGATGAGCTCCATGATCTCCGCCTCCCTCGTGCTCAGTTGGAACCTTGCCCTGTACTGTCCCACATCCGGTTGCACCTGCGAAAGGTTTTCTGAAGAAATAGTGAAGGTCGGGGTCGGGGGCGCTTTAAAAGCCGCTGGTGAAGCGGGGTGTTGAGTAGTCGCACGCGAATGTGCGCGGTGTTCATTTTCGTATGCAGTTGCACTACCCAGGCCTTCTGGGAGCGGAGGGCCTCCCTGGCTCTCACGCAGTTGCGCCAGCAGCGCCCCGGCTGCCGTCGGAGTGAAGTGGGCCCTGCCCTCCTTGATGTCCCATACCGCCGCGACCAGTTGGTCCGCGGTGAACTCGCCGTGGACCAGATAGCCTCCTGCGCCCCTGCGCAGGGCCTCCTGGACGATCTCCGACTCCCTGCTGTACGTGAGCATCACGACCGGGGCGATCTGTACGAGGTGGGGGAGCGCCGAGATGCCGTCCACGCCGGGCATACGGACGTCCAGGAGGATGACGTCCGGCTGGTGTTGGAGTGCCGCTTCGTAGGCCTGGCGGCCGTCCGCCGCTTCCGCCACCACGGTGATGTCCGCACGGCCGGAGAGGAGGGCCGTCAGGCCTGCCCGGACGACCGGGTTGTCGTCCGCCACCACGACCTTCAGCGGGGCGGGCGAGGGGACGGCCTCGAACGGGTTCTGCGGTGGCGGCTGCTGGGGACCGGTGCGGGGAGTCGCGGGATCCGGCATGGGGCAGCCTCCTCTCGTGTCGTGGGGGACGTTCATGTCGTCACGGCCGCCAAGGGGAGTTCCAGGCAGACCTCCGTGCCCTTGGTGTGGGCGCCGCGGCCGATGCGGATGCGGGCGCCCACCGATTCCGCGCGCTCGACCATGCCGACCAGGCCGAAGTGACCTGCCCTGCGCAGTTGTCCGAGGGTGGTGCCGGAGGGCAGACCGGGGCCGTCGTCGTGGACACTGATGCGGAGGAGGCCGCCGTGGACACCAGCCTGTACGTCCACGCGGGTCGGGGCCGCGTGGCGGTGGGCGTTCTCCATGGCCTCCGAGGCGATGGTGAGGAGTTGGCGGGCCACGGCCGGTGGCATGGGCGGGACGGCCTCGTCGCCGGTGGAGCGGTAGGCGGCGGGGACGCCCGTGCGGGTGGTGAAGTCGCGGGTGCGGGCGGCCAGTTCGACCAGGACGTCGATCGCGTGGTCCGGGTCGGATTCGCGGCGCAGGTCCGCCAGCAGCTCGCGGGATTCGGCGGCGGCTCGGCGGGCCGAGCGGGCGACCAGTTCGGCTTGTTCCTTGACCAGCTTCGGGTCCAGGTGGGGGCTGCCCGCCGAGGCTGCCAGGCTGTCCGCGGCCAGGGCCACGCCGTGGAGGGTCTTCGCCACGGAGTCGTGCATCTCCCTGGCCAGACGGGCTCGTTCGGCGCCGACCGCCTCCGTCACCGCCAGCCGGGCCCGCACCGTGGTCAGGGCCTGCGTCGCGGCGCCGAAGCGGAACATGAGGTTGCGCAGGGCCGAGCCGACCGCGCCCGCGATCACGCACAGGCCGGGCAGGAGCAGGGTCTCCGCGGGGCGGCCGGAGTGCAGGTCCCGCGCCGCCGCGTGCACGAAGAAGAGGATCAGGGACTGGAGCGAGGCGAAGACCGCGGCTCCTCGCCAGCCGTAGACGATGCCGGCCAGGAGCGGGGTGCAGACGCTGACGTACGCGAGGGGGGTGTCCGGGCCCGCGGAGATCAGGAGCAGCGAGCCGAGGAGCATGTCCACGGCGAGGAGCGTGGGGTGCCTCAGGAGCAGGGGGCCGAAGCGCTCCCAGTCCCTGAAGAGGACGTAGGAGCCCATGAAGGTGACCACGACCGCCGCGCCCACCAGGCGGGTGGCCAGGCCCGGCGCCGCGTGGAGGAGGGCGGCGGGGGCCGCCAGCGCGATCATGGCGAGGCGGAAGCCGAACACCTGGCGGCACATGGCCTGGAGGGCGTTGACCTGGAGGGGGAGGGCGATGTCGCCGGGTGCGGGTTCCGGAGCGGGTGCTTGGGTGGGCACCCGGCCTTCGTCCAGGCTCGGGCCACCCGCACCGCCCGCACCACCCGTACTGCTTTCGTCGTCGAGGGCAAGCGGCCCCTGTGGGGGTCGACCGCCATCGGCGACTTCGGGGCTCCGGGTGTGCGGTTGCGCGGGCACGGCAGGCAGATGGGCGTGGGGTGGCAGGACCCTGGCCGCCGGTGGGGTCGTGATCTCCCGGGGCTTCGGGCGTCGTCGTAGCAGCCGTGTGCGTTCCCGGCGGCCCGATCGTTCCTCTGTCGTAGCCATCGTCCTCGTCGCCCCGTCCCTACTTGCCCGTGAGTGAGCCGAAGTCGGTGCCGGAGCCGAGGATCAGGCCGGCGCCGAGGAGGAGCATCGTGGCCGGGACCATGAAGGTGGTGATCATCATGGTGGCCTTGGGGACCGCGCGGGCCGCCTTGCGGCGGGCGTTCTGCGCGTCCGTGCGGCGCATGTCCTTCGCCAGGGCCACGAGGGTGTCGACGATGGGGGCGCCCAGTTCCTCGCCCTGCTGCAGCGCCGTCACGAACATCGCGACCTGTTCGGAGTCGTTGCGGCGGCGCAGCTCCGCGAAGGCCTGGCGGCGGCTCATGCCGAGGTCCATCTGGCGGAGCGTGATGCGCAGTTCGTCCGCCCAGGGGCCCTCGTACTTCGAGGCCACCCGGTCCAGGGCCTGGCGGAAGCCGAGGCCCGCGCTCACCACGACGGCGAGCACGTCGAGGAAGTCCGGCAGGGTGCGCTCGATGACGTCCTTGCGGATGCGGATCGCCGACCAGATGCCGACCTCCGTCCAGAACGCCCCGAAGGCGAACAGGACCAGGGCCAGGATGAAGTTGCCCTTCATCAGGAACACCAGTCCGCCCACGCCGCCCAGGAAGCCGTAGACCGCCCGGCGGGCCGCGTAGCGGTCGATGGTCAGGCCGCCGGGGTTGCCCGCGAGGTCGATCTTGCGGCGGTACTTGGCGACCAGCTTCGGGCCCATCAGGCGCAGGACCGCGGGCGCGTACCGCATGCCGAGCCGGTCGATGAGCGAGTCGACCGCGCCGGTGCGGGTCGAGCCCACCTCCAGGGCGAGCACCAGGTCGCCGGGCAGCTTGGCGTCCGCGCGGTACATGCGGATGCCGGCGAAGACGCCCCAGACGCTGAGGCCCATCACCAGTGCCAGCAGAAGTCCCAGTCCCATGGTCGTCCTCCCTCCAGAGTTCTCGTACGCTCGGGCGTCTCAGACGTCGATGCGGGACAGGCGGCGGATGAGGATGAAGCCGACCGCGTAGAGCGCGAAGGCGATGATCACGGCCGCTTGGCCGAGCGAGGAGCCCGTCATACGGTCCAGGGCGCCGTGCTTGACGCCGTTCATGAGGAACAGGGAGCCCACGCCGAGCACGGGGACGGCGTACGAGGTCATGTTGACCTGGGAGAGCTGGGTGCGGACCTCGCGCCGCGTCTCCTTGCGCTCCTCCAGCGTGTCCGTGAGGTTGCGCAGGGCGGTGACCACCTGCCCGCCCGCGCGGTTCGACAGCACCAGCGTCGTCACCAGGACGACCAGCTCGCGTGACGGCAGCCGCTCGGCCAGTTCGCCCAGCGCGTCGTCCATGGACGCGCCGAGCGCCAACTGGTTGGCGACCTTGGCGAGTTCCTCCCCGGCCGGCGCCTCCAGTTCCTCCGCCGCCATCCCGATCGCGGTGCGCAGGGCCAGTCCGGCCTGGGTGGCGTTGGCCATGATCCGGGCCAGCTCCGGCAGTTGGTTGATGAACTTCTCGATCCGCTTCTGCCGCTGCCAGTTCAGGAACTGCAGCGCCACCCAGATGCCCAGCAGACCGGCCAGCGGGCCGAAGAAGGGTGCCAGGGACGCCTGGCCGACGAGCCACAGGCCCGCCACCGTCGCCAGCATGTAGACGAAGAACTCGCCCGGAGTGATGTCCAGGCCCGTCGCCGCCAGCCGCAGTTCCAGCTTCTTGCCCGGTTTCGTACGGCGCAGTCGGCGGTCCAGGTTGCGAAAGCGCCGGCGGCGGCCGCCCGACGGTATCTGCCCGGCGGCCGAGAGGCGGTCGACGAGTGCCTGGCGCTGGGCCCTGCCGGTGGCGTAGGAGTGCAGGCCGATGACCGCGAGGACGCAGGTCAGCAGGGTGATGCCGGTGGTGAGCAGGACTAGGGTGTGCAGATCCATCGGGCTGTTCCTACCTGGGTTCCATCGGGACGGTTCCTACCTGGCTTCTCGGACGGCGAGCTGTGCTGCGGACTCGGCGACGCCGAACGCCTGGGGGACGGGCTGGCTCGCCATGTAGAGGCGGTCCGCGGTGCGGCGTGGAAGCGGGAAGTACTCGAAGGCGCCGTAGATTCGGCCGTCGGGGGCCATCGGCTGTGCGTTGAACCGGGCCACCGTGGCCAGGCGGTACGGCTCGCTGCCGTGGCTGTCGAGGATCGCGATCTCGGTGATGCGGCGGGCGCCGTCGGCGAAGCGGGTGAGCTGGATGATCACGTCGATGGCGCTGTTGATCTGGTCGTGCAGCGCCTCGAAGGGGACCTCGACCTCGGACATCGATGCCAGGGTCTTCAGTCGCATCAGCGCGTCCTCGGCGCTGTTCGCGTGCACGGTGGCCAGGGATCCGTCGTGGCCGGTCGACATCGCCTGGAGCATGTCGAGGGACTCGCCGCCGCGGACCTCACCGACGACGATGCGGTCGGGGCGCATCCGCAGGGAGTTGCGCACCAGGTCGCGGATGGTGACCCGGCCCTTGCCCTCGACGTTCGGGGGGCGGGACTCCAGCCGGATCACATGTCCCTGCTGGAGCTGGAGTTCGGCCGAGTCCTCGATGGTGATGATGCGCTCGCTCTCGGGGATCAGGCCCGACAGCGCGTTCAGCAGCGTCGTCTTGCCCGTGCCCGTCGCGCCCGACACGATCACGTTCGACTTCGCCTGCACCAGTCCGGCCAGCAGATACAGGATGGGCTCGTCCAGCGAGCCGAAGCCGATCATCTCCTGGAGCGTGAAGGAACGCGGGAAGCGGCGGATGGTGAGGGTGGCGCCCGTGAGGGAGAGCGGCGGGATGATCACGTTCACTCGCTCGCCGGACGGAAGGCGGGCGTCGACCATGGGGTTCGACTCGTCCACCCGCCGGTTGACCGTCGAGACGATCCGCTCGATCGTCTGCATCAGCTGGTCGTGGGAGGGGAAGCGCAGGGGCAACTGCTCCACCCGGCCGCCCCGTTCGACGAAGATCGCGTCCGGGCCGTTCACCATGATCTCCGTGATCGACGCGTCTTCGAGCAGCGGTTCCAGGATGCCGAGGCCCAGGGCCTCGTCCACCACCCTGCGGATCAGCTGCGAGCGCTCGACCGTGGACAGCACCGGGCCCTCACGGCTGATGATGTGCCCGAGCACCCGCTCAAGGCGGGCGCGGCGCTCGGCCGCGGCCAGCGCGCTCATCTCCGCGAGGTCGATCTCCTCCAGGAGCTTGGCCCGGTAGGAGGCGACCAGGTGGCCGTCCTCGCCCCGGTGGCCGTTCTCCTCGGGGGTGTTGATGCGTGCGCGCAGGCTCATCGTCGGTGCTCCTTGTTCCCGCGTCAGCCGGTGGTCGGGTCGGTCGAGTCGAGCGGCATGGTCGCGGTCTTCCTGGCGGGGTCGAAGTCCCAGCCGGGGACGATCGACGGGATCTTGACGGTGGCGGTGACGGTGACCGTGTCGCCGTTCGGCGCTTCGTCGCAGGTGACCGACAGCCCGTTGCTGATCGCGTTCGTGCAGCCCTGCTGGCCGGTCCCCGGTTCCAGAGAGGCGGCCCGCGCCCCGGCCCGGGCCGCCGTACCCGCCTGCTGAGCGGCGTAGGCGATCAGACCCAGCTGCACGACCGCCATGCCGACGATCAGCAGAATGGGCAGGAACCCCAGGTATTCGATGGCGACCTGTCCGCGGTCGCGGTCTTTGCGGTCGTACGACATCTCAGTGCGTCGCCTCCTTGACCGCGCCCGCGTGTCCCTTCACGTGGAACGGGATACCGAACGTGCCCGGGAAGAGGAGGGGGACCGTGAGCGTGACATCGGCCGTGACATAGCCGGGTGCTCCCGGATTGCAAGTGACGGTGGCGCCGCCCTGCCATGCGTCCGGCAGCTTCTCCTTCCCCTTCTGCGCGCACACCCCCTGCCAGTCACCCTCCGCCGCGGTCCCCGCCCGCACGGCCTCGTCCGCAGCATTCCCCGCGAGGGTGTACGTGTATCCCACCAGCACGAGCTGCCACAGCACCACCAGCGTGATGATGATCGTCGGCATCATGCCCAGGAACTCGACGGTGACCTGGCCCCTGTCCCCGCCTGCGCGCAGCGCCAGCCGCATCCCTAGCCCCCACCCTCCCGACGCCGCCGGAAACTCACCGACCCGCGGTCCCCCCGGAACCGCCCACCCCGCTGCGCCCCCTCGACCGCCTTGACCAGCCCCAGCTCCCCCGCCAGCGCCCACAGCGCCTGCTTCACCGCGCCCCTGCTGTCCAGCTCGTGGACCCGGCCCGCGTCCACCGCCCCCTGCAACTCCTTGAAGTTGGCGGGGATCGCGGTCCCGGCGACCGCCGTGCCGGTGATCTTCTGGATCAGCGGCGGCTGGATCTCCGTACCGCGCGAGTGCCGGTTGACGACCACCGTCGTCTCCTCCGCCTTGCGGATCTGCAACCGGTCCCACATCCGCACGGTCCGCTTGGCGCCGCGAACCGCGACCACGTCCGGGGTGGTGACCAGCAGGGCGGTGTCGGCCATCTCCACCGCGGCCGCTCCCGCCCCGCCGAGCTGGGCGCCGCAGTCGATGACGACCACCTCGTAGCGGGAGCGCAGGGCGCTGACGATCTGCCGGGCCGCCCGGTCGGTCACCTCCTCGCCGCGTTCGCCCTCTCCCGGGGCGAGCAGCAGCGCGAGGCCGGTGTCGTGGCGGAAGACCGCGTCCGCGAGCACCCGCGGGGAGATGTCGGTGATCGCCGCCAGGTCCACGACCGACCGGCGGAACTGGACGTCCAGGTACGAGGCCACGTCCCCGGTCTGCAGGTCCATGTCCACCAGTGCGGTGCTGCGCCCCGAGGCCTGTGCCGCGAGCGCGAGTTGGATGGCGGTCAGGGTCGCGCCCACGCCGCCCTTCGCGCCGCTCACCGTGACGACGGTGCCGCCGACGCCGGTGAAGACGTCGCCGCCGGAGCCGAGATGGCGCCGTACACCCACCGACCACTGCGCGACCGCCTGGACGCGGCTGGCCAGTTCCTCGTAGCTGAGAGGGAGCGCCACCAGGCCGCGCGCGCCGTAGTCCATCGCCGCCTGGAAGAGGCCGGGGCTCGCGTCCGAGGTGACCAGGATGACCCCGACCGCGGGAAAGCGCAGGGCCACCTCGCGGATGAGCTCCAGTGCCGGGACCGGGCCGATCCGTTCGTGCACCACCACGACCTCGGGCAGCTCGTCGACGGACTCGGCGGCGAGGCGCGCGAGGGTGTCGACGAGCTGGGTCGAGTCGACGACCGGGGTCACCGGTTCGGCGTCCGGGAGCTGGCTGAGCAATGTCGTGATGGACCGGACCGCGTCCACGTCACCGACTGCCGGGAGGATCCTCGTGGGCATGGGGGCCTCTCACTTGTCCTTGGCGAGTTGGTACGTGCGGTCCTGCCCGGGGATGGTGCCGGTCTCGCCCGGCGCGACCAGCGCGAGCCGGACCCGCTTGGCGAAGGACTCCGCGTACGTCAGGCGCTGGGCGTCGAGCGCGGAGAGCGCGAAGGTGATGGGGACGGCCTTGGTGGGCTGGCCGGTGCGGTTGTCGGCGTCGGGCTGGAGCGAGGTGAGGTCACCGACGTCGAGCACCCTGGCGTTCGTTACGATGATCTTGGACAGGTCGGGGTCACCCTCCTTCTGTCCCTCGAAGGTGGCGTAGACGTTGACCTTGGAATCCGGCGTTATCTTGCCGGCGACGCCGGTCGCCGCATCGATCATGATGGCGACCTCCTGCTGCCCGGGCTGCAGGGCGGGCTGATCGGCGATCATGTCGCTCTGCAGCAGGGAGCCCTTCTTCAGGCTCGTCACGGCGACCTTCCCGCGGATACCGGCGAGATCGGTGACCGCGTTCGCCGACAGCCAGCGCTTGGGCATCTCGGTCTTCTCGAACTGGTCCGCGCGCAGGCTCGCGTAGGGCTTGATGTCGCTCTTGACCTCGTACGCCGTCACCTTGGGCCCGACCTGGGACTTCACGTCACTGATGACGGACAGGACGCCGACGAACGCGCCGAGGGCGCAGACGACCGACAGAAGCAGGAGTAGCACGCCACGGCGCTGACGGGAGTTCATGAACCGTACAACCTCATTGGGGGATAAGGGTCGAGCGGACGGGATGGTGCGGGCGGTGCGTCTGCGGTGGGTCCGGTCGGCGGTTCAGGAGCCTCTCCCCGCGGGGAGCTGGTTCTGGTTCTCCAGGATGGGCGGCGGGCCGGCGGAGCAGAAGACACAGCGGTCACCGATGACGTCGATGCCGCACCAGTGGCAGGAGCCCTGCCGTACGGACGTGACCAGCTGGTACAGCACGGGCAGGTCGGGCAGGAAGGCGGCGAACTCGATCAGCTTGCCGGTCCCCCACCAGAGCGCGGACTCGGCGGGCAGCACCGCTTCCCGCAGGCCCTGGGCGTTCCACTGCGGTACGAGGCTCGCGGTGACCCAGTCCGACTGCAACTGCCCCTTCGCGACCAGCATCGAGGTGCCGAACTCCGGCCCCGGCAGGGCGGCCCCGGGGGCGAGCTTCACCAGCTGCGGCTCGGGGTGGGCGAGTACGGCGAAGTGCTGGCCAGGCACCCAGGACTTGGCGTGCTGCTTCAGTCCGACGTGGACGCGGTCGAGGCGGGCGACCGAGCCGAGCAGTGCTCCGGCGTGGATGTAGTGGGTGAGGAGGCGGCCGGCGGAGGCGAGTACGCCGGGGCTGAGGTCGCAGGAGGCCAGCTGCCTCAACTGGCGGGCCAGGACGGCCAGTCCGAGCGGGGGCAGAGCGGGGCGGAACAGGGCGATACGGTCGGTCTCCAGCAGGGAGCGGATCGTGTGCAGCCGCCGGCCCGTCTCCGCGGAGACCGCCTGTGAACAGACCACGATCAGATGCCCGTGCTGGTCGATCAGACTCTGCACACCCGCCAGCGCCTGCCCCAGCGGCTGCTTGTCCAGGTCCTGGAGCACGACGGCGGGCAGGGTCCGCTCGTCCTGCGGTGGCAGCGCCATGTCGGCACTGGTCACGGCGATGGCAGTTGGCACGCGCAGCTCCCCGTGGTACGCCCGTCGGCGAACCGGCGCGTAACTCCGGGACACCGAGGTGACTTCACTCCGTGACTACCTCAGCACTGTATCCACGCCTCTGTGGCCGGAGAACAGCGTTTGTGTAGCTGATGAGCAACTGGCGTTTCACAAGTTGAGTCAAAACGGGGCAGGTTCGAGCATCTCGCCGATCCCCGAGCGAGCCTGCGGCCCATTTGGTCTGGACCTCTTGACAGGTGAATTGGTCTGGACCAACTTATTGTCATGTCCCCACAGAGACGATCCACGGCACGACGTACGGCACGGCTGTCGACAGCACGGCTCTGGTCAGGAGCCGTCACCGCCGCCCTCGCCCTCACCTTCGCGGGCACGGGCCAGGCGTCCGCAGCGGACGTCAACAACGTCAGGAACGCCGGCTTCGAGTCCGGCCTGACCAACTGGACCTGTTCCGCGGGCAGCGGTACGACGGTCTCCTCCCCCGTGCACGGCGGCGCGGCCGCGCTCAAGGCCACCCCGGCCGGGCAGGACGACGCCCGGTGCAGCCAGACGGTGGCGGTGAAGCCGAACGCGACGTACTCACTGAGCGCCTGGGTGCAGGGCGGCTACGCCTTCCTGGGCGTGACCGGCACGGGCACCACGGACGTGTCCACCTGGACCCCGGACTCGTCCTCCTGGAAGCAGCTGACGACGAGCTTCACCACGGGCTCGGCCACGACCTCCGTGACGGTGTACACGCACGGCTGGTACGGCCAGGCGGCGTACTACGCGGACGACGTGTCGGTCTACGGCCCGGACGGCGGCGGAGGCGGCGATCCGGCACCGACGGTCCCCGCCACGCCGAGCGGTCTCTCGGTGTCGGGTGCGACCTCCTCCTCGGTCTCCCTGGCCTGGAACGCGGTCTCGGGCGCGACCGGCTACAACGTCTACCGGGACGGCACGAAGGTGACGGCGGTGACGGGCGCGTCGGCGACGGTGACCGGCCTTGCGGCCTCGACGTCGTACTCCTTCCAGGTCACGGCGACCAACTCGGCGGGCGAGTCGGCGAAGTCGACGGCGGTGACGGGCACGACCACCGCGTCCTCCGGGGGCGGCGGTGGCACCGCGCTTCCCAAGCACGCGGTCACCGGGTACTGGCAGAACTTCAACAACGGCGCCACGGTCCAGAAGATCTCCGCCGTCTCGTCCCAGTACGACATCATCGCCGTGGCCTTCGCGGACGCCACCTCCACGCCGGGCGCCGTGAGCTTCAACCTGGACTCGGCGGGGCTCGGCGGCTACACGGTGGACCAGTTCAAGGCGGACATCGCAGCGAAGCACGCGGCCGGCAAGAAGGTGATCATCTCGGTCGGCGGCCAGAACGGCACGGTGTCGGTGAGCGACTCGACGTCGGCGACGAACTTCGCGAACTCCGTGTACTCCCTGATGCAGACGTACGGCTTCGACGGCGTCGACATCGACCTGGAGAACGGCCTGAACGCGACGTACATGTCCCAGGCCCTGCGCTCCCTGTCCGCGAAGGCGGGCTCGTCCCTGATCATCACCATGGCCCCGCAGACGATCGACATGCAGTCGACGTCGAACGCGTACTTCCAGACGGCGCTGAATGTGAAGGACATCCTGACGGTCGTCAACATGCAGTACTACAACAGCGGTTCGATGCTGGGCTGCGACGGCAAGGTCTACTCCCAGGGCTCGGTCGACTTCCTCACCGCCCTGGCCTGCATCCAACTGCAGGGCGGCCTGTCCCCGTCCCAGGTGGGCCTGGGCCTGCCGGCCTCGACGAGCGCGGCGGGCAGCGGCTACGTCTCCCCGACGGTCGTGAACAACGCCCTCGACTGCCTGACGGCCGGCACGAACTGCGGCTCCTTCAAGCCGTCGAAGACGTATCCCGACCTGCGGGGTGCGATGACGTGGTCGACCAACTGGGACGCGGCTGCGGGCAGCTCGTGGTCGAGTGCGGTGGGGGCGCATGTGCATGGGCTGCCGTAGCGGCCTTTGACCGATGTGCTTCGGTGCGGCGCCGCGGGCTGTGCGGCGCCGCACCTGCGTGCGGGTGCGACTGCCGCGGGCAGACCACCTGCGGTGAAACATTTCCCCGGCCCCACCGCGTCAATGAAGTGAGAACAGTCGAACGCCGGCGCCGGTACGGTGCGGTGGGCAGGGGGACGTGGATGAGACGGGCGCGTGCGGACGAGTATGCGGAGTTCGCTGCGGTGCGTGCCGGGCATCTGTACCGGTCCGCCTGTCTGCTGACCGCCGGCGACACGCATCTGGCCGAGGATCTGGTGCAGGAGACCCTCGGGCGGCTGTACGTCAGTTGGCGGCGTGTGTCCCGTGTGGGGAATCCGGCGGGGTACGCGCAGACCGTTCTCATGCGTACGTTCCTCACCCATCAGCGCAGGCGCAGCAGCACCGAGCGCGCCACCGACGTGCTGCCCGACGTGCCCGACGACGGCCGCGACATGCCGCTCAGGCTGACTCTGCTTCAGGCCCTGGCCCGGCTGCCCGCCAAGGACCGGGCCGTGGTCGTCCTGCGGTACTGGGAGGACCGCTCCATCGAGGAGACCGCCCAGGCCATGAACGCCAGCTCGGCGGCCGTGCGCACGCGGTGCGTCCGGGCCCTGGGGCGGCTGCGGGAGCTGCTCGGCGAGGACCTCGGCGAGTACGCCCGCCCCTGAACGGCATCTGTGCAGCCCTGTGCAGCCGTCCTCTTCACTCACTTCTTCGTCCCTTTCGCGAAACGGTGGTCCGTCATGCCCTTCGAACAGCACGGCAATCCCCTCGAGCCCTTCGAGGAGCGGCTCTCGGCGGATCTGCGGCAGGCCGGCGACACCTTCGAGGCCGACCGGGCCGCGCTCGTCACCGCCGGCGCGCTGCGGGGGCGGCGACGTCTGCTGCTGCGGCGGCGGGCCGCCGTCGTGGGCGGGGTCGCCTCGCTCGCCCTCGTCGGCGTGGGCGGGGCGGTGCTGCTGCCCGGCAGCGGATCGCCGGCGCACCAGGACGGGGCGTCGGTCGGCACCGGCAGCCACACCGCCACCGCCGCACCCAGCCCCTCGCCCGTCTCCGGCGACCAGCTGGTCCGCACGCTCGAAAGGTTGCTTCCCAAGGGAAGGTTCAGCCAGGCGGAAGCGCGCGGGTCGGACGAGCAGCCGGGGCCGTATGTGCAGCTCGTGTACGACGACGGAAAGGGCCCGGCGGCCATCAGCGTCGGCCTGGGGCGGGTCGAGCCGGGGAGCGACGAGGCGCGCGGGACCACCGAGTGCCCGGGGAAGGTGTTCGTCCATTACGACGCCTGCAGCACGACCCGGCTGCCGGACGCCTCGGTGGTGATGGTGCTGCAGGGCTACGAGTATCCGGACCGGCGGGTGGACACCAAGTGGTGGAGCGCCGAGCTCGTCACGCCGAAGGGTCAGCATGTGAGCGTGAGCGAGTGGAACGCGGCGGCCGAGAAGGACGCGCCGATCAGCCGGACCGAACCACCGTTGTCGGCGGCCCGGTTGAGGAAGCTGGCAGCCGCCGGTGCCTGGCGGGACGCCGTCGACGCGATGCCCCCGGACACGAACCGGCCGGCCCCGCAGCCGAGCGCGACCGGGACGGCCGGCTCCAGCGCGATCGCCCCCACGCTCAAGTCCCTCTTGCCGAAGGGGGTGTTCAAGGTGTCGGACGACAGCGGTGACGACTCCGGATACGGCTACCTCGTCCTCGACGACGGCAAGGGCAAGAACTTCGTCCAGGTCAACGTTCAGCCCGACATGTCGGACGCCGAGGGTGATCTCTTCGGCTCCGGCGCGGAGGTCCTCGCCGACGGGACGAAGGTCGCCACGCACCAGGTGCCGAGCGAGAAGGGCGGCGCGGGAGCCGTCATGTGGACCGTCGACACCCTCCGGACCGACGGAAGGCGGGTGGTGATCAGCGAACTCAACTCCGGCGCGCCGAACGACGACGCGACCCGCGAGACCCCCGCGCTGACCATGAAGCAGCTCCGCGAGATCGCGCTCAGCCCCAAGTGGTGGCGCTGAGGGTGACAAGGGGGGCGGCGTGCGGGGCCTGGCGCTACGGGTCCCGCCGGCCGCAGCCGTCCGCCCCGCACGTGCCCAGCTCGAACCACACCGTCTTGCCCTGTCCGTCCTGGTGGCAGCCCCAGCGTCGGGCCAGCGCGTTCACCAGGAACATCCCGCGGCCGCTCTCCGAGGCTCCCGCCTGAAGCACCTGCGGGGTGCGGCGGCCGCCGTCGCGCACCTCGCAGCGCAGGACGCCGTGCGCCGCGGAGAGGGTGAGCCGGAAGCGGCTCGCGGAGTGCAGCAGGGCGTTGGTGGCCAGTTCGCTGACGAGGAGTTCGGCGACGTCCACCAGGTCTTCCCGGTCGGTCAGCCCCCAGACCTCCAGCTGTCTTCGGACCTCTGTGCGGGCCTCGCGGACGGCGGTCGGGCGGGGATCGTACTCCACGCTCGAATGGCCTGCCCGCAAGGGCGGTTGAGGGTAAGCGGCGAACTGAGCGTCCGAGTCCGGGTGGGGGGTCCCGGAGAGATCCAGCATGGATTCAGGGTGTCCTCCCCGGTGCCGCGGCAAACGGGGAGGACTACCTGTTTCCATACCTGCGTACGGGGCAAGCGGTTACCCGTACTGCAGCCGTACGGTCGTCCCCGTGGCGTCGTCACGGACGTCGACGTAGGCGCAGACCTGCCGGGTGAACCACAGGCCCTGGCCCGGTTCCAGTTCGGGTACGGGCGGGGGGACGAAGCCGGCCAGCGGGTCGTCGAGACGGCGTGACGCGCGCAGTTCGCAGACGCAGGCGGGTGCCTCGCCCCACATCAGGGCGCCGGTCACGGAGCCGAGGGAGATGGCCGCCGCGGTGACGGCCTCCGTGAACAACTCCGCGTCCGCGGGCGCAAGTCCACGGGCGGCGGCCGCCCTGCGCACGGCCTCCGGGTCCGGCTGCCTGAGCGGCTCGGCGGTGGCCGGGGGCAAGGGCAGCGGCACGGAGTCCAGTTCGGCGGTGAGGCGGACCGGGTCCTCGTAGACGGCGGTGTCGGGGTGGGCGCGGCGGGCCGCCTCGATGATGGCCGCTCCGGCGGTGCGGGTGTCGTACGCGCACAGGGCCGTCGCCGCCAAGGGTGCGAAGAGGAGGTTGGCGAGCGCCTCGTAGCGGATCCACTCGGTGGTCTCCCGGACGGAGCGTCCTGCGCGGCCGTTCCAGACGGGTTCCATGAGGAGGTGGATACGGCCGCCGGGCCCGGCGTGCGCGGCGAGGTAACCGGCGCCCTGGGCCACGGCGTTGGCGGCCGAGCCGGTGTACCACTCGGTGTGCGGGACGAAGGTGATGCTCTTCGTGTCGCCGCCGAGGGCCTCGCGCAGCAGATCCAGCTTGTCGGGGGCGGCGATGGCCACCGGCGGGGGTTCGCCGGGGGCGCCGAGGCCTTCGAGGAGGAACGGCAGCGCGGCGGCCACGAACTCGTCGTCCGCGCCGTACACGGCCATGCGGTGGTCGAACGGGGTGGGGGCGGGTGGTGTGCTGGTCATGGTTCTCCGCTCTGTGGGGGGTGTGGGGGCCGGGAGGGGAGCCTGGACGGGGCTCAGTTCTGGGCGGTGACCCAGGCGGCGATCTGGCTGCGGTTGCTGAAGCCCAGCTTGCTGAGGATGCGTTCCACATGGCCTTCGGCGGTACGGCGGGCGATGACGAGCCGGTCGGCGATCTGCTGGTTGGCGAGGCCCTGGGCGACGAGTTCGGCGACCTCGGTCTCGCGGCGGGTGAGCGTGCTGTTGCGCGGGGGCCGGGATCTGCGTCGGCCCCTCGTCTCCCCTGCCGCCGTGGCGGGCTGGGGCGTTTCGCTCTTCGTCGCATGGGCGACGAGCTCCGCGAGTCCGAGGGCGCCTCCTTTCTCGTAAGACCGCTCGAAGGCGGCCCGTCCCAGGGCCTTCGACGCCCGCTCGCCGCTGTCACGGCGGATGGCGCCCAGGTAGGCCGATCCCCAGCGGTCCCGGTCGATGTCGGCCCAGGTGCGGTCGGCGCCGCCGAGCAGGGCGGCCGCGTGTTCATGGGCGCCGGCCCGGGTCGCGATATGGGCCAGCAGGTCGAGGGTGAGGGCGATGCCGGTGACGTCGTGCACGGCCAGCTTGAGGCGCAGGGCCTCGCGGGCGTGCCGTCCGGCCTCGTCCCAGTCCTCCTTCACGGTGTGGGCGAGGGCCAGCATCCGCAGCACGTACGAGCGCACCCACTCCTCGCCGTGCTCCTCGCACAGCCGGCGGGCCCGTTCGCAGACCTCGACGGCGCGGTCGGCCTGGCCCAGGAAGCCCAGGGCGCAGGCGAGTTCGACCTGGTCGAGGCCGTGCAGACTGAGATGCTGGCCGGGGACGGGGCCGCGGGCGACGGAGGCCTCGAAGTGGTCGAGGGCGGCCGGCAGTTCGTCGCTGAACAGGCGGATGACGCCGATGACGTAGGCGGCGTGGGCGGCCTCGGACTTGTCGCCGAGGTGCTCGGCCAGCGCTTGGGCGTCCCGTGCGCGGCGCAGGCCTTCACTCATGTCCTGGGTGGCGGCGGCGAGGAGGCCGGCCACCCACAGCCCGCGGGCCCGCGGGGCGGTCGGTTCGGGGTTGGCGTCGAGGGCCCGCTCCAGCCAGTAGCGGCCCTCGCGGGGTGCGCCGCAGGCGTGCCAGTAGAACCACAGGGTGCCTGCGAGGCGCAGGGCGGCGAGACGTTCACCGGGGGCCGTGAGGCTGAAGTCGAGGGCGGCACGCAGGCTGTCCTGGTCGGCCCGCAGCCGGGCGACGATCTGCCGCTGCCCGGGCCCGAACCAGGCGTGTTCGCAGTCGGCGGCCCGCCGCTGCATCCAGTCGCGCTGGCGGCGCCGGGCGGCGTCCTCCTCGCCCTCCAGCCGCCGCAGCCGGTCGAGGCCGTAGTGCCGCAGGGTGTCCAGCAGCCGGTAGCGCACCCCGTCCGGTCCCGTCTCCCGCCCCAGCACGGACTTGTCGACGAGCCCCGCGACCGCCTCCAGCACCTCCTGCGCCCGCACCCTGCCCCCGTCTCCGGCCGGCGTGACCCCCCTCTCGCCTCGCTCGCCGTCCGCGCACACCGCCTCCGCCGTCTCCAGGTCGAAGCCACCGGGCAGGACGGAGGCCCGCGCCCACACCAACTGCTCCTCGGGGGTGCACAGTTCGTGGCTCCAGTCGACGGCGGCGCGCAGGGTCTGGTGGCGGGGCAGGGCCGCGCTGCTGCCGGCCGTGAGGAGGCGGTAGCGGTCGTCGAGGCGCTCCAGGAGCTGTTCGACGCCGAGGACGCGCATGCGTACGGCGGCCAGCTCGATGGCGAGCGGAAGCCCGTCCAGGCGGTGGCACAGGCGGGCCACGGCGGCGCGATTGCCGGCGGTCAGCCGGAAGCCGGGGACCACGGCGGCGGCCCGGTCGGCGAAGAGGGCGAGGGCCGGGTAGCCGTCGGCGGCGGAGAGATCCCCGTCCGGGTCGGGGACGGGTAACGGCCGTACCTCCAGAAGGTGTTCCTCGGTGAGCGCGAGGCGGTGCCGGCTGGTGGCGAGAACACGGACACCGGTGGTGCCGTGCAGCAGGGCGGCGGCGAGCTCGGCGCAGGCGGACAGCAGGTGTTCGCAGTTGTCCAGCACGAGCAGCAGACGCCGGTCCCGTACCTGCTCGACCAGGGCGTCCAGCGGGGGCTGCGCGGAGTGGTCGTGCAGGCCGAGCGCGTCGGCGGCGGTGAGGGGGACGAGCGCCGGATCGTGCAGTCCGGCCAGGTGCACGAAGCGCACGCCGTCCGGGAAGGCCCGTTCCACGCGGGCCGCGATGCGTGCGGCGAGCCGGGTCTTGCCGACGCCGCCCGGACCGGTGAGCGTCACCAGGCGCGCCTTGGCGAGCAGTTCACGCCCCTCGGTCAGCTCGCCGCGCCGGTCGACGAAGCTGGTGGTCTCGACCGGCAGGTGGCGGTCCCGTCGCGGCGCCGATCCGCCCATGATCAGCCTCCCTGACTGCATTTCCCGGGGGCCGACCCCCGGACCCCCAGCAGAAAAGCAGGCTGGCCAGCGTGACCGGCACGGGCATCGCAAGGCGAACCTGAGTGAAGCGGAACATCACTCTTCTCCGCAATCGGCATATATGCACGTTCCGGTCACACACGCGGGTGCACTTCGCCGGACGGCGCCTCTGCGGTGACGGCTGCGCGTACACTCCGGCCGGTTTTCGCTCTCTTGACCTGTCCATGCCATTCCATGACGATGGGGCGGCACCCGCACAGGCACCTCACAGGCACGTCGCACTGAACCACCCCACCTCCCTAGGAGAATTCATGCGACTTCGGATACGAGGCTCGGGCGCCCGCGGCGGCAGACGCACCGCCGCGTTCGCCGCCCTGCTCGCCCTCGCCCTCGCGGCACCCGTCTCGGCGACGGCCAGCAGCGCCCACAAGGCGGCACCTTCGGGCGACGACGTCCGCCAGTACGAGATCCACGTCGACCACAACACCCCCGTCACCCGCACCGCCATGGCCGCGGCCGGCGTGACCGTGGACGAGGCCGACGAGGAGACGGTGGTCGTCTCCGGACGGGCGGCACAGATCAGCACGCTCCGCCGGCAGGGCTACGACGTCTCACCGCTGGGCTCGGCGCCGGACCGCTCCTCGGGCTCGGACGGCGTACGGCTCTACGACTTCCCCTCGGCCGACTCGAAGTACCACAACTACGCCGAGATGAACACGGAGATCGACCAGCGGCTCGCGGCCTACCCGAACATCATGAGCAAGCGGGTGATCGGCAAGTCCTACCAGGGCCGGGACATCATCGCCATCAAGGTCAGCGACAACGTGGCGACGGACGAGAACGAGCCGGAGGTGCTGTTCACCTTCCACCAGCACGCGCGTGAGCACCTGACGGTGGAGATGGCGCTGTATCTGCTGCGCGAGCTGGGGGCCGGTTACGGCAGCGACTCCCGTGTCACCAGCCTGGTGAACAGCCGCGAGATCTGGATCGTGCCGGATCTCAACCCGGACGGCGGCGAGTACGACATCGCGACCGGCTCGTACCGGTCGTGGCGCAAGAACCGGCAGCCCAACTCCGGCTCCTCGTACGTCGGTACGGACCTGAACCGGAACTGGAACTACAAGTGGGGCTGCTGCGGCGGCTCTTCGGGCTCCACCTCGTCCGAGACCTACCGCGGTGCCGCGGCCGAGTCCGCGCCCGAGGTGAAGGTGGTCGCCGACTTCGTACGCAGCCGGGTGGTCGGCGGCAAGCAGCAGATCACCGCCGGGATCGACTTCCACACGTACAGCGAGCTGGTGCTGTGGCCGTTCGGGTACACCTACTCGGACACCGCGACCGGGATGACGGCGGACGACGCCGCCGCCTTCAAGGCCGTGGGGCAGAAGATGGCGGCGAGCAACGGGTACACCGCCGAGCAGTCCAGCGACCTGTACATCACGGACGGGTCGATCGACGACTATCTCTGGGGCAGTCAGAAGATCTTCGACTACACCTTCGAGATGTATCCGACGTCCAGTTCCGGGGGCGGGTTCTACCCGCCCGACGAGGTCATCGAGCGGGAGACGTCACGGAACCGGGACGCGGTGCTGCAGTTGCTGGAGAACGCGGACTGCATGTACCGGTCCATCGGCAAGGCGGCCCAGTACTGCAGCTAGCGGCTAGTCGGCGTCCTCGGCCTCGGCGCCTTCGGTGTCCTTGGCTTCCTCGGCGCCTTCTTCGAAGTACGCGTCGAGGACCGCGTCCAGCTGTTCGTCCCACTCGCTGAAGCGCGCCCTGGCCGTCGCCTCGATCTCGATCGGGTACCAGCGGCGGTCAGGGGTGTGGACGGTGATGGTGAACCGCTTGCCGAAGCGGGGCGATTCGGTCTCCACGGCGCCGATCTCGTCCCAGCGGAACTCGCACTCCTGGTCGTCCAGGCTGAGCCGGACGCCCCTGTGATCGGCGACGATCTTCGCGCGCCGGTCGGAGGCCTCGAAGACGGGCCCTTCGGGGGCCGCGTCCTCGTCACCGTCCTCGGAGTCCTGGTCCTCGGCGACCGGCACCTGTTCCTCGGCCTCGGACTCCGCCCCCTCGGACGCGACCTCCTCGCCCTCGAGTTCCGGCTCGGGGGACTCGGCGTCTTCCGCCTCGACCTCCTCCGGCTTCTCGGAGACGGGTGAGGTGAGCCCGGGGATGAAGGCCGGGTCGAACCCGGCACCGGTCACGGGCTCTGCCTTCAGGGGCTGGCTGCTCGATCCTATGCGCTGCTCCACAGCGGGCAGTATGGTCGAAGATCCTGTGGCGGACACAGCCAGCCCCAACTTCGTTATGAGACGCCTACACGAACAGGCTCAGCACGGCCGCCACCGCGAAGCCGACCACGGACAGCACCGTCTCCAGCACCGTCCACGTCTTCAGGGTGTCCCGTTCCGTGATGCCGAAGTACTTGGCCACCATCCAGAAGCCTCCGTCGTTCACATGGGAGGCGAAGATCGAGCCTGCCGAGATGGCCATGATGACGAGGGCGACGAAGGCCTGGGAGTGGTGGCCCTCGGTGAGGAGGGGGGCGACGATGCCCGCCGTCGTGACGATCGCCACCGTCGCCGAGCCCTGGGCCACGCGCAGGACCACGGAGATCAGGTAGGCCAGGACGAGCACCGGGAGGCCCACGTCGTGGAAGGTGTCCGAGAGGGCCTGGGCGACGCCGCTCGCCTTGAGGATCGCGCCGAAGACACCGCCCGCGCCCACCACCAGCAGGATGTTGCCGACCGGCTTGAGCGAGGCCGTGGACACCGTCTCCAGGGACTTGCGGGACCAGCCGCGGCGGATGCCCAGCAGGTAGTACGCCAGGAACAGCGCGATCGTCAGGGCCACGAACGGGTGGCCGAAGAACTCGATCACCGAGCGGCCGGTTGACGGGTCCAGCGCGATCGAGGAGAAGGTGGCCGCGAGGATCAGGACCAGAGGGGTGCCGATGATGCCCAGCACCGTGCCCAGCGGCACCGGGTGCTCACGCGGCTCGACGCCCTGCTCCCGCTGCTCGTTGATGATCGCGAGCTTCGCCTCCGCCGCCTCCACCATGTCCTGCGGTACGGCGACGAAGATGCGGCGGCCGATCCACGCGGAGAACGCCCAGGCGGCCAGTACCGCAGGGATGCCGCAGACGATGCCCATCAGGATGACCCAGCCGAGCTGTACGTGGAGCAGGCCGGCCGCGGCCACCGGCCCCGGGTGCGGGGGCAGGAACGCATGGGTCATCGAAAGGCCCGCCAGGAGGGGCAGGCAGTACAGCAGGATCGACTTGCCGGAGCGCTTGGCGGCGGCGTAGACGAGGGGCGCGAGGACGAAGATGCCCACGTCGAAGAAGACCGGGATGCCGAAGATGAGGCCCGTCAGGCCCATCGCGAGCGGGGCCCGCTTCTCGCCGAACAGTCCCAGCAGGCGTGACGCCAACACCTCCGCGCCACCGCTGACTTCGAGGATGGCGCCGAGCATCGTGCCCAGGCCGATGATGATCGCGACATGACCGAGGATGCCGCCCATACCGGTCTCGATGGTGGACACCGCGTCCGAACGCTGGACCGTGCCGAAGAGTTCGGTGACCGACAGGCCGGCGAGCAGGCCGACGGCTATGGAGACGGCCAGCAGCGCGACGAACGGCTGGAGTCTCACCTTGATGATCAGGAAGAGGAGCAGGGCGATACCGATGGCGGCGACCGTGAGGAGGCCGGCCGTTCCGTCGACCAGCAGGAGCAGGCCTCCGGTGTGGGGTGGGGGCACGGGGGCCGGGGCTGGTGCGGCGAGCGGGAGGGACATTTGGGGGTCCTCTATGTAAATGCATGGGCCTTCGGGCAGGGGGGATCGCGGCACGGCGCCCAGGGATGACGGGCGCCGCACCGTGAGTACGTACGGTGTGCGGGAGTTGAGGGACCGTCAGCCGAGTACGGCCAGCGCGTCGATCTCGATGAGGAGCCCCGCGGGCAGACCGACGTAGACCGTCGTGCGCGCGGCGGGCGGCTGGGTGAGGCCCTGTTCCTCGAAGTAGGTGTTGTAGAGGGCGTTCATCTCGGCGAAGTGGTCGACGTCCGTGAGGTAGACGCGGATCATCATCACGTCGTCCCAGCTCGCACCGCCCTCCTCCAGGATCGCCTTGACGTTGGCGAGGGTCTGGAGGGTCTGCTCGCGCAGGGTCGGGCCGGCGGGCGTGGGGGGCTTGCCCTCCTCGGCGGGCAGGAAACCGACCTGACCGGCGACCTGCAGGATGTTGCCCTTCTTGACGCCGTGGGAGAACTTCGCGGGCGGAGTGGTGTGGGTCTTGGGGGTGAGGGCGATCTTCTCGGTCACTGGCTGTCCTTCACTGGCGTTCTTCCGGAGTACTCCCCGCTGATCGCGTCGGCCGTGCGGCGCACCAGGGGGAGCAGGGTGAGGAGTTCCTCGGCGGTGACGACGACGTTCGGCGCGGAGACCGACATCGCGGCGACGACCCGGCCGTCGGCACCGCGGATCGGTGCGGCGACGCAGTTGATGGACTCCTCGTGGCCGCCGAGGTCGGTGGCCCACCCCTGTTCGCGCACCTTGTCCAACTCCCGCAGGAAAGCGGGGGCGTTGGGGGTGGAACGGGAGGTGTACATGGGGTAGTCCAGCTTGTCGGCGAGCGCCCGGCGCTCTCCTTCGGGCAGGTCGGCGAGGAGCAGCTTCGCCACCGCGGCGACGGTGATCGCGACCGGCTTGCCGATCCGCGAGTACATCCGGACCGGGTAGCGGCTGTCCACCTTGTCGATGTAGAGGACCTCGGACTCCTCGTACACGGCGAGATGGACGGTGTGGCCGCACTGCTCATTGAGGCGTACCAGGTGGGGGTGGGCGATCTCGCGGATGTCGAGGTTCTCCATGGCCTCCTGGGCCAGGGCGATGAGGCGGGCGCCGAGGCGGTAGCGCTGGTCGGACTGGCGGTAGACGAGGCCGTGCTCGTGCAGCGTGCGCAGCAGGCGCAGGGCCGTGGACTTGTGCACGTCCAGGCGGTCGGCGACCTGGCCGAGATCGGCGGGGCCCTCGGCGAGCAGCGGCAGGATGCTGAGCGCGCGGTCGACGGTCTGGCTCATGGCGTACGTACCTCCTCGTCGGCCCGATCGACGGCTCGCTCCACGGCGTGATCATCGGCTTGCGTCCAGCCGGGGCCGAGTCGAAGTTTCCCCCACGCGTCGTCGTCGAGGGCGGCGAGGCGGTCGGCGTGGTGGCGGGTGGGGGGCGGGGCGAGGTCGCCCTGGGTGGTGAGGGCGGCTGCCGCCGCCAGGTGGCCGTGGCGCAGGCGGTCCCTCAGGGGGAGATCGCGAAGGGTGGCGGAGAGGAACCCTGCGGCGAAGGCGTCACCGGCGCCGGTGGTTGCCACGACGTCCACGGTGAGGGCGGGGACGAAGGTGCCCGGCGTGGGGGCTGAGGCAGAGGCGGTGTCGCTGACCCGCGCGTGCGGGGTGCCGCCTTTCTTTGGGTCGGGAGCCGCCCCAGCGGCACGACTGCCCGCAGGCTCTGCGAAGTGGCGGCCCGCGGGCGGTGCGGCGTGGCCGCCGGTGGGTTTCAGGGGCGCGGGGAACTGCGCGACAAGCCCACGACTGCCCGCAGCCGACACGAAAGCGGTGGCCCCCACGCTCCCTTGCTTCACCACCAACACCCGCGGTTCCGGCAGTGCAGTGCGAACCGCGTTCGGGCCTCCCCTCACCCCCCACGCCTCCTCCGCCTCGTCCTCCCCCACGAACACGATGTCGGCTCCGCGAGCCAGTTCCAGCAGCACCCCCGCTCCGTCGGCGTCCGGCCACAGGCCCGGCCTGTAGTTGACGTCGAAGGAGATCAGCGGGCGGCCTGTCCGCGGTGCCGTCAGCTCGCGCAGCAGCCCCAGGCACCCCTCCGACAGCGCCGCCGTGATCCCCGAAAGGTGCAGTACCCGGCCCGCGCGCACCGCCTCCAGGTCCGTGTCGGCGACCGTCATCGCGGAGGCCGCGGATCCGGTCCGGTAGTACGCCACCTCGTGGGCGGCGGTCGACCGGTCCCCGGCCGTGCGGAAGTAGATGCCGGTCGGGCGTGCCGGGTCCCGTCGTACGGCGGTGACGTCGACGCCGTACGCCCCGATCGCCTCGACGAGGTGGTCGCCGAAGCCGTCGGCGCCGACCCTGCTCACCCAGCGCACGGAGTGCCCGGCGGCTGCGAGGGTGCAGGCCACGTTGGATTCCGCGCCGCCGATGGCGCGGTCGAAGGAGGGGACGTCGGCGAGGCGGCCGGGACGGGAGGGCAGGAACGTGACCATGGACTCGCCGAGCGCGACGACATCGACGACCTCGACGACCTCGACGGCATCGGCGCCGCCGGGGGCGTTGCAAGGTCCGGTCGCGGTCACGATCGTCGTAACTCCTCGGTGGTTGGCGGGCGGGCGGATGGTCGTTGACCCCGCGTTGGCCGAGATGTTAGACACCGGTGAGCGATATATGCAATGAGCGTTGCAGTTACTGCAACACACCAGATCAGGAGGCCTGTATGGGTACGGAAGATCTCGCCCGGCTCGCCGGGGAACGCGTCGACCACCGGTTCAAGGGCCTCCCGCCGGACGCCGACGGACTGACCGTCGGCGAGCTGGCGGCCCAGCGCCGCAACCTCTTCACCGGCGGCTTCGCGACCCCCGTCCTCGCCCTGTCGGCCGAGCGCCTGGAGCACAACCTCGCGCTGATGGAGACGTATGCGACCCGCCACGGCCTCGCCTTCGCCCCGCACGGCAAGACCACCATGGCCCCCCAGCTCTTCCGGCAGCAGATCGAGCGCGGCGCCTGGGGCATCACCCTGGCCGTCCCGCACCAGGTGCGCGTGGCGCGGGCGTTCGGGATCCAGCGGGTCTTCCTCGCCAACGAGCTGGTCGACCCGGCCGCCCTGCGCTGGATCTCGGCCGAGCTCGACGCCGACCCCGAGTTCCGTCTCGTCTGCTACGTCGACTCCGTGCGCGGGGTGGAGCTGATGGACGCGGCGCTGCGGGGCGCGGGCCGCCCCCTGGACGTCGTGGTCGAGCTGGGGGCCGGCGCGGGCGCCCGTACCGGGGTGCGCACGGAGGCGGAGTGCGCGGCGATCGCCGATGCCGTGGCCCGGACGCGGACGCTGCGGCTCGTCGGTGTCGCGGGCTACGAGGGCGAGGTCCCGCGGGCCGACCCGGAGCGGGTGCACGCCTGGCTGCGCCGGCTGGTCGCACTGGCCGTGGACTTCGACAAGGCGGGGCGGTTCGCGGGGCTTGACGAGATCGTCGTGAGCGCGGGCGGCAGCGCCTGGTTCGACGCGGTGGCGGACGTGTTCGCCGAGATCCCCGAACTCTCCGCCCCGGTGCTGAAGTTGCTGCGCTCGGGCGCCTATGTCTCGCACGACGACGGCCACTACCGCAAGCTCACCCCCTTCAACCGGGTCCCGGAGGAGGGTGCCCTGGAGCCCGCCTTCCGGCTCTGGGCCCAGGTCGTCTCCCGGCCCAACGCCGACCAGGCCTTCGTCAACGCGGGCAAGCGCGACGCGGCGTACGACCTCGATCTCCCCTTCGCGCAGGTCGTCCGGCGGGACGGCGTCGAGCGCCCGGCGACCGGCATCTCGGTGACCGCCCTGTCCGACCAGCACGCCTGGCTGCGGACGACGGAGGAGGCGGACCTGGAGGTCGGGGACTGGCTGGGCATGGGTCTGTCCCACCCGTGCACGTCCTTCGACAAGTGGCAGCTGATCCCGGTGGCGCAGGCGGACGGCACGGTGGTCGACTACATCCGTACCTTCTTCTAGGAGGCAGGCCGTGGAAGAGCTGGTCATCCGGGACGCGGACGTCGTGGACGGCAGCGGCAAGCCCTCGTACCGGGCGGACGTGGTGGTCGACGGCGGCAGGATCGTCTCGATCGTCAAGGAGGCGGCGGCCGCGGGCTGCGGGCGCCCCAAGGCGCGCCGGGAGCTGGACGCGGAGGGGCTGGTCCTCTCCCCCGGCTTCATCGACATGCACGCCCACAGCGATCTGGCCCTGCTCCGGGACCCCGACCACAGCGCCAAGGCCGCACAGGGGGTCACGCTGGAGGTGCTGGGTCAGGACGGGCTGTCGTACGCCCCCGTCGACGACCGCACACTCGCCGAGGTGCGCCGCGCGATCACCGGCTGGAACGGGTACGGCGACGACATCGACTTCGACTGGCGTTCCGTGGGCGAGTACCTGGACCGGCTGGATCAGGGAATCGCGGTGAACGCGGCCTATCTGATCCCGCAGGGGACCGTCCGCATGCTCGCCGTCGGCTGGGAGGACCGCGAGGCGACCCCGCAGGAGCTCGACCGGATGCGGCAGTTGGTCGCGGAGGGCATGGAGCAGGGCGCGGTCGGCATGTCCTCCGGGCTGACCTACACGCCCGGCATGTACGCCAAGGACGCCGAACTGACCGAGCTGTGCCGGGTGGTGGCCGAGTACGACGGCTACTACTGCCCGCATCACCGCTCGTACGGGGCGGGCGCCCTGGAGGCGTACCGGGAGATGGTGACCCTGACCCGTGAGGCGGGCTGCTCGCTCCATCTGGCCCACGCCACCATGAACTTCGGTGTGAACGAGGGCCGGGCGCCGGAGCTGCTGTCCCTGCTGGACGAGGCGCTGGCGGCCGGGGCCGACATCAGCCTGGACACGTACCCCTACACACCCGGCTGCACCACCCTGGTGGCGCTGCTGCCGAGTTGGGCGAGCGAAGGCGGCCCCGAGGCGGTCCTGAAGCGGCTGGCGGACGACGAGAGCGCCGAACGGATCCGGCACCACATGGAGGTCGTGGGCGCGGACGGCTGCCACGGTGTGCCCGTCGAGTGGGACACGATCGAGATCTCGGGCGTGGCGGACGCGGGGCTGGCCGATTTCGTCGGCCGTACGATCCTGCGGTCGGCCGAGGCGCGCGGCGAGTCCCCCTGGGCCACCGCCCGTCATCTGCTGCTTGCGGACCGGCTGGGCTCGACGATCCTCCAGCACGTGGGCCACGAGGAGAACGTCCGGGCGATCATGCGGCACCGCGTCCACACCGGCGGCTCGGACGGCATCCTCCAGGGCACGAAACCGCACCCACGCGCCTACGGCACCTTCCCGCGGTATCTCGGCCGGTACGTACGGGAGTTGGGGGTGCTGACGCTGGAGGAGTGCGTCGCCCGTCTGACCTCACGGCCCGCCGCCCGGCTGCGGCTGCCGGACCGGGGCCTGGTCCGCGAGGGCTACCGGGCCGACCTGGTGCTGTTCGACCCGCAGACGGTGGCCGCGGGGTCGACGTACGAGAATCCGCGCACGCTCCCGACGGGCATTCCGTACGTCCTCGTCGACGGCCGGTTCGTCATCGAGGACGGCCGGCGGACGGACGTACTGGCAGGTCGGGCGGTCCGTCGCAGTCCCGTGCGACGGAACGCCATCCGGCGGTGAGCCAGGGGACTACGGTTTGGGCAGCGTGCAGCCGCCGGCGCTCAGGTTCAGCTTGTTGCCGGTGGTGAAGCAGGCCGGGATCTGGTAGATCTCCTCGGCGTAGTTGGTGCCCTGACGGACCGTGACATTGCCGCTCGTGTCGACCTCACAGGGGTTGTTCTCGGTGCAGCGCTCGCCGTCCTCGTTGCCGGTGTTGTTGACGGCGACGACCTTGCCGGTGGCGTTGTCGACGACGGGCGAGCCCGAGGTACCCCCGATGGTCTGGCAGGCGGAGGTGTAACGGACCGAGTCCTTCCAGGTCCATTCGCCCTCCTTGAGCCGGTAGACGAAGCCGTCGATGTTGCAGGCGTACGTCTTCTTCCAGTAGCCGGAGACGACCGTGATCGCGGTGCCCGCGGTCGGGTGCGTGTCCTGCACGGTGAGCGGGCTGATGCCGTACGTGCTCTTGATCTTCGCGTAGGTGGTGGTGAGCTGGTAGATCGTGACGTCCGTGTCCGTCATCGTCGCGTACGCCACCTTGCTCGCGCGCAGCGTTCCGACCTTGGTGGCCGAGGCGTTGAGCAGGCTGAAGCTACGGCTGGAGGCCTGGTCGACGATGACCTCGCCCGCCGCCGGGAACCCGGTCTCCAGGCAGTGGCCGTTGGTCATGACGAGCGCCGGGTCGGTGTCCGCGGAGCTGGGAAAGCGGATGACGGAACCGGAGCAGTTGCTGAGCGCCACGGTGCCGGCGAAGTTGACGGCCTTGATGGTGGGCGTGGCCGTCTTCGTCGTCGTCTTGGTGGCCGCGCCGCCCGCGAGCAGGGGCGCCGCGACCGCGGGTGCCATGCCCGCCCCGGTTATCACCAGGGCCGAGAGCACGGCGAGGAGAGGCTTCTTCATGTGGGGGTCCCCTCTTGCGACTTGGGCGACCGGAGATTTTCCGGCCGCCCATAGATTTGACATGTGCATTGTGAGGGGACAGGGGTGGTTGGGCAAGGACCCATCCGGCCCTACGGCTGCTTGGGACCCTTCGTGCCGCCCTGACCATGTCCGGGCTTGCTGCCGGAATGCCCCGGGCCCGATGCGCCCACGGTGGGAGTGGGCGCCGCCGTGGCACCCGCGGTGGAAGCCCCGGCCGAGGGGTCCCGGGTCGCACCCTCGGACGCGGTACGGCTCGGCGAGACACTCGGGCTCGGGGAGGCCGCCGGGGGCGATTCGGCCCCGGCGCCGACAGGGGGACCCACGGCCTCGGAAGCCGTAGGCGACGCGGAGTCACCGACCGTCGGCGCGGCACTCTCCTCCTTGCCCTGGGCGCCACCGGAGGGCCCGGAGGAAGACCCGGCGAGGGAAAGCCCCACCGTCACGGCGACAGCGACACCACCGGCGACCAAACCACCCTTGAGGGGCGCGGGGAACTGCGCGACAAGCCCCCACAGACCGTCAGACGCCCGACGACCATTCGCCCGCCTCCCCGCGGAGCGCTTGGGCTTCCGCCGGGAGGGCCTGTTCGCCGACGGGGACACGGGCACCTTCGCCGGCGGGGGCACGGGTGCCTCGTCCACCACCGGAGGCATCTCCCGGGTCTGGTCATACGCATTGAGCCACCCGTGCGCAACAGCCGGATCGGCATACTCCTCGTACGAGGGGACCGACTCCGGCTGTGGGTGGTACACGTTCGGCGGACCCTGGGGTGCCCCGTATTCGTACTCGGGTGGCCTGGACATGACCGCGCATTGTAGAGACGGGCGGGGCCCGTGGGACAGCTACCGGCGATAACGGCCCAAACCCCATGTCTCACGTGGCGGATAACACGGGCCAAGACGCGTTACCGGGCCGTAAGCTCCCAGACATGCAGGTGATCCAGTCGACCAAGCTCGCCAACGTCTGTTACGAGATCCGGGGCCCGGTGCTCGAGGAGGCGATGCGGCTGGAAGCGGCCGGTCACCGCATCCTCAAGCTGAACACCGGCAACCCCGCGGCGTTCGGCTTCGAGTGCCCTCCCGAGATCCTGGAGGACATCCTCCGCAATGTGTCGTCGGCGCACGGCTACGGCGACGCGAAGGGCCTGCTGGCCGCCCGCCGGGCGGTCGTCATGCACAACCAGACCCTCGGCATCGAGACCGACGTCGAGCACGTCTTCGTCGGCAACGGCGTCTCCGAGCTGATCGTGATGGCCATGCAGGGCCTGCTCGACGACGGCGACGAGGTCCTCGTACCGTCGCCCGACTACCCCCTGTGGACCGCCGCCGTCTCGCTCTCCGGCGGCACGGCCGTGCACTACCGCTGCGACGAGCAGTCCGACTGGATGCCCGACCTCGCCGACGTCGAACGCAAGGTCACCGACCGCACCAAGGCGATCGTCATCATCAACCCCAACAACCCGACGGGGGCCGTCTACGACGAGGCGATGGTCAAGGGCCTGACCGACATCGCCCGCCGCCACAACCTGCTGGTCTGCTCGGACGAGATCTACGACAAGATCCTCTACGACGGCGCCACGCACACCCCGACCGCCGCCGTAGCCCCCGATCTGCTGACCCTCACCTTCAACGGCATGTCGAAGGCGTACCGGGTGGCGGGCTACCGGGTGGGCTGGATGGCGATCTCCGGACCGCGCGCGCACGCGGACTCGTACATCGAGGGTCTGACGATCCTGGCGAACATGCGCCTGTGCGCGAACATGCCGGGGCAGCACGGCGTGGTCGCCGCGCTGAGCGGGCGGCAGACCATCAACGACCTGGTGCTGCCGGGCGGCCGGCTCAAGGAGCAGCGGGACGTCGCGTACGAGCTGCTCACCCAGATCCCGGGCGTGACCTGCGTGAAACCGAAGGGCGCGCTGTATCTCTTCCCGCGCCTCGACCCCAAGGTGTTCAAGATCAAGGACGACCGGCGGATGGTCCTGGACCTGCTGCGCCGCGAGAAGATCATGGTCGTGCAGGGGACCGGGTTCAACTGGGCCGAGCCCGACCACTTCCGGGTCGTGACCCTGCCGTCGGTCGGGGATCTGCGGGACGCGGTCACCCGGATCGGGAACTTCCTCGACGGCTACAGCCAACTTTAGACGAAATCTAAGCTAGGATGGTTTCCTGACAGCACAGGAGGCCATCCATGTACGAACCGATCCGCACACCTCCTTCCCGCAAGGGGTCTGTCCACAGCACGATGGCCGGCACCACCTCTGACTCCGACTTCCCGCACCGCTCCCGTGAGGAGGAGCTGGACATCCAGCTCGCGGGCCATCTCGGGGCGCTGCTCGCCGTCACCGACGAGTTGCGGGCGGCTGCCCCGTCCGAGGAGCTGGACACCGCGGCCGAGCGGCTTGCCGCTCAGGTGGCCCGGTTGCGGGGCGGTGTCGCGCCGGTCCGCATGGCCGCGGCCCCGGCCGACGACCTCAGGGCGCTGCACCAGCGGGCCCACGCCCTCGCGGGACGCGCGCTGGTCGTGGCGGCCTCGCGTGCGGACACGGCGGCCGCGATTCTTGCCGCCGAGCAGATGGACGTACATGCGGCGGCGCTGGAGCCGCGCGAACTCGCGTCCCGCTGAGCCCTCGGGGCTCCCTTCGACGGCCCCGGTCCGCGTGCTACCCGCAGCGTCGCGCGGACCGGGTGCCACAGCACTGCGTTGGCTTGGGCCGGGGCGCCCATTCGCCATAGGGGTTCATGTTGTTTTGCGGGTGCGGGTTCGTTGTGGCTGATCGCGCAGTTCCCCGCGCCCCTGAAAAGCCACTGCAGTGCCGCCGCGCATTAGCCGCTGCGGTGCTGCCGCGCCCCTTAGGGGCGCGGGGAACTGCGCGACAAGCCACGACGGACCCGCACCCGGCAGACCACGGACAGGCCAACGACGAAGGCCTGTCGTCGCCTTTCCGTCGGGGCGGACGGAAGGCGACGACAGGCCACGAGCCACGCACGCCGTTGTGCGCGGCCTCGCCGAATCTCACCGCGGCCGGCCGTGACGATCACTGGTCAGGGCACATCCCAACCGGCCGCGGAGCTTTCCCGACGGGGCGGCTCAGCCCAGGCGCCGCACCAGCGCCCGGTACTCGTCCCAGAGTTCCTTCGGGGTGTGGTCGCCGAAGGTGTTGAGGTGGTCCGGGATCAGGGCGGCCTCCTCGCGCCAGACCTCCTTGTCGACCGTGAGCAGGAAGTCCAGGTCGGACTCGGAGAGTTCGAGGCCGCGCGTGTCGAGGGCCTCCTTGGTCGGCAGGATGCCGATCGGGGTCTCGACGCCCTCCGCCTTGCCGTCGAGGCGGTCGACGATCCACTTCAGGACACGGCTGTTCTCACCGAAGCCGGGCCAGACGAACTTGCCCTCGTCGTTCTTGCGGAACCAGTTGACGTAGTAGATCTTGGGCAGCTTGGACTGGTCCTTGTCCTTGGCCACGTCGATCCAGTGACCCATGTAGTCGCCCATGTTGTAGCCGCAGAACGGCAGCATGGCGAACGGGTCGCGGCGCAGCTCGCCGACCTTGCCCTCGGCCGCGGCGGTCTTCTCCGAGGCCACGTTGGCGCCGAGGAAGACGCCGTGGTTCCAGTCGAAGGACTCCGTCACCAGCGGGACCGCGGTGGCGCGGCGGCCGCCGAAGAGGATCGCCGAGATCGGCACGCCTTTCGGGTCCTCCCACTCCGGCGCGATGATCGGGCACTGCGCGGCGGGGGTGGTGAAGCGGGCGTTGGGGTGCGCGGCCGGGGTCCCCGACGCCGGAGTCCAGTCGTTGCCCTTCCAGTCCGTCAGATGGGCCGGAGTCTCCTCCGTCATGCCCTCCCACCACACGTCGTTGTCGTCGGTGAGCGCCACGTTGGTGAAGACCGAGTTGCCCCACAGCGTCTTCATCGCGTTGGCGTTGGTGTGCTCACCCGTGCCGGGCGCGACGCCGAAGAAGCCGGCCTCGGGGTTGATGGCGTACAGGCGGCCGTCCTCGCCGAAGCGCATCCAGGCGATGTCGTCGCCGATCGTCTCGACCGTCCAGCCGGAGACCGTGGGCTCCAGCATGGCGAGGTTGGTCTTGCCGCAGGCGCTCGGGAAGGCTGCGGCGACGTACTTGGACTCACCGGTCGGCGGGGTGAGCTTCAGGATCAGCATGTGCTCGGCCAGCCAGCCCTCGTCGCGCGCCATCACCGACGCGATCCGCAGGGCGTAGCACTTCTTGCCGAGCAGCGCGTTGCCGCCGTAGCCGGAGCCGTAGGACCAGATCTCGCGGCTCTCGGGGAAGTGCGAGATGTACTTGGTCGAATTGCACGGCCAGGGGACGTCCTTCTCGCCGTCCTCCAGGGGCGCTCCGAGGGTGTGCACGGCCTTGACGAAGAAGCCGTCGGAGCCGAGCTCGTCGAGGACCGGCTGACCCATGCGCGTCATCGTGCGCATGGAGACCGCGACATAGGCGGAGTCGGTGATCTCGACGCCGATCGCGGAGAGGTCCGAGCCGAGGGGGCCCATGCAGAACGGGACGACGTACATCGTCCGGCCTTTCATCGAGCCGCGGAAGACGCCCTTCTCGCCCTGGAAGATCTCCCGCATCTCGGCGGGGGCCTTCCAGTGGTTGGTCGGGCCCGCGTCCTCCTCCTTCTCGGAGCAGATGAAGGTGCGGTCCTCGACGCGCGCGACGTCGGTCGGGTCGGAGGCCGCGTAGTAGGAGTTCGGGCGCTTGATCGGGTCGAGTTTTTTGAACGTGCCCTTTTCGACGAGCTCCTCGCACAGGCGCTCGTACTCGGCCTCGGATCCGTCACACCAGACCACGTTGTCCGGCTGAGTCAGTTCGGCGATCTCGTTCACCCACGAGACCAGTTCCTGATGCTTGGTGGGGATGACGGTGGGAGCCGCGTTGTCGCGCGCCACGATTGCTCCTAAATGAGGGATTTTTGTTTTGGAGGCCCCGTGGGGGCTGCGGCCCGGATGCATCGTGGCTGGATCTTCAGCGCTCATCCGGTGCCGACCGCACTCATTTGATCATCCGACGAGAGTGCCCATATGTCCAGAGGGCCTCACAGGTGAGCGGAGTGGGGATCGTCACGCGGGAGAGTGTTTCCAAGCGTGTTTTTGCGTGCACGTTGAGTTCATCTGAAGGTTCTTTTGCCCGACGGCCGATGGCGCCAACTGCCGTGAGATGATGGCCACTCTTGGCCCGTTATCGGCCCGCGCTCATCCGCAACTTACGGTCCCGTAGGTACGATGAAGGGCATGACTGCGCCCGTCCCCGACGCGCCCACGGACACGCCGGCCGCCGGCCGCGGTTCCGACGCGCCTTCCATCCCGCACCAGATCAAGCAGCACGCCCAGCAGCTCGCCGAGCCGATCAAGCCGAAGCTCCGCGGCTGGCTGCATCTGGGCATGTTCCCCGCCGCACTCGTCTCGGGCCTGGCGCTCACGGCCCTCGCCGACTCGACCAGAGGACGCATCGCCTGCGGGATCTTCGCCCTGACGGCCTGCCTGCTGTTCGGCGTGAGCGCGCTGTACCACCGGGGGAACTGGAGCCCACGCATGGACGGCGTCCTGCGCAGGCTCGATCACGCCAACATCTTCCTGATCATCGCGGGCACGTACACGCCGCTGACGATGCTGCTGCTGCCGGGTGCGAAGGGGCAGTGGCTGCTGTGGGGCATCTGGGGTGCCGCTGCGGCGGGGATCATTTTCCGCGTCTTCTGGGTCGGCGCCCCGCGCTGGCTCTACACCCCCTGTTACATCGCGATGGGCTGGGCGGCCGTCTTCTTCCTGCCGGACTTCATGCGCGCGGGCGGTATCGCGGTACTGGTCCTGGTGATCGTGGGCGGTCTCCTCTACAGCGCGGGCGGCGTCATCTACGGCATCAAGCGTCCGAACCCGTCACCGCGCTGGTTCGGCTTCCACGAGGTCTTCCACTCGTTCACGCTCGCCGCGTTCGTCGTCCACTACGTGGGGATCTCGCTGGTGGCGTACCAGCACGGGTAGTACCTCGCAGCACCACAGGGCCACGGCTTCCAAGCCGTGGCCCTTTTTGCATGCCCGAAACAGATTGACAGCCCAACCCGATTGACAGTGACCATATTTTGAGAGCTACTCTCATTTCATGGTTACTACCACCTTGAACCCACGGCGCTGGTGGGCCCTCGGGGCCCTGGTCGCGAGCATGCTCACGCTCGGCTTCGACACGACGATCCTCAACGTGGCGCTGCCGACCATGGCCGCCGATCTCGGCGCCACCACCGGCCAGCAGCAATGGATGGCGGACGCGTACGTCGTCGTCTTCGCGGCGCTGATGCTCCCCGCCGGGCTCCTCGGCGACCGCTTCGGGCGGCGGCTGATGCTGATCGCGGGGCTCGCGGTCTTCCTCGCCGGTTCGCTGGCGGGCGCGCTGGCCGGGGACGTGAACTGGGTCATCGCCGCCCGTGCCCTGATGGGCGTCGGGGCCGCGCTGGTCACGCCGCTCGCGCTCTCCGTCGTGCCCACGCTTTTCGCCCGCGACGAGCAGCCCAAGGCCACCGCCATCGTCTCCGCCGCCTCCGCGCTCGGCCTGCCGCTCGGCCCGATCATCGGCGGCTGGCTGCTGAACCACTTCTGGTGGGGCTCGGTCTTCCTGGTCAACGTCCCGATGGCCGCGATCGGCATCGCCGCCTGCGTCTTCCTGCTCCCCGAGACCCGCGACCCCGCCTCCCCCGAGGTGGACACCGTCTCCACCGCGCTCACCGCGACCGGCCTCGGCGCCCTGGTCTACGCGATCATCGAGGCACCCACCCGCGGCTGGGGCGACCCGCTGGTCCTGGGCATGCTCGCCGCAGCGGTCGTACTCCTCGCGGCCCTCGTCGTGCGGGAACGCCGGGTCGAGCGCCCCATGCTGGACATGACCCTGCTCGCCCACCGCGGCTTCCTCCTCAACACGATCGCCGCGACCCTGGTCATGTTCGTCCTGTCCGGCCTGCTGTTCGTCCTGCCGCCCTACCTCCAGGCGGTCCTCGGGAGCGACGCCTTCGGCACCGGCGTACGCCTGCTGCCGATGATGGGCGGCATCCTGGTCGCCTCCCGGACCGCCCCGCAGGCCGCCGTGCGCTTCGGCGGACGCGCCACGGTGAGCGCGGGTCTGGTGGTCCTGGCCTTCGCGGCCTTCCTCGGCAGCCGTACGACCGTCGACTCCGGCTACGGCTACACCGCGCTGTGGCTCTCGATCACCGGCCTCGGCTTCGGCTTCTCCCTCATGCCGGCGATGGGCAACGCCCTGGGCGCCCTGCCCCGCGACCGCGCCGGCAGCGGCTCCGGACTGCTGATGACGCTCCGCCAGGTCGGCGGCGCGATCGGTATCGCCCTGCTCGGCAGCCTGCTCGCGGGCGCCTTCCGCGACCGGCTCGACGTCACCGGGCTGCCCGCCGAGGCCGCCGACACCGCCGGGGACTCCGTGGTCGCGGCGCACCTCGTCGCCGAGAAGGCACACCCCGACGTCGCGGCCCACCTGGCCGCCTCCGCGAACAGCGCGTACGTCCACGGCATGGGCCTGGTACTGCTGGTGTGCGGGGTCGCCGCGCTCGTATCGGCGCTGCTGGCGGCGGCGTTCCTGCCGAACACCCGGGCCGACCGAGCCGCCGTACCGGCGGAAGGCACCCCGGACATGGTCGCCCCGGCGGCCGATGCCCGACAATGAGCCGCATGACGGCCGCACGTTCCCCCCTCTCCCCCGCCGACCGCTCCCAGCTCGGCCTGCGCGAGCGCAAGAAGATCAAGACGCGTGAGGCGATCCGCACGGCGACCTACGCGCTGATCGAGGAGCAGGGGTACGACGCCACCACCATCGAGCAGATCGCCGAGCGGGCCGAGGTCTCGCCGTCGACCGTCTTCCGGTACTTCCCGACCAAGGAGGACATCGTCCTCACGGACGAGTACGACCCGCTGATGCTGGAGGAGTTGCGGGCGCGGCCCGCCGACGAGTCGTGGATCGAGTCGGTGCGGCACGTCATGCGGAAGTCGCTGGACTTCATGGCGCAGGAGAGCCCCGAGGTGATCCGGCTGCGGGCACACCTCGGGGTCCAGGTCCCGGCCGTCCGTTCCCGGATGTACGAGAGCATGTCGGAGACCGGGCGCCTGATGCGGGGGGCCATCGCCGAGCGCTTCGGCCTGGACCCGGACAGCCTCGAGGTCCGCGTCTACGCGATGTCCCTCATCGGCGGCCTCATGGAGGTCAACATGTACTGGGCGGAGAACGACTTCGGGGGCGACCTGGGAACACTCATGAACCGCGCCCTGGACGTCCTCGAACACGGCCTCCCCGCCGAAAAGCCCTGAGCCCGCCGCCCCGACGCATGACATCCTGACCGGGTGAACGGTCCCGAGATCCATGTCGAGTTCGCCCCCGACCTGGCCGTGTTCGTCCAGCACAACCTGGAGCGGAGGCTCGCCACCGACGGCGTCTCCTCCCTCGGCCATGTCGTCGAGTCGGCCGGCGTCCCGCTCACCGAGGTCGGAACGCTGTGGGTCGAAGGCCGCGAGGTGCCGCCGTCGTACGTCCCCGCCGAGGGCGACCGTGTGGAGGTCCGCACCGTCGACCGCCCCCAGCAGGTCCCCGGCGCTCCCCTGCGCTTCCTCCTCGACGTCCACCTCGGCACACTCGCCCGCCGGCTGCGCCTGCTCGGCGTGGACACGGCGTACGAGTCGAAGGACATCGGCGACCCGGCTCTCGCCGCCCGCTCGGCCGCCGAGCAGCGGGTCATGCTCAGCCGCGACCGGGGCCTGCTGCGCCGCCGCGAGCTGTGGGCCGGGGCGTATGTCTACAGCACCCGGCCCGAGGACCAACTCCGGGACGTCCTCGACCGGTTCCGGCCCGAACTCAGGCCCTGGACACGGTGCACCGCCTGCAACGGGCTGCTGAAGGAGGCCACCAAGGAGGAGGTGGCCGACCAGCTGCACGGCGGCACGCACCGGTCGTACGACGTCTTCGCGCAGTGCCGGGACTGCGGCCGTGCGTACTGGAAGGGCGCGCACCACGAACAGCTGGTGGCCATCGTGGAGCGCGCCCTGGAGGAGTTCGCGGGCTAGCTCTTCCTCAGATCCGCCTTTCCGCAGGCCAGACCGTCCTTGTTCGGGTCGAGGCCCAGCGGGTCGTCCCTGCCGTTGATCTTCAGGCGGCCGTAGTGGTTCTGCTTGAGCCAGGTGCAGCGGGACTTGGCCGTCGCCTTCACGCCCGGCGGGAACACGGTCGGCACACACACGTTGACCGAGCCGTAGTGCCGGTCGCAGCCGGAGATGGTGACGGGGACCTTGACCGAGGTGCGCTTCTTGCCGGGCCCCGCGACCTTGCCCGACAGGGAGTCGGCGAAGGAGTGGACGTGGGCGTCGGCGGTGGTGGCGCTCAGGGCCTGCGGGCCCTGGAGGTGCACCCACTTGGCCACCGACGGAACCCCGTTGGCGTCGACCGCGAAGAGCATGTACCAGCCGGGCGGGGCCACGTTGGGGTTGCTCGTCACGTTCAGGTCGACGTTGTTGCCGTCGACGGACAGCGGCAGGTCGACGAAACGCTGGTTCGGATCCGAGGAGTGGGTGACGGCGGCGGGTCGGATCAGCTCGGCCTTGACGACGGGGTGGTCGACGGTGATCCGCTGGGTGTCGCCGTAGTGCCACTCCGTGTTGATCATCGAAGTGATCGTCGGGCGCTCGCCCTTGAGGAGATAGGGCGGGGTGTAGATCGACACGTTGTGGTTCCAGGTGCCGTTGCCCGGGTTGTCACCGGTCGCCATCACACGGCCGTCGGGCAGCAGGAACGCGGAGGAGTGGTAGCCGCGGGCCTCGGGGTCGGCGGCGACCGGGTCGAAGGTGTTGCTGTCCGGGTCGTACATCGACGCCTCGTAGACCGGGTTGGCCCGGTTGTGCAGGCCGCCGCCGGTCTCCAGGACCTTGCCGTCGGGCAGCAGCACCGCGGAGACGTACATCTTGCCCTGGTTGCCGGTCTCGGGGACCTTGCCGTTGCCGAGGTCGACCGTGCCCTGCGGGATCGGCGGCCCGGCGACGTACGACGGGTTCGCCTGCTTGAGGTCGATGACGTCCGTCAGACGGTTGGCGTCCGGGTTGGACTCGATGTTGCCGCCGCCGAGGGTGAGGACCTTCTGGTTCTGAGCCGGGGGCAGCAGCACGCTCGCGGACTGGTCGCGCTGGTCCTTGTTCTGCAGGCCCGGGACCTGCGTGACCGTGTTGGCGTTGTAGTCGTAGATCGCCGAGCCGGTGCCGGGGATGTTGTTGCCGAAGACATGGCTGCCCGAGTAGAAGAGGCGGCCGTCCTGCATCAGGATCATCGACGGGTACAGGCCCCAGAACGACCAGGTCTGGTTGACCTGCCACAGCGCCAGCCACTTCTGCTGGGCGTCGGACCAGTACTCGGCGGTCACCGAACCGGACGAGTCCTCGCGCAGGCCGCCGAAGGAGACGACGTCACCGTTGCCGAGCTCGGTCGCCGACGGGTACCAGTGGCCGTCGTTGAGGTCGTTGGTCTTGCTGTAGGTCTCGGTCTTCGGATCGAAGATGTACGAGTCCTTGTAGCCCTCGTAGCCGTGCCCGCCCGCGACCGGGAACGCCTTGTTGCCGCTCAGCACCAGCACCCGGCCGTCCTGGAGCTGGATGTGGCCGGAGCAGAACATGTCCTTCGGGGTCGGGATGACCTTGTAGGAGCCGTCGGCCGGGTTGTAGACCGCGCTGGTGAACGTGCCCGCGTTGAAGTTCTCCTCGCTGTTGCCGGAGCCCGCGATCAGCAGCACCTTGCCGTTGTTGAGGACGACCGAGTGCATCGAGCGCACCGGGTTCTGCGTGGGCAGCACGTCCCAGCGGCCGTTGGCGCACTGGTCCGCCGTGCCGGTGCAGGTGGCGGGCGGGGTGACGTCGGGGACCTGGTCCATCGTGTAGTCGTCGGTGGTCGCCGAGCCGGTGCCGTAGACGGAGACACCCCAGGTGATGCGGTCGGTGCCGGTCGGGACCTCGGGTGTGCGGACCGTCGCCTGCGTCCAACTCCCCTGCATTGCCAGGGTTTTGAGGTCGGTCCAGTACTGCCAGCCGGCCGTGGTGTCGTGCCGGAACAGCGTGATGTTGGCGTCCGGTGTGGTCGTCTTGTACCAGAGCGACAGGTCGTACTGCTTGCCCGCCGTCACCACCGGCGCGCACTCCGTCGACTCGGTGATCAGTGCCTTGCGGTCGCCGTTGACGCGGCGGCTGAGCGACACCTTCATCGCCCTGGACCCGCTGTGGGCGTCGCTCGTCGTCTCGAAGGTGAAGTCGTTGTCGCCCCAGCCGGACTTCTCCCAGCAGTACGGCATCCCGCCCGTGCCGTCCGTCTCGAAGCCCGGGTTCTTGACGAGGTTGGCGGCCTCGGCGGACTGGGGTGAGGTGAGGAGCAGACCGGCGGTCAGGGCCCCCACCCCGACCAGTGCGGTTCTCCTGCGGAATTGGTTCACACGGCTCTCCTTGGTGCGGTGCTCTTCCCGCGGCCCCTGCGCGGGAGGTAGACCAGCGCTTCGGTCCCGACGAAGCGCAGAACGAAGGTCGTCACCAGCGCGAGCGCGGTGGCGGTGAGTGCCCCCATCCCGAACCGGTTCACGAACAGCGCGATCAGCGGGATGCGCAGCACCAGGTCGGCGTTGGCGAGCAGCGCGAACCGGCCGAGGCGGTCCCACCAGCGCCGGTGCGCGCGGCGGTCACGGAAGAGCAGATGCTCGATGAGGACGAAGTTCCAGGCGACACCGAGCTGGTTGGCGAGGATCTCGGCCGGTACGTAGTGCAGACCGGCGACCGTCAGCGCCCACAGCCCGAACAGGTTCGGCAGGAAGCCGCTCGCGCCGATCAGCCCGAAGGCCACCATGCGCGCCACGGGCGAGGCGGTGCGCAGGCCCACGAGATGGCGCAGAAAGCGGAAGCCCTCCTGCGCGGACGACTTGGACTCCCCCGCGAAACGGTCCTGGAAGACGAAGGGCACCTCGGTGACCTGGCGGGGGCGGCTGCGGACCGCCAGCTCCAGGAGGATCTTGTAGCCGAGGGGCCTCAGGGCGTCCGCCGCGATGTCGCTGCGGCGGATCGCGAAGAAGCCGCTCATCGGGTCGCTGATGCCCCGCAGTCTGCGCGGGAACAGGCATTTCGTCAGCCAGGTGGCCCCGCGGCTGACGGCCACCCGGTAGCTGCCGGCCAGGCCCGCGCGGCTGCCGCCCTTGATGTACCGGGAGGCGACGACCAGCCCGGCGTTCGCGCGCTCGCCGGTGGCCACCAACTCCGGGACCAGGGACGGCGGGTGCTGGCAGTCGCCGTCCATGACGACGATCCAGTCCGAGCCTGCCGCCTTCATCCCCTCGACGACCGCGCCCCCGAGCCCGCCGACCGGCTCCTCACGGTGCAGCACGGTGACCGGGAAGGGGCAGTCCTTGGCCGCCTCGTGGATCACCTCGGGGGTGTCGTCGGTGGAGTCGTCGACGAAGACGACCTCGCAGGGCAGCCGGGAGGGCACTGACTCGGTGATCTGGTACAGGAGTTCACGGATGTTCGCGGACTCGTTGTACGTCGGTACGACGAGGGTGACGGCGCCGGGCTCGGCCACTTCGGCGCCGCGTACGGCCGGGTCGTCGAGTTCCCCGGGGGCGGTGTACTCGTGGGTCATCGGACGCCTCCGGAGGCGGTCTGGATCTGCCGGATCTCGATGCGGTCGGGACCGGTGCCGAAGGTGGCGACCGGAGTGGAGTGCTCGATGGCCGCCCTGACGTTGGGCAGGTCCACCGCGTCGCGCCGCACCGTCGGGGAGGCGACCACGTAGTCGAGGTCCTTCCAGCCGTGCGGCATCGTCTTCGTCACGGCCGGGTCGAGGTCGGCCTTGTAGAACCAGATGACGCCGAGTCCGGGCCGGTATCCCTCGTGCACCAGGTCCAGCCAGAGCGCGTCGTCGACCAGGACCCGGGTGTCCTTCGGATGCGCGACCTCGGTGGCCAGCCACTTGGAGGCGGACCGGTAGGGCGCGTTGGCGTCGGCGGTGACGGCGGTGCGGTCGCCGTCGAACCACTTCGGGACGACGTAGGCGCCGGCGGCGAGCGCCAGGACGGCGGCGAGGGTGTAGCGGCCGTATGTCGTCCAGCGCTGTTCTTCGGGGCGCCGCCACCTGCGCAGCACGGCGTGCGCGACGGAGGCGGTGCCCCCGGCGAGGACCAGGGCGAGGAAGGGCAGCGCCTGGATGACGTACATCGCGGGCAGATAGCCGCCCGGCCGCAGGGCCAGCGCGGTGAGGATCGCGACCGTGAGGGCCGGTCCGGCCAGGGCGCGGGCGGTGACCGACCAGCGCCAGGTGGCCACCAGCAGCAGCGCGCCGGCGAGGCCGCCCAGCGGCAGGACGCGGTCGTAGTAGAGCCAGGAGTGCAGGACGCCCCAGGAGCCGGAGCCACGGTGGAGGATGAAGCCCGAACCGGGCCTGGTCATCTGGTACTTGACGCCTTCGAAGAGCGAGACGTGTCCGCCGCCCTGGAACAACTCGCCCTTCAGGAGGGCGAAGAGGGGGTAGCTCAGGCCGATCAGGGCGCAGGCCGTGACGGCTCCCGTCACCGCGAACTTGCGGGTGTCGCGGTGGCTGTGCCGCCACATGGTGACGAACAGCGCGGGGAGGACGACGAGCATCGTCTCCTTGGTGAGCACCGCCGTGGCGGCCGCGAGGCCCGCGCCGAAGTGGTGCCAGAGGTGGCGGCTCGGGGAGGCGGCGAGGGTGAAGGCGAGGAGCGTCCACATCACCGCGAGGTTGTCGAGGAAGATCTCGCGCTGGAGGACGACGGAGAGCGGCGAGAGGCCGAACAGGACCATCGCGAGCCCTGCGGCCCAGCGCGGCAGCGACAGGCGGCGGGCGAGGACGTAGACGAGGACCGCGCTGACCGCGGAGACGATCAGCATCACCGCCCGCATGGAGCCGACGGTCATCGAGCCGGGGCTGAGCCAGGACGGGATCCAGGTGAGCAGGGCTATCTGTATCCAGCCGAGGGGCGGATGGTCGTACCAGTAGGTGTAGTGGGCCAGGCCCTTGCCCTGCTGGACCGCCCAGGCCTGGGCGAGGTAGGTGCCCTCGTCGTCGCTGAGCGTCGGGTAGTCGGCGATGTTCCAGCCCTGCACGACGAGGATCGCCACGAGGAGCGCGCCGCACAGCAGGAGGTCGGGACGGGAGGAACGGAGGCGTCGGGGCGGCGCCGTCGGACCGGTGGAACCGGTTTCGGGCGCAGGCTGCCGCTGCGCGGGGACCTTCTGAGAGGTCACCGCGGGAAGTGTGGAGGTCACGCAGGGACGTCCTCTCGGAGTACCGCTGTGTCATTCAGATGTGCGCCGACATGGCTGGTCAGCTCCCAGTCGTTGCGGCCGCGCTGCTCACGCCATACGGCGCGGATCGCGGCCCCGGCGAGGAGGACCTGGTAGAAGGGGCCGCCCACGACCAGCTTGAGGTAGTGGACGAGGCGGACGCGCAGCCCGTACTGCTTGCCGAAGTCGTGCAGTCCGACGACTTCGAAGACGAAGGTGACCGCCGCGGTGACCAGCGGCAGGAAGGTGAGGAAGGCGATTCCGACGGGCACGTCCAGGAAGAGCGCGACCGCCGCGTTGAGCGGGATGATCACCCCGGAGAAGGCCTGGAGGAACGGGGTCATCAGCGTGTACCGGGCGAGCAGCCGCTGCCCGAAGCCCGGGAGCTGCTTCCAGTCCTTCTTCCGGTAGACCTGTAGGAAGCCCTGGTTCCAGCGGGTGCGCTGCTTCAGCAGCGACATGAGACTTCCGGGTGTCTCCTCGCGGGTGACCATGTCGGAGTCGTAGGCGACGACGACCTTCTTGCCGACGGACGACAGCCGTACGCCCAGGTCGCAGTCCTCGGCCAGGCAGTCCGGGTCCCAGCCGTCGGCTTCCCTGAGCACGTCGGTCCGTACGAAGACGGTGTTGCCGCCGAGCGGGATGAACCCCTTCTGCGCGTGCAGGTGCAGCCGGGAGCGGAACCAGAAGAAGTACTCCAGGCAGTTGCGCAGGGAGTACCAGCTGGAGTGGAAGTTGATGAGCTGGACGCCGCCCTGCACCACGTCCGCGTGCGTGGTGCGGAAGGCGTGGTCGACATGCGCGAGGAGCTCGGGGTGGACCTGGTCCTCGGCGTCGAAGACCCCGACGACATCGCCGCGGCAGTGCGGCAGCGCCGTGTTCATGGCCTTCGGCTTGTTCTTCTTCTCGTGGGTGTCGACGACGACACGGACGCGCGGGTCGCGCGCGGCCGCCTGCTCGGCGACCTCCGTGGTCCCGGGGTCGTCGTGCCCGACGATGACGATGATCTCGAAGTCGGTGTGGGTCGACTCCAGCAGACGCTGGATGGTGTGGTCCAGCACGGCTTGTTCGTGCCGGGCGGGCAGCAGCAGCGAGAACGACATGTGTTCGTCCCCGTCCGGTCTGCTGAACCGGGTGGAGGCGAGCACTTCGGGCGTGCGCCACGCGTGCATCTGCCACCACAGGGTGAAGGCCGCCATCCAGAACAAGGCCAGCGAGACGGCAGCGATGAAGACAGACGTCAGCAACAGATCCCCCCAGATCCCCAATGCCCCCTGCCGCAACAGACGTTACATCTGTCGCGGAACCGTGTAGACATTAAGGGTGATCTGTGAAGTCCGCAGTCCGTTTCGATGAAGAGCGCGTTTCCTCACAACGAGCCCAGGAGTGAGCAATTCGAACAGCGGATACGTGACGCACCCCTCGCCTGACGATGTTTCAGCTGGTCAGCGCGGTGCGCAACCGGTCCGGGTCGGTGGTCGGGGCATCACAGGTGAAGTTGCGGCAGACGTAAGCCGCAGGTTGACCCTGCTGCAACGGACGGTCGACGAGGAGCGGAAACTCGTCACTCTCCGGAGGCCCTACGGCCACGACCGCGCCCGGGGCGCCACCCAGAAGTGCCGTGCGGTGCAGGGTCCTTGTGGCGGGGTCGTCGAGCGACGGGCCGACGATCGCGACCTCCCGCGGCCCGTCGAGGAGGGCCTCGGCGACGGCGAGCCCCCAGCCGATGAAGCGCGGCACCCGCGGACCGAGCGCCTTGACCACGCCCAACGCCCGCTCCGCGGCGGCCCGATGGGGCTCAGCACCGGTGTGGGCTGCATAGCTCAGCAGGGCGCCCGCGGCGGCGGTCCAGCCGGACGGCGTGGCGTTGTCGGTGGGGTCCTGCGGCCTGCGGATCAGCTGCTCGGCGTCGGCGGCGGTGTCGTAGAGACTGCCGGACTCGGCGTCGACGAAACGGGCCAGGACATGGTCGAGCAGGAACCCGGCGAACTCGAGCCAGACGCCCTCGCCGGTGACGGACGCGAGCGCGAGGAAGCCCTCGGCGACATCGGCGTAGTCCTCCAGCACCCCCGCGTTGGCGCCGGCCCGGCCGTCCTTGCTGGTACGGGTGAGGCGGGCCTGCTCGTCCAGATGCAGCCGTACGAGGAGGTCGGCGGCGCCGACCGCGGCCTCGACCAGGTCGGGGCGGTCGAAGTAGGCGCCGGTCTCGGCGAGGGCCGCGACGGCGAGCCCGTTCCAGGCGGCGACCACCTTGTCGTCGCGACCGGGGGCGGGGCGCTCGCTGCGCGCGGCGAGCAGCCGCTCACGGATGGAGGCGATCCTTCCGGCGTCGAACAGGCCGTCCTGCTGCGGGAGTTGGAGAACGGACTGACCGTGCTCGAAGGTGCCCTCCTCGGTGACGCCGAAGTAGTGGGCGGCGAGCTCGGCGTCCTCCTCGCCGAGGACTTCGGTCAGCTGCTGAGGCGTCCACACGTAGTACGCGCCCTCGACGTGCCGGCCCGTCCCGTCGTCGCTGTCGGCGTCGAGGGCGGAGGCGAATCCGCCCTCGCCGGTGCGCAGTTCGCGGACCATGAAGTCGGCGGTCTCCAGCGCGACACGGCGGGCGAGCTCGGAGCCCGTGGTCCGCCACAGGTGCGCGTACACGCGGCACAGCAGGGCGTTGTCGTAGAGCATCTTCTCGAAGTGCGGGACGACCCACTCACGGTCGACCGAGTAGCGGGCGAAGCCGCCGCCGAGCTGGTCGTAGATGCCGCCGCGGGCCATGCGCTCGCAGGTGTCCGCGGCCATCTGCAGCGCGCCCTCGGCGCCGGTGCGGGCATGGTGGCGCAGCAGGAACTCGATCACCATGGACGGCGGGAACTTCGGCGCGCCGCCGAACCCGCCGCGCTGCGGGTCGTACTCGCGGGTGAGCCCGAGCAGGGCCCGCGCGAGCTCCTCCTCGCCGGGGACCTGTGCGTCGCCGTACGAGATCTCCCGTCCGGCGAGGTCCCGCACGATCTTCCCGGCGACCTCGGCGACCTCGTCCCGCCGGTCCGACCACGCCGAGCGGACGCCCTCCAGGACCTGCCGGAAGGAGGGGCTGCCGTGGCGGGGGGCGGGCGGGAAGTAGGTGCCGAAGTAGAAGGGCTCGGCGTCGGGCGTGAGGAACACGGTCATGGGCCAGCCGCCCTGGCCGGTGGCGGCCTGCACGGCCTCCATGTAGACGGCGTCGACGTCGGGGCGCTCCTCGCGGTCGACCTTGACGCTGACGAAGTGCTCGTTGAGGAAGTCGGCGGTGGCCTGGTCCTCGAAGGACTCGTGGGCCATGACATGGCACCAGTGGCAACTTGAGTACCCGACGCTCAGCAGGACCGGTTTCCCGCTCTTGCGCGCCTCCTCGAAGGCCTCGGCCGACCAGGGCCACCAGTCGACGGGGTTGTCGGCGTGCTGGAGAAGGTAGGGGGACGTCTCGTGAGCCAGTCGGTTCGGCATGAGGTCCATCCTGCCGCAGTACCCCCGGCGGCACGCGCCAGGCATGTCACGGAGGCCGGTGATCGCCGCCCCCTGTCGCTGACGTGTTCCCCGAAGGACACTGGTAGGCAAAGGAGTTGCTGCCGGAGGGGGACGTGATATGCGGGACAGCCATCGGGCGGATGCCGAACGGCTGTTGGCCCGGGCCGTGGAGGAAGAGGTACGGCGCTCGGGCGGGCGCACCGACGGGACGGTGCTGCTGTCGCGGTCGCGCGGCGCGCTGGACGCGATGGCTCAGACGGCCGCCGAGGAGTACGAGGCCTACACACGCGCCCTGGACGAGGCGGAGGGCGACCGGCTCACCTTCGGGCAGAGATACGCGAAGGAGGGCTCCGGGACCCCCCTGCTGGTGGCGGTCGTCGCGGCGATCGCGGCGGCGGTGGCCGACCTGGCCTTCGGCACGGACACCGGTACGGCGGTGGGGGTCGGCGTGACGGTCGGTGTGGTCGGCGCCGCGGCGACCGTGATCAAGGTGGCCGGCTCCCATCTGCCCGCCGCGCACCACCGGGCCGGCGCCGCGAACCAGCCCGGCGGCCCCGAACAGCTGCGGCTTCAGTGGCTGACGGCACTGGAGGTGCGCGGCATCCGGCCGTTCCTCGACCAGCAGCGGGTGCGCGCCGCATCCACCGGCCCGAAGAAGCCGGGACCGCAGCTGCGCGGCACCGACAAGAGCGCGGCGGCCCGTGGGCGGAATGTGCTGGCGCAGTCGTTCGCCCAGCTCCCGGAGCCCGCCGGGGCCTTCGCCGGGCGGCGGCAGGAGATGGCGCGCATACGGCAGTGGGTGCAGGCGTCCCGCGCGAGCACGGACACCCGCCCGACGGTGGTGATCCTGCACGGGGCGCCCGGCAGCGGCCGTACGACCCTCGCGATGCGCGCCACGCACGACCTGAAGGACTACTTCCGCGGCGCCTGCGTGGTCGACCTGCGCGGCGGCAGCCCGGAGGAGCCACCGCTGTCCACCCGGGACGCCCTGCTGCACCTGCTGAACCGGCTCGGCGCGCCCCGCGAGCAGCTGCTGTTCCGCGAGCGTTCCTCCCCCGACCAGCAGGTCAAGCGGCTGAGCGAGCTGTACCACCAGCATCTGACGGGCCTGCCGGTCACGGTCGTCCTCGACGACGCCTCGGACCCGGAACAGATCCGTACGCTCGTGCCCGAGCGCTCCGACAGCCTGGTCCTGGTCACCGCCCGCGAGCCCATCGAACTCCCCTCCGATCTGCAGGCCCATGTGCACGAGCTGCCGGTCGAGGCGCTGGACGCGGCGGGCGCCGAGGAGCTGCTGGACGCGGCGGCGCAGGACAGCTCGGGGCCGTACGACGCCGATGCGACGGACCGGATCCGGGAGCTGTGCGGCGGGCTTCCGCTGGCGCTGAGCATCGCGGGTTCGTCGCTGGGCCCGCGCTCGCCGCGGCAGCTGGCCACGGATCTGGCGGCGTACGGCCCCGTGGAGCCGATCGAGCGGGTGCTGTGGCTGCGCTACACCGACCAGTCGGAGGCGGCCCGCGGGCTGCTGCGCCGACTGGCCCTGGCCGGGCGTGCCTCCCTCGGTGCCGCCGCGGCCGCCTCCCTGCTGGCGACGGACGAGACGGAGGCGACCCGCCATCTGGTGGCGCTCTCCCGGGCGGGCCTCATCGACCATGTGCGCGGCAGCCGCTACCGCCTCCACGACCTGGTGCGGGCCTTCGCCCAGGCCCGGCTGCTGGACGAGGAGGAGGCGAGCGAGCGCACCGCCGCGCAGGAGCGCCTGATCGTGAACTACGCCGACCTGGCCGACTCGGTGCTGCGGCTGGTCGACGGCAACATGTCGACCCGCTCGGACCGCTTCAGCCCGCATGGCTTCACCTCCCTGGACGAGGCGCTGCGCTGGCTGGACGACGAGTCGAGCTTCATCACCTCCACGCTGCGGCACGCGGAGGGCGTGAACCAGGCCGCGGTGCTGAGCCTGCTGGGCGCGCTGTGCGACTACTGCCTGCTGCGCGGCGACCTCTACCGCCTGGGGGAGATCAGCGAACTGGCGCAGGCCGTCGACCAGGGTCTGCTGCTCCGCTCCGTGCAGTGGCGCACGGGCATCGCCGCCCGTCAGCTGGGCGAGCTGGACAAGGCGCGGACGACGCTCACGTCGGTCGTCGACCTGTACATGGAGGCCCACCACGACGCGGGCGCGGCCCGGGCCCTGTGCTCCCTGGGCATCACCCTGCACCACCAGGGCAACCTCACGGAGGCTGCGGCGAAGCTGCGCGAGGCGCTGGAGCTCCAGGCGGCTCCCGAACTGGCGACGGACCGCGGCTGGACGATGCACGCCCTGGCCGCGGTGGAACGGGACCGCGGCCATGTCCGGGAGGCGCTGCGTCTGCTCGCCGAGTCGCTGGACCTGCACCGCGCCGGCGAGTCCGTGCACGGCGAGGCGTGGGCCCACTTCCAGCTCGGCCAGCTGTCGCTGCGCATGGGCGACGTCCCGCGCGCGGAGTCCGAGCTGAACGCGGCCCTCGACCGCTACGGCCGCACCCGCGACGCCCGCGGCGAGGCCTGGGCCCTCACCCAGCTGGCCCGCGCCCGCCTCGTCGCCGGCGACCCGTCCCAGGCGGTGGACGGCCTGCGGCAGGCGGCCTCCCGGCACCGGGACAACGAGGACGCCCGCGGCGAGGCCTGGACGGTCTACTACCTGGGCCAGGCCCTCGAGGAGACCGGCAACCTCGACCACGCGGTCCGCGAACTGGAACGCTCCCGCACGATGTTCTCCCGGATGCGCGACGTCTACGGCCTGGCCTGTGCCCGCCACCACTCGGCGAGAGTCACCCGCGACCAGCGCGCCGCCCAGACGGGCTCACTCAGGAACTCGGGTTTCGCCCGCCAGCTCCTGGTCGACGCGCGTGCCGACTTCCAGCGCATCGGCGTCGCCCACGGCGAGGCATGGACCTGCCTGGAACTCGCGGTCGTGGACGCGGGCAATGCCCGCAACCAGCAGGCGCTGGCGCTGTGCGACGACGCGGTGGACCTGTTCACCTCGTACGGCGACCGGCGCGGCGCGGACTGGGCGCGCTTCCTGCGCTGCACCCTGCTCCCCTACGCGGCTCCGGGCGGCGTGGAGATCGGTACGGCGGTCGCGCAGGAGGAGCTGGCCCAGCTCGCCCGCACCGGTCATCCGCTGCGGGACCGGAAGCTGGACGACTACGTGGAGGCGTATCAGCTGCTGCTGGAGCGGGGCGTGAACCTGGAGGAGGGCTGGCAGGCCTGGCGGCTCGGCATGGTGCCGAGCCGGCATGCGCGGGAGGTGATGGGGGTGGCGGTACCGGCCAGTCACTGACCGCCTGCCACCCCCGCTCCCGCGATCTCAGCTGCGGCGCGCCTCGGAGTCGGCGGAGGCCTCCGCCGACCCGGCGTCCGCGTCCGAGTCCGCCGGCTCCTGGAACTCCACCTTGCTCATGTGCCGGTTCATGGACTTCATCAGGGCCCACACCGCCAGGGCCATCGCCGCGAAGACGATGAAGCCGAGGACGCCGGGGGTGACCTTGTTCTCGTCCACCTCCTTGGCGAGGGGGACGAGGTGCGTCATTGCCAGGCTCACGCTTGCGCTCATGTCAGGCATTCTCGCGGACGCCCGCGAAGAGGTCGTCCTCGGGGAGGGAGGTATCGACGAGGGACTTCGCGAGCTCGTACTCCTCCGTCGGCCAGACCTCCTTCTGGATCTCCATCGGGACCTTGAACCAGCCGCCGTCGGGGTCGATCTGCGTGGCGTGCGCGATCAGCGCCTTGTCGCGGATCTCGAAGAACTCGGCGCACGGAATGTGCGTGGTCAGCGTGCGCTCGACGCGCTCGAACTCGCTCCAGCGCTTGAGCCAGTCCCCGTACGGCGACTCCAGGCCGCGGTCCAGCATCGCGTTGTGCAGCGCCTCGGTGCGGGGGCGGTTGAAGCCCTGGTTGTAGTAGAGCTTGAGCGGCTGGTAGATGGGGCCGAACTCGGACTCCGGGTACTTCTCGGTGTCCGCCGCGCCCTCGAACGCCACCATCGAGATCTTGTGGGTCATGATGTGGTCGGGGTGCGGATAGCCGCCGTTCTCGTCGTAGGTGGTGATCACCTGGGGACGGAAGGAACGGATCTGCTTCACCAGCTCGCCGGCCGCCTTGTCGACGTCCTCCAGGGCGAAGCAGCCCTCGGGCAGCGGCGGCAGCGGGTCGCCCTCCGGCAGACCGGAGTCGACGAAGCCGAGCCACTCCTGCTTGACGCCGAGGATCTCGCGGGCCTCGTCCATCTCCTTCTTGCGTACCTCGTGGATGTGCTCCTCGATGTACTTGTCGCCCTGCAGCTTGGGATTGAGGATGGAGCCGCGCTCCCCGCCCGTGCAGGTCACGACCAGCACGTCCACCCCCTCGGACACGTACTTCGCCATGGTGGCCGCGCCCTTGCTCGACTCGTCGTCGGGGTGGGCATGCACGGCCATCAGTCGCAGCTGGTCAGTCAAGACTCAATCCTCGGTCAGTCGGCGCCCGGTGTGAACCGGCGCGATCGGCGGCTTCTATAGTGACCGAATCCGGGGGAGAAAAATTCCGTGGTCCGGTTTCGGAGAGGACGATCATGAGTACGGCGAGCACGCGGCTGCCCGAGGGCCGCTACGGCCGCTCCTCGGACGAGCGCGCCGACCGCAAGCTCAAGATCGCCGGGGCTGTGCTCGGGGCCTTCCTGCTCGTACTGATCGGCTACTTCGCCTACCACTACGTGGCCCAGAACAAGATCAGCGCCGAGGTGATCACCTTCGATGCGCACAAGGACGCGGTGAAGGTGCATCTGGAGGTCCGCAAGGACGCCGACGCCTCCGGCTACTGCACCATCCGCTCCCAGTCGAAGGACGGGGCCGAGGTGGGCCGGGCCGACTTCCACTTCGGCGGACACGCCACCCGCATCGACCGGCTCGTCACGCTGCGTACGACCTCCGAGGGCACCACGGCGGAGCTGCTCGGCTGCCACGCCGACTGACCCGGGCCGAAAATACACAAGCCGTGGCCTGCGGTGATGCAATTCTGATGGCTTATGTCCTCCCCCTTCAGCCGCTGAATTGTTAGGCTCGTGGTTTCGCCCATCCGTGAAGGAACATTCTTCTGGGTAGGGCGATGCTTTGTATTCCCAGTACCTACGAGGAGCACCTGTGACCCAGACCAGCGAGAACGTCACCTGGCTGACCCAGGAGGCGTACAACCAGCTCAAGGCCGAGCTGGAGTACCTGTCTGGTCCTGCGCGCACGGAGATCGCCGCCAAGATCGCGGCCGCGCGCGAGGAGGGCGACCTGCGTGAGAACGGCGGGTACCACGCGGCCAAGGAAGAGCAGGGCAAGCAGGAGCTCCGTGTGCGCCAGCTGACCCAGCTCCTGGAGAACGCCAAGGTCGGCGAGGCCCCGGCGTCGGCGGACGGCGCCGTGGCACCCGGCATGGTCGTGACGATCGCCTTCGACGGTGACGAGGACGACACGATGACCTTCCTGCTCGCCTCGCGCGAGTACGCGAGCTCGGACATCGAGACGTACTCGCCGCAGTCCCCGCTGGGCTCCGGTGTGATCGGCCACAAGGTCGGCGAGGACGCGGAGTACGAGCTGCCCAACGGCAAGAAGGCCTCGGTGAGGATCCTGAAGGCCGAGCCCTACACCGGCTGATCCGGTCCGCACGCCCTTCGGTGCCCCCGGCGTCCTGAGGACGCCGGGGGCGTCTTCATGCCATGGGTCACGCCGTCGCCGAGCGGTACTTCCGCACCGCCAGCGTCCTGAATATGACGATGATCAGGACCGAGTAGATCAACGAGGCCCACACGGGGTGCGCCATGGGCCAGGCGTCCGAGGGCGAGACGCCGGGGTTGCCGAAGAGCTTGCGGCAGGCCTGGACCGTCGCGCTGAACGGGTTCCACTCGGCGATGTGGCGCAGCCAGGGAGTCATGCGGCTGGAGTCCACGAACGCATTTGAGATGAACGTGACGGGGAACAGCCAGATCAGACCGCCGGAGGTGGCCGCCTCGGGCGTGCGCACGGACAGGCCGATGACCGCGCCGATCCAGGTGAACGCGTATCCGGTCAGGAGCAGCAGCCCGAAGGCGCCGAGCACCTCACCCATGTTGGTGTGGGTACGCCATCCGACCAGCAGGGCGACCATGGCCAGCACGAACAGCGTGAGCGCCGTCTGCACCAGGTCGGCCAGAGTCCGTCCGGTCAGCACCGCGCCGCGTGCCATGGGCAGCGAGCGGAAACGGTCGATGAGCCCCTTGTGCATGTCGTCGGCGATGCCCGCCCCCGCGCCCGCGGTGGCGAAGGTGACCGTCTGGGCGAAGATGCCGGCCATCAGGAACTCGCGGTAGACCTGTGGGTCCGTGGTGCCGCCGATGTTCATGGAGCCGCCGAACACATAGCTGAACAGCACCACGAACATGATCGGCTGGATGAGGCCGAAGATGACCATCTCGGGGATCCGGGACATCCGGATCAGATTGCGTTTGGCAACGACCAGCGAGTCGCGGATCGACTGGCTGACCGGGTTCGCGGGCGGCGCGACCCGCACGGCGTCCGTGACGGCGCTCACTTGGCTGCCTCCTTCTTCTGCTTGCGGTCCTTGGTCTCCGCCGTCGCGCCGTTCTCCTCGTCCTTGACCTCTGCCACGTGTCCCGTCAGGGACAGGAAGACGTCGTCGAGGGTGGGGCGGCGCAGGCCTATGTCGTCTATCTCGATGCCGCGGGTGTCCAGCTCCCGGATGACTTCGGCGAGCAGCTTCGCGCCGCCGGTGACGGGCACGGTGAGCTTGCGGGTGTGCTCCTCGACGGTGAGCTCGCCCTTGCCGAAGCCGGTGAGGACCTCGCCGGCGGTCGACATGTGCTCGCGCTCGTGCACCACGACCTCGACGCGCTCGCCGCCGGTGCGGGCCTTGAGCTGGTCGGAGGTGCCGCGGGCGATGACATGGCCGTGGTCGACGACCACGATGTCGTGCGCGAGGTGGTCGGCCTCCTCCAGGTACTGGGTGGTGAGCAGCAGGGTCGTGCCGCCGGAGACGAGCTGTTTGATGACCTCCCACAGCAGCTGGCGGTTGCGGGGGTCGAGGCCGGTCGTCGGCTCGTCCATGAACATCACGGGCGGCGAGACGACCAGGGCCGCCGCGAGGTCGAGCCGGCGGCGCATGCCTCCGGAGTAGGTCTTCGCGGGCCGGTCGGCGGCGTCCGCGAGGTCGAACTGGTCCAGCAGCTCCCCGGCCCTGGCCTTCGCGGCCCTGGCCTTCATCTGGTACAGCTGGCCCACCATCTGGAGGTTCTCGCGGCCGGTCAGGTACTCGTCGACCGCGGCGAACTGTCCGGACAGGCCGATGGAGCGCCGCACCTCGTTGGGCTGCTTGAGGACGTCGAGGCCGGCCACGACCGCCCTGCCGCTGTCGGGTCGCAGCAGCGTGGTCAGGCAGCGGACCGCCGTCGTCTTGCCCGCGCCGTTCGGCCCGAGCAGGCCCAGCACGGTGCCCTCGGGGACATCGAGGTCGACGCCGTCCAGAGCCCTTACGTCGCCGAAGGTCTTGACCAGTCCTTCGGCATAGATGGCGCCTGGCATGTGAGTCTCCACGTCGTCGGGGATTCTTCGGAAAGCCTTGCTCTGCGCACTTGCTCCGCCTGGTGGGTGACCCGACCGGCGGCCAGGACACACACCATAACGCGATGTATCGCGTCTCTCAACGCATTTGGTCGACCGGGTGACGAGGAGCCTTTGAGCTGGAGTTCTTGCCCAGTCCGGGGCGCCGGGCGGCTCAGTCGATGACCGTGTAGCCCGCCTCGCGCAGCGCCCGGCCGACCTCGGCGCAGTGCTCCCGCCCCTTCGTCTCCAGGTGCAGCTCGACCTCCGCCTCCGTGAGCCCGAGCCGTGGGTCGGTCCGTACGTGACTCACATCGAGGACGTTAGCGTCCACCACTGACAACACCCCGAGAAGAGTCGCGAGCGCTCCCGGCCGGTCCGTCAGCCGCAGCCGTACGGCCAGGTAGCGGCCCTGCGCCGCCATGCCGTGGCGCAGGACGCGCTGCATCAGCAGCGGATCGACGTTGCCGCCGGACAGCAGTGCCACCACCGGGCCCTCGAAGGCTCCCGGCTCGCTCAGCAGCGCCGCCACCGGACTGGCACCGGCCGGCTCGACGACCAGCTTGGCCCGCTCCAGGCACAGCAGCAGGGCGGTGGACAGGGCGTCCTCAGAGACCGTGCGGACCTCGTCGACCAGCTCGCGGACGATCCCGAACGGCACGTCGCCGGGCCGCCCGACCTTGATGCCGTCGGCCATGGTCGCCGGGTTGTCGACGGACACCGGACGCCCGGCCTCGATGGAGGGCGGGTACGCCGCCGCGCCCTCCGCCTGCACGCCCACGATCCGTACGTCCGGGCGCAGCGCCTTCACCGCGATCCCGATACCGGCCGCGAGGCCTCCCCCGCCGATACCGACGACGACGGTGCGCACCTCCGGGCACTGCTCCAGGATCTCCAGCCCGACGGTGCCCTGGCCCGCGATGATGTCCGGGTGGTCGAAGGGGTGGATGAACACCGCGCCGGTCTCGGCCGCGTACGCCTGCGCGGCGGCCAGCGTCTCGTCGACCACCTGGCCGTGCAGGCGCACCTCGGCGCCGTACTCACGGGTGGCGCTGATCTTCGGCAGTGGGGCGCCCTGCGGCATGAACACCGTCGCCCGCACGCCGAGCAGCGAGGACGCCAGCGCGACACCCTGCGCGTGGTTGCCGGCGCTCGCCGCCACCACCCCGGCGGCCCGCTCCTCGGGCAGCAGCCCGGCGATCCGGACGTAGGCGCCGCGCAGTTTGAACGAACCGGTGCGCTGAAGGTTCTCGCACTTGAGGTGCACCGGGGCGCCCACCAGCTGGGACAGATGCCTGCTGCCCTCCATCGCCGTCACCCGCGCCACGCCCGAGAGCATCTTCTGGGCGCCCCGCACGTCGTCGAGGGTCACGGGCCGAAAGGAGTCAGCCGTGCTGTAGCTCATGACTCAAGCATCGCAGTTCACAGGCGCGCACGGTCGCTGTGACCAACGTCCGAGACTGGTTTGCGCAGCGCCGGTACGGCTTGCCCCCCGGCCGCGTACTCTGTCCCCCATTCCAGACAGCCCCCCTTCATGAAGTGAGCCTCCGGCCATGCCCACAACACCTGAAATGTCGATGGACATGACGACCGTCGGTGACACCGGTCTCCTCGACACGCTGCAGCACGAGGTGGCGGTGTTCGCCCGCCGTGCCGAACAGACCCGGCTCGGCGGGGTCGGGCAGGTGCGCAACTCCATGGACCGCGCCGCGTACCTGCTGCTCAACCGCCTCGACAAGGAAGGCCCCATGGGCGTCAAGGCGCTCGCGGCGAGCATGGGCATCGACTCGTCGACGGTCACCCGGCAGGTGGCTCCGCTCGTGGACACCGGGCTCGTCAAGCGCACCTCGCACCCCGAGGACGGGCGCGCGGTGGTGCTTCAGCTGTCCCCGCGCGGCCAGGCGCGACTGGAGGAAGTGCGTTCCTCGAGGCGTCAGTTGATGGCCGAGCTGACACACGACTGGGCGCCGGAGGAGCGCGAGGCGTTCTGCACGCTCCTGACGCGCTTCAACACCGCTCTCTCCTCGCGGATGGCGGCCCAGGGGATGCCGGCGCCGGAGGCGTCGTCGGCCTCGTAGCCGCCGTCGGCAGGCGCACCCGCCGTGCTCGGTACGCGCGCGTGCCGCGCGGCTCTTGACCGAAAGGCCACCCCTGGCCTCAGATGAGACCGGGCCCCTTCGTACGCGGTCGCGCACCCGTACGCGGCCGGGTCCGTTCGGTCAGGGTCGCGTCAGGCGGGAGGCGTGGTGCGACAGCGGCAGGCGTTCCAAGGTGCCCGCCGGGCCCGGGAGTTCGAGGCGTTCGTCGCGGGCGCGGCAGGGCGGCTGCTGCATGCCGCCACACTGCTCACGGCGGAGGCCCCGGACGACAACCCGAGGGCGCGGCGCCTGCTGACGCTGGCCCTCGCGCACACGTACGCCTGCTGGGACAGGCTGCGCGGGGAGGACCCGTACGACCGTGCTCGCCAGTATCTGGCGACCCGCTTCGCGCGCGGGGCATGGCACCAGTACGGCGGTTTCGGCCGGGCCCGCCCGCATCCGGGCAGTCCGCTGGCGCTGCTGACGCCGCAGGAGCGTCTGATCCTGGTCCTCAGGCTGTACGAGGGGGTCGGCGAGGAGCAGACGGCGGCGCTGCTCGGCCTGCCGACGGAACGCGTCCGCGCCATCTGCGACCGGGCCACGGCGACGCTGCTGCGTCCGCCGCGCAGCCCGGCACCGGCGGTCGGCGGGGCGAAGGTGGCGCCGTCATGAGGCGCGCGGGCGGAGGGGGACGCGCATGAACCGGGCCGAGCGTCAGGCCGCCGCACGGCGGATCATGGAGCAGGTGCCTCCGCCGGTACCGCCGGACCTGTACGGGGAGGCCGTGCGCCGCGGTGCCCGCAGCCTGCGCCGCAGGACGCTCGCCCGCCGTCTGATGTGGCTGCTGCTGTGCGCCGCGAGTGTGGCGTTCCTCGTGTGGGCCATGACGGCCCGCCCGTGGGTGGAGCCGCCCTCGCAGACGACTCCCCCGTACACGGGCTGGTGAGCGGGCGGGCCGGCTAGCCGAGCGCCTGCTGCAGGTCCTCCAGGAGGTCGTCGACGTTCTCGATGCCGACGGAGAGACGGACGAGATCGCCGGGCACCTCCAGGGCCGAGCCGACCACGGAGGCGTGGGTCATCCGCCCGGGGTGCTCGACCAGCGACTCGACGCCGCCCAGGGACTCGCCGAGCGTGAACACCTTGGTGCGGTTGCAGACCTCGACGGCCGCCTCCTCGCCGCCCTCGACGCGGAAGGAGACCATGCCGCCGAAGGACCGCATCTGCTTGGCGGCGACCTCGTGACCGGGGTGCTCGGGCAGGCCCGGGTAGAGAACCTGCGTCACGCGTGCGTGCCGGGTGAGCATGTCGGCGACCTTGGTGGCGTTCTCGCTGTGCCGGTCCATGCGCACCGACAGCGTCTTCGCGCCGCGCAGCACCAGCCAGGAGTCGAAGGGCCCCGCGACCGCGCCCATCGCGTTCTGGTGGTACGCGAGCTCCTCGCCGAGCGCCTCGTCGGCGACGACCAGCGCACCGCCGACGACGTCGGAGTGGCCGCCCATGTACTTGGTCAGCGAGTGCACGACGACGTCCGCGCCGAGCGCCAGCGGCTGCTGCAGATACGGCGTGGCGAAGGTGTTGTCGACGACCAGCTTCGCGCCCGCGTCCCGGGCGATCTGGGCGACCGCGGCGATGTCGGTGATGCCGAGCAGCGGGTTGGAGGGGGTCTCCACCCACACCGCCTTGGTCTTGGGGGTGATGGCGGCTCGTACGGCGGACGGATCGCTGGTGTCGGCGACCGACCACTCCACCCCCCACCGGGCGACGACCTTCGCGAACAGACGGAAGGTGCCGCCGTACGCGTCATTGGGGATGACCACGTGGTCGCCGGGGCTGAGCAGCGCACGCAACAGGCAGTCCTCGGCCGCCAGTCCGGACGCGAACGCGAGGCCGCGACGGCCGCCCTCGAGGGCGGCGAGGTTCTCTTCCAGGGCGGTCCTGGTGGGGTTGGCGCTGCGGCTGTATTCGTAGCCGCCGCGCAGACCTCCGACGCCGTCCTGCTTGTAGGTCGAGACCTGGTAGATCGGCGGGACGACCGCGCCGGTGAGGGGATCGGCGGTGTTGCCCGCGTGGATCGCGAGGGTCTCGAAGTGCTGACTGATGTGCCTGTCGCTCATGGGCACCGAGGGTAGTGCGCTCGCGGGGCGCGCGCCGGGCGGCGAGGCGCACAGGGCCGTACTGCCGGGTTTTCCCTCGGTCCCGGCGCCCGGTTCTGGGAGTTTTCCACAGGGCGGCCGACCGGGTTCGCCAATTGTCACCGGCGTCTGGAACGCTTGAGTCATGGAATTTCTCTGGGTCCTGATCGCCGCCGTCATGCTGAGCTTCGTGCTGCTCCCCGTCCTGCGGCGCAGGCGGGGCATGATCGAGCAGGTCCCGGCCGGTCACCCGGACGCCGCCGACCCCGCGAACTACGGATTCGTGCGGGAGGAGGAGCTGGACGTCCGCATGCCCGGCCCCGACCAGGACCTGCTGGACGTCCTGGACCTGGTGCAGCGCACTCAGGACCACCGCGCGGCCTCCCAGCTGCTGGCGGGCACGGAGTCGGAGGGCGAGCTGCGCTGGCAGCGCGTGCAGGCCTTCGCGGGTGCCGCCTCACTGGAGCTGCAGCAGCGGCCCGGCGGGGTCAGCGAGACCCCGGGCGGTCAGTGGCTCAGGGTGTGGCGGGCCGAGCAGCCCAAGGACGCGGGCGGCGCCGCGGTGCACGCGGAGTTCCTGGTCCAGCAGGCGTGGCGGACGTCGACGCCGGGCACGGACGAGTTCCGGATCATCATGGAGGAGGCGAGGGCGGCGTGCGGCGATGCGGCGCTGCTCGCCCCCGGTGACCCGGTCCCGTACATCATCGAGCTGTCGGTGGCCCGCGGGCTGGCCTACTCCCGGACGGAGTTCGAGGAGCTCTGGCTGAGGATCCTGGACCGCGCCCCGGCCCACATGGGCGCACACCTGGCGGCCCTTCACTACTGGTGCGAGAAGTGGCACGGCTCGCGCGAGCTGGCGTACTCCTTCGCGGAGGCGGCGGCCGCGCGCGCACCCCAGGGTTCCCTCCTCGCCGCGATGCCCCTGTTCGCGGTCTTCGAGCACCTGCCCGAGGTGAACCTGGTCAGCAGCTTCTACCAGAGCGAGACCGTGCAGAAGGCGATCCACGGAGCGCTGCACGCCGTCCACTCGGCCCGCCCCGACGACCCGATGCTCGCGCACGTACGCCATCTGCTGGTCTTCTTCCTGGTCCGCGCGGAGCGCTGGGCGGAGGCCATGAACCAGCTGATACACATCGACGGCCACGTCGGCGCCCTCCCCTGGACGCTGTCCGCCGACCCGGCAGCCGAGTTCGCGGTCTACCGGGCGCTGGCGGTGGCGGGCTACGAGGCGAACGGCGGCAGTCCGGCGACGCTGCCGCACTGAGCGCCGGCCCCCCCGGGAGGGTGTCAGCCCTCCGTGCGGGCGGGCAGCCGCCATCCCGGGCGGGGGAAGTGGCAGGTGTAGCCGTCCGGGTAACGCTGCAGGTAGTCCTGGTGCTCCGGCTCGGCCTCCCAGAAGGGGCCGACCGGCTCCACCTCGGTGACGACCTTGCCGGGCCACAGGCCGGAGGCGTCCACGTCCGCGATCGTCTCCTCGGCGATCCGCTTCTGCTCGTCGTCCACGTAGTAGATCGCCGAGCGGTAGCTGAGGCCGATGTCGTTGCCCTGGCGGTTCTTCGTGCTCGGGTCGTGGATCTGGAAGAAGAACTCCAGGAGCGCGCGGTAGTCGGTCTTCTCCGGGTCGAAGAGGATCTCGATGGCCTCCGCGTGCGTGCCGTGATTGCGGTACGTCGCGTTCGGCACGTCACCCCCGGTGTATCCCACCCGGGTCGCCGTCACTCCGGGGAGCCGGCGGATCAGCTCCTCCATCCCCCAGAAGCATCCGCCCGCCAGCACGGCCCTCTGCGTCTGCGCAGCCATTGCAGTCCTCCCATTTCTGTCAGCTCGGTCACTGGGGCGACGCTGCTCGCACACCGCCGGCATCCCGTGCCCACCCTCCTCAACGCGCGAGGGTTCCACGCGATTCCGCGCCCGCCCGACCGGCCCTCCGGCCGAAAACCGGTCGCCGCCCGCACCGGCCGTCCCCCACGCTGTATGCCATGGAAGATCCACAGCGCGGCATCCGTGCGGTCCACACAGAGTCCACGATCACCGTCTACCAGGCCTACCCACCGGAGATCGGTGGACCCGCGGCCCGCACGGGACGGTTTCCCGCCGCGTGGAAGCGGGACCGGATGACCTGGATCAAGCCGTCATTCCTGTGGATGATGTACCGCTCCGGCTGGGGCACGAAGACAGGGCAGGAGACCGTGCTCGCCGTCGAGATCAGCCGGGACGGCTTCGAGTGGGCTTTGCGGCATGCGTGTCTGTCGAGCCATGTCCCCGCCGTGCACGCCGAGCGGGAAGCCTGGCGGCGGGAGTTGAAGGCTGCGCCGGCCCGGGTGCAGTGGGATCCCGAGCGGGATCTGCGGCTCCAGCCGCTGCCGTACCGGTCGTTGCAGCTCGGTCTCTCCGGTGAGGCCGTACGGCGCTATGCGGACGAGTGGACGGTCGCCATCAGGGATGTGACCCCACTGGCCCGGGAGATACGTGCGTATGTGGGCAGCGGCGACCTCGGCTCGGCGGCCCGGCTGCTTCCGCGGGAGCGGCCGTACCCCGCGGGGGACGAACTCCTGGCCCATCTGCGTCCGTCGGCTGCCGCAAATTCGGTTGCCGCACCGCGTGCAGATGCGGGCTAATGCCACGCATGGCTGACATCCAGGGCACGTACGACAGTCTGTTCACCGCGGTGCCCAGCAAGCTGGCGGAGATGCTGGACGGCGGGGACACGGGCGGCTCGGTGGCCGTCTTCGTGGACGGCGAACCGGTGGTGGACGTCTGGGGCGGGTTCGCCGACGCCGGGCGCACCGTGCCGTGGGAGCGGGACACGATCGTGGGCGTCTTCTCCGTCACCAAGACCATGACGGCGCTCGCCGCGCTCGTCCTGGCCGACCGCGGCGCGCTCGACCTGGACGCGCCCGTGGCCCGGTACTGGCCGGAGTTCGCCGCGGCGGGCAAGGGCGGGGTGCTGGTGCGGCACCTGCTCTCGCACACCGCGGGCCTGCCCGACTGGGACGGGCCGGTCGAGGAGCTCTACGACTGGCCGGCCGCCACGGCGCGGCTCGTCGCGCAGGCCCCCCAGTGGGAGCCGGGCAGCGCGGCCGGGTACCACTCGCTCACCCAGGGGTTCCTCGTGGGCGAGGTGGTGTGGCGGGTGAGCGGACGGAGCGTGGGTGAGTTCTTCGCTCAGGAGATCGCCGGGCCGCTGGGGGCCGACTTCCACATCGGGCTGGCCGCCGAGCACGACCGGCGGGTGGCGCTCACGGTGCCGCCGCCGGGACGGGACGAGGAGTACGTCGCGAGTGCGCCCGGCAGGGGTGCGACGCCCGCCGCCGGGACCGCCCTGCGGGTCCGGGACGGCAACAGCGTGGCCTGGCGCCGTGCGCAGATCCCCGCGGCGAGCGGATTCGGCAATGCCCGCTCGGTCGCGCTCGTGCAGTCGGCGATGGCCTGCGCGGGGACGCTGCGCGGAGTGCGGCTGCTGTCGCAGGCGGGGTGCGAGCGCGCCTGGGAGGAACAGTTCAGCGGCGACGACCGGGTGCTGGGCATGCCGGTGCGCTGGGGGCTGGGCTACGGGCTGTTCGGCAACACCTACGGCTGGGGCGGCTGGGGCGGATCGATGGTGATGATCGAACCCGAGTCCCGGATGGTGGTGGCGTACGTGACCAACCAGATGCGCGAACCCGCCGACGACAACCGGGGGTTGGAGATCGTCATGTCCGCCTACGACGGTCTCGTGGGACTGCGGGCCTGAGGGGTGGACGCAGAGATTGTGGGGGAAGTGGCGGGCAGCCGTGGCAGTCGTACGTTCCTGATCGGGGGCGGCTGGGACGCGACGGCCGCGCACGCCGTCTACGGGCCTTTCCTGCGGGCGGCCGCGGGGCCGCGCATCGGCTGTGTCGTGCTCGACGAAGGGGACGGCGGCGAGCAGTTCGGCCGCTACGACGCCGTACTGCGGAAGGTCGCCGACTGCGGGCCCGTACCGCTGCTGGTGCCGATCGGCGGGGAGTTCGACCCGGACCGCATCCAGGATCTGGACGGGCTGCTGGTCTGCGGTGGGCTGACGCCGGCGTATCAGGACGCGTTCGCCGGCTGTCTGGACCGAGTGCGGTCCGCGCTCGCCGAGTTCGGCGTTGCGTACGCCGGTTTCTCCGCCGGGGCCGCGGTCGCGGCGCGGCACGCCGTGGTCGGAGGGTGGCTCGACGACGGCGTACCCGTGTGCCACGAGGACACGGCCGAGGACCTGGAGGAGATCGCCGTACGGGCCGGGCTCGGCCTTGTGCCCTTCTCCGTGGAGGTGCACGCCGCGCAGTGGGGGACGCTGCCGCGCATGACCGCCGCCGTCGCAAGGCACGGACTCCCGCACGGTGTGGCCATCGACGAGAACACGGTCGTGGAGGTCGGCGCGGACGGACGCGCCCGGGTCTCGGGCCTCGGGCGCGCGCATTCCGTGCGACCGTCCGCCGACGGGAGCGTCCTCGTACGGGCCTACGGAGCCGGCGAGTTCCTCCCCGCCGAGTGAACCGGCAGGTCAACTCCCGCTGCCGTAGGGCCTGGTGATGATCTCCAGGTTGTGGCCGTTGGGGTCGTCGAAGTACGCGCCCCGCCCGCCGTCGTTGTGGTTGATCTCGCCGCGGCGGTGGTGGTACGGGTCCGCCCAGTAGGTCAGTCCTGCCTCCTGGATGCGGCCGAAGATGGTGTCGAACTCGTCCTCGGACACCAGGAACGCGTAGTGCTGCGGCGTGATGTCGTCGTCCGTCTCCATGTAGTCGAGGGTCACGCCGTTCGGGATCTCGACGGGGATGAAGGGGCCGAACGGCGGGCTGGGCTCCAGCCCCAGGATGTCGGCGAGGAACTGGGCCGACGCCTTCTTGTCATGAGCGGCGACGATGGTGTGGTTCAGCTGCACGTTCATCGTGTGGGCCTCCTCACGCCCAAGATACTCCGCAGGGCGGGCAAGGTAAGGCTCGCCTCACAAGGCCTCGGGGAGCCCGCGCGTGGGGCCCCGTCGGTCGTTTTCCGCCGGGGCCCCACTTGTCAGGCCGGTCAGATCTCTCAGATCTCTCAGCCCTGTCAGACCTGTCAGACCTGTCAGATCGTCGCGACGTCGATCACGAAGCGGTACCGTACGTCGCTCGTCACCACCCGCTCGTAGGCCTCGTTGATCTGGTCCGCGCTGATCACCTCGATCTCGGCGCCGAAACCGTGCTCGGCGCAGAAGTCGAGCATCTCCTGGGTCTCCGCGATTCCGCCGATCATGGAACCGGCGAGGGTCTTGCGGCCGGCGATCACCGAGAAGAGGTTCAGGGCGATCGGCTCCTCGGGGGCGCCGACGTTCACCAGCGCGCCGTCCCGCTTCAGCAGCGACAGGAAGGCGCCGAAGTCGAGCGGGGCCGAGACCGTGGAGAGGATCAGGTCGAAGGAGCCCTGGAGGTCCTTGAAGGTCTGCTCGTCGCTGGTCGCGTAGTAGTGGTCGGCGCCCAGCTTGAGGCCGTCGTCCTTCTTGCGCAGGGACTGCGAGAGGACCGTGACCTCGGCTCCCAGGGCGTGGGCGATCTTGACGCCCATGTGGCCGAGGCCGCCCATGCCGAGGATCGCGACCTTCTTGCCGGGGCCGGCGTTCCAGTGCTTCAGCGGGGAGTAGGTGGTGATGCCGGCGCACAGCAGCGGCGCGGCCACGTCCAGGGAGAGGGCGTCGGGGATGCGGACGACGAAGTTCTCGTCGACGACGACCTTCTGGGAGTAGCCGCCGTAGGTGGGCTCGCCGTCCTTGCCGATGGAGTTGTACGTGCCGACGTTGCCGCCGGTGCAGTACTGCTCCTCGCCGGCCTTGCAGCTCTCGCACTCCCGGCAGGAGTCGACCAGGCAGCCCACGCCCACACGGTCGCCGACCCGGTACTTGGTGACGCCCGCGCCGACCTCGGAGACGATGCCCGCGATCTCGTGACCGGGGACCATCGGGAAGATCGCCTCGCCCCAGCCCTCCTGCGCCTGGTGGATGTCGGAGTGACAGATGCCGGCGAACTTGATGTCGATCAGGACGTCGAACTCGCCGACCTCGCGGCGTTCGATGGTGGTGCGCTCCAGCGGAGCCTTCGCGGCGGGGACGGCGTAAGCGGCAACAGTGGTCATGCCGGTGGTCTCCTAGCAGTGGTTACGCGCCCGGCTGCCTTCTGACCGGGCATGTCGTTCAGCATGCCGGACCTCAGAGCCCTCACCCAGCCCACGCTTCTGCATAGGTCCGCTGTGCCTACCACTGGCGGGGTCAGGATGCTGTACGTACGACAGTGAATACTTGAGGCATGGACGAACAGCCCGATGCCGTACCCGAGCCCGCCGGGGCTCTGGACCGTCGTGCCGAGCTCAGCGAGTTCCTGCGCACCCGGCGCGCCCGGCTGAAGCCGGAGGACGTGGGGCTGCCGGACTTCGGCCGGCACCGGCGGGTGCCCGGACTGCGCCGCGAGGAGCTGGCGCAGCTGGCGGGCGTCTCGGTGGCGTACTACACGCGCCTGGAGCAGGGCAACGGGCGGAACGTGTCGGCGGAGGTGCTCGACTCGATCGCGCGGGCGCTCAGGCTGACGGACGCCGAGCATGCGCACCTCATCCACCTCGCCAAGCCGAAGCAGCACAAGAAGAAGCCGGTGGCCCGGTCGCAGCAGGTGCGGGGTTCGCTGCGGCAGCTGCTGGACTCGATGGACGGGGTGCCGGCGTACATCTCCGGGCGGCGCTCGGACATCCTCGCGTGGAACCGGATGGCGGCGGCCGTCTTCGGCGACTGGGGAGAGCTGCCGGCGCAGGAGCGGAACTGGGCGCGGCTGGTGTTCCTGCGGCCGGAGTACCGGGAGCTGTTCCTCGACTGGGAGCAGAAGGCCAGCGACGTCGTCAGCTTCCTGCGGATGGACGCTGGCCGCTGCCCGGACGACCCGCGGCTGTCCGCGCTGGTGGGCGAACTCTCCGTGAAGAGCGAGGAGTTCAGGCGGCTGTGGGCCACGCACGACGTGCAGGAGAAGGGCTACGGGGTCAAACGTCTGCACCATCCTCTGGTCGGTGACCTGACGCTCCACTTCGAGTCGTTCCGCTCGGCCGACGGTGACGATCAGGCGCTGACCATGTACCACGCCGAGCCGGGGTCCGCATCGGCGGAGGCGTTGCGGCTGCTGGCCAGTTGGGGGGCGGACGCCACTCGGGCGGGGCAGTCGGCGCCGTCCTCCTGAGCTGTGCCCGGCGGTTGGCGCACCGCTGCTGGGGGCTGCCGCCCCCAGACCGCTGCTGAAAGACCTCACCCCTGATACGGCGGCATCGTCCCCCACGTCCACCGCGGCACCGGCTGCTCCGCCGGCGGCTTGGCGTCCGGGCTGGAAAAGTACACCGCCAGCCTCGTCCCCCATTCCACATACGCCACGAACGCCGACCTGAACTCGGCATCCGTCGGCAGTCCCGCTTCGTCCGCCGCGTCCTGGATGAGGTTGACCCAGCGGCGGCGCTGTGGCTCGGTGATGTGCTTGCCGAAATGTTTGGCGACCATGTGGCCGTGGCCGCCCTGGGTCAGGGAGTAGGTGGCGGGGCCGCCGAAGACCTCGCCGAGCCAGAGGGCGACGTGCTCGGCGTGGTCGGGGGCCAGGCCGGCGAAGAGCGGGGCGAGGAGGTCGTCCTTCAGGACCTTGTCGTAGAAGGCCGACGTCAGACGGGAGAAGGCGGTGGCGCCCCCGGCCCAGTCGTACAGCGTCGGCACGGAGGACCCCGTACCGCGTACCGCCGTCGGCTTGTAGTGGCGCATCTCCTCGATGTGGGCGACGTACGGGCGGATCTCCGCGAGGAAGTCGGAGAACAGGTCCGAGCTGCGGAAGCCCTCCAGGTGGTCCTCGGTCGACGTCCAGGTGATGCGCAGGACGTAGTGCTCGAAGTCCTCCTCGCAGCGCGCGAGTTCGTAGTCCACGCACTGCGGTGCCGCGGCCAGTTGTACCGCGGCCCGGGTGTAGGCGGCGAGGAACTCCGCCGAGCGGTCTTCCGGGATGCGGTAGCGGATGTACTCGACGGTCTGTGTGGTCATGCGCCCACGGAAACACGGACCGCCCGCCGGAAGCTGCACTTCCGGCGGGCGGATCACTCAGCGCTCAGCGAACCTGCGGCTCACTCGGCGTAGTACGCGTTGTAGATCGAGATCGTCGACTTGTTGTTCTGCTTGTCGGTGATCTTGGCGTGGAAGGAGATGGCCTTGCCCTTCTCCGGGTTCTTCACCTTGATCTTGCCGCCCACGACGTCGAGCTTCGTCCAGGTCTTCCCGTAGTCGTACGACACGTAGACCGACAGCGACTTGAGGTTGCTGCCCTTGGCGGCGCCCTCGACGGTGACCGGGATCGACACCGTCTTGCCGGCCTCCACCTTGTTGTCCAGGCCGGTGGTCGCGTTGAAGCGGACCGTGGACGCGGGCAGGGTGGCCACGTCGGACGTCTTCTTCGAGCGGAAGGTCCAGCTCGCGTCGATGCGGGTGGAGGCCTCCGCGACCAGGACACTGCGCTTGACGGACGTCGTCAGCTTGTAGTCGGCCTCGTCGGCGGGGACCTTGAACTCCTTGTTGCCGAAGAGCGGGTCGTCGTTGGAGCCGACCTTGGTGCCGTTGCGGTACAGGGTCGTGTCGACCGCGGTGAATTCCGAGGAGCCGGCGTGGCCCGCCCCGTCGGTGAACAGCGGCAGATAGCCGTAGATGCTGTTGCCGTCGCGGAAGAGCCCGAAGTACTTGTTCAGATGCGGACCGAAGACCGCCCTGTTGAAGGTCTTCGTGTACTTCTGGCCCGCCTTGAAGGTCTGCGGGTCGCCGAGCGTGTAGTACGCCTCCGGGATCGGGAAGCCGTCCGCGTCATGGCCCTTGATCTGCTCGAAGTCCCACGTCCACTGGATCTTGTCGGAGGTCGACAGGTACAGCGTGCGTGCGCCCGGCAGCTTCTGCTCGATGCCGCCCGCGAAGACGGCGTCCTGCGGGAACAGCCCGAGGGGCATCAGGACGCCGGTCTTGCCCGGGGCTCCCGAACCGAGGTTGTTCTTCACCGTGGCGAGCTCGCTCGCCTTGAAGTGGCGGACCTTGTCGCCCTGGATCTTCTTGACCTTGGCGGTGGTGGCCACGTCGTACTCGGCGTCGTCGCCCTTGGTCCACTGGCCGTTCCAGGTTTGGTGCAGGCCCGACACCTCGCCGCCCAGCGGCGCCACGCGCACGTCGGCGAAGGACTTCAGACCGAAGCCGAAGCCGCCCACGGGGTCGTAGTTGTAGCTGACCATTCCGAGCTGCTGCTCGGCCTGCGCGTCCGGCACCGTGATGTCGGCCGCCTTCGTCCTGCGGGCGTCGATCGTCACCGTGGTGTTCTTGGTGACGCTCAGCTTCGGCTGGACCAGCCAGTCGAGGCCGCCCTCGAATTTCACGAGGTCCTTCGCGATCCAGGCGTCCAGCAGGTAGTTGCCCCGGGGCAGGCGCATCGTCGTCGTACCGGAGTCCGAGAGGGTCACCGGGTAGCCGCGGCCCTCGGCCAGGCCCGAGTAGCCGAGCAGGACGTCGTTGTAGTTCCCGGTCGGCTGTCCGTCACGCCCGATGTGCTTGAACGTCACGCTGTACGACTCGACCTCGCGCTGTACGCCCGCTGCCGTACGCACGCTCTGCCCGCCGCCCGTCGCCGTCACATACGCGGAGTACGCGCCGTCGAGCGTGCCGCCCAGCTTGGTGTTGACCGTCAGGTTGACGGAGGCCTTGCCACCCGCCGGGACGGTCAGCTTCGTCGCGGCCAGCTTGAAGAAGCCCGCGGGGGCCGCCTGGCCCTTGGGGTTCGTGGCGGTGGCGGACAGGTCGAGCGTGACGTCCTTCGTACCGAGGTTGCGGTACGTCAGCTGCTTGGTGACCGGCTTGTCGTCGGTGTGCGGCCACTGCTGCACACCGAAGCTCAGCGACACCGGGTCGGCGATCACGCTCTGCTTGATGGCCTTGTCGACGGCGATACGGCCCGCACCCTGCTGGAAGGCCGTGTACTTGCCGCCCTTCGCGGAGCCGGTCAGCGCGCCCTTGAGCTCGGAGAACTTCCAGTCCGGGTGCTGCTGCTTCAGGATCGCGGCGGCGCCCGCGACATGCGGCGTCGCCATCGACGTACCCGAGATGGTCAGGTAGCCGGGCGGGTTCTCGCCGACCTCCTGGTCGATGACGCTGCCCTTGGCGGCGGCCGCCGTGATGTCCACGCCGGGCGCGGTGACGTCGGGCTTGATGGCGCCGTCGACGGTCGGGCCGGTCGAGGAGAAGTCGGCCAGCTTGTCGTGGTCGTCGACCGCGCCGACGGTGAGCGCGTCCTCGGCGCTGCCGGGCGAACCGACCGACTCGGGGCCGGCGTTGCCCGCGGCGATCGCGAAGAGGATGCCCTTCTGCTCGGACAGCTTGTTGACCTCGGCCTCGAGCGGGTCGATGCCGGGCGCGTCCTGGCCGCCGAGGCTGAGGTTCACGACGTCGGCGCCCTGCTCGGCCGCCCACTCCATGCCGGCGAGGATGCCGGAGTCGTCACCGGAGCCGGTGTCGTCGAGGACCTTGCCGTTGAGGATCTTCGCGCCGGGCGCGACACCCTTGTACTTGCCGCCCGACTTGGCGCCGGTGCCCGCCGCGATGGACGCGACGTGCGTGCCGTGCCCGAAGTGGTCGGTGGCGTCGGCGGCGGTGGAGAAGTTCTTGGACTCGATGACCTGGGTCGCCAGGTCCGGGTGGGTCGCGTCGACACCGGTGTCCAGTACGGCGATCTTGACGCCCTTGCCGTCGTAGCCGGCGGCCCATGCCTTCGGTGCGCCGATCTGCGGGACGGACTTGTCGAGGCTGGCCCTGCGGGTGCCGTCGAGCCAGACGTGCGCGATACCCGCGGCGGCCGTGGCACCGTTGGTGACGGCGTCCCACAGCTCGGGCGTTTCCTTCTGCGGGGTCTGAACGGCGTCCGCGTTCAGGGACTTCAGGGTCCTGCGGAGGGTGCCCGCGTCACGGACGTCGGCCTTCGCGGCGGTCGCCGCGCCCTGGTAGCCGACGATGACCTTCAGCCCCTTGGCCTGGGACTTGCGGGTCGCGGACTTGTTGAGCTCGGTGATGTCGAACAGCCGCTGGTCCAGCTTGCCGGTGGCGACCAGCCGGGCCGCGTCCGCCGGTACGACGAGCGTGTGCCCGCCGGCCTTGCGGAACTGAACGGGTATGTGCTCGCGCCCCTTCGCCCGCTCCAGGCCGACGACCCGGCCCTTGGAGTCGACGACCACACGGTCGCCGGTGATCAGGGTGATGCGGTGCTTGGACGTGAGCTGAGTCTGCGGAGCGGTCGTCGACTGCTCCGGCTTCGCGGACGCCGGGCTGGTCATACCCGCCGCCAGGGCCACGGCGGCCGCCGTGGCAACGGTTGCCGCGCATGCTCTCTTCACTTGTCTGCGCAAGTCTCCCCCTGGAGATGAAGTACCGGGCGTTTTCCCCTGTCACCCGGCCGGGGGCGGTCCCGCACACATGAACGCGTGCACCCCCCGGAACACGCAGTATGCCGGGGGGTGATCAGGCAGCTCAATAGATGAGAAGAAGGTAAGAGGCGGCCCTGGGGACTGTTACGAGCCGGTCCCAAAGCCGTTACCGTTCCGGGCAATTACGCGCCCGCGTTCTCCTTGACGGTGAGCTTGCCCTTGCGGATCGTCGCCAGCCGCGGGGCCTTCCTCGCGATCGCGGAGTCGTGGGTGACCATGATGAAGGTCAGCCCGAGCTCCTTCCACATGCGCTCCAGCACCTCCATGATCTCGTCGCGCATCGACTCGTCGAGATTTCCGGTGGGTTCGTCGGCGAGCAGCACCTTCGGCTGCTTGACGAGTGCTCTGGCTATGGCGACGCGCTGCTGCTGTCCTCCGGACATCTCGCCGGGCAGGTGTCCCAGCCGCTCGCCGAGACCGACCGAGGTCAGCGCCTCGGCGGCCCGCTCGCGCCGCTCCTTCACCTTCACCGAGAGGGGTACGAGAGCGGTTTCGACGTTCTCCTGGGCGGTGAGGGTCGGGATGAGGTTGAAGGACTGGAAGACGAAGCCGATGTTCTCGCTGCGGACGCTTGTGAGCTTGGCCTCGGAGAGCCTGGCCAGGTCCGTGCCGTCGAGGACGACTTCGCCGGAGGTGGGGCGGTCCAGACCGCCGAGCATCTGGAGGAGGGTGGACTTGCCGCCGCCGGTGGGGCCCTGGATGACCAGGCGGTCCCCGTCGGCGATGGAGAGGTCGACTCCGTCGAGGGCGTGGACGGTGTCCTTGCCTCGGGTGTAGCGCTTGGTGACGTTTCTCAGTTCGTACATGGTGACTCCTGAGAGGGGTTTCGGGGGGATGTGGTGTCGTGTTCGACTGCGGGTCGGTGGGGGCTGGTCGCGCAGTTCCCCGCGCCCCTAAAAGCCGTTGCAGCTGCCGTAGCCGCCCCAGCTGCGGGCAGTAAGCCGTCAGGCCGCGGGCATTCGTGCCGCCTAGGGCGGCACGGGTGGGCGCGGGCGGCACCCCGTAGCGCCGGGCCGCGCAACCCACCCCCGCCCAGCCCCAGCCGACGTCAGCTATTCGACGCGCCTCAGCGCATCCGCCGGACGGAGCCGAGACGCCCGCCAGCCGCCGAAGGCACCGGCAATCAACCCGCCGGCCACAGCAAGCGCCACCGCCAGCACGATCGTCGTCACACTCACCGGCGCCGTCAGCGCGACCTCCAGCGTCTGCGCCGCCCGCCGCCCGGGCCCCCCGAAGCCCCCGGGACCACCCGTACCACCGCCGCCGCCCAACTGCGCCTGCAGCGTCGGGCTGACACTGGTCACGGCGTACGCCCCCACCAGACCGAGCCCGATCCCCAGCGCACCGCCCAACAGCCCGTTGACCATCGCCTCACCGACGACCTGCCGGGTCACCCGCCCCGACTTCCACCCCAGCGCCTTCAGCGTCCCGAACTCCCGCACCCGCCGCGAAACGGCGGAGGACGTCAGCAGCCCCGCCACCAGGAACGCGGCCACCAGCACGGCGATCGACAGCCACTTGCCGACGTTGGTCGCGAGCGACGACGCCGTGGACAGCGACCCGGAGACCGTCTTCGCCAGGTCGGACGAGGTCGTGACCGTCGTACCCGAGACGTTCTTCTGGATGGTCGACTTGACGGAGTCGATCTGCTGGGAGTCGGTCGCCTTGACGTAGACCGTGGTGACCTTGTTCTTCTGGCCGGCCAGCGTCTGCGCCTGCCGCAGCGGGATGTACAGGTTGGCCGCCGCGTCACCGCTGTCCGCGGTCGCGATCCCGATCACCTTGAACTTGACGTTCTTGATGGTGACGGTCGAACCGACCTTGTACTTCTTCTCCTTGGCGTACGCGGAGTCCGCCACGGCGACCTCGGCGTTCGTCTCGGCCGTCCTGAACGTACGGCCGCTGGTGATCTTCGACGAGGTCAGCGGGCCGAGCGCGGTCTTCGTGACGTCGGTGCCGTACACCGTGTACTGGTTGATGTCGAAGTCGGCGCCGCCGCCTTGCACTTCGCCCTGCGGCTGCCCGGTGCCGCCGCCGCGGCCCCCCTGGCTGCCCCCGGAGTTCTGGTTCTGCTGGAACTGCCCACGGGTGAACTGGCCGTCGACCTTCACCACGTTGAGGCTCAGCCCGCCCACCGCGGATGAGACTCCCTTCTGGTCCGCGACCTTGCCGACGGTCGAGGAGGCCAGGGTCGTGAAGCCCTGCACCAGGACCCGGTCGCTGCTCTGTGTCGAGTCGTCGTCGTTGTTCCGCGCGTCGAACTGGAAGCGCGGACGCTGGGAGTTGCTCGCGGTCGGCGTCGCCGCCTTGGTGACCGTCATGTCCGTGCCCAGCCCGTACAGCGACTGGAGAACCTTGTCCTGCGCCCTGCCCATGCCGGACGACACGGAGCTGACCACGATGACGAGCGCGATGCCGAGGGCAAGACCGGAGGCGACGACGAGGGCCGCCTTTCTGCGGCGGCGCAGTTCGCGCCTCAGGTAGGTGAAGAACATGCGCCGCAAGCTAGGGACGCCCCGTGATGACTCGATAAGGCCCCCATAAGAGATGCATGAGAAGGCTGTGGCGGACCCGGGAAAGGGCTCGGAAACACCGATGCCGCCCCTGGGGGCGGCATCGGGAACCTGTGGACCGGCAGTGGCTCAGACGGCCGAACCGGCCTTCCAGTCGGCCCAGCTGAGGTTCCAGCCGTTGAGGCCGTTGTCCGGCTGGACCGTCTTGTCGCCGGTGTGGGAGATGACCACGACGTCACCGACGATCGAGTGGGTGTACATCCAGTAGCCCGGCGTGCTGGTGTCGTTGGCGCCCTTGGTGTCGGACAGGCCCACACAGCCGTGGCTGGTGTTCACCGAGCCGAAGATGGACTTCGCGCCCCAGTAGTTGCCGTGCAGGAAGGTGCCGGAGTTGGTGAGGCGGATGGCGTGCGGCACGTCCTTGATGTCGTACTCGGCCTTGCCGTCGTTGTCCGTGAAGCCGACGGTCGTGCCGTTCATGCGCGTCTGCTTGTACTTCTCGGACATCACCATGACGCCGTTGTACGTCGTGTGCTCGGGCGAACCGGCCGAGATCGGGATGGTCTTGATCGTCCGGCCGTCCTGCGTGACCTTCATCTGCTTGGTCTTGGCGTCGACGTACGAGACCTGGTTGCGGCCGATGTGGAAGGTGACCGTCTTCTGCTGCACGCCGTAGACACCGGAGGCACCCTGGACACCGTCGAGCGCCAGCTTCAGCGTGACGGTGGAGTTCTCCTTCCAGTAGTTCTCGGGGCGGAAGTCGAGGCGGTTGGCGCCGAACCAGTGTCCGACGACCTCCTGGCCGCTGCTGGAGGAGACCGTGATGCCCTTCTGGACGGCGGCCTTGTTGGTGATCGCCTTGTCGAAGTTGATCGACACGGGCATGCCCACGCCGACGGTGGTCCCGTCGTCCGGCGTGAAGGTGCCTATGAAGCTGTGGGCCGGAGCGACCGTGGTGAACGAGGCGTTCTCGTGCGCGACGCGACCGGCGGAGTCCTTCGCCACCGCCGCGACCTTGTAGGTGGTCGAGCGCTCCAGCTGGGCGTTCGGCTTCCAGCTGGTCTTGTCGGCGGAGAGCGTGCCGGCGACGGCGGTGCCGCTCTCGGTCGTCATGGTCACGCCCGTGAGCGTGCCCTTGCTGACGGTGACGGCCGCGGAGTTGTTGATGGAGGCGTTGTCGGAGCCGTCCTTCGGCGTGATCTTGATGTCGGCCTCGGACGGCTTCTTGGCCGCCGCCTCGTCGGCCTTGGCCTGTGAGGTGTCCTTGCCCTTGTCGCCCGAGGCGTCGTCGCCGCCACCGCCGGAACAGGCCGAGAGCACCAGAACCCCGCCGAGCAGTGCGGACGCGACCGTCAGGCCCCTGCGCCGCTTACTGTTCGTCATCACACGCTTCTCCATTGTTGCCGTATCCCCAAAAAGCCCCGAGAGTCCCCGTTGACGAACTTCAACGCTACGGCCGCCACGTCCCGTTCCACATGTCCCACAGGTGTGGGGCACGCCACGTCCGCCGGGGCGGGCGGTGCGGCTGGTGCGGCGGAATCCGTCGGCGGCTCCGCCGCGGGCGGCCGGTGCGCGGCAGGGGACGAAGAAAACCCCGGACGGCGGTCGCCACCCGGGGTCATGTTTTCCCAAGCCGCTCAGGAGACGCCGTCGGCCCCCTCGTCTTCGTCGTCTTCGTCCACATCATCCCCGTCCAGGTCCCAATCGGGCGAATCGGGGTCGTAGTCGATGGGCTCGCTCGACCAGGAGGCCTGCGCGAGGTCGACCCCCGGCACCTCGCTCACCAGGTCGAACGGGTCGACGAGAGAGGCGAGGGCCTCCGCCGTGTCTTCCGTCACAGCACCCTCGGCGTGCGCCCGCTCGTCGGCCGGCATGTCGGTGTCGGCGGCGAGGCGCTCCAGCGCGGCCTTGGTCAGTTCGCCGGGATCCTCGATTTCAAGAACGAGTTCCACTCGAAGGCGGACAAAACGTGATGTCTCTTCAGTGTTCATGCCCGGAGCGTAAGGCCCGGGGCTCCCGTGACTTTCCTGTGACCCGCGCCTTTCACTAACATCGCCCCACACGGCCAATTCGCCAGCGCCACAAGGGGATCGATATTCCGTGTCATCCGCTCGTCGTCCGTTGCTGACCGCCACCGCCGCAGGCACCGTCCTGTGCGCCCTGTGGTTCGTTCCCTCCGCCAAGGCGACCGGGGAAGAACCGGCGAGAACAGCGTCGTCGGCGGCCCCGACCTCGCAGGTCACAGCGCAGGCGCGGGCCGTCTCGGAGGCCACGGACAGCTCCGGCACCCAGGCCCAACTCGCCGACACGGGAAGCCCCGACACCACTCCCTACGTCGTCGGCGGCACTCTCTTCCTCGGGATAGGCGCCGGTTTTGTGGCGTATTCGGTGCGCCGGGAACGCCTCGGCTTTTGAATTCACTTGACGCTTCCTTGACTCGGACCTCATAGTCCGCCCATGAAGAGATCATCGAGGGTGCGTGCGGGCGCCACGGTTGCCGTGAGCGTGCTGTCGCTCGCCCTCATCACGGGGTGCGGCGGGAATTCGGACGACTCCAAGGGCTCCGGCTCCAAGGACTCGTCCTCCTCGTCGACTGCGGCCGCGAAGGCGCTCAGCGCGGCCGAGCTGAAGAAGCTCATCATCAGCGGGGCGGACCTCGACGGCTACGACGTCAAGTCCGCGGACACCGGTGGCAAGTTCGCCGCGTCCAAGGACCAGGTGAAGGTGGCCGACGCCAAGTGCGCGCCGCTCGCCTACGTCCTCACCGGATTCGCGCCGGGCGACACGAGCGCCTACGTCAACCGGATGGCCACGGAGAAGAGCGACAGGCCCACGCCGACGGGCACCTCGGACGAGGACCTCGACGCCGCGATGAACGGCCTCCAGGACGTCCTGGAGTCCAAGTTGACGATCGTCTCGCTGTCCTCGTACGACGGCGGCGGCGCGCAGGAGACGATGAAGTCCGTGTCGGACGCGGTGAGCGGCTGCGCGAACGGCTTCACGGTCTCGGCCAAGGGCCAGGACACCCAGAGGTTCACCAAGGTCGCCGAGGAGAAGTCCTCCGGCAGCGGTGACGAGTCGGTGGCGTTCGCCGTGACCGGCAAGACGGAAGGCGACACGACGACGGTGCACGGCGAGGTCGTGCGGCACGGCTCCACGGTCGCCACGTACTACTCGATCAGCCTGGCGGCCCTGGCCGGCAAGCAGGACAAGTACGGCGTCCCCGCCGAGATCGTCAAGGCGCAGTCGGCCAAGCTGGCACAGAGCTGACGTGCGGGGAGGGCCGCCGCCGGGGGGAGACAGCGGCGGCCCTCGTACCTACCGGAGCGTTCAGGCGAGCGGTCCCGTCACTCGCTCCACCGCGGCCACCAGATGCCCCTCGCGCACGAACGCGTCCGCGGCGGCGAGGTCGGGCGCCAGGAACCGGTCCGGGCCGGGGCCCTGGACCCCCGCCGCCCGTGCGGCCGCGATGGCGGCCTGAGAGGCGGGCGCCGGGGCCAGGCCCTCGCGCAGTTCGATGGCGCGGGTGGCGGCGTACAGCTCGATGGCGATCACCCGCGTGAGGTTGCCGACGGCCGTACGCAGCTTGCGGGCGGCCGACCAGCCCATGGAGACGTGGTCCTCCTGCATGGCGGAGGAGGGGATCGAGTCCGCGGACGCCGGTACGGCCAGTCGCTTCATCTCGCTGACCAGCGCGGCCTGCGTGTACTGGGCGATCATCAGCCCCGAGTCGACACCCGCGTCGTCGGCGAGGAACGGCGGCAGACCGTGGCTGCGGTTCTTGTCCAGCAGCCGGTCGGTGCGCCGCTCGGCGATCGACGCGAGGTCCGCGGCGGCGATGGCGAGGAAGTCGAGGACGTACGCCACAGGGGCGCCGTGGAAGTTGCCGTTGGACTCGACCCGCCCGTCGGGCAGGACGACGGGGTTGTCCACGGCCGAGGCCAGCTCGCGCTCGGCGACCAGCCGGGCGTGCGCCAGGGTGTCCCGTCCGGCGCCGGCGACCTGGGGGGCACAGCGCACCGAGTAGGCGTCCTGGACGCGCGGCGCGTCGTCCTGGTGGTGCCCGGTGAGCTCCGAGCCCTTCAGCACCGCCAGCATGTTGGCGGCGGAGGCGCCCTGCCCCGGGTGCGGGCGGATGGCATGCAGCTCGGGGGCGAGCACCTTGTCCGTCCCGAGCAGTGCCTCGAGGGACAGGGCGGCCGTGATGTCGGCGGACTTGTAGAGGGCGTCCAGGTCGGCGAGGGCCATGACCAGCATGCCGAGCATGCCGTCGGTGCCGTTGAGAAGGGCGAGGCCCTCCTTCTCGCGCAGTTCGACGGGGGCGATCCCGTGCTCCGCGAGGAGCTCACCGGCGGGGCGGACGGTTCCGTCCGGTCCTTCCGCCTCCCCCTCGCCCATGAGCGTGAGGGCGCAGTGCGACAGGGGCGCGAGGTCGCCGGAACAGCCGAGCGAGCCGTACTCGTGGACGACCGGGGTGATCCCGGCGTTGAGCACGTCGGCCATGGTCTGCGCGACCTCGGGCCGCACGCCCGTGTGCCCCGAGCAGACGGTCTTGAGCCGCAGGAACATCAGGGCCCGTACGACTTCCCGCTCCACCCGCGGCCCGAGGCCGGCGGCGTGCGAGCGGACGATGTTGCGCTGCAGCTGAGCGCGGAGTTCCGGGCTGATGTGCCGGGTCGCCAGCGCGCCGAAGCCGGTGCTGACGCCGTAGACGGGCTCGGGCTTGGCCGCGAGCGCATCCACGATCTCGCGGGCGGCGCCGAGGGCCGCCACCGCCTCCGCGGAGAGCTCGACCCGGGCGCCGCCGCGCGCCACGGCAAGAACGTCGGACGCGGTCACCCCGGACGTCCCCACCACCACAGTGTGCATATCCATATTCAGGAGCGTACGCAGTGAAGACAGAGATGTCACTACTGGGTCGCGGGTACGCCCCTTACACCTCGGTCACGTCTCAGCGCCGGTCGGCAAATTTCAGCCCGTCGTGGGGGTCCCCCCGCTCGAGCGAAGCCGAGAGTGGGGGAGTTTGAGGACGAGGCCGTTCAGGCCGATCGGGGGTCTGGGGGCGGAGCCCCCGGCACGTCCCCCCGGGCTCCCCGGAACCGCCGGCGCTCCGCAGGACCCTGCGGCGACGGCTCGTCGGCCAACCGCACCACCGGGTCGTCGGGCCCCGCCCGCCCCGCCACCACCGGCCCACCCGAGCGGAGCGCCTTCGCCCGGTACTGGGCCGCGTCCGCCAGCCGGAACAGCCGCCGGGCCGACCGCACGGGCCCGATGGGATCCTCGGTGGAAGCGACCCCGCAGGCGACCCCGTCGCCGAGCTCCAACTCGGCGGCGCGGCGGCAGAGTTCGTCGGCCGCCTTGACGGCCTCGTCGGCGGACGGGCCGACGGAGAGCAGACAGAACTCGTCACCGCCGAGGCGGGCGGCGAGCGTGCCGGGGAGCATCGCGCCGCACAGGGAGAGGACGGAGCCGAAACGTTCCAGGAGGCGATCGCCGACGGCGTGCCCCTGGGTGTCGTTGACCCGCTTGAGGCCGTTGAGGTCGCAGACGACGAGGCTGACCACCGTGCCGTCCGTGCGGTGCCGCTCGACGGCCTCGTCCAGCTTCGCGTCGACGGCACGGCGGTTGGCGAGACCGGTGAGGGCGTCGGTGTAGGCGAGCCGCCTCACTTCCTCCAGCCGCTCCGCCTGGGCGATCCCGGCGGCGACGACGGCGGCCAGGACGGTGGCGAAGTCGGCATCCTCCCGATCGAAGACGGGCGCACCGGCGGGACGGGCGACGTAGAGCTCGCCCCACGCGCGCCCGTGCAGCACGATCGGGGCGACGACACAGCAGCCGCGGCCCCGGCGGCGCAGGGCGGCGACCCGCTGGTGGAGGTATCCGGGGCGGCCGCCCGCCGCGGGGCCGTGCGCCGTCTCGACCCATGCGTCGGGCTCGCCGCCGCCGGCCCACCGCTCGTGCAGGAACTCGGTGATCTCGGGGAACTGGTGCACGGGGTACGACTCGTCCTCCGGGAACTCCTCCTCGCCCTCGGCCCGGTCCCCCACGTTCGCGAGGACCCGCAGCCGGCCGAGCTCCCGCTCCCACACCGACAACGCGGCGAAGCTCCCGCCGAGCGCACGGCACCCTCCGGCCGCCGCCGCACGCCACGCCTCGCGCGAGCCGTGGGCCGCGGCCATGCCCTGCGCCAGCGCGACGACCGCTGCGAGACGTTTGTCCTCACCCATTACTCCAGGTTAGGGAGGTTTCTATTGGTTTGTTCTACTGATACGGCGGTGGGGTGACCGGCGCCGGGGGCTCCGCCCCGGACGGCCTTGTTTCACTCACCCGGCCAATTGGGCCGCCGCTTCTCGTTGAACGCCGCCACGCCCTCCGCCCGGTCCCCCGAGAACGCCACCGACCGCCACGCCGCATCCTCGACCTCGAGCCCGGCCCGCAGGTCGAGCCCGTGCCCGAGGCGCAGTGCGCGCTTGGCGGCCCGCAGGCCGACCGGGGAGTTCGCCGCGATGCGCGCGGCCAGGTCCAGTGCCGCCTCCCGGTCCCGGCCCTCCTCCACCAGCTCGTCCACGAGCCCCAACTCCCGCGCCTCCGCGGCCTGCAGACGCCGTGCGGTGAAGATGAGCTCGGCCGCCCGCGCGGCCCCCACCCGCCGCGGCAGCAGCTGTGTACCGCCGCCGCCCGGGATGACGCCCACGGACACCTCCGGCAGCCCCACCACCGCCGTACGGTCGGCCACGATCAGGTCGCACGACAGCGCCAGCTCGAAGCCCCCGCCCAGGGCGAACCCGTGCACCGCCGCGATCGTCGGCACCGGCAGCTCCAGGACCCCGGTGTAGGCGGCCCGCGCGACCGGCCGCTGCCGCAGCAGATCGGCGTCGGTGAAGGAGTTGCGCTCCTTGAGGTCGGCCCCGACGCAGAATGCCCGCTCATGTGTGGAGGTCACCACGACCACCCGTACGTCACGGTCCGCGCCGAGCGCCGTGCAGGCCCCGGCGATCGACCGCGCCATCTCGCTCGACACGGCGTTCATGGCCTTGGGCCGGTCCAGGACGAGCTCCGCGACATGCCCGACGTCCCCGACACCCTCGTCGCCGTGTCGCCGCACCACCACGAACTCCCCGAACCGCTCCTCGCCCATGACACCCTCCGGTTAACGCGGGTTAACAACCGTCGGCCCGATCATTGCAGGGTTTTTCTCCGTTGTCCCCGTTCGGGTGACATCCCGCCCAACTCCCGCCACACCGCCCACAGGAGCGCATACGGTGCGTTCGCCACGGCGCACAGGGGGGCGCGGGCGCAGGGGGAAGGGGACATGATGACGCTGACGGCGGAAACATCGATGAGGCGCGGCCGCCATCGCAGGCCCCGCCCCCGCAAACTGCTGTTCGCCGTCAGCGGCCTGGCACTGGCCGCGGGCGCGCTGAGCCTCGTACGGGTGGCACCGGACTCGGGAAGCGCCGGTCTCGGGACCACGGAGGCGGACCCCCATCAGGACCCGGCCACCGACACCGAGCAGTCGACCACCACCGTCGCCGCCGCGGAGACCGCAGCCCGGGTGAGCCCATCGGCGACGTACGCGATGGGCGGCGCGAACACGACCCCGACGGCGCCTTCCACCCTCGTACGGCCCGAAAAGGCGGCCCCGTCACCGAGTGTGGCGCCCACTGCGGGCACCACGACCATCCCGGTCACACCGAACGCCCCGGCGCCGACGACCCCTCAGCAGCCGCCGACGACGGCCCCCGCCCCACGGCCGACTCCGACACCCGACCGGACGACGCCCCCGCCAGCCCCACAGCCGGGCGAGACAAACGAACCCGGCCTGTGCGTACCGGCCGTCGGCCTGTGCGTGGACTCACTCGCCAGGCGCTGAGGAGCGCCCCGATAGGGGCGCGGGGCTGTATCTCTATGCGGCTCCGCCGCGTGGGCGCGATCAGCCACAACCAAGCCGCGGCCGAAAGACAGCCCACCGCCCTACGGCGAAGTCGTAGATCGGCATACTCGGCGGGAGGCCTAGGGTCTGTTGTGAAAGTGCTGGTCACAGCCACTCATTGAGGACTGCGATCAGCACGGTCGCTTCGTAGCGGACCGCGAGTTTGTCGTACCTCGTGGCGACCGCGCGGTGGCGCTTGAGGCGGTTGATCCCGCACTCGACTGCGTGCCGCTGCTTGTAGTCGTCTTTGTCGAACTTGGGCGGCCGTCCGCCTCGCGATCCGCGCTTGAGGCGGTTGCGGACGCGGTCCGTCGGCACCGGGATGGTGGCCTTGATCCCGCGTCTGCGCAGGTAGGCGCGATTACCGCGGGAGTCGTATGCCTTGTCGGCCCGCACCCGGTCCGGCCGCTTGCGCGGCCTGCCGAGCCCCAGCCTCGGCACCCGAATCCCTTCCAGGACCGCTTCGAACTGCGGGGAATCGCCCCGCTGCCCGGCCGTGATCACGACGGACAAGGGCTTCTGACCCTGCTCGACCGCAAGGTGGATCTTGCTGGTCAGTCCGCCGCGGGATCGTCCGAGGCCGTGGTCGGCCGGCTCGACGAAGACGCCGCCGGGCGGTTCCTTCTGGAGGTCCCCCTTTTCGCCGCTCCGGCGGCGTGCTGGTGGGCCCGGCAGACGGTGGAGTCGACGTTCACGTCCCAGGTGATCAGGCCCTTGGCATCCGCCTCGGCCTGCAGCTGGGTGACGATCCGGGCCCAGGTGCCATCGCGCTGCCAGCGCCGGAACAGGTCATAGACCCCGTCCCACGGTCCGTAGCGTTCCGGCACGTCACGCCAGGGAGCACCGGTCCGAGTCCGCCACCGTATGCCGTCTATCAGCTGCCGTCGTGTCCATACCGGCGGACGGCCCGACTTGATGCCTCGCGGCAACAGCGGTGCAAGCCGGGCCCATTGGCCGTTCGTCAGATCACCACGTCCCACAGGACGTGATCATCCACGATCAAGATCCACTTTCACAACAGACCCTAGCCCCGCCGGGTGAGCAGCCAGGGCTCGACCACACCAAGCCCCCGCACCGGCCGCTGCCACATCGGCTGCAGCGCGAACCGGTACACCGGCGGCTCCTCGCCCTCCTTCTCCGCCGCGGCAGCCGCTTCGGCCGCCTCGGCCTCGGAGGCCGGTGCCTCCCCGGTGCGGATGAGCTCCTGGGCGAAGTCGGCGTCGACCAGGACGGCGTCACGCGGGGCTATCGACGTCAGCCGGGAGGCGAGGTTCACCGTCGTACCGAAGACATCGCCCATACGAGTGGTCACCGTGCCGAAGGCGATGCCGACGCGCAGTTCGGGCATCGTCTCGTCGTTCGCCATGGTCTCTATGAGACGCAGCGCGATCTCGGCGGCGATCCCGGCGTCGTCGGCCGCGTAGAGCACTTCGTCGCCCAGCGTCTTGACCAGCCGGCCGCCGTGCGCGGCGACCAGGTCGGCGGCGGTGGTCTCGAAGGCCTCGACGAGTTCGCCGAGTTCCTCCTCCTCCATGCGGCGGGTCAGACGGGTGAAGCCGACCAGGTCCGCGAAGCCCACCGCCAGGCGCCGGTCGACCATCTCCTCGTCGTCGGCGGCCTGCACGACCCGCCCGGCCGAGGCGGCGAGCTGGCGCCGCCAGACGTAGACGAGGAACTCCTCCAGCTCGGGCAGGAGCAGTTCGACGATCGGGTACGTCACCTCGGTGCGCGTCATCCCCGGCTCCGGGGGCTCGGTGAGGCCCTCCAGGAAGGAGTCGATCTGCCACTCGGCGAGCCGGGCGGTGGTCTGGCCGGTGGACCGGGCCACCTGCACCGCCATCGCCTCGCTCAGCAGCCCGGCCTCGACGAGGCCGGACAGCCGGCGCAGCGCGAGTACGTCGGCCTCGGTGAGCGCCTTGGCCTGCCCGATGTCGGCGAAGCCCATGGCCCGCCAGAAACGGGTGGCCAGCTCCACGGAGACGCCCGCGCTGCGGGCCGCCTGAAAGGGGGTGTAGCGTCGCTCCGCGCCGAGGATCAGGTGTTCCAGACGCAGGGCGAGCGGGTCCTCGCCGGGTTCGGCGGCGTGGGGGTCCACCCGGCCGTCCGCGCCCGTGCCGGAGCCCGTGTCGTCGACGGTCACGCCTGCTGCCCTTCCCATCTGCCACGGTCAGGTATCGACCGGCCTCAACTGTACGGCAGGTGTGCCCTAGCTCACTCCCGAGAGTCGTGCACAGCTGCAGGCAGCCGTACATCCACCCTCGGTCAGGCGGGCCTCAGGTGCACGATGTCCCCGGCTCCCACCGGTTCCTGCACTCCGGACCCGGTGGCGATCACCAGCCTCCCGTCACCGTCCACCGCCACCGCCTCCCCGGTGATCGACCGGTCGCCCGGCAGCTCGGCCCGCACCGTCCTGCCCAGCGTCGCGCAGCCCGCCGCATACGTCTCCTGCAGACCGCTCACCGACGGGTCGCCGCCGGCCTCGCGCCAGCGCCCGTACCACTCCTCCAGGGCCCGCAGCACGGCCCTGAGCAGGGGGTCGCGGTCGGTGCTCACCGCGCCTGCCAGCGCGAGCGAACCCGCGGTCGGCACCGGCAGCTCGTCCTCCCGCAGCGTGACGTTGACGCCGACCCCGATGACGACGCCGTCGTCCCCGGCCCGCTCGGCGAGGATGCCGCCGGCCTTGCGTTCCTCGCCGCCGATGGAAACAAGCAGGTCGTTGGGCCACTTGAGTGCCGTGTCGACGCCCGCCGAGCGGGACAGCCCGGTCGCCACGGCGACCCCGGTGAGCAGCGGCAGCCAGCCCCAGCGGGCGACCGGCACCTCGCTCGGCTCGAGCAGTACGGAGAAGAAGAGGCCGGAGCGGGCCGGTGCCGTCCACTGGCGGTCCAGGCGGCCCCGCCCGGAGCTCTGCTCCTCGGCGACCAGGACGTGCCCCTCGCCCGCCTTGCCCGCGCCCGCCAGGGCCACCAGGTCGGAGTTGGTGGAGCCGGTGCTCTGCACCACCTCCACCTCGCGCCACAGCCCGCCCTCCTGCACGAGCCCGCGCCGCAGCGCGGCGGCGTTGAGCGGGGGCCGGTCCAGATCGGACCAGCGGCTGTCGTCTGAAGCATCTCGCGGCGTCATGCAAGCCACCCTAGGTGTGTGAAACGCCGCACTGCTGATTCGTAGCGCCACCACTACTCTACGGATGAGTAACCGTCCCCCCTTTTGAGCAGGCAGGGAGCCGCGATCCCGATGTCCGAGCCGGAAGAGATCGATATCCACACCACCGCGGGCAAGCTCGCGGATCTCCAGCGTCGTATCGAGGAAGCGACGCACGCCGGCTCCGCACGCGCCGTCGAAAAACAGCACGCCAAGGGCAAGTTGACGGCCCGTGAGCGGATCGAGCTGCTGCTCGACGAGGGCTCCTTCGTCGAGCTGGACGAGTTCGCCCGGCACCGGTCGACGAACTTCGGTCTTGAGAACAACCGCCCGTACGGGGACGGCGTGGTGACCGGTTACGGCACCGTCGACGGCCGACCGATCGCGGTCTTCTCCCAGGACTTCACCGTCTTCGGCGGCGCCCTGGGCGAGGTCTACGGCCAGAAGATCGTCAAGGTGATGGACTTCGCGCTGAAGACCGGCTGTCCGGTCATCGGCATCAACGACTCCGGCGGCGCCCGCATCCAGGAGGGAGTCGCGTCGCTCGGCGCGTACGGCGAGATCTTCCGCCGCAACACGCACGCCAGCGGTGTCATCCCGCAGATCAGCCTGGTCGTCGGCCCCTGCGCGGGCGGCGCGGTCTACTCCCCCGCGATCACCGACTTCACGGTCATGGTCGACCAGACCTCGCACATGTTCATCACCGGTCCGGACGTCATCAAGACGGTCACCGGCGAGGACGTCGGCTTCGAGGAGCTGGGCGGCGCCCGCACCCACAACTCCGCCTCCGGCGTGGCCCACCACATGGCCGGCGACGAGAAGGACGCCATCGAGTACGTCAAGCAGCTGCTGTCGTACCTGCCGTCCAACAACCTCTCCGAGGCCCCGGCATTCCCGGAGGAGGCGGACCTGACGGTCACCGCCGAGGACCTCGAGCTGGACGCGATCGTGCCGGACAGCGCGAACCAGCCGTACGACATGCACACGGTGATCGAACACGTCCTGGACGACGCCGAGTTCTTCGAGACGCAGCCGCTGTTCGCGCCGAACATCCTCACCGGGTTCGGGCGGGTGGAGGGCCACCCGGTCGGCATCGTCGCCAACCAGCCGATGCAGTTCGCGGGTTGCCTCGACATCGACGCGAGCGAGAAGGCGGCGCGCTTCGTGCGCACCTGCGACGCCTTCAACATCCCGGTCGTCACCTTCGTCGACGTGCCGGGCTTCCTCCCGGGCGTCGACCAGGAGCACACCGGCATCATCCGCCGCGGCGCCAAGCTGATCTACGCCTACGCCGAGGCGACCGTCCCGCTGATCACGGTCATCACCCGCAAGGCCTTCGGCGGCGCCTACGACGTCATGGGCTCCAAGCACCTCGGCGCGGACCTCAACCTCGCCTGGCCGACCGCACAGATCGCCGTCATGGGCGCCCAGGGCGCGGTCAACATCCTGCACCGCCGCACCATCGCGGAGGCGGAGGCAAGCGGCGACCTGGAGGCGACCCGCGCCCGGCTGATCCAGGAGTACGAGGACGCCCTCCTCAACCCCTACATCGCGGCCGAGCGCGGCTACATCGACTCGGTGATCATGCCGTCCGACACCCGCCGGCACGTCGTACGCGGCCTGCGTCAGCTGCGCACCAAGCGGGAATCCCTGCCTCCGAAGAAGCACGGCAACATCCCCCTCTAGGAGCCGCCATGACGATCAAGGTCGTACGGGGCAACCCGACCCCGGAGGAGCTGGCCGCCGCCCTGGCGGTGGTCCGCGCCCGCGCCGCGGCGGAGGCATCGATCCCGCCCGGCGCGACACGAGACAGGGACTCCTGGTCGGACCCGGCCCGGATTGCCAGCCACCGCCTGCCCCAGCCGGGCCCGACGGCATGGAGCCGTACTTACTGGCCGGCGTAACGGCTTTTGCTTTGTGCTTTTAGGGGCGCGGGGCTGTATTGGACATGCGGCTCCGCCGCGTGGGCGCGACCAGCCCCCACCGGCCCGCAGACGAACGACTACGTCTGCGGGCCAAGAACTTGAGTACCCGTACTCAGGCGCCCGCCCCCGCCCCAGCCCCACGCTGGTGGCATGCTGTGGTCCGACCCTGAGAACGAGCCCCCCAAAGAACTCCGCGACATGCAGGAGATGCTGCGGCGGCTCGGCCTCCTCATGGCGTTGGCCATGATCCTCGCCATGGTCGTGATCGGCCTGAGGTGACCCCGCCGCCGCATCGATGTGCGGCTTCGCCGCGTGGCACCGCGCGGCTACGCTGACCGCATGACAGACGCGCCCCACCGCCGCCTCATCCTCGCCTCCCAGTCCCCCGCCCGGCTGAACCTGCTGCGCCAGGCAGGCCTCACACCGGAGGTGATCGTCAGCGGTGTGGACGAGGACGCCGTGACCGCCCCCACCCCTGCCGAACTCGCCCTCGCCCTCGCGGAGGCCAAGGCTTCCGTCGTCGCCGCCCGGCCGGAGGCGCACGGCGCCCTGGTGATCGGCTGCGACTCCGTGCTGGAGCTGGACGGCGAGGCTCTGGGCAAGCCCGCGGACTCCGAGGAGGCCACCGCCCGCTGGAAGTCGATGCGCGGCCGGGCGGGCATCCTGCAGACGGGGCACTGCGTCTGGGACACCGCGAGCAAGCGGTACGCGTCCGGCACCGCCTCCACCGTCGTCCGCTTCGGCGACCCCTCGGACGAGGAGATCGCCGCCTACGTCGCCTCCGGCGAACCCCTCCACGTCGCGGGGGCGTTCACGCTCGACGGCCGCAGCGCACCGTTCATCGAGGGCATCGACGGCGACCACGGCAATGTGATCGGCATCAGCCTGCCCCTGGTCCGCCGGCTGCTCGGCCAGTTGGGTGTCGGCATCACGGAGTTGTGGGCGCCGGCGGAGTAGCGACCGGGGAGCCCCCTTGGTCCTTGCTGCCGTCCTCCCGGCCCCCGTCGTCGCTGCCGCCGTCGTTCCCGGGGCCGGGTGCCGCGGGCGGGACCGCGTCGGTGGGTGAGGCCGGGCTGTCGTACGTCATCAGGAGCAGCACGATGAGGGCGAGTACGACCACCATGAACAGGAACGCGGTCCAGCCCACCAGCCCCCACACGAACGCCCCCAGCAGCCCGTGCACGACCGCGGCGCTGATCAGCAGGATGCGCCCGAAGCCGGCCGGCGGACGGTTGCGGATCGCCACGAGGAGCGCGACGAGGCCGCACAGGGCGAAGTAGAGGCCGAAGACGATGCCGCCGATCTTCGAGGACGCCGACATCATGTCGGGGTCGAGACCGGCCAGCGACATGTCCTGCCGGTCGACGACGATCCCCAGGAACCAGTTCAGCGCCGCGACGCCGAACGCCTCCGCGAAGAGCACCACGGCCACGACCCACGCCACCGGTCTGCGTACCACCGGTCCCACCCACTTTCGACTGCCGCCCGAGCGGGCCGGGCAAGGCTGTAGTTACCTCAAGTACGTACGAGACATCGCGAACGCTACTAACGGGTAAACCCCGGGACAAGGGTTCTGCGGGCGGCAAAGATTCATTGGGCCATTCGTAGGGACTCCACAAAGAAACCGAGTGGCCCGCAGCACGCTCTCACAGAGACCTTGACCACATGGGAGAGCTAGGGTTTCCGGGAGGAGTCCTGCGTACCGAGGTGCGACAAGGGATTTCGCGGGTCGAGCAAGCCTCGCATCACGCTCCGTGTGGGCAAGCTCACCACTGGGGACGGGTCGTAGTGCCGTGTAGCCAGTCCCTAAACTCGGCTTGTTTCAAGGAGGGAGCCTCAATCGTGCGCAAGGTGCTCATCGCCAACCGTGGCGAAATCGCTGTCCGCGTGGCCCGGGCCTGTCGGGATGCCGGGATCGCGAGCGTGGCCGTCTACGCGGACCCGGACCGCGACGCTCTGCATGTCCGCGCCGCGGACGAGGCGTTCGCCCTGGGCGGTGACACCCCGGCGACCAGTTACCTGGTGATCGACAAGATCCTGAACGCGGCGAGCGAGTCCGGCGCGGACGCCGTCCACCCCGGATACGGCTTCCTCTCCGAGAACGCCGACTTCGCGCAGGCCGTTCTGGACGCCGGGCTGATCTGGATCGGTCCGCCGCCGCAGGCCATCCGCGACCTGGGCGACAAGGTGGCCGCCCGGCACATCGCCCAGCGCGCCGGCGCCCCGCTGGTCGCGGGCACGCCCGACCCGGTCTCCGGTGCCGAGGAGGTCGTCGCCTTCGCCGAGGAGCACGGCCTGCCGATCGCCATCAAGGCCGCCTTCGGCGGTGGCGGCCGCGGCCTGAAGGTCGCCCGCACCCTCGAGGAGGTGCCCGAGCTCTACGAGTCCGCGGTCCGCGAGGCGGTGGCCGCCTTCGGCCGCGGCGAGTGCTTCGTCGAGCGCTACCTGGACAAGCCGCGGCACGTGGAGACCCAGTGCCTGGCCGACCAGCACGGCAACGTGGTCGTCGTCTCCACCCGTGACTGCTCGCTCCAGCGCCGCCACCAGAAGCTGGTCGAGGAGGCCCCGGCGCCGTTCCTGTCCGAGGCGCAGGTCGCCGAGCTCTACTCCTCGTCCAAGGCCATCCTCAAGGAGGCCGGCTACGTCGGTGCGGGCACCGTGGAGTTCCTCGTCGGCCTCGACGGGACGATCTCCTTCCTGGAGGTCAACACCCGCCTCCAGGTCGAGCACCCGGTCACCGAGGAGGTCGCCGGCATCGACCTGGTCCGCGAGATGTTCCGCATCGCCGACGGCGAGGAACTCGGCTACGGCGACCCCGAGCTGCGCGGCCACTCCTTCGAGTTCCGCATCAACGGCGAGGACCCGGGCCGCAACTTCCTGCCGGCCCCCGGCACCGTCACCACCTTCGCCCCGCCGTCCGGCCCGGGCGTCCGCCTTGACGCGGGCGTCGAGTCCGGCAGCGTGATCGGCCCGGCCTGGGACTCCCTGCTCGCCAAGCTGATCGTCACGGGCGCCACCCGTGAGCAGGCCCTGCAGCGCGCCGCCCGCGCCCTGGAGGAGTTCCAGGTCGAGGGCATGGCGACGGCGATCCCCTTCCACCGCGCGGTGGTCAAGGATCCGGCCTTCGCCCCCGAACTCACCGGCTCCGCCGAGCCGTTCACGGTCCACACCCGCTGGATCGAGACCGAGTTCGTCAACGAGATCCCCGCGTTCGCCGCCCCGGCCGAGGCCGAGGCCGAGGAGGACTCGGACCGCGAGACGATCGTCGTCGAGGTCGGCGGCAAGCGCCTGGAGGTCTCCCTGCCGTCCTCGCTGGGCATGTCCCTGGCCCGCACCGGCCTCGCGGCCGGCGCCAAGCCGAAGCGCCGCGCCGCCAAGAAGTCCGGCCCGGTGGCCTCCGGCGACACCCTCGCCTCGCCGATGCAGGGCACGATCGTCAAGGTCGCCGTCGAGGAGGGCCAGGAGGTCAAGGAGGGCGACCTGGTCGTCGTCCTGGAGGCGATGAAGATGGAACAGCCGCTGAACGCCCACAAGTCCGGCACCATCAAGGGCCTGTCCGCCGACGTCGGCGCGTCCATCAGCTCCGGCGCCGCGATCTGCGAGATCAAGGACTGAGCAGGACCCGTAGCGACATCCTGGGGCGCCCGGCGGACTGGAGCAGTGAGTCCGCCGGGCGCTCCGTGTTTCCCCCGAGGTGATGGTCTACGAGGTGCTCCGGACCCATCCCGTGCCGTGCCGGACGAAGGCGAGGGCCGCGTAGCCGAAGGGCACGGCGAGCATCACGAACGACAGGACGGTCACCGGTTCGATGCCGCCCGCGTAGCCGGCGACGTTGAACGGCATGGACAGGATGAGCAGCCAGGCGGCCCAGACCGGCACGGTCCGGCTGCGCAGCAGCGCGACGCCCAGCAGGATCGCCCCGATGACGTGGGCGGCGACGAAGTAGAGGATCGGCACGCCCACCACGAGCAGGTCGTTGGTGCCCTTCCCGACCTTCGCCAGGGTGTCGACGTCGACTCCCTTGTCGAGCGCGCCGAGGGCGACGGTGTCGAGCGACGGGGTCGCGGTGATCGCGAGCAGCCCGGTGCCGAAGAGGACCGAGCCCCACAGGCCCAGCTTGGCGGACCGCGCGGTGGCCAGCAGTCCCACGGTGATCAGGCCCGGGGCGAGGACGAGGGTCCCGACCGTCCAGAGCCACACCGACGCTTCCGTGGCGCCCTGGTGGGCGGCGATGACCCGGGCGATCTCGTCGGCGTCGGCGTTGGTGTCGTACGGACTGATCAGGAACGCCGCCGCGAGCAGCAGCGGCCCCAGCACGGCCGCGAGCCCCGCGAGCCGCCGCGCGGTCCCGGCGGGCGTCGCCTCGGTGGTGGTGGGCGGGTGTGACGACGTAGTGGCCATGAGAGTCCCCCTGAGCTCGCGTCTTTCGGAGCGCCTCAAGCCAGTGAAGCGAGGGGACCTGGCCGATGACCATCCGTCAATTCTGAGGGTTGCGGGGGCCGGGCTCAGTCGGTCAGGAGCCCGAGATCCCGCCCCCGCCGCAGCAGCGCCGCCGTATGGCCCGCCTCCAGCTTCCGGTGCAGGGAGGCGATGTAGCCGCGCACGGTGGTCGGCGACAGCCCCATCCGGCGGGCCGCCTCCGTCGCCGTACGGCCGTCGTGGAGGTGGCGCAGCGTCCGGTGCTCCTGCTCGGTCACCCCGAACAGCCGGGCGAGGGTCCGCCCCCGGGCGAGGTCGCGGAGCAGAAGCAGGTCGGGCAGTCCGGGGGTGGCCGACGGCACGGGCCGTACCTCGACGTCCCGGACGGTGAAGGACCGCTCGTGCCGCAGCCGTGGATCGTCGCCCACGACGGTCAGGAGCTCGGCGGCGAGCGCGTTCAGCGGCTGCGCCCGGCCGTCCTCGCCGAGCAAGGCCACCCCCCACCCATGGTCCGCGGCGAGGGCCAGCGCGGCGGCGGAGAGCGCGAGCAGCCGCTGCCGCTCGGCCAACCGCTGCTCCACGCCGACGAGGTGGAGCTGGGCGAAGCCGAACAGATCGCGCTCCCGTTCGCTGAAGTCGGCGCCGGACCTCATCAGCGCGTACCCCTCGACCACGTCCTCGGCCGAGCCGGCCGTCGCCACCAGGTGCCGGCGCAGCCCGAAGGGCCTGAAGTCGAGGTTGTAGCAGTGGGTGCGCCGCCACTGCCGGTCCCCGGCGACATCGCTGACCCGCCAGGCCTGAGCGGTGGGCGTCTCCAGCATGATGTCGGTGAGCGGGTGGTCCAGGGGATGCTCGTAGATCACCATCGGGTCGGCGTGGAAGGAGTCCTCGGGCACGGACAGGGCGGACACCCCGGTCCCGTCGGCGGAGAGCCGGTATGCCTGCCCCGCGTCGGCCGGTATCAGCTCCATCAGCGCCCCCACGGCGCGCTCCCGCAACTCCCGCTCCGACCCGGCGTCTTCCAGCTCGCTCGCGATCCCGAGCACCCGCCGCGCGTCCGCACCGGCGATCTCCATACGCACTCTCCCGGCGCTGCTCTCGCCATGAGAAGTCCTGAGATGTCCGGGGAAACCCCGAGAAGGGCGCCCCCGAGAAGAAGGTACGGCCTGAGCGCGCCCCGGGAAGCCCGGTCGGCCGTCTGTCGATGGCATCCTGGAGGCATCACGGGGGCGTGCGGGAGAGCAGGTGGGAGCCATGGTGAGCGCGATCTCACGGGAGGCTGCGGGGAACCGGGAGACCCCGGCGCCGACCGCACCGACCCGCCCCATGCGCGCCGACGCCCGCCGCAACTACGAACGCCTCCTCACCGAGGCCCGCACGGCCTTCGCCGCGCACGGCGCGGAGGCGTCCCTGGAGGACGTGGCGAGACGCGCAGGCGTGGGCATCGGCACCCTGTACCGCCACTTCCCCAACCGCAACGCGCTGCTGAGCGCGGTGTTCGAGGACGCGGTGGCGGACCTGCTGGCCCGCTCCCGCGAGCTGCTGGCAGACCCGAACCCGTGCACGGCCCTGGTGACCTGGCTGCGCGAGATCGTCACGCACGCCGGCGAATATCGGGGCCTGGCACGGCAGTTGATGTCGGTGACATCCGACGACACGTCAGCACTGGCGCGCTGCAGCGACCCGATCAGGGAGGCGGGCGGCGCGCTGCTGCGACGAGCACAGGAGGCGGGCGCGGTAAGGGAGGACGTGGTGATCGCCGACCTACTGCAACTGACGCACGCCATCGCACTGGCGGCGGAGGAGAGTCCGGGAGACCCGGAACTGGCCGACCGGTTGCTGATGCTGACGTTGCGTGGATTGGCCTTTTAGGGGCGCGAGGCTGTATCGATTTGCGGCTCCGCCACGTGGGCGCGAGCAACCCCACACCCCCGCAGCCGCACAACAACCGCAAGCCCTACGGCGACTGGGCGACCTTCACCGCCGCCGCAAGTCAGCAACCCGCGCCCGCTGTTGCTCAGACCCCGGCGCCTCGGACGTCAACGTCCGAAGCCCCGCCCCCGGAACCTGCCCCCGACGAGGCCCCGGCAGGGCAACGTCACGGCGCGCTTGGCGCGGGGGGACGGAATCACCCCCCGAGTTCCCCGAGGCCCCGGCCACCGCGATCTGCACGCCCTGATCGGCGAGAGCCTGCAACTCCGTGGCGGCCCGGTCGTCATGCACCGGCGGCTCATCGGTCACCAGCCGGGTGATCACATCCGTCGGCACGGTCTGGAACATCGTGTCCGTGCCCAGCTTGGTGTGATCGGCGAGCACGACGACCTCCGCGGCCGCCTGCACCAGCGCCCGGTCCACGGACGCCGACAGCATGTTGGACGTGGACAGGCCGCGCTCGGCGGTGAGCCCGCTCCCGGACAGGAACGCCCGGGACACCCGGAGCCCCTGCAGGGACTGCTCGGCACCGCTGCCCACGAGGGCGTAGTTGGAGCCGCGCAGGGTGCCGCCGGTCATGACGACCTCCACGCGGTTGGCATGGGCCAACGCCTGGGCGACCAGCAGGGAGTTGGTGACTACGGTGAGCCCGGGGATCCGGGCGAGCCGGCGGGCCAGCTCCTGGGTGGTGGTACCCGCCCCGACCACGATGGCCTCGCCCTCTTCCACGAAGTTGGCGGCGAGGTCGGCGATGGCCGTCTTCTCGGCGGTCGCGAGATGTGACTTCTGCGGAAAGCCGGACTCCCGCGTGAACCCGCCCGGCAGTACCGCACCGCCGTGCCGGCGGTCGAGGAGTCCTTCTGCCTCCAGTGCGCGCACGTCCCGCCGTACGGTCACTTCGGAGGTCTGGACGACGCGGGCGAGCTCACGGAGCGACACGGCCCCGTTCGCTCGCACCATTTCGAGGATCAATTGGCGACGTTCTGCAGCGAACACGAAACTGACAGTAACCCCAACGACCGTCTGGTTTCAGCAGTTTGCGCCGAATAGCAGAAGTTGTTCGCACACAAGGGCGGGAAGTGGTATAGGACCTACCCGCCCCGACTATGCCGTACGCATGCTCGACAACTCCCCGTGACCAGCGAGGAGTCGGTTTCGGCCGTCAGACCTCGCCGCCGGTCTTGCGGGTGTGGAGCTGCCGGGCGACCTCCGCGATCGACCCCGAAAGGGACGGATACACGGTGAACGCGTTCGCGATCTGTTCGACCGTCAGATTGTTGTCGACGGCGATCGAGATCGGATGGATCAGTTCCGAGGCGCGCGGGGACACGACCACACCGCCGACCACGATGCCCGTACCCGGACGGCAGAAGAGCTTCACGAAGCCGTCGCGGATGCCCTGCATCTTGGCGCGCGGGTTGCGCAGGAGCGGGAGTTTGACCACCCGGGCGTCGATCTTGCCCGCGTCGACGTCCGCCTGTGTGTAGCCGACGGTCGCGATCTCCGGGTCGGTGAAGACGTTGGACGAGACGGTCTTCAGATTCAGCGGGGCCACCGCGTCGCCGAGGAAGTGGTACATGGCGATACGGCCCTGCATGGCGGCCACGGAGGCGAGGGCGAAGACGCCCGTCACGTCACCGGCGGCGTACACACCGGGAGCGGTCGTGCGCGAGACCTTGTCGGTCCAGATGTGCCCGGTCTCGCGCAGCTTGACGCCGGCCTCCTCCAGGCCCATGCCCTCGCTGTTGGGGATGGCGCCGACCGCCATCAGGCAGTGGGTGCCGGTGATGACACGGCCGTCGGAGAGGGTGACCTCGACGCGGTCGCCGACCCGCTTGGCGGCGGCGGCGCGGGAACGGGCCATGACGTTCATGCCGCGGCGCCGGAAGACGTCCTCGAGGACAGCGGCGGCGTCCGGGTCCTCACCCGGCAGCACCCGGTCCCGGGAGGAGACCAGGGTGACCTTCGAACCCAGCGCCTGGTAGGCACCGGCGAACTCGGCGCCGGTGACACCGGAGCCGACCACGATGAGCTCCTCGGGAAGCTCGTTCAGGTCGTACACCTGCGTCCAGTTGAGGATGCGCTCGCCGTCGGGCTGGGCGTCGGGCACCTCGCGCGGGTGGCCGCCGGTCGCGATGAGGACGGCGTCCGCGGTGAGGGTCTCCTCGGTGCCGTCGGCGGCGGAGACGATCACCTTGCGGGAGCCGTCGAGGGCCTGCATGCCCTCCAGGCGTCCACGGCCGCGCATGACCCGGGCGCCGGCCCGCGTGACGGAGGCGGTGATGTCATGGGACTGGGCAAGGGCGAGCCGCTTCACACGGCGGTTGACCTTCCCCAGATCGACCCCCACCACCCGGGCCGCCTGCTCCAGCGGCGGGGTGTCGTCGGCGACGATGATGCCGAGCTCCTCGTACGAGGAGTCGAAGGTGGTCATCACCTCGGCCGTAGCGATAAGGGTCTTCGACGGTACGCAGTCGGTCAGCACCGACGCCCCGCCCAGACCGTCGCAGTCGACGACGGTCACCTCCGCGCCGAGCTGGGCGGCCACCAGGGCCGCCTCGTATCCGCCGGGTCCGCCACCGATGATCACGATCCGAGTCACGTACCCCATTGTCCCGCACCGTTCAAGGTGCTACTGCCCGGGGGGCGGGGCAATGGGTTGGCAAGAGGCCGCTGATACGTCAGGGGCCCGTGGGTCGGCTGCCGTACCCTCGACCCATGTCGCTCTACGCCGCGTACGCCGGCAACCTCGACGCGCGGCTGATGACCCGCCGCGCCCCGCACTCGCCGATGCGCGCCACGGGCTGGCTGAACGGCTGGCGGCTGACGTTCGGGGGCGAGCACATGGGCTGGGAGGGCGCCCTGGCGACGATCGTCGAGGACCCGTTCTCACAGGTCTTCGTCGCGCTGTACGACATCGCACCGCCGGACGAGGAGTCCATGGACCGCTGGGAGGGCGTCGGCCTCAATGTCTACCGCCGGATGCGGGTGCGGGTGCACACGCTGGACGGCGAGGAACCGGCGTGGACCTATGTCCTCGACGGCTACGAGGGCGGTCTGCCCTCCGCCCGGTATCTGGGCGAGATCGCCGATGCCGCCGAGTCCGCGGGCGCGCCGCACGACTATGTGATGGAGCTGCGGAAACGCCCCTGCTGAGACGCGACAGGTTCACAGTTGAACCACAGGGGCCACAAAGGTCCCGTTGTGTCACAAGCTTCGTTGGAAACGACAAGACAACGATCGCCAACCCGTGAGCTCTGTCATCTACGCGCGTAGGCCCAGAGCGGCTACTCTCGACGCGTGAACGCATCTCTTCTTCCGGACGACATCCAGGGCGACCCGCACGCCGCCGCCGACGCCGCCGCCGCACGCCTGCGCGAACTGACCGGCGCCGAGACCCACGACGTCGCCCTCGTGATGGGCTCCGGCTGGGCACCGGCCGTGGACGCCCTGGGCGCACCCGACGCCGAGCTCCAGGTCACCGACCTGCCCGGTTTCCCGCCGCCGGCGGTGGAGGGGCACGGCGGCAAGATCCGCTCGTACAAGATCGGTGAGAAGCGGGCCCTGGTCTTCCTGGGCCGTACGCACTACTACGAGGGCCGCGGGGTCGCCGCCGTCGCACACGGCGTCCGCACCGCCGTCGCCGCCGGCTGCAAGACCATCGTGCTCACCAACGGCTGCGGAGGCCTCCGCGAGGGCATGCGCCCCGGTCAGCCGGTCCTGATCAGCGACCACATCAACCTGACGGCGACGTCGCCGATCGTCGGCGCGAACTTCGTCGACCTGACGGACCTCTACTCCCCCCGCCTGCGCGCCCTGTGCAAGGAGATCGACCCCAGCCTGGAGGAGGGCGTCTACGCCCAGTTCCCCGGCCCGCACTACGAGACGCCGGCCGAGATCCGGATGGCCCGGGTGATCGGGGCGGACCTGGTGGGCATGTCGACGGTGCTGGAAGCCATCGCGGCGCGGGAGGCGGGTGCGGAGGTGCTGGGTATCTCCCTGGTGACGAACCTCGCCGCGGGGATGACCGGCGAGCCGCTGAACCACGAGGAGGTCCTCCAGGCCGGCCGCGACTCCGCGACGCGGATGGGCTCGCTGCTGGCGCAGGTGCTCGGGCGGATCTGAACGCCTTAGGGGGTGCCGCGGAATGTCGTAGAGCGACTGCGGACCGGTCGTGTCTGATCACGCAGTTCCCCGCGCCCCTTGGGAGGCCGCAGTCGCCCACAGGGGACACGCGCCCCCTTGGGGCGGTCTGCACCCGCGTACGGCGAGAAGGGGACGTGGCGGGCGTGTCCGCCCGCAGCGGCGGGCGTCCGCCACCGAGCGCGGCCCCACCGAACACCAACCGCCCGACCGAGGACGGACACCCCCGGCGCGGCCCCGACCCACAATCGAACCGCAGGCGCTGCGCGCACCCCACCGATGCCGCGGATGCGCCGCAGGCACCCCCTTCAGACCCACACGAGAGGCTGGACCGACCGTGCACGACGATCTCATCGCCCGGGCCGAGACCTGGCTCGCGGAGGACCCCGACCCGGAGACCCGCGACGAGCTCGCCAAGCTCATCGAGGCCGGTGCCGTCGCGGAACTCGAAGAGCGATTCAGCGGCACCCTCCAGTTCGGCACCGCGGGTCTGCGCGGTGAGCTCGGCGCAGGCCCCATGCGCATGAACCGTTCGGTCGTCATCCGGGCCGCCGCCGGACTCGCCGCGTACCTCAACGCCAAGGGAGAGCGCGGCGGGCTCGTGGTCATCGGCTACGACGCCCGGCACAAGTCCGCGGACTTCGCGCGCGACACGGCGGCCGTGATGACGGGCGCGGGCTTCCGGGCCGCGGTGCTCCCCCGCCCGCTCCCCACCCCCGTCCTCGCCTACGCGATAAGGCACCTCGGCGCGGTCGCGGGCGTGGAGGTCACCGCCAGCCACAACCCGCCCCGCGACAACGGCTACAAGGTCTATCTGGGCGACGGTTCGCAGATCGTGCCGCCGGCCGACGCGGAGATCGCCGCCGAGATCGACGCGATCGTCTCCCTGGACGACGTGCCGCGTCCGGAAGCCGGCTGGGAGACCCTCGACGACAGCGTCCTGAACTCCTATCTGGCGCGCACGGACGCGGTGCTCGCCGCCGGTTCCCCGCGCACCGCGCGCACCGTCTACACCGCGATGCACGGCGTCGGCAAGGACGTCCTGCTCGCCGCGTTCGCCCGGGCCGGTTTCCCCGAGCCCGTCCTGGTCACCGAGCAGGCCGAGCCCGACCCGGACTTCCCGACCGTCGCCTTCCCCAACCCGGAAGAGCCGGGCGCCATGGACCTCGCCTTCGCGAAGGCCCGCGAGAGCGACCCGGACCTGATCATCGCCAACGACCCCGACGCCGACCGCTGCGCCGTGGCCGTCAAGGACGCCGGCGACTGGCGGATGCTGCGCGGCGACGAGGTGGGCGCGCTGCTCGCCGCCCACCTGGTCAGACGCGGCGCCAGGGGGACCTTCGCCGAGTCGATCGTCTCGTCCTCCCTCCTCGGCCGTATCGCCGAGAAGGCGGGGCTGCCGTACGAGGAGACCCTCACCGGCTTCAAGTGGATCGCCCGCGTCGAGGGGCTGCGCTACGGCTACGAGGAGGCCCTCGGCTACTGCGTGGACCCAGACGGTGTGCGCGACAAGGACGGCATCACCGCCGCACTGCTGATCACCGAGCTGGCGTCCGAGCTCAAGGAGGAGGGGCGGGCCCTGCCGGACCTCCTCGACGACCTCGCGGTGGAGCACGGGCTGCACGCCACCGACCAGCTCTCGGTCCGGGTGGAGGACCTGTCGGTCATCGCGCGCGCCATGCGGCAGCTGCGGGAGCAGCCGCCGACCGAGCTCGCGGGCCTCGCCATCACCAGGGCCGAGGACCTCACCCGGGGCACCGACAGGCTGCCGCCCACCGACGGGCTGCGCTACACGCTCGAGGGCGCCCGCGTCATCGTCCGCCCGAGCGGCACGGAGCCCAAGCTGAAGTGCTACCTGGAGGTCGTCGTCCCGGTCGCCACACACGCCGACCTCCCGGCGGCGCACGCCACCGCGAACGACCTGCTCGCGGCGATCAAGCGGGACCTGTCGGCGGCGGCCGGCATCTGAGCCGCACCGCTCGCACCGGCGCCACCTCGAAGGGGTGCCCTCGGCCATCGGCCCGGGGCACCCCTTCGAAGCCTTGAGCCAGGGCTGCCGACCTGGCCACCACGCCCCCACGACGACGCCGCTGGGGGCACCCCGTGGGGCGTACCAGACCCGCCCCCGAGCCGACCCTGCGGGCCCGGGCAGCAGCACACCGTGGCCGACCGGCCAAGACCCGAGCCGGGCAAGACCGGAGCCCAGCCGGGACCGGGGCCCAAGCGGGGGCAGGCACGGGCAGCAGCACACCGTGGCCGACCGGCCAGGACCCGAGCCGGGCGAGACCGGACCCCAGCCGGGACCGAGGCCCAAGCGGGGGCAGGCCTGGGCAGCGGCACACCGTCGCCGACCCGGCCGGAGGGCCAGCCGGGAGCGTGTCCGCTCGGCAGCGCGCCGTAGCCGGCCGATACCCAGCGGGCCGGGCCTGCCCGGGGCCCCGGCGCCAAGCGCCACCCGTGGATCAGCGGTCGTTCAGGCCGTCGCCAGCAGAATCGCCAGCAGTACCGCTCCGGCCAACGCCGGGCCCGCGATCTCGTACGCCCAGCGCACCGTCACTTCGCCCTGCGTCGTCTCCGTCCGCTCCTGGGCTTCGAACAGTTCGCGCAGGTCGTCCATGGTCCTGTCGCCCTCGGCGCGGACGGGTCCCGCCGGGACGCCGGGTCCGAAGGCGCTGCCCCGCCGGCCCCCGCCGCTCGCGTCCGCCTTCGCCCTGGCCTCCCGGCGCGCCGCCTTCTTCCGGGCGCGCAGCGAGACGGGGACGGCCCACAGCTGGTACTTGCTGCCGGACTTCACGACGACCTCGTTGGAGTAGCCGGACCGCAGCTGGACGACCTCGCTCCAGGGCACCACGACGATGCGGAAGGGGTTGCGGATGCGCAGCCGCTCCGCGTTGGCGTGGACGGCGGGGCGCAGCGTGAAGGCCACGATCAGCGGCACGATGAGGATCAGCGTGGCGAGCGCCAGCCACGGCGTGCGGCCGTGCCCGGAGACGATCGCGTCGATGCCCAGCCAGCCCGCGATGGCGAGCAGCAGGACGCCGCCGGCGAGACCCGCGGACGACCGGTAGGCCCGGTCCTGGTACGGGGAGGCCGGGGGCTGTGGTGCTGCTGACTCGTGGTCCGGGGTCGTCATGGTGCCGATTCTGCCCGACGGCCACGACGATGCTCGTACGTGGTGCGTGCGCACTTGATGAGCAGCCGGGGGTGTACAGCCGCTACGCGCGTAGATATGCTCGTCTGGTGACCATGCCCATCACTGCACCCACAGCACACGCTCTCGCTGACGTCACCGCGTCCGACAGCACGCTGCGCCGCTTCCTCCACGGGCTGCCCGGCGTAGACGCGGTCGGCCTGGAGGCACGCGCCGCCTCGCTCGGCACCCGTTCCATCAAGACGACCGCGAAGGCGTACGCCATCGACCTCGCCATCTCGATGGTCGACCTGACGACGCTGGAAGGCGCGGACACCCCGGGCAAGGTCCGGGCGCTCGGCGCCAAGGCCGTCCACCCCGACCCCACGGACCGTACGACCCCCGCCACCGCGGCCGTCTGCGTCTACCCCGACATGGTGCCCGCCGCGAAGGAGGCCGTCGCCGGCTCCTCCGTGAAGGTCGCCTCGGTCGCCACCGCCTTCCCGGCGGGCCGCGCCCCGATCGCCGTGAAGCTGGCCGACGTGCGCGAGGCCGTCGCCGCGGGCGCCGACGAGATCGACATGGTCATCGACCGCGGCGCGTTCCTCGCGGGCCACTTCATGAAGGTGTACGACGAGATCGTCGCCGTGAAGGAGGCCTGCGGCGCCTCGGCCCGCCTCAAGGTCATCTTCGAGACGGGCGAGCTGTCGACGTACGACAACATCCGCCGCGCGAGCTGGCTCGGCATGCTGGCGGGCGCGGACTTCATCAAGACGTCCACGGGCAAGGTCGCGGTCAACGCCACCCCCGCCAACACCCTGCTGATGCTGGAGGCCGTGCGCGACTTCCGTGCGCAGACCGGGGTACAGGTGGGCGTGAAGCCCGCCGGCGGCATCCGCACCTCCAAGGACGCCATCAAGTTCCTCGTCCTGGTCAACGAGACCGCGGGCGAGGACTGGCTGGACAACCACTGGTTCCGCTTCGGCGCCTCCTCGCTCCTGAACGACCTGCTGATGCAGCGTCAGAAGCTGGCCACCGGCCGCTACTCCGGCCCCGACTACGTGACGGTGGACTGATCACCATGGCATCCGCATTCGAATACGCCCCGGCACCCGAGTCCCGCTCGATCGTCGACATCGCACCGTCCTACGGCCTGTTCATCGACGGCGAGTTCACGGACGCGGCCGACGGCAAGGTCTTCAAGACGGTCTCCCCGAGCACCGAGGAGGTGCTGTCGGAGGTCGCCCAGGCCGGTTCCGAGGACGTCGACCGCGCGGTGAAGGCCGCCCGCAAGGCTTTCGAGAAGTGGTCGGCGCTGCCCGGCTCCGAGCGCTCCAAGTACCTGTTCCGCATCGCGCGGATCATCCAGGAGCGCAGCCGTGAGCTCGCCGTCCTGGAAACCCTCGACAACGGCAAGCCGATCAAGGAGACCCGCGACGCCGACCTCCCCCTGGTCGCCGCGCACTTCTTCTACTACGCGGGCTGGGCCGACAAGCTGGAGCACGCCGGTTTCGGAGCGAACCCGAAGCCGCTGGGCGTCGCCGGCCAGGTCATCCCCTGGAACTTCCCCCTCCTGATGCTGGCGTGGAAGATCGCCCCGGCCCTCGCGACCGGCAACACGGTCGTGCTGAAGCCCGCCGAGACGACCCCCCTCTCCGCCCTGTTCTTCGCGGACATCTGCCGCCAGGCCGGTCTCCCCAAGGGCGTCGTCAACATCCTTCCCGGCTACGGCGACACGGGCGCAGCGCTCGTCGCGCACCCGGACGTCAACAAGGTCGCGTTCACCGGGTCGACGGCGGTCGGCAAGGAGATCGCCCGCACCGTGGCGGGCTCGCGCAAGAAGCTCACCCTCGAACTGGGCGGCAAGGGCGCCAACATCGTCTTCGACGACGCCCCCATCGACCAGGCCGTCGAGGGCATCGTCAGCGGCATCTTCTTCAACCAGGGCCAGGTCTGCTGCGCGGGCAGCCGGCTCCTCGTACAGGAGTCGATCCAGGACGAGCTGCTGGACTCGCTCAAGCGCCGCCTGACCACCCTCCGCCTCGGCGACCCGCTCGACAAGAACACGGACATCGGCGCGATCAACTCCGAGGAACAGCTCTCCCGTATCACCACCCTCGTCGAGCAAGGCGAGGCGGAGGGCGCCGAGCGCTGGTCCCCGGCCTGCGAAATCCCGTCCTCCGGCTACTGGTTCGCCCCGACGCTCTTCACCAACGTCACCCAGGCGCACCGGATCGCCCGCGACGAGATCTTCGGCCCGGTGCTGTCGGTCCTCACCTTCCGCACGCCGGACGAGGCGGTCGCCAAGGCCAACAACACCCCGTACGGCCTGTCGGCGGGCATCTGGACGGAGAAGGGTTCGCGCATTCTCGCCGTCGCGAACAAGCTCCGCGCGGGCGTCGTCTGGTCCAACACGTTCAACAAGTTCGACCCGACCTCGCCGTTCGGCGGCTACAAGGAGTCGGGCTTCGGCCGCGAGGGCGGCCGCCACGGCCTGGAGGCGTACCTCGATGTCTGAGAAGACCGAGAAGACCGAGCGGTTCGACCGTCTGTCGGTCTTCAAGACCTACAAGCTGTACGTCGGCGGGAAGTTCCCGCGTTCCGAGAGCGGCCGGGTGTACGAGGTGACGGACACAAAGGGCAACTGGCTGGCGAACGTGCCCCTTTCGTCCCGCAAGGACGCCCGTGACGCCGTGGTCGCCGCCCGCAAGGCGTTCGGCGGCTGGTCGGGCGCGACGGCGTACAACCGCGGTCAGATCCTCTACCGCATCGCGGAGATGCTGGAGGGCCGCAGGGATCAGTTCGTCCGCGAGGTCGCCGACTCGGAAGGCCTCTCGAAGTCGAAGGCGGCGGCGGTCGTCGACGCGGCGATCGACCGCTGGGTCTGGTACGCGGGCTGGACCGACAAGATCGCCCAGGTCGTCGGCGGCGGAAACCCCGTCGCGGGCCCGTACTTCAACCTGTCCTCGCCCGAGCCGACGGGCGTGGTCGCCGTCCTGGCCCCCCAGGAGTCGTCGTTCCTCGGCCTGGTCTCGGTGATCGCCCCGGTGATCGCCACGGGCAACACGGCGGTCGTGGTGGCCTCCGAGAAGTCCCCGCTCCCCGCGCTGTCCCTGGGCGAGGTCCTGGCCACCTCGGATCTGCCCGGCGGTGTCGTCAACGTCCTCTCCGGCCGTACGGCGGAGATCGCGACCCCGCTGGCCGCGCACCAGGACGTCAACGCGATCGACCTCGCGGGCGCCGGCGCCGACGATGGCCTGGCGAAGGAGCTGGAGATCGCGGCGGCGGACAACCTGAAGCGCGTTCTTCGTCCACAGCCTGTGGACGAAGTCGACTGGTCGGCGACTCCGGGGACCGACCGGCTGACGGCGTTCCTGGAGACGAAGACGGTCTGGCACCCGACGGGTTCGCTGGGCGCGTCGGGCTCGTCGTACTGACCGGCCCCCGCAGACCGAGAGCCGCGTCCTCCCTCCGTCCGGGGAGGACGCGGCTCTCTTTCATGCGCCGGCCGGGTTCAGACCAGGCGAGGCCCGCCCAGCAGCATGGCGGCCGTCGTCAGCGCAGCCGGAACCGTACCGACCGGGCTCGTCTCGGCGAGGTAGCTCAGCCCGGAGAGCGGGCCGGCGATGTGGTTGTCCGTCGGGTCGACCGTGTTGCGGGTGAGCGCGTTGCGCCTGAGGCCCTGCACGGAGCCGGTGACCGACCGCACCTGGCCGGTCGGCCCCTGCAGGCTCTTCTGCGGGTCCAGCTTGCCGAGCGCGTTCGCCGCGGTGGCCGGCGACAGCGGCACCTTCACGGCGGCCGTGGAGTCGGCGGAGGCCGTCGCCGCGCTCGCGCCCAGGGCCGCCGAAACGGTCGCGAGGGCGATCAGGGCGCGCTGGGCGGTGGGCTTGGAGGGGGAAGCGTGTCGTGCCATTGCAGTAGTCACCTTGGATTCGCTGAGTAATCAGGTCGACACGAAGGGTAGTTGAGATGTGATGCGCACACCAAAGCCGACCCGCGGGGTCGGCAGGGCGTACGGAATACGTCAAACTGGTGTCCCGTGAGCATTCATCTCCCCTCCCCCACCCGCGTCGTGCTGCTCTGCGGCCCCTCGGGCTCGGGCAAGTCCCTGGTCGCCGCCCGCTCCGGCCTCCCCGTGCTGCGCCTCGACGACTTCTACAAGGAGGGCGAGGACCCGACGCTGCCGCTGGTGGCGGGAAGCTCCGACATCGACTGGGACCACCCGGACTCCTGGGACACGGACACGGCCGTCGCCGCGATCGCGGAGCTGTGCCGCACGGGCCGTACGAAGGTCCCCGTCTACGACATCTCCCGCTCCGCCCGTACGGGCGAGGAGACCGTCGACATAGGCCGGACCCCGCTGTTCATAGCGGAGGGCATCTTCGCCGCCGAGATCGTCGAGCGCTGCCGGGAGTTGGGGCTGCTGGCCGACGCCCTGTGCCTGAACCGCGGTGCGGTCCGCACCTTCCGCCGCCGCTTCCTGCGCGACCTCAAGGAGGGCCGCAAGTCGGTCCCGTTCCTGCTGCGCCGCGGCTGGCGCCTGATGCGCCAGGAACGCTCGATCATCGCCCGCCAGACCGCCCTCGGCGCCCACGCCTGCGACCGGGACGAGGCACTGGGCCGGCTGGCCGCGGCCGCGGTGGGCCGGCGCCCGGCGGCAACCCCCACGCGCTGACCGCACACGTACACGAAAAAAAGCGGGACTGGACGGACCCCCCGGCCCTCCAGTCCCGCTCCCCCGTTCCCCCCGTGGTGCTTCCCCCGTGAACCCCCGTTGTCCCCCGTGGGCCCCCCGGTTACCGCTCCCCCGTGCTTCCCCCGTTCCTTGCTTCCCCCCAACCCTCAGGCGACGAGCTCCCCGAAGGCGTCCTCCTCGTCACGGCCGAAGCTGAGGACCTCGTCCTCGCGCAGCCGGCGGAGCGACCGCCAGATGCTGGACTTCACCGTGCCGACACTGATGTCGAGGATCTCCGCGATCTCCGGGTCCGTGCGGCCCTCGTAGTAGCGAAGGACCAGCATGGTGCGCTGGAGTTCGGGGAGGCGGGCGAGCGCCTGCCACAGGACCGCGCGCAGTTCCGTGCCGCGCATCGCGTCCGTGTCGCCGGGCGTCTCCGGCAGCTCCTCGGTCGGGTATTCGTTCAGCTTGCGGCGGCGCCACGCGCTGATGTGCAGGTTCGTCATGGTGCGGCGGAGGTAGCCCCCGACCGCGGCCTTGTCGCTGATCCGGTCCCAGGCCTTGTACGTCGAGAACAGCGCGCTCTGCAGCAGGTCCTCGGCCTCGAAGCGGTCACCGGTCAGGTGGTAGGCGGTGGCGTACAGGGAGGCGCGGCGCTCCTGGACGTAGGCGGTGAACTCCGCCTCCGACAGCGACCGACGCTCCCCCGAGTCCTCCCTGTACGCGCTTCCCCCGTGCGGTTCCCCCGTGAAACCGTCAACCACCGTCATGTACGCGGTGTGCTGACGCCCGGCGCCGCGAGCGCACCCCCGCCCGCTCACGGCACCGGACTTCTCGGAACCCCGGCCCCCGTTCACGTCGTGCAGGCGCGTGATCACTGCGCTGGTGCTCGTGCTGTGCAGCATGTTCATCTCGCGCCCCCCGTCGTGGACTTCCGGTGTTCGGCTTGCTCAGGCGGTGGATCTCTGCGGTGCTTTCTTGCCTGTGCCGAAAAGATTGCCCTCGCACCTTCATGGCCGTGTCCGCCGACTGTCACAGACCTGTCACAGGGGTCGGCCGCAGGGAAGACACAGCGCGGTCACAGAGAAGAGCGGTACGGGCACACAGGCGTACGGGTCCGCAGCAGAGTCGAAACCCCGACCCACCATGGGCCAGAATGAGCGCGTGCCTACCCTGTTGCTGATCGAGGATGACGACGCCATCCGTACGGCCCTGGAGCTGTCTCTTACGCGCCAGGGACACCGGGTTGCCACCGCTGCCACCGGTGAGGACGGTCTGAAGCTCCTGCGCGAGCAGCGGCCGGACCTGATCGTGCTGGATGTGATGCTGCCCGGCATCGACGGGTTCGAGGTGTGCCGGCGCATCCGGCGCACGGACCAGTTGCCGATCATTCTGCTGACCGCGCGCAGTGACGACATCGATGTGGTCGTGGGCCTGGAGTCCGGCGCCGACGACTACGTCGTCAAGCCCGTACAGGGGCGGGTGCTCGACGCCCGGATCCGGGCCGTGCTGCGGCGCGGCGAGCGGGAGTCGAACGACTCGGCCAGCTTCGGCAGCCTGGTCATCGACCGCGCGGCGATGACGGTGACCAAGAACGGCGAGGACCTGCAGCTCACGCCGACCGAGCTCAGGCTGCTCCTGGAGCTGAGCCGGCGTCCCGGTCAGGCGCTGTCCCGGCAGCAGCTGCTGCGGCTGGTGTGGGAGCACGACTACCTCGGCGACTCCCGGCTGGTGGACGCGTGTGTCCAGCGGCTGCGTGCCAAGGTCGAGGACGTGCCCTCGTCCCCGACGCTGATCCGTACCGTGCGCGGCGTGGGCTACCGGCTGGACACGCCTCAGTGACCGAAGCGCAAGGGGGGGTTCGCGGCTGGGCCGCGACTCGCAAGGGACATCTTTCTCGGCTGCGCTTCACCAGTCTGCGGCTGCGCCTGGTCGTCGTCTTCGGCCTGGTGGCGCTCACCGCGGCCGTCTCCGCCTCCGGGATCGCCTACTGGCTCAACCGCGAGGCCGTGCTCACCCGCACCCAGGACGCGGTGCTCGGCGACTTCCGGCAGGCGATGCAGACCCGGGCGGGCACCCTGAGCGCGCACCCCACGCAGGACGAACTGCAGCACACCGCGGGCCAGATGGCGAACAGCAGCCAGCGCTTCAGCGTGCTGCTGGTCGCACAGGACCCCGACGGCAGGACCGTCTACGGCAGTTCGGGCGGCCTGGACGGCTTCTCGCTGCAGGACGTGCCCAAGTCGCTGCGCGCGGCCGTGACCAGGAAGCAGCAGGTCGACTCCGGCAACAAGTACGCCTACCACCTGTACTGGCAGCGCGTCGTCGACCACGGCACGCCGTACCTGGTGGCGGGCACGAGGGTGATCAACGGCGGGGCGACCGGCTACATGCTCAAGTCGCTGGAGCCGGAGGCCAAGGACCTCAACTCCCTCGCCTGGTCGCTGGGGATCGCCACCGGGCTCGCGCTGGTCGGCTCGGCGCTGCTCGCGCAGGCCGCCGCCTCGACCGTGCTCAAGCCGGTGCAGCGGCTCGGGGTCGCCGCGCGCAGGCTCGGCGAGGGCAAGCTGGACACCCGGCTGAGGGTGTCGGGGACCGACGAACTCGCCGACCTGTCAAGGACGTTCAACGACGCGGCCGAGGCGTTGGAGAAGCGGGTCGAGGACATGGCCGCGCGGGACGAGGCATCCCGGCGCTTCGTCGCCGACATGAGTCATGAACTCCGTACGCCGCTCACCGCGATCACCGCCGTGACGGAGATCCTGGAGGAGGAGCTGGAGGCGGACTCCGGGTCGATGGACCCGATGATCGAACCCGCCGTACGGCTGGTCGTCAGCGAGACCCGGCGGCTCAACGACCTCGTCGAGAACCTGATGGAGGTCACCCGCTTCGACGCGGGCACCGCACGGCTGGTCCTGGACGACGTCGACCTCGCCGACCAGATCACCGCCTGCATCGACGCCCGGGCCTGGCTGGACGCGGTCGAGCTGGACGCCGAGCGCGGCATCCACGCCCGCGTCGACCCGCGCCGCCTGGACGTGATCCTCGCCAACCTGATCGGCAACGCGCTCAAGCACGGCGGGTCGCCGGTGCGGGTCTCGGTGCGGCCGGAGGACGCCGAGATCGTCATCGCCGTGCGCGACCACGGGCCCGGCATCCCCGAGGACGTCCTGCCGCACGTCTTCGACCGCTTCTACAAGGCGAGCGCCTCCCGCCCCCGCTCCGAGGGCAGCGGACTCGGGCTCTCCATCGCCCTGGAGAACGCCCACATCCACGGCGGCGAGATCACCGCCGCCAACTCCCCCGAGGGCGGCGCGGTGTTCACACTGCGGCTGCCGCGGGACGCGTCGGCGCTGACGGAGGAGTCCGAGAAGGACACGGGGAAGAACGGGAACGCCTCATGACCGCACGACGTCTTCTGGCGCTCCCCTTTTTCGCCGGCATGGCCGCGCTGATCGCCGGCTGCGGCATCCGGCCCACCGAGGTGCCCACGGACTTCGGGGCGGCGCCCTCCCAGGTGCAGTGCTCGCCGGCCGAGCCGGAGGTCTCGACCCAGGCCTCGCGCGGGCTGCCCGTGCAGGTGTTCCTGCTGTGCGGGTCCTCGCTGGTCGCGGTGGACCGGACGGTACGGGTCCCGGACGGCTCCCCGGACTCCCAGCGGCGGGTGCTGGTGGCGCAGGGGCTGCTCGACCAGCTCGCGGCGACGCCGTCTGCCGCCGAGAAGGAGGCCGGGTACACCACCGACGTACGCGGCGGCATGACCGTGAGCGGCCCCCGCCCCGGCGATCCCGACGACACGCTCCGGCTCAGCAACCCGCCCGGTGACCTCACGTCCTTCGCGCTGGCCCAGCTCGTCTGCACCTTCTCCGACTCGGCGGCGGCCGAGGGCGACGGCTCGGTCATCCTCGGCGGCCCCGGCAAGGAGCCGCTGCGCCGCTACGAGTGCACGGACGAGGTCCGCTCCCGCCCGGGCACCGAGCAGCCGCCGTCGAGTGCGGTTACGGGCGGCTGACGTACTGCATTGTTCCGGGGGACGACCCCCGGACCCCCAGCAGAAAAGTAGGTCGGCCAGCCGGCAGAAAAGAAGGTCGGCCAGTGCAATCGGTGCGGGCATCGCGAGGCGAACTCGATTGTCCGCACCGGCTGAGGCGCCCCGGAGGTGAACGAGCCATGAAAGGGGCGTGTGGCGGAGGCCTCATACAGGTACCTCCGGGCAAGCCGGAACCGATCCTGCCGCACGCGGCGTCTAGGGGGTCGTGCAGCGTCAAGGCTTCATCGGCGGCAACGCCGCGATCCGTATCCGTGTGACAGGGGGTGTCCTCCTTGTCGCACACCTCGTGTTCGTCGCCTGGCTCACGCTGCGCCCGCTGGATGTGCCCTGGGTGATGCCCCCCAACCTGCATCCGTTCGCCGGCATACGCGCCGACCTGGCCCTGGGCCGGCCGGCGGCGGCCCGCCGCATCGGCGAGGGCGTCGGCCTCCTCGCGCCGCTCGGCGTACTGCTCCCGATGGCGCACGGCAGGCTGTGGGCCTTCCCGTTCGCCTCGTTCGTCCGCACGGTCGCCGCGGGCGCGCTGGTCTCCGCGGGCATCCTGCTGCTGCAGACCGGGGTGCCCGGCCGGGTCCCGGACGTCGACTCGCTGCTGCTGAACACCGTGGGTGTGGCCCTCGCCCACCTCGCGGTCGTCCCCGCGGCCCGCTCCTGGCTCCGCCGCAGGTCCGAGCGGAAGGAGGGGGCGGCCGTCCGCCAGGAGGAAGCGGTTCAGGGTCGAACCCCGACGTTTCCCAGGGTCGGGATCGCACCCTGGAGCGACGCTTTGCCCCCTTCGTCTCCGTAGCGTTGAAGGCAGATGAGGAAGCCGACCAAGAGGCTCCCTCCTACCGACGCTCACGAAGGAGCCGCACATGTCCGCCCTCGTCCGCCCCACCCACGGCCGCATGATCGGCGGCGTGTGCGCCGGTCTGGCGCGGCGCTTCGGCACCTCCGCGACCACGATGCGCGTGATCTTCCTGCTGTCCTGTCTGCTGCCTGGCCCGCAGTTCCTGCTCTACATAGCACTGTGGATCCTGCTGCCCTCCGAGGAGAAGGCGGCCCGCACCGCCTGGTGAGGCCCTTTTCCAGGTACGCCGATGGGGCGCACCCCGTGCCCGGGGGTGCGCCCCATCGGCGCGTTCGGGAGGCGGGTCAGCCGAGCGGCAGACCGTTCACGGGCAGCCCGTGCGTGGGCAGGCTCGACTGCACCGGCATACCACCGAGCAGCCCGGCCACCGGCGCGGATCCGTCGGTGAGCGCGCCGGCCGACGGCCGCACGGAGGACAGACCGCGTTCGAGGGCGGGCTTGCCCTGGGCCACCGCCGCCTGGGCACCCGGCAGCGCCTGGGAGACGTTCTGCGCCGGGAGCGCGCTGGTGACGGAGCCCAGCATGCCGGTGGCGTCCGGGACCGCCGGGGCCGCGTTCGCGGCGCCCGCGCCCGTGGCGGCGAAGGCGGCACCGAGAGCGGCGACACCGAGGGTCTTGGCAGCAGACTGCTTCATGAAATGCATCCTCGAAATGGGGTTGCGGAAATGTGAGCGGTGTCTCGACCGTAAACACGGGCACCCACCCACCGCAAACATCGAAATGCGAACGGGTTGTGAATACCCGTCCGCATTCCACACACCCCAATATCCCCGGTTACCCCTCCGAGGACACAGAACCGCTGGTGGAAGCCGTTTGCTGGAACAGCCATTCGGACTTCAGCTCGGCATATCCCGGCTTGATCACGTCATTGATCATCGCCAGTCGTTCATCGAAAGGAATGAACGCTGATTTCATCGCATTGACGGAGAACCACTGCATGTCGTCGAGCGAATAACCGAAGGCGTCGACAAGGTGCTCGAATTCCCGGCTCATACTCGTGCCCGACATGAGTCGATTGTCCGTATTCACGGTCGCACGGAAGTGCAGTCTGCGCAGCAGCCCGATCGGGTGTTCGGCATACGACTCCGCAGCCCCGGTCTGGAGGTTGGAGCTGGGGCACAGTTCGAGCGGGATGCGCTTGTCGCGTACGTACGAGGCGAGCCGCCCGAGCTTCACCGAGCCGTCGGCGTGCACCTGGATGTCGTCGATGATGCGCACGCCGTGTCCGAGCCGGTCGGCGCCGCACCACTGCAGGGCCTGCCAGATGGACGGCAGCCCGAAGGCCTCACCGGCATGGATGGTGAAGTGGTTGTTCTCGCGCTTCAGGTACTCGAAGGCGTCGAGGTGCCGGGTGGGCGGGTAACCGGCCTCGGCGCCCGCGATGTCGAAGCCCACCACCCCCAGGTCCCGGTACCGGTTGGCGAGTTCGGCGATCTCCAGGGCACGGGCGGCGTGCCGCATGGCGGTCAGCAGGGCACCCACCCGGATCCGGTGACCGCTCAGCCGTGCGAGCCGCTCCCCTTCCCGGAAGCCCTCGTTGACGGCCTCGACGACCTCCTCGAGGGTCAGCCCGCCCTCCAGGTGCTGCTCGGGGGCGTAGCGCACCTCGGCGTAGACGACCCCGTCCTCGGCGAGGTCCTCGGCGCACTCGCGGGCGACCCGCACCAGCGCGTCGCGGGTCTGCATCACGCCGACGGTGTGGGAGAAGGTCTCCAGGTACCGCTCCAGCGAACCGGAGTCGGCGGCCTCCCGGAACCAGACGCCCAGCTTGCCGGCGTCGGTCTCGGGGAGGCGGTCATAGCCCGTCTCGCGGGCGAGTTCGACGATCGTCCCCGGGCGGAGACCGCCGTCGAGGTGGTCGTGCAGCAGAACCTTCGGCGCCCGGCGGATCTGCTCCGGCGTCGGGGTGTTCGAGATGGTCTGGCTCGTCATTTCCGCACTCTACCTCCTACGCGCGTAGATCGCTGGTTGTACAACTCCGCCGATACGTAACGGTGACCGCATGGACGGGGCACGTACACCCGCGCTTCTGACACTGTTCTGTCATGGCACACCAAGCGACGCCGGTTCGACGGGCCCGGCTGGGGAGGGCACTCGGCCCGGAACCGACGGCGGTGAGCGGAGTGGTTCTGCTGCTCCCCGGCGGCGACGAGGAGTCGGACCGCAGACCCTCCCCCATGCTGGCGACCGCCTCCGTACGCGCACTGGGCCGCCGGCTGGCCCGCGCGGGGCGGGAGGAGGGCCTCGCCACGCATGTCGTCCACTACCGCTACCGCGGCTGGAACGGCAGCGAGGCCCATCTGGCAGAAGACGCCTCCTGGGCCGCGGACGAGGCCGTACGGCGCTACGGCGACGTCCCCGTCTGCCTCGCCGGCCTCGGCATGGGCGGCCGGGCCGCACTGCGTGCGGGCGGGCACGAGGCGGTCAATTCCGTACTGGCGATGGCGCCTTGGCTGCCCGAGGAGGATGTCGCGGCTTCGCCTGAACCGGTGAAGCAGTTGGCGGGGCGGCGGGTGCTGATCGTTCACGGGACGAATGACGAGCGTACCGATCCCGAGCTGTCGTTTCGGCTGGCGGCTCGGGCGAAGAAGGCGAACCGGGACGTGTGCCGGTTCGAAGTGCACTCCGACGGTCATGGGTTGCATCAGTACCGGAGTGAAGTGCACGCGCTGGCCGAGGACTTCGTGATGGGGGCCTTGTTCGGGCGGGCGTTTTCGCGGCCGGTGGAGGATGCGCTGGCGGCTCCGCCGCCGTTGGGGTTGCGGATGCCTTTGGCTGCGGGGTTCGGTAAGTCGTTGCGCCGGTAGCGCCGTTGGTGTGGGTGGGTCGTTGGCGAGTGCGGGTTGTATGTGGTTGCTCGCGCCCACGCGGCGGAGCCGCATATCGATGCAGCCCCGCGCCCCTGACGGGGCGCTGCCGCTCAGGTGGGCAGCAAGTTGCCCCTTCTTGAAAGCAGGAACTTTTTGAAGGCGGCCACGGGGGGCGTGTCCGGGTGGCCGTCGAGCCAGGCGACGCCGATTTCCCTTGCCGCTCTCGGGGCCGTGACCGTGAGTTCCACAACTCCCGGGCGGGGAAAGGCGGGTGGGGGCAGGAGGGCTACTCCGAGGCCTGCTGCCACCAGGCCTCGTAGGGTCTCCGCTTCTTCCCCTTCGAAGGCGATCCTCGGCCGGAAGCCGGCCTCCTTGCACAGGTCGTCCGTGATACGGCGCATGCCGTACCCCGGTTCGAGGGTGACGAAGGTTTCGTCGGCTGCTTCGGCCAGGCGGATGCGGCGGCGGGACGCCAGGGGGTGGTCGGCGGGGACGACCAGACGGAGTTTCTGTTCGTCGAGGCGGCGGGCGACCAGGTCGGGGGCGTCGGGGACCGGGGAGGTCAGGCAGAGGTCGAGTTCGCCCGCGCGCAGCTTCTCCAGCATCGCCTCGCCGTAGTTCTGGACGAGGCTGAAGCGGACGCGGGGGTGGTCGGCCCGGAAGGCGTGGATGAGGCCGGGGACCGTCTCCGCGCCCATGGTGTGCAGGAAGCCGAAGGCGACCTTGCCGGTGGCCGGGTCGGCGTCGGCGCGTACCTCCTCGGCGGCGCGCTCGATCTCGGCGAGTGCACGTTCGACGGAGCCCAGGAAGGTGCGGCCGGCCGGGGTGAGCGAGACCGTGCGGCCGCGGCGGGCGAACAGATCGACCCCCAGGTCCTGTTCGAGACGGACCATGGCCCGGGAGAGGGTGGACTGCGGGACCTGCATCTCCTGGGCGGCGCGCGTGACGTGCTCGGTGCGGGCGACCCCGGCGAAGTGGGCGAGGCGCGGGGCGAGCAGCGAGACGATGTCCTCGGTGTCTTTTGTGTCACTGGACGGTGACAGGCGAGCTTGTGACCTCTGCTGATGCACCATGGGAACGATTATGGCAATTCCATGCATTGGACGGATGAGCGGGGCCGTACGTAGCTTCGAGGCATGTCTCCCGCCAGTACCGGGGCGTCCACCGTCGTGGGCGCCGCATCCGTTGTCCCCGTCGTCCCCGTCACCCCTGCCGCCGATTCCCGTATGACGCCGGGAGGGCCCGGCTACCGCCGGATGAGCTTCGCGCTCTTCCTCGCGGGGGTCGCGACCTTCGCGCTGCTCTACTCCACGCAGGCGCTGCTGCCGCTGATCTCCGGCGAGTTCGGGGTGGCGGCGAGTGCGGCGAGCTGGACGGTGGCGGCGGCGACCGGTGGCCTCGCGGTGTTCGTCCTTCCGATGAGTGCGCTGTCGGAGCGGTTCGGGCGTCGTACGGTGATGACGGCCTCGCTGGCGGTCGCGGTGACGGTGGGGCTCCTCGTGCCGTTCGCACCCTCGCTGCCCGCGCTGGTGGTGCTGCGGGCGGTGCAGGGGGCCGCGCTGGCCGGGCTCCCGGCGTCGGCGACCGCGTATCTCGCGGAGGAGGTCCGGCCGAAGGCGCTGGTCACGGCGATCGGGCTGTTCGTCGCGGGCAACAGTGTCGGCGGCATGAGCGGCCGGGTCATCACCGGGTGGGTCGCGCAGGAGTGGGGCTGGCGGGTCGCGGTCGGTGTCATCGGTGCGATCGCGGTGGTGTGCGCCGTGGCCTTCCGGCTGCTGCTGCCCGCTCCGCGGCACTTCAAGGCGGGCTCGCTGCGGCCGCGGGTGCTGGTCCGTACGGTGCGCGACCACCTGTCGAACCCTCTGCTGTGCCGGCTGTACGCGATCGGTGCGCTGTTCATGACGGTGTTCGGCGGCGTGTACACGGTGATCGGCTACCGCCTCACGGAGGCGCCGTTCTCGCTGCCGCAGGGCATCATCGGGTCGATCTTCCTGGTGTACCTGGTGGGCACGGTGTCCGCCTCCACCGCCGGGCGGCTGGTGGGGCGGCTGGGCCGCCGTGGGGCCCTGTACCTGGCGGGCGGTACGACGGCGATGGGCCTGGTCCTGTCCCTCGCGGGGTCGCTCGTGCCGGTTCTGCTGGGGCTGGTGCTGATCACCGCCGGGTTCTTCGCCGGGCATGCGGTCGCGTCGTCGGCGGTGAGCAAGACGGCGACGACGGGGCGGGCGCAGGCGTCTGCGCTGTACCAGTCCGCGTACTACGTCGGGTCGAGTGCCGGCAGCACGGTGGGGGCGATCGCGTTCCACGCGGGGGGTTGGACCGGGACGGTCGGGGTCGGGCTCCTGGCGGTGCTGGGGGTCGTGACGATCACGGTGTTCGGGACGCGAGCGGCGCGGGTCGCTGCGCGGCGGAGCCCGGTGCCGGCGCACTGAGCTCTCTTCGCCCCCGCCGCCCCTACCCGTCCCGTACCTGGGGGCTTCGCCCCCAGACCCCCGATCGGCCTGAACGGCCTCGTCCTCAAACGCCGGACGGGCTGAAAAAACTCAGCCCCTCCGGCGTTTGAGGAGCGGGGGTCCGGGGGCTGGCCCCCGGGTCGGGACGGGAAGGGGCGGCGGGGGCGATACCCCCCTGGCCTGCACATTCCTCCGCTCGGCACGCCATTGTCAGTGCCCTGCGCTAGCTTCGGACGTGCTGGGCGCAAAGGCGCGACACAGAACGGCCACAGGGGTGGGTGGACCATGACGACAGACCTCGACGTCAGGCTCGAGAAACACCGCGTCGAGCTGACCGGCTACTGCTACCGCATGCTCGGCTCCTCCTTCGAGGCCGAGGACGCGGTACAGGACACGATGGTCCGCGCCTGGCGCAGCTACGAGAAGTTCGAGGGCCGCTCCAGCCTCCGCTCCTGGCTCTACCGCATCGCGACGAACGTCTGCCTGGACATGCTGACCGCAGGCAACAAGCGCGCCCGCCCGATGGACCTGAGCGAGTCGACACCCCTCGCCAGGGCCGCCCTCTCCCCCCGTCCGGACAACACCTGGCTCGAGCCGATGCCGGACGCCCGCGTGCTGCCGACCGTCGAGGACCCGGCGGAGGCCGCCGTCGCGAAGGAGTCCGTGCGGCTCGCCTTCATGGCGGCCCTGCAGCAGCTGCCCGCCAAGCAGCGCGCGGTGCTGATCCTGCGCGAGGTGCTGGCCTGGAAGGCCAGCGAGGTCGCGGAGCTGCTCGACACCTCGGTCGCGTCGGTGAACAGCGCCCTGCAGCGGGCCCGGGCGACACTCGCCGAGCGCGAGCAGGGCGACAAGGCGGCAGCGGCGGCCGTCTCCGACCCTCTCGACGAGGAGCAGCGCAAGCTCCTGGACCGCTATGTCGCGGCCTTCGAGGGATACGACATGGCCGCGCTGACGGCGTTGCTGCACGAGGACGCCGTGATGACGATGCCGCCGTTCGACCTGTGGCTGACGGGCCACGACGACATCACGGGCTTCATGACCACCCTGGGCTCCGCCTGCGAGGGCTCGCGGCTGCTCCCGGTCCAGGTCAACGGCCTGCCGGGGTTCGCCCAGTACAAGCCGGACCCGGAGAAGGGCGGCTTCACCCCGTGGGCGGTGCAGGTGCTGGAGATATCAGACGGCGGGCTCTCCGGGTTCCACTTCTTCCTCGACACTCAGCGCTGGTTCCCGCTGTTCGGCCTGCCCCTCCACCTCGAAGCGGAGCCCGACCAGGTTGAGGAGGGCGTGTAGGGAGGGGGCGGGATCGCGCAGCCGTATCCGGCCCCCGGCTCGCCGGGCGGCCAGCTCCAGCCGCGCCAGTAGATCCACGGCACCCAGCCCCGGCGGTCCGATCGCGGCGACGTCGACCACCACGACCCCGGCACCGGTGGCCTCCAGCAGCGCCCGCACGTCCTCGCACAGCCCGCTCACCTCGTCACGGGTGACGGGGCCGGGTAGCACGAGTACGGCGGGTGTCATGGCATCCACGAGCGGTAGACCGGACGGGCGGGCGGAACTCATCGGGCTCATCGGGGGCACACGCCTGCCGGGCGGGTCCGCCGACCGGGATCACATTGACCTGCCACCCTTCTCCCCCGGAGGGTTGGGTGTATGCCCCAAGCATCAGCACCGTCCCGGATACCCGACGGCCTTCTCCCCGCCGAGGGGGCGCCGTGCAGGGAGTGCTGACGGGCTTCGCGGTCATCGCGGTCGTCATCGGGGTGGGCTACGTCATCGGACGGCAGGGGCATCTCGGCGAGCACGGGCGGGAGGTGCTGACCAAGCTGGCGTTCCATGTGGCGTCCCCGGCGCTGCTGTTCACCACGCTCGCGCGGGCCGACCTTTCGGTGATCTTCTCCAGCCGGCTGCTGGTGACGGCCATGAGCACGGCGGCCGCGGCCGGTGTCTTCGTCGCGGTCGGTGCCGTACGGGGCTGGAGTGTGGGGCGTACGACGATCGGCGCCCTGTGCTCCAGCTACGTCAACTCGGGCAACCTCGGCATCCCGATCGCGGTGTATGTGCTGGGCGACGCCTCGCTGGTGGCGCCGGTGCTGCTGTTCCAGATCATCGCGGTCACCCCGATCGCCCTGACGGTCCTGGACCTGTCCGGCAAGGGCGAGAAGGGTCCGCTGTGGCTACGGCTGCTCACGCCGCTGCGCAACCCGATCGCGGTCGGCTCACTGGCCGGGGTGGCGGTGTCGGCGACCGGCTTGCGGGTCCCGGCTCCCGTGATGGACCCGCTGACCCTGATCGGCAACATGTCGGTTCCGGCGGTCCTGCTGGCCTTCGGCATCTCCCTGTGCGGCAGCACGATGCCGGGTCGGGGCGCCGACCGGTTCCCCGTGTTCCTGTCGGTCGCACTCAAGGCGGTGGGCCAGCCGGTGGCCGCATGGGCGCTGGCGGTGGGGGTGTTCGCTCTGCACGGCCACCAACTCCTCGACGTGGTGGTGACGTCGGCGCTTCCGGCGGCGCAGAACCTGTACACGTACGCGAGCCGCTATCGGGTGGCGGAGGGGCTGGCGCGGGACTCGATTCTGTTGTCGACGGTGTTGTCGGTGCCGGTTCTGGTGGTGGTCGCCGCACTGCTGGGGTGACTCAGGGTTCGGGGAACTGACTGGTGTCGACGGCGAGTTCGAAGGGGTGCGGGAGTGTGACGGGGGCGCCGAACTTGCCTGCCCGAAGGAGCCGGTAGACGCCGTCTTTCGGTTCCCCGTAGAGCGTGATCGTCGGGCCATACGGTGCCAGGCCGTCGATCAGGAGGTACAGCGGGATGCCGGCCTCGGCGTAGCCTGCGGCTTTGTGGATCCGGTCATTGGTCGCGGTGGCCTTCGAGGTGATCTCCACGACAAGTTCGGCCGTGCCAGCCTGGATGAAATAGCCGTCTCCTTTCAGCACCTCCTCCGGCACCACAGCAAGGTCGGGCACGTACAAACCCAGTCGGGACGGCACAGCCATGCCCAGCCGTTGATAGACCCCCCACTCTCCCGGGATCACCTCGTAGAGGCGCCGATGCACGCGCTCGGCAATTGCGTGGTGCGCGTTGACGGGCGAGGGGGTCACGGTGATGAGCCCCTCGACGATCTCCGCCTTGCAGCCCTTGGGAACATCCGTCTGCTGCCAGACCCAGACCAGTTCGTCCCACTCGTTGTCGGCCTTGATGTAGTCCCCGTCGAGCACGTCCATGACACACATCAAACACGCCGAACGGGACCGGTGGCGGTCCACCGATCCCGTTCACTCGAAAGGGAAAGTCCCCAGGTCAGGCGATACGTTCCAGCACCACCGGCGACGCCGAGAACTCCGCCCCTGCCGCCCCGATGTCGTAGGACCCCTCCACCGCCTGGAGCGCGTACTCGAAGCGCTCGGGGGTGTCGGTGTGGAGGGTCAGCAGGGGCTGGCCCTCGGTCACCGTGTCGCCGGGCTTGGCGTGCATCTCGACGCCCGCGCCCGCCTGCACCGGGTCCTCCTTGCGGGCGCGGCCCGCGCCGAGGCGCCAGGCGGCGACGCCGATGTCGTACGCGTCGAGGCGGGTCAGGACGCCCGAGGACGGGGCCTTGATGACGTGCTGCTCGCGGGACGTGGGCAGGGCCGCGTCCGGGTCGCCGCCCTGGGCCGCGATCATGCGGCGCCAGACGTCCATCGCGGAGCCGTCGGCCAGGGCCTTCGCCGGGTCGGCGTCCTTCACGCCGGCCGCGTCGAGCATTTCGCGGGCGAGCGCGATGGTCAGCTCCACGACGTCCGAGGGGCCGCCGCCCGCGAGGACCTCCACCGACTCACGGACTTCGAGGGCGTTGCCCGCCGTCAGGCCCAGAGGGGTCGACATGTCCGTCAGCAGGGCCACGGTCTTCACGCCGTGGTCGGTGCCCAGGCCCACCATCGTGGACGCCAGTTCCCGGGCGTCCTCGATCGTCTTCATGAAGGCGCCCGTGCCCACCTTGACGTCCAGGACCAGGGAACCGGTGCCCTCCGCGATCTTCTTCGACATGATCGAGGAGGCGATCAGCGGGATCGCCTCGACCGTGCCGGTGACGTCACGCAGGGCGTAGAGCTTCTTGTCCGCGGGGGCCAGGCCGTCGCCCGCCGCGCAGATCACCGCGCCGGTGGTGTCGAGGACGTTCAGCATCTCCTCGTTGGACAGCAGCGCGCGCCAGCCGGGGATCGACTCCAGCTTGTCCAGGGTGCCGCCGGTGTGGCCGAGGCCGCGGCCCGACAGCTGGGGGACGGCCGCTCCGCAGGCCGCGACCAGGGGCGCCAGCGGGAGGGTGATCTTGTCGCCGACGCCGCCTGTCGAGTGCTTGTCGGCCGTGGGGCGGGACAGGGACGAGAAGTCCATGCGCTCGCCGGAGGCGATCATCGCGGCGGTCCAGCGGGCGATCTCACGGCGGTTCATGCCGTTGAGGAGGATGGCCATGGCGAGCGCGGACATCTGCTCGTCGGCGACCTCCCCGCGGGTGTACGCGTCGATGACCCAGTCGATCTGCTCGTCGCTGAGCTCACCGCGGTCCCGCTTGGTACGGATGACGGAGATGGCGTCCATGGCCATGGGGTGCGTTCCTTCCGAGGTTCATGGAAGTGTGCGGCCCCTCCGCTCGAAGGGTTCAAGCCGGAGGGGCCGTACGGGAGTTACTTGGTGAGATGCTCCGGGCCGAAGGCCTGGGGAAGCATCTCCGACAGGGGCAGGATTCCCGCCGGTGTCTCCAACAGCAGCTCGGGGCCGCCGAACTCGTACAACAGCTGGCGGCAGCGGCCGCACGGGACGAGGATCTCGCCCCTGCCGTCCACGCAGGTGAAGTGCGTCAGACGCCCGCCGCCGGTCCGCTGCAGCTCCGAGACCAGACCGCACTCGGCGCACAGGCCGAGGCCGTAGGAGGCGTTCTCGACGTTGCAGCCGGAGACCGTGCGGCCGTCGTCGACCAGGGCGGCGACCCCGACCGGGAAGCCCGAGTAGGGGGCGTACGCATGGGACATGGCCTCGCGCGCCAGCTCCCGCAGTGCCTCCCAGTCGACGGCGGCCGGCGGGGTCACTTGCCCTGGCCCTTCCGGTAGCGCATGCCGTCCGCCTTGGGCATCCGCAGGCGCTGCGCGGACAGCGACAGCACCAGCAGCGTGACGACGTACGGGGTGGCGCCCACGAAGTCGCTCGGGACCTCGTCGGTGACCAGGTACCAGACCAGGACGCCCGCGCCCACCAGGAGGCTGATGCCGCCCTGCCAGTGCGCCTTCTTGTACAGCTTCCAGCCGGCCAGGCCCGCGAGGAGCACGACCAGCAGGAGCAGCAGCGCGTGGACGGTCGCACCGCCGTTGCGCAGCTGAAGCGCGTCGGAGTAACCGAACAGGCCCGCGCCCATGGCGAGGCCGCCGACTCGCCAGTTGCCGAAGATCATGGCCGCGAGACCGATGAAGCCGCGCCCGCCGGTCTGCGCCTCCAGGTAGGTGTGCGAGGTGACCAGCGCGAGGAAGGCACCGCCGAGGCCCGCGAGGCCGCCGGAGACCGCCACGGCCGCGTACTTGTACTTGTAGACGTTGACGCCGAGGGACTCCGCGGCGATCGGGTTCTCGCCGCAGGAGCGCAGCCGCAGACCGAACGAAGTGCGCCACAGCAGCCACCAGCTGCCGATGAACAGCAGGACGGCGAAGACCGTCACGACGGACAGGTTGGTGACCAGGCCGCCGATGATGCCGGCGAGGTCGGAGATCAGGAACCAGTGGTGGTTCTCGATGGAGTGCAGCCCGCTGGACAGGCCCGGTACGTCGAAGTTGGGCAGCGAGTCGACCGGCGGGGACTGCTTGGGGTTGCCGCCCGCGTCGGCCGCCTTGCCGTTCGTGAAGAAGAGCTTGGCGAGGTACTGGGTGGCGCCCAGCGCGAGCAGGTTGACGGCGACACCGGAGACGATGTGGTCGACGCCGAAGGTGATGGTCGCGACCGCGTGCACCAGGCCGCCGAGGATGCCGAAGCCGATACCGCACAGCAGGCCCAGCCACGGGTTGGACTGCCAGCCGATCCAGCCGGCGCCGAAGGTGCCGAGGATCATCATGCCCTCGAGGCCGATGTTGACCACACCGGAGCGCTCGGACCACAGGCCGGCGAGACCCGCGAGACCGATGGGTACGGCGAGGCTGAGCGCGGCGGAGACCTGGCCGTCGGAGGTGAGCTGGTCCGAGCCGGAGATGACGCGGACCGCGGCGACCAGCAGCAGCGCACCGGCGACGATCATCAGGATCTGGCCGAGCGAGCGGCCCGAGCGGCCGCGTTCCATGTCCGCCTTGGGAGCCGCGGGCGGCGGCGTGTCGGTCATCGTGGCAGTCATCACGCCACCTCCTGCTTCTGGGTCGGGGCGGCGGCCTGGGCGGCGAGCTCGGCGCCGACCCGCTGCTGCTGGCGCCTGAGGCCGTAGCGGCGTACGAGTTCGTAGGCGATGACGACGCACAGGACGATGACGCCCTGGATGACGCCGAGGATCTCCTTGTCGTACCCCTCGAACTCGAGGTGGTTGGTGGTGCGCTCCAGGAAGCCCCACAGCAGGGCGCCGAGCGCGATGCCGACCGGGTTGTTGCGGCCGAGCAGCGCGATGGCGATGCCGGTGAAGCCGATGCCCGTCGGGAAGTCGTTGCTGAACTGGTGGCTGTCGTTGAGCAGGGTCGGCATGCCGATCAGACCGGCCACCGCACCCGAGATGACCATGCTGGTGGCGATCATCTTCTTGACGGAGACACCGCTCGCTGCGGCCGCGCTCTCGGACTGGCCGACGGTGCGCAGGTCGAAGCCGAAGCGGGTGCGGCCGAGCACGAACCAGTACGCGACACCGACGACCACGGCGATGACGATGAAGCCCCACAGCTCGCCCGCGGCGCCGGTGTCGATCTGGAAGAAGTACGAGGACTGCGGCAGCGGCTTGGTGGAGATCACCGTGCCGCCGCTCTGGAGCTCGGCCAGCTTCCCCGGCTGCAGCAGATAGGCGATGATCGCGGTGGCGATCGAGTTCAGCATGATGGTCGAGATGACCTCGCTGACACCCCGGGTCACCTTGAGGACACCCGCGATGGCCGCCCACAGGGCGCCGGTCGCCATGGCGCACAGGATGATCAGCGGGATGGAGATCCAGCCGGGCGTGGTCAGCGCGCCGCCGAGGACCGCGGCGAAGAACGCGGCGATCCGGTACTGGCCGTCGACGCCGATGTTGAACAGGTTCATCCGGAAGCCGATGGCCACCGAGACACCCGCCAGGTAGTACGTCGTCGCCTTGTTCAGGATGTAGACCTGGCTGTCGCTGGCGGTGCCGTAGCTCACCATGTCGCTGAAGGCGGAGCCCGGGTTCTTGCCGGTGGCGAGGATGACCAGGGCGGTGACGACGAGCGCGGCGACGATCGCCAGCAGCGGCGCCGCGATGCCGAGGAGCAGCCGCTCCTTGTCGATGCGTTGGGTCAGCTTGTTCATCGGGCGTCGTCCTCTGTGTGCTCCAGGTGGCCGGTGGCCGCACCCGTCATGGCGGAGCCCAGCTCCTCGGGGGTGATCGTGGCGGGGTCGGCGTCGGCGACCAGTCGGCCGCGGTACATCACCCGCAGGGTGTCGGACAGGCCGATGAGCTCGTCCAGGTCGGCGGAGATCAGCAGCACGGCCAGGCCCTCGCGGCGGGCCTCGCGGATGTGGTCCCAGATCGCGGCCTGCGCGCCGACGTCCACGCCGCGGGTGGGGTGGGCGGCGATCAGCAGCTTGGGCGCGTGGCTCATCTCGCGGCCGACGATCAGCTTCTGCTGGTTGCCGCCGGAGAGGGAGGCGGCGGTGACGTCGATGCCGGGGGTGCGGACGTCGTACGCCTGGATGATGCGCTCGGTGTCGGTGCGGGCGGCCTTGATGTCGAGCAGCTGACCGCGGGAGTTGGGCTTCTCGGTGACATGGCCGAGGATGCGGTTCTCCCACAGCGGGGCTTCGAGGAGCAGACCGTGGCGGTGGCGGTCCTCGGGGATGTAGCCGACGCCGGCCTCGCGGCGGTCGCGGGTGGGGGCGTGGGAGATGTCGGTGCCGTCGAGGCTGATGAGACCGGCGTCCGGATCGCGGATGCCCATGATCGCCTCGACCAGCTCGGACTGGCCGTTGCCCTCCACGCCGGCGATGCCGAGGACCTCGCCCTTGTGGATGGTGAAGGAGATGTCGTCGAGGATGATCCGCTCGACGCCGTCGAGGTCCGTCTGGGCCAGCCGCAGGCCGTCCAGCTTCAGCAGCGGCACGTCGGTGACCGTGGACTCCTCGGTCTCCGGGGTGGGCAGTTCGCTGCCGACCATCAGCTCGGCGAGCTGCTTGGGGGTGGTGCCGGCCGGCTTGACCGTGCCGACGGTGGTGCCGCGGCGGATGACGGTGATCTCGTCGGCGACGGACAGCACCTCGCCCAGCTTGTGGGAGATGAAGATGACCGTCAGGCCCTCGGCCTTCAGCTCGCGCAGGTTGTCGAAGAGGGCGTCGACCTCCTGCGGCACGAGGACGGCGGTGGGCTCGTCGAGGATGAGGGTCTTGGCGCCGCGGTAGAGGACCTTGAGGATCTCCACGCGCTGGCGGTCGGCGACGCCGAGTTCCTCGAGGAGGACGTCGGGGCGGACGTTCAGGCCGTACGCGTCGGAGATCTCCTTGATCTTCGTACGCGCCTTGGCGCCGATGCCGTGGAGCTTCTCCGCGCCGAGGACGACGTTCTCCAGGACGGTGAGGTTGTCGGCGAGCATGAAGTGCTGGTGCACCATGCCGATGCCGCGGGCGATGGCGTCGGCGGGGTTGTGGAAGACGACGGTCTCGCCGTTCACGGTGATGGTGCCCTCGTCGGCCTGCTGCATGCCGTAGAGGATCTTCATGAGGGTGGACTTACCGGCGCCGTTCTCACCGCACAGGGCATGGACGGTGCCTGTACGGACGGTGATGTCGATGTCCTTGTTGGCCACGACACCGGGGAATCGCTTGGTGATGCCGCGCAGTTCGACGGCAGCGGGAGGGCTGGACGCGTTGATGGCGCACTCTCCTCGGGGGAAATGGGCTGCGTAGGGGAGGGCAGGCGTCGGCGACGCTAGCGCGGCAACTCCATGCTACACGCGTAGAGTTGACACATTGTTATGGCTCGGCGAGGGGCTGTGGGAACGCGCCCTCGCCGAGCCGGGGTTCGGCGGGAACCGCCAGGTCAGCTGGTCTTGACCTTGACGGTGCCGTCGACGATCTTCTTCTTCGCGGCGTCCAGCTGGGTCTTGATGTCGTCGATGAAGCCACCGCTGGTGGCGAGGCCGACACCGCCCTTGGCGAGCGAGTAGACCTGGTTGCCGGTCAGCGGCTTGCCGTCGTGCACGGACTTGATGAAGTCGTAGACGCCGACATCCACGTTCTTGACCATCGAGGTCAGGATCGAGCTCTTGTACTTGGCCAGACCCGGGATGTTGTACTGGTCCGAGTCCACGCCGATGGCCCAGGCACCCTTGACGCCGTTGACGGCCTCGATCGAGCCGTTGCCGGAGGAGCCGGCGGCGGCGTAGATCACGTCGGCGCCGTTGTCGAGCATGCCGGACGCGGCCTCCTTGCCCTTGTCGGGGCTGGAGAAGCCGGACAGGTCCGAGCCGTGGGTCAGGTACTGGACGTCGACCTTGACCTTGGAGTTGGTGTCCTTGACGCCCTGGACGTAACCCGCCGCGAACTTCTTGATCAGCGGGGTGTCGACGCCGCCGATGAAGCCGACGTGGTCCTTCTTGGTCTTCAGTGCCGCGGCGACACCGGCCAGGTAGGAGCCCTGCTCCTCGGTGAAGGTGATGCTGTCGACGTTCTTGGCGGTCGCGACCGAGTCGATCAGGCCGAAGTTGACCTTCGGGTACTTCGCGGCGACCTTGTCGACCGCGGTGGCGTAGGAGAAGCCGACGGCCACGATCGGGTTGTAGCCGGCGTCCGCGAGGTCGGTGAGGCGCTGCTCGCGGTCGGCCTCGGTGTCGGAGTTCTTCGCGGTCAGCTCCTTGATGGAACCGCCGAACTCCTTCTCGGCCTGGTCGGCACCGCGCGCGGCGGAGTCGTTGAAGGAACGGTCACCGCGGCCGCCGACGTCGTAGGCGAGACCGATCTTGATGCCCTTGCCGCCGCCGGAGGAAGCGGAGGAGGACGAGTTGTCCTTCTCGGACGAGGTGCTGCCACAGGCAGTGGCAGTCAGTGCAAGAGCTGCGGTGGCGATACACGCAGCGGAAAGCTTGGCTACCCGGCGCACGGGAGGCTCCTTCACCTGACCTGAGCGCCATGTCGGCGCTTCATGTGAGCACCTTGCCAGTGCTCGGGCCCGGACGCCCCTGCGGCGTCGGCTTCGCGGCATCGTAACGCGCGTAGATGTCAGAAAAACACCCCTCCCGAAGCCGTTATCGATTCGAGGCAAACGCTGTCTGAACTCGGGCTCTCACTCGGTCGCACACCCTGATTTCGATGCGTGCACGATTGGCTTACGAGCATGTTGCGCCGGTCGGCGGAACGGCCCCCGAGGGGGCCGCCCGCACGCTCGGATCACTCAGCCGCGTCCAGCAGGGCCGCCGCCGTGAACAGCTCCACACCCACCGTGATCGCCGACTCGTGGGCGTCGAAGTCGCCCTGGTGCAGATCGCGCACCGTGCGCTCGCCCGGGGTGCGCACGCCGAGGCGGGCCATGGAGCCGGGGACGTGCTCCAGGTACCAGGAGAAGTCCTCGCCGCCCAGGCTCTGCTCGGTGTCCTCGATGGACTGGGCGCCGCGGCGGGCGGTCATGGCGTCGCGCAGCAGGTCGGTCACGTCCGCGTCGTTGACCACGGGCGGGACTCCACGCACGTAGTTGATCTCCGACTTGGCGCCGTGCAGGTTGGCGACCTCGTCGATGGCGGCGACCACGAGGTCCGGGGCCTGCCGCCAGGCCTCGATGTCGAGGCAGCGGACGGTCCCGGAGAGCTCGGCGTGCTGCGGGATGACGTTCGGGGCGTGTCCCGACTCGATGCGGCCCCAGGTCACGGCGAGGCCGGAGCGGGTGTCCATCCGCCGGCCGACGAGCGCGGGCACGTCGATGGCGACGCGGGCGGCGGCGGTGACCAGGTCGGTGGTCAGGTGCGGGCGGGCGGTGTGGCCGCCGGGGCCGTCGAGCGCGACCTCCAGCCGGTCGCAGGCGGAGGTGATGGCGCCCTGCCGGAGGCCGATCCGGCCGGCGTCCACCCGGGGGTCGCAGTGCACGGCGATCATCCGGCCGACGCCGTCGAGCACCCCGCAGTCGATCGCGTCCGCGGCGCCGCCGGGCAGCACCTCCTCGGCCGGCTGGAAGACCAGCCGCACGGGCCGCGGGAGCTTGCCCTGCTTGTGCAGCTCGGCCAGGACCAGGCCGGCGCCGAGCACCACGGTGGTGTGCACGTCGTGGCCGCAGGCGTGGGCGCGGTCCGGCACGGTCGAGCGGTACGGGCACTCACTCTTCGTGTCCGGGATGGGCAGGCCGTCGATGTCGGCGCGCATGCCGAGCATGGGCCGCCCGCCGTCCCACTCCCCGATGTCACAGACGAGCCCGGTACCGGTGGCGAGCACACGGGGCCGCAGGCCTGCCGCCTCGAGCCGCTCCTTGATCGCCGCGGTGGTGCGGAACTCCTGGTTGCCGAGCTCGGGGTGCATGTGCAGGTCACGACGGAAGGCGACGAGTTCGGCATACAGCGCCTCGGGCAGCGTGCCTTCGAGCACCGCTTCCCCGGCGAGGTCGACCTCGGACTCTGGTGACATCAGTTGCTTCACCCTCTTAAGCGTAGGACGCCGGGGTGGCCAACTGACCCTCGATCAACAAAAGTTCAACCCCTCAGGGGGGAGAAAATCTGGCCGCTCGGCGCATGGGCAAGGGTTGAGATGGGTATACCTTGCTTTTCTCTACGCATACCACGCCCCGCCCCTGTCCATGGTTCCGGTCCACGTGTCGGGACCGCACTGTGGGACGTACGGGCCCGGATCCCGGAATCATCACCACCGCGCGACGTTTCCGCCACGCAGCGCACACGGTGGGTGGATCGTGGGCAGCCTGCCCCCATGGAGGCGTGCGGCTGCGGTGAGGAACACATCCCCGGGATGCTGGCGAAATTCGGTCTGCTCGGCACGGCCGGCCTGTTCCTGGGCCTGCTGGTGGCGATGACCCTTGTGGGCTGGCTGCTGGTGGCGGCGGTCTCGCTGTATCTGCGGTGGCGGTACCCGCCGTGGACGGACGAGGTCGACGAGACATCCGGGCCGGGCCTCGGGGAGAGGCACGGGGAAAGGTTCGAGCAGTCCTCGCAGGACTCTCTCGGCGGTTTCACCTGGACGACGGACGACCGCTAGTAGGGTGCGGGCCCGTGAGCTCCGCGATACCGGGCAGCCCGGACTTCCTGCGTACCACCCGATCCTCGTACGACGCGATCGCCCGCCCGTACAGCGAGCAGTTCGCCGACCACCTGAGCGGCAGACCGCTGGACCTGGCCCTGGTCACCGCCTTCGCCGAGCTCGTCCGTGCGGCCGGTACCGCCCCTGTCGCCGATGTCGGCAGCGGGCCCGGCCATGTCACCGCGCGGCTCGACGCGCTCGGGGTGCCGGCCTTCGGGGTCGACGTCTCCCCCGGCATGGTGGCGCTGGCCCGTCAGGCGCATCCCGGGCTGCGGTTCCACGTCGGATCCATGACCGCGCTGGACCTGCCGGACGAGACGCTGGGCGGTGTGCTCGCCCTCTACTCGATCATCCATGTCCCGGACGATCACCTGAAGACCGTCTTCGACGAGTTCCGGCGCGTTCTGGTGCCCGGGGGGCATGTTCTGCTGGGCTTCCAGAGCGGTGACGAGGACGGGCATCTGCGGCTGGAGGAGCGGTTCGGGCGCGAGATCTCGCTGGACTACTACTGGCGTACGCCGGATGCCGTGGCCGAGCAGCTGGTCAAGGCGGGGCTGCGGGTGGATGCACGGGTGCTGCGCGAGCCCGCGCAGGACGAGACGCGGGCGCGGGCGTTCCTGCTGGCGCGGAAGGACGACTGAGGCGCGGTCATGCCGCCGTGACCGCCGACAGCCGGGTCACGTCCCGTGCCGTGCCCGTCACGCCCGACAGGAAGCCCTGGGCCCGCGGCGACGCGTTCTGGGTCAGCCAGGCGGGGTCGATGTCGCACACCGCGACCCGGACCTCCGTGCCCGTCAGGGCCAGCGGGAGGGTGTGGACGACCGTCGAGGGGAAGCTCAGGACGGTGCGGCCGATGGGGCCGCGGCGGGCGATCAGTTCCAGGGGGAGGTCGGGGCGGACGATCTCCAGGCCCGTCTCGGCGGCCAGTCGGTGGAGTTTGTCCGTGCTCTCGCGGCGGTGGGCGAAGTAGCGGGTGGCTCCGTGGGTCTTCGCCAGGGTGCGGACGGCCTCCAGGTAGCGGTCGCCGTCCACCACGCCGGTCTCCACCAGGGAGGTGCCCACCATGTCGGCGCCCTTGGTGATGCGGGGCGGGCCGAAGCGGAAGCGGGTCCAGGAGAAGTCGTTGGTGTGGACGGTCACGCCGGGCGGGATCTCGTCCATGGGCATGGAGGAGAAGACCGCCACGCTGCGCCTGGCGCTCGGGGTGAGGCGGCGGCGGGCCTTGGAGGACACCGGCGCGAAGATCAGGTCGCGGGCGCTCGGGCGGCCGCCCTTGCGGTGCCAGCGGACGAGACGTTCACCGCGGGCCAGCTGGGCGACGAACTCCATCGTGGCCGTGCCGTCGTCGACGACGACCAGGTCGCGGGCCTTGGTGATGGTCAGCAGGAGTTGTACGTAGCGGGAGAAGGGGTCGCCCAGGACGATGCGGTCGGCCCTGCGGAGCGTGCCCGTCAGGCCGCCGATGGTCTGGAAGGGGGCCGCGGGGCCGCCCCGGGCCTCCTCCCAGCGGACCGTGTGGCCCTCGTCGCGGGCGAGTTCGGCCATGCGGCGCAGCTGGCCGCGGGTCATGGGGTCGGTCGGGGACAGGACGACGAGGGTGAGCCCCGCGCCGGGCGCCTGGGCATGCGCCCACTCCAGCACGTTCAGGAGCTGTACCGGGCTCTCGACGAACGCGAGAGTGGAGGTGCTGCCGGCGGATCCGGCGCGGCGGCTCATCGACGTATGACCGTCCCGTAAGTGGTGGTGAATCAGACCGTGACCGGCTCGCCCGCGGCCGCGGCGATCTCCGCCTCGGCGACGACGCCCGTGACGCGGCGCAGCTTCTTCATGGGGCCGAGCTCGGACTCGTAGACCTTCTTGACGCCGTCGCCGAGGGAGGCCTCGATGGTGCGGATGTCGCGGACGAGGCGGGTCAGGCCCTGCGGCTCGACGGAGGCGGCCTGGTCGGAGCCCCACATCGCGCGGTCCAGGGTGATGTGGCGCTCGACGAAGGTGGCGCCGAGGGCGACCGCGGCGAGGGTGGTCTGCAGGCCGGTCTCGTGGCCGGAGTAGCCGATCGGGACGTTCGGGTACTCGGCCTGCAGGGTGTTGATCACGCGGAGGTTGAGCTCCTCGGCCTTCGCCGGGTACGTCGAGGTGGCGTGGCAGAGCAGGATGTTCTCCGAGCCGAGGACCTCGACCGCGTGGCGGATCTGCTTCGGGGTGGACATGCCGGTGGAGAGGATGATCGTGCGGCCGGTGGCGCGCAGGGCGCGCAGCAGCTCGTCGTCGGTCAGGGAGGCCGAGGCCACCTTGTGGGCGGGGACGTCGAACTTCTCCAGGAAGGCGACGGCCTCGGTGTCCCACGGGGAGGCGAACCAGGCGATCCCCTTCTCCTTGCAGTACGCGTCGATCTGGCGGTACTCGTCCTCGCCGAACTCCACGCGGTGGCGGTAGTCGATGTAGGTCATGCGGCCCCAGGGGGTGTCACGCTCGATGTCCCACTGGTCGCGCGGGGTGCAGATCTCCGGGGTGCGCTTCTGGAACTTCACGGCGTCGCAGCCGGCCTCGGCGGCCACGTCGATGAGCTTGAAGGCGTTCTCCAGCTCGCCATTGTGGTTGATGCCGATCTCGCCGCAGATGTAGACGGGCTGACCGGGGCCGGCGATGCGCTCGGTACCGAAGGTGCGCAGGCGGGAGTTGATGCTCATGGCAGTGAACTGTCCTTACTTGGTTAGGGAGTCGAGAGAGGGGCCGAGGATCCAGCTGGCGATCTCTCGGATCGCGCCGTCGCCACCGGGGAGGGTGGTGACCGCACGGGCGGCGCCGCGTACCACGTCGTGGGCGCTCGCGACCGCCACGGGCCAGCCCACGAGGGCGAAGCACGGGAGGTCGTTGACGTCGTTGCCGACGTAGAGCACGCGCTCGGGCGCGATGCCCTGCTCCTCGCACCACTGCTTCAGTGCGAGGTCCTTGCGGTCGATGCCGTGCAGCACGGGGATCTGCAGCTTTCGTGCGCGCGCGGCGACGACCGGGTTCTGCTCCGTGGAGAGGACCAGCATCTTCAGGCTGCTCTTGCGCAGCGCGGCGATGCCGAGCCCGTCTCCGCGGTGCACGGAGACGAACTCCCTTCCATCGGCGTCGATCAGCACCCTGTCGTCGGTCTGGGTGCCGTCGAAGTCCAGTACGACCGCGTCGATGTCGTCGGCGGTCGGGAGGGCGCCGGGCCGGTCGGCGTCGAAGAGGGGGGCCAGGGCCCGGGCCCGCGCGAGGTCGTGCGGGTCGTCGATCTCCAGCACCCGTGCCGGATCGGTGCGGACGAGTTCGGTACGGCCGAAGAAGCGGTGCTGGTGCTTGCGGAAGCCCGCCGCGTCCATCGCGTAGGCGGCGCCGGTCTCCAGGAGGTCCTGGGGGCGGTCCTGGCGGCGGGGGCGGAAGGACTTGTCGTGGTTGACGCCGTAGCCGCCGCCGGTGGCCGCGTCGGCCTCGGCGACGGTGCCCGCGGTGGCCTCGTCGTCGGCGTCCCGCCAGATGAAGCCGTGGAAGGGGGCCACGGTGACGGCGGTGTCGGCGCCGTTCTCGACGACCGCGGACGCCACTCCGTCGATGTCCTCGCGGATGATGAACGGGCTGGTGCACTGCACGAACACCACCACGTCGACGGCCGCGCCGTGCAGGGCCTCGTGGGCGTCCATGGCGTGCAGGACGGCGGCCTCGGAGGTCGCCGTGTCCCCGGCTATGGCGGTGGGGCGCAGGACGACCTCGGCGCCCGCCTGACGGGCCGTCGCGGCGATGGCCTGGTCGTCGGTGGACACCACGACGTCCGTCACCAGCCGGGTGGCGAGGCACTCCCGCACGGCACGGGCCACGAGCGGCACACCGCCGACGGGGGCGAGGTTCTTCGCGGGCACGCCCTTGGAGCCGCCACGCGCGGGAATCACCGCGAGCACCCGGCGCACCGAAGCGCCTTGGCCCGCTTGCGGGTTGGACATGGGAACTACTCCTTGGGCTCCTTGCGGAGGAATCGGCGCGAACGCGGCTCGCGCTCCTGTGGGTTCCGTGGCGGCCGGGGTCACGGCTCGTGCGACCGCGGAGCGCTCGGCGGCGGTCACAGCTCCCCCATCCGCCGGATGACGGGAGCCACCCGCTGCACCCCGTGCCGGTAGGCGCCGCGGGCCGCGCGGCGGACGATCTGGCGGACCGGGCCCGGCTCCCTGTCGTGGGCGGGGGCTCCGGGCAGCGGGCTGCCGTCGGGGCCGAGGTGGTGGCGGGCGAGGATGCCGGGGAGGTAACCGGGCGCGGTCGCCGGTGTGTAGTAGGGGGCGAGCGGGGGCAGCTCGGGCGCCGCGAGCAGCTTGGCGATGCGCTCCCTCGCCACGTCGAAGGCGGTCTCGTACGACCCGTCCGTCGCGACGCCCTGCCGGGCCACCCACTCCTCGTCGGCGGCCGGCCGGTGCCCGGCGTCCAGCTGGTCCCAGGAGGCGAGGCAGCCGGAGCCCACGAAGTGGTGGTTGCCGAGGACCTCACGGATGCCGAGGTCGGTCAGCACGACCGTCGGGATACGGCGGTGCAGGGACTCCAGCGCGGCCGTCGAGCTGATGGTGACCAGGAGGTCGGTGCGGTCGAGGACCTCACCCATGTTCCCGTAGACCAGGCGGAAGTTGGCCGGCGGATCGAGCCGCTGGACCAGCTTCTGGTAGGGCTGTTCCTCGATGTGCGTGGTGTGCTCGCCCGGCTTGGAGCGCAGCTTCAGCAGCACCTCGCGCTCGGGGTGCAGCCGGGCGTGCCGGATCAGCCGGTCGAGCAGGTAGACGCGGTCCTTGCGGGTGTCCGGGACGGACGGCTGTACGGCGAACACCACGGTGTAGGGGTCGTGTTCACCTTCGTAGGGAGCACCGCCGAGGAACGGCAGTGCCACCTCGGTCACCGACGAGGCGTCGGCGCCCACCCCCTCGTACACCGCCCGGAAGCGCTCCGCGTCCTGCCGGGAGTTGGCGAGGACGAGGTCCGCGCCGTGCCGCAGCAGAAGGCCGTCGGCCAGCTTCTCGTAGACGACGCCGACATAGCCGGTGACGACCACGGGACGTCGCTCGCGGCTCTCCCACGCGTGCCGCAGGCCGTTCAGCATCGCCTGGACGCCACCGCCGACGAGGGCGAGGACGAGGACGTCGTACTCCTCCTCGGCCATCGCGCGCAGGAACTCGACGGCCGTGACCTCGCGGAGCGAGTCGGCGCGCACACCGACCTCCGCCAGCTGGCGTGCGGTGGGCGTCGCCCGCCCGCGCAGCAGGAATCCGCTCAGCTCGAGACCGACTTGCGCGTCCTCGCTGGGTGCGGTTTCCATGGACGGGCCCGGGGCGATGCGAGCCGCGGTCAGCGCACCCCATTTCCAGCGGGTGTCGGAGTCCGCGAGCACGGCGATTCGCGTGGGCTTCGAGGTACTTGGTGGCACGTCGAAGACGGTAAGAAGCAATTCCGAGGCGCGGCCCAACCGCACCTCAACAAAAAGTTAACAACACCCCGCCGAGAGCCGAACTGGCCCGCCAAACCGCCGGAGCTACAGGTGATGCACCGTTCCGACACATTGAGTTCACCCTCTGTACGGGCACCGGAAAGTTACGCCGCCGAACCGCCTCTTACCCTTTCTCGTGTGCCAAAGCTTTCCGTGATCGTGCCGTTCTACAACGTGCAGCAATACGCCCCGGACACCCTCAAAAGCCTTCGCTTGAACGCGCAACGGGATTTCGAGTTCGTACTGGTCGACGACCATTCGAAGGACGAAACTCCGGCGATTCTCGAACGTGCGGCCGAGGAACTCTCCGACGTGGCGCAGGTGCGGTATATCCGCCATGAGAAGAACGGGGGACTCGCCACTGCCCGCAACACCGGCCTGGACGCGGCCCAGGGCGAGTACCTGACGTTCCTGGACGGCGACGACTGGCTGGCTCCCGGCTACCTCGCCGAACTGGTCGCGGCCATCGAGGGGTTGGGCGTCGACTTCGTGCGCACCGACCATGTGCAGGCGACCGCCCGCGCGCGCAGTGTGAGCAGGGTTCCCATCGGGCGCCGCTGGGAGGCACTGAACCCGCGCGAGGCGATCCTGCCGGCCGACCGTTCGACGTCCGTGGACTACGCCTTCGCCTGGGCCGGCGCCTACCACCGCCGGCTCCTCGACCAGGGCCTGCTGCACTTCACCGACGGGCTGCGCACGGCCGAGGACCGGCCGTGGATCTGGAAGCTGCACCGCGAGGCGGAGTCGTTCGCCGTGCTGAGTCTGCTCGGCGTCTTCTACCGGCGCGGGGTGGCGTCCTCCCTGACGCAGATCGGCGACGTCCGCCAGCTCGACTTCATCCGCGCCTTCGACCAGGTCATAGAGGAGACGGCGAAGGACCGGGACGCGGACCGGCTGCTGCCGAAGGCGGTGCGCACGTACTGCGCGATCATCGCCCACCATGTCTCCGACGAGGACAAGTGGGAGCCGTCGGTGTACCGGCAGCTGCGGGCCAGGAGCGCGGCCGCCATCCAGCGCCTGCCGCAGGACATGCTCGGCGACGTGCTCGAAACGATGGACATGCACCGTTCCTCCAAGCTGCGGCGGCTGCGGCGCAGGATCACGACAGCGAAGGCGGCTGCCTGATGCCCCGGACCACCCGTATCTACTGCGTCTCGACCCTGTACGGCGCCGCCACCCTGGCCGCCGCGCTGGACTCGGACTGCTTCGAGGACGAGGACCGCAGTCTGCTGCTGGTCTTCAACAACTCGGCGACGCCGGAGACGACACCGCCCGTCGACGAGATGCCGGGCTTCGAGCCGCTGCGCGACCACTTCGACGAGATCCTGTCCTGGAACGAGGCCATCCGCCCCTTCCATCCGGGCGCCTGGACCCCGCGCCAGGACGACATCCCGCTCTTCGAGCGCTATCTGCGGCTGCTCTGGGACCTGGGCGACGACCGGGTGGAACTGGTCGTGGAGTCCATCCAGGTCGCCCCGGCGCTGACGGTGGCCCAGCTGTTCACCGACGCGCCCGTGCACGTCTACGCCGACGGCCTGATGAGCTACGGCCCCACCCGCAACAAGATCGACCCGCTGGTGGGCACGCGCGTGCGGCGGCTGCTCCACCTGGACCTGGTGCCGGGACTGACCCCGCGCCTGCTGACCGAGTTCGACGTACCGGCGGAGCTGGTGCCGACCGACGCGTTCCTGAAGGTGATGGGCGAGCTCTCCTCCTCCGTCCAGGACTTGCCGGTGCTGCCCGACGACTCGGCGCTGCTGCTCGGCCAGTACCTGTCCGCGCTGGGCATCCTCACCCCCGAGGAGGAGGAGGACCTGCACGTACGGATGATGCGCGGGGCGGTCGAGCGCGGACACCGCTCGATCGTCTTCAAGCCGCACCCCACCGCGCCGGCCCGCTACAGCCGCGCCCTGGAGACCGAGGCCGGGAAGCTGGGCGTGGACCTCACCGTCCTCGACCTGCCCGTCCTGGCCGAGGTGCTGTTCGAGCAGTCGCGGCCCGCCCTGGTCGTGGGCTGCTTCTCCACGGCGCTGTTCACGGCGTCCGCGCTCTACGGCCTCCCGGTCGCCCGCATCGGTACGGCAGCGCTGCTGGGCGCGCTCACGCCGTACCAGAACAGCAACCGCGTGCCGGTCGTCCTCGCCGACGCGCTGCTGCCGGATCTGGAGGGCGGCAAGGCCGAGAAGACGCTGCCCGCGAGCACCCTGGACGGTCTGCTCGACACGCTCAGCTACACGATGCAGCCGCAGATCTACCCGTCCCTGCGGGCGGCGGCGGAACGCCACCTCTCCGAGCACCTGTCCCCGCGCACCAAGCGGTACTTCAGGCGGAAGCGGCTCACCGCGCTGGGGCTGCCCGGGGGGCTTCCGGAGCGGCTGGCGTTCATTCCGCGGAACTCCACGGCTCGGCGGGTCGTGCGGCGGGCCCGGGCCCTGCGGAAGGCTGTCCAGCGGTAGGCGGACGGGCCGTCTTTGGCACACGTCTCAGGAAGCCCCTTGCGTCTGCGCGAAGTACCCACCCTCGCGCGGGCACAAGGGGCTCCTCTGTTGCCGCTCAGGCGATTCCGTAGCGTGCCTCCAAGCCCGCGACGATCAGCGCCAGGCCCTCCTCGAAGTGGTGGTCGTAGTCCTCGAAGAGCTCTGTGCCGACGGCGGCCGCGAGGGGGAAGTCGGCCAGCAGGCGGGCGCGTTCGTCGACGTCGTAGCCCTCGCGGCGTTCGCCCGGCAGTGGGCGGACGCCCTGTTCCTCGGTGACGAAACCGATGGTGAAGGCATACGCGGTCTGGTGGGCGCGGACGGCCTGGGCGAGGGTGAAACCCGCGGCCGTGAACAGGCGTAGGTTCTCCTCCATCTCGCGGGCGTGGTCGGTGCCGGTGAAGCGCGCGCCGCTGTAGACCTTGGCGCCGTCGCGGTAGCCGAGCAGCGCCTCCCGCAGGCCCCGGTACGCCTTGGCCGTCCGCTCCTGCCAGGTGTCGTCCGGATCGAGGGCGGTCCCGGCGACCATCCGCCGGTACATCTCCGTCGCCATCTCGTCGAGGAGCGCCTGCTTGTCCTTGAAGTGCCAGTACAGGGCGGGTGCCTTGACATCCAGCTCCTTGGCGATGGTCCGCAGGGACAGGCCGTCCAGGCCCACCTCGTTCAGGAGTTTCAGGGCGGTGTCCGCGACCCGCTTGCGGTCGAGGGGCGCGCGTCGTTCCGTACTCACGCTTGACAGCTTAACAGCGTTAAGGGCACTCTCGGATCCAAGGGAACTTAACAGCGTTAAGGAGAGTGGATCATGAATCGTGCCGTGGACGGCGTGATCGATGTCCTGATCGTGGGGGCGGGCCCGACCGGTCTGGCCCTCGGGGTCGACCTCGCCCGGCGGGGCGTGGACGCCCTGGTGGTGGAGAAGGCGGACGGGCTGTTCCCCGGCTCGCGCGGCAAGGGTCTGCAGCCGCGCACCCTGGAGGTCCTGGAGGATCTCGGCGTGCTGGACGCGATCCTCGCGGCCGGCGGGCGCTACCCGGTCGGAATGATCTGGCAGGACGGGGAGCGGGTCGGCGAGCACCGGATGTTCGACGCGGACGAGGTGGAGGGGGCGGCCGACGACTCGGCGTTCACCGAGCCGTGGATGGTGCCGCAGTGGCGGACGCAGGAGATCCTGTTCGCTCGGCTGGAGGAACTGGGAGGGCGGGTCGAGTTCGGCCGGGAGGTCGTCGGGCTCGACCAGGACGAGGACGGCGTGAGTGTGCGTGTCGCGTCCGGGCCGGGACTTCGCGCCCGGTACGTCGTCGCCGCCGACGGCGGCCGCTCGGCCGTGCGGCGCGCGCTCGGCATCGGCATGACCGGCGAGACGGTCGACCCGAACCCCGTGGTGGTCTCGGACGTCCGGATCACCGGCCTGGACCGCGACCACTGGCACATCTTCCCGCCGCGCGAGGACGGCTATCTGGCCATCTGCCCGCTCGCCGGTACCAAGGACTTCCAGCTCGTCGCCCAGTTCCCGGAGGGGACCGCGGTGGACGTGTCCCTGGACGGCATCCGCAAGGTCGCCGCCGCGCGTTCGCATCTCGCCCCCGAGGACGTGACCGAGGTCCGCTGGGCCTCGGAATTCCGCCCGCGCGCGGCTCTCGCGGACCGCTTCCGGAGCGGGCGGGTCTTCCTCGCCGGGGACGCGGCGCACGTGCACTCCCCCGCCGGCGGCCAGGGCCTCAACACCAGTGTCCAGGACGCGTACAACCTGGGCTGGAAGCTGGGCGCGGTGCTGCGGGGCGGAGCTCCCGCCGCGCTCCTCGACACGTACGAGGAGGAGCGGCGCCCCATCGCGGCGCAGATGCTCGGCATCTCCACGGGCGTGCACCGCGGGGAGGTCAAGCGGGGTGCGGCGACCGTCCAGCTCGGGCTCGGCTACCGGGAGTCGTCACTGACGGAGGAGACGCGGAAGGACGCGGGAACGATCCAGGCGGGCGACCGCGCGCCGGACACAACCGTCGGGGGCGTACGGCTCTTCGACGCGCTGCGCGGGCCGCACTGGACGCTGGTCGCGGTGGGGGTGGCACCGCCGGAGCTGCCGGATTCGGTGCACGTGGTCAGCGGCGAGGCCCAGCCGCCGCTCGGAACGGGCCTGTTCCTGGTACGCCCGGACGGTTACGTGGGCTGGGCCGGCGAAACGAAGGACGGCCTGTCCGAGTACGTGACGCGACTCGCCCTGTAGGGGCAGGCACCGAGTTCACAGCCCGAGGGAGAAGCCGTCGTCCGGACCATCCAGGTCACCCAGCTCACTGACGGGCCGAGGCGTCTTGGGGAGACATGTGGCCCGCTGTCTCGCGGAAACTCGGATGGGGTTCGAATTGCCCAGGCCGCACGGGAGGCTCACACGGCCGGGGGAGGACGTGCGACAGCCGAAGATCGAGCGGGACCCCCAGCTCAGAAGGCGTCCGAGGGCACGTACGTCCCCCAGACCTCGCGCAGCGCGTTGCACACCTCGCCCACCGTCGCCCGCGCCCGCAGCGCGTCCTTCATGGGGTAGAGGACGTTGTCCTCGCCCTCGGCCGCCTTCTTCAGGGCCGCCAGGGCGGCGTCGACCGCCGGCTGGTCACGCTCGGCGCGCAGCTTCGCCAGGCGTTCCGCCTGCTGGGCCTCGATGGCCGGGTCGACCCGGAGCGGCTCGTAGGGCTCCTCCTCGTCCAGCTGGAAGCGGTTGACGCCGACCACGACCCGCTCGCCGGAGTCGGTCTCCTGGGCGATGCGGTAGGCGCTGCGCTCGATCTCGGACTTCTGGAAGCCGTGCTCGATCGCGTTGACCGCGCCGCCCAGCTCCTCCACCTTGGCCATCAGCTCGATGGCGGCCGCCTCCACGTCGTCCGTCATCTTCTCGATGACATAGGAACCCGCGAAGGGGTCGACGGTCGCCGTCACGTCCGTCTCGTAGGCCAGCACCTGCTGGGTGCGCAGGGCGAGGCGGGCGCTCTTGTCCGTGGGGAGCGCGATCGCCTCGTCGAAGGAGTTCGTGTGCAGCGACTGCGTGCCGCCGAGGACCGCGGCCAGGCCCTGGACGGCGACCCGGACCAGGTTCACCTCCGGCTGCTGGGCCGTCAGCTGGACGCCCGCGGTCTGCGTGTGGAAGCGCAGCATCAGCGACTTCGGGTTCTTCGCGCCGAACTCCTCCTTCATGACCCGGGCCCAAATGCGCCTGGCCGCACGGAACTTGGCGACCTCTTCGAGGATCGTCGTACGGGCCACGAAGAAGAAGGAGAGCCGGGGCGCGAAGTCGTCGACGTCCATGCCGGCGGCGACCGCCGTGCGGACGTACTCGATGCCGTCGGCCAGGGTGAAGGCGATCTCCTGCGCAGGGGAGGCGCCCGCCTCGGCCATGTGGTAGCCGGAGATCGAGATCGTGTTCCACTTCGGGATCTCGGCCTTGCAGTACTTGAAGATGTCGGCGATCAGCCGGAGGGAGGGCTTCGGCGGGAAGATGTACGTCCCGCGCGCGATGTACTCCTTGAGCACGTCGTTCTGGATGGTGCCGGTGAGCTGGGAGGCCGCTACGCCCTGCTCCTCGCCGACCAGCTGGTACATGAGCAGCAGCAGGGCCGCCGGCGCGTTGATCGTCATCGACGTCGAGACCTTGTCCAGCGGGATGCCGCCGAACAGCACCCGCATGTCCTCGACGGAGTCGATCGCCACGCCGACCTTGCCGACCTCGCCGTGCGCGATCGGGGCGTCGGAGTCGTGGCCCATCTGGGTCGGCAGGTCGAAGGCGACCGACAGGCCCATCGTGCCGTTGGCGATCAGCTGCTTGTAGCGGGCGTTGGACTCCGTCGCCGTGCCGAAACCGGCGTACTGGCGCATCGTCCAGGGGCGGCCCGTGTACATGGAGGGATACACACCGCGCGTGAACGGGTACTTCCCGGGCTCGCCCAGCTTCTCGGCCGGATCCCAGCCCTCCAGGCTCTCCGGCCCGTAGACCGGTTCGATGGGCAGTCCGGACTCCGACTCGCGCGCCATGGTGTGATGCCTCCCGCTGCCTCACTCAGGTGGGCCTCGCGATGTCCGCGTCGGCCACCGCTGCTGCCTGCTTTTCTGCTGGGGGTCCGGGGGTCAGCCCCCGGAATAATGCAGTACTGGCCAGTACGACCGACCCTCCTGCGGACTGTAGCGGGGCGCGTGCAGTCGGTGGAGGGAAGCACGCTGGGAGCTTCCTCACAGCGCTTTTGCGGTCTCCGTCACAACCATGCCCCGCCGTTCGCAACCAGTCATCCGCGGGCAGCATCTCAGGTGACACGCGGGGCTGTGAGTTGCCTCGGTGAGACGCCGGGGGGCGCTGTGCGTATGACGGGCATGGGGAGATCGATCGCCGCCGCGGCGGCTCTCGCGGCCCTGGTGGGCGTGTGCGGCTGCACGGTGCAGGGCGCGGACGGCAAGGGGCACTCGCCCGTGCACATCCAGCTGCCGAGCAGCACCCCCTCCGGCAAGTCGGAACCGGCCTCCGGCTCGGGCTCCGAGGACAAGCCGAGCGCGTCGCCCTCGACGGCCGGGCCCGCCGTGCTGTGGTCCCGCGGCGACTCCGGGGACGCCGTGCGGGAACTCCAGGCCCGGCTGCGTCAGGTGGCCTGGCTCTACGACGGTCCGACCGGGACGTACGACGACCTGACCGAGGATGCCGTGAAGGGCTTCCAGGGCAAGCGCGGGCTGCCGAGGACCGGGGAGACGGACACCGTCACCTGGCAGCGGCTGCTGCGGATGACGCACGAACCCGGCAAGTGGGAGCTGTATCTGATGGGCGGTCAACCCGCGGGGCCCGCCGATCCGCGGTGTCTGACCGGGCGGGTGCTGTGCATCGACAAGACGAGCCGCACCCTGCGCTGGATGATCGACGGGCGGACGGTGTCGACGATGTCGGTCCGGTTCGGCGCGATCGGCACGCCCACCCGCGAGGGCGTCTTCCATGTGTACTGGAAGTCCCGCCACCACTGGTCGACGCTCTACGACTCGTCCATGCCGTACGCGATGTTCTTCAGCGGCGGCCAGGCCGTGCACTACTCCTACGACTTCGCGGCCCGCGGTTACGCCGGCGCCTCGCACGGCTGTGTCAACGTCCGGGACGAGTCGGCGATCGCGGATCTGTACGCGCAGGTGAACAACGGCGACAAGGTCGTCGTGTACCGGTGAGCCCCCCGGAGCCGGGAGAGAAGTGAGTGGGGCGCGGGCGGGACCGGGGGAACGTGTCCCGCCCGCGCCGATGCACGAGCCGTGGGTACGGGGGGAACCCCGGCTCTGTGCGACGGCCGATGACCAGTCGGCTCACTCAGTACTGCGCGGGTGGGGCCGAAAACGTTACTGGTGGGCCGAAGAAAATTCCGCGAGCTGCAAAACCGCAGGTCACAGCGCGCTGTAGGTCGGCTTCGGGGACGGGGTCGGTGTCGTCACCAGCTGCCTCGGCAGGAAGGGCGCGAGGGGGGACGGTGTGACGGTGGGGCCGGGGGCTATGTGGTGGCCGTCGCCGTCACCACCCTGATCTCCCTGGTCGCCGCCCTTGCCGTTCTGGTTGCCCTGTCCGCCCTTGCCCTTGCCGTCCTTGTCCTCGCCGCCGCGGTGCGCGCCCTCGGTGCCGGCGAGAACGTTCTTGCAGTACTTCCAGACGCGGGCCGCGCCGGAGCCGCCCGCCGCGCTCTCCAGGGCCCGTCTGCGGTCGGTGGTGAGTTCCTTGCCGTCGCGCACGTCCCGGCAGGCCGACGGGGCGCCGAGCCACCAGCCGCCGCCGGTGGGCCGCCCGCCGTCGGAGCCGGAGCCGGGCTTGGCCGAGGAGGCGCCGCCGGTCGAGCCGTGCGGGGTCGTCGGGCCGGAGGAAGGGGAAGTGGAGCCGTCCGGGGTCGGGGCGCCCAGGGCGCTGTTCTGCGAGGGCGACACGAGCGGGCGCTCGGGGCTCGCACCGACCGACACCGAGGCCACGGGGCCGGGCTCGTCGTGGCCGAACGGCCCCGGAAGCACTCCGGTGGTCGCCGCGAACGCGACACCGCCGACCATGCCGGCGGCCAGTACGGCCGTCAGCCCGAAGCGCGCGGGCCGGCCCCAGCGCGAGCGCCGGGGGGCCGGAGGGGAGCCGCCGATGCGGACGAGACCGGCATCGGAGGTCCGGGGGCGGCCATGGTGGCGCCCGACGGCGGCCTGCTCGGGAAGCGCACCGGCGCGCGCCGCGCGGAAGGCGGCCAGCGCGGCGGCCTCGCCGGGGAGTTCGGCGCTGCTCAGCGGGGTCTCGACGATCAGCCCGTCGAGGGTCTTCGCAAGCCGTTCGGCCTGGTCGCGGGAGGCGGCGTCGACCGTGTCGAGAGACTCTCCGCGCAGCAGGAGCTCCGCTGTTTCAGGGTCCAGCCACCAGGCGGGAGTCGGTCCCGCGGCGGAGCCGCCGGCGGACTCCGAATCCCCCGGAAAGGCACAGCGCTCGTCGGCCATCACATGTCCTTCTGCGTCCGCGCAACGCTTTGCGTCACACTCGCGGACGTCACCGCGCGGCCGCGCGGTTCCCTCTGGGGCGGCAGCCCGTCCAGGCCGACGCTCGATTCCGGATCCTCGCCGAGCAGTTCCGCGAGCCGCTTCAGACCGCGGTGCGCCGCCGTGCGTACGGCACCCGGGCGCTTGCCGAGCGTCTCGGCGGCGGTCTTGGCGTCGAGGCCCACGACCACGCGCAGCACGACGGCCTCGGCCTGGTCCTGCGGCAGCCGGGCGATCAGCGAGAGGGTGTGGTCGGTGGCCAGGGACTCCATGGCCTCGCCGGCGGTGTCGGACTCGGCGGCCCTGCCGGTCAGTTCCGTTTCGTCGCCGCCGATCACCGGGCGGCGGCCGCGCATCCGTATGTGGTCCAGCGCGCGGTTGCGGGCTATCCGGGCGGCCCAGCCGCGGAAGCGGTCCGCGTCGCCGCTGAACCGGTCCAGATCACGGGCGATCTGCAGCCACGCCTCGGAGGTGACGTCCTCGGCGTCCGGATCGCCGACGAGCGTGCGGACGTACCCGAGCAGCCGCGGATGCACGGCTCGGTACACAGTCCGGAACGCGGTCTCGTTCCCGTCCTGTGCCGCAAGCACCGCGGTGGTCAGCTCCGCGTCGTCCCCCAGCACCCGATGGTTCCTCGTTCGATGGTCGCGGCATCGAGGCCGCCGATCGTTGCGATGGTCCGCGATGGTCGTTCGCCTCCCGCGCCCGGCGCGAAAGGCACGTTACGACCTGAAACCGCTGCTCGTCCATGTCCGGACACCATGCAACCAGCTTGCGAAGGGGCTCACTGTACCCGGGGTGTGACAGAAACCGCACTCACGGCGCTGTAGAGAGTACGGGCCGCCGCGCGGCCCGACCGCGCGACGGCCGGGGCCTCTCCTGTGGGGGGTGGCGGCCCCGGCCGTTGCTTCGGTTGAGGGTCTGACCTGCAACGATGCGCGGGATTCGTGACGAACGTGGTCGGCGCGCGGCCAACGGACCAGACGTCACGCTTGATTTCCAGCCGCACCGATGGGCTGTGCCATTTACGGACGCCGGGGGCCCGAGCCGCCTGGGTGACGACCGCCCGGCTGCGGTCACCCGTCTGTCATCTCGAGGACACCCGGTTGTTGACGTGCCATCCGTATGGTCGTCGCCCGAATGTCAACGATGACACCTGCATCAGGTGTGCGGAGGTGCGTGTCATGGGGCGTCCCGAGAGACCGGTGGACCCGGCGGCGGGGCCCGTTCAACGACTCGCGCATGAGCTGAGGGAGCTGCGGAAGGCCGCCGGCAGCCCCTCGTACCGGACGATGGCCGAGGCGGCGGGGTTCTCGGCGACCGCGCTGTCGCTGGCCGCCGCCGGTGAACGGCTTCCGTCTCTCGCCGTGGTCCAGGGCTATGTGCGCGCCTGCGGGGGCGATCCGGCCGGATGGGAGCTGCGCTGGAAGGCCGCCGAGGCGGAGGCGAACCTGGCCCCCGCGGAGAACATCGAGGACGCACCGTCGCCGTACCGCGGTCTGGCCCGGTTCGAGCCCGACGACCGGCATCTGTTCTTCGGCCGGGCCCGGATGGTCGACGAGGTCGGGCACCTGGTGTGCGAGCACCGGTTCGCGGTGCTGTTCGGGCCCTCGGGGAGCGGGAAGTCCTCGCTGCTGCGGGCCGGGCTGATCCCCCGGCTGCAGGAGGAGATCGCGGCGCGCGGCTGCCCGGCCGCCCTGCGGATCCTCACCCCGGGGGCCAGGCCGGCCACGACGTACGGCCATCTGCTGAGCCCGGCCGAGGACGAGCCGGAGAGCTGGGTGGTGGTGGACCAGTTCGAGGAGGTCTTCACCCTCTGCCGCGATCCGCAGGAACGTTCCCGCTTCATCGACCTGCTGCTGGCCGCCCGCGAACCCGACAGCAGACTGCGCGTGCTGGTCGCCGTACGCGCCGACTTCTACGCCCGCTGCGCCGAGCACCGCGGCCTCGCGGACGCGCTGCGCGGCGCCGGGCTGCTGCTCGGCCCGATGACGGCGGACGAGCTGCGGCAGGCGGTGACCGGACCGGCGCAGGCGGCCGGATGCCGTGTGGAGCGGACGCTGACCGCCCGCCTCGTGGAGGAGGTGCAGGGCGAACCCGGCGGGCTGCCGATGCTCTCGCACGTCCTGCTGGAGACCTGGCGCCGCCGCAAGGGCCGGATGCTCACCCTGGCCGGGTACGAGGCCGCGGGCGGAGTGCGGGGCGCGATCGCGGCGAGTGCGGAGGAGGTGTACGGCGGGCTGTCCCCGGCCCAGGCGGCTGCCGCCCGGCGGGTGCTGCTGCGGATGGTCGAGCCGGGTCAGGGCACCCCCGACACCCGTCGCCCGCTCACCCGGGCCGAGCTGGAGGAGTGGGCGGACGCCGATGTGCGGGTGGTGGTGGAGCGGCTGACCCGGGCCCGGCTGCTGACCGCCGACCAGGCCGGCGTCCAGCTCGCCCACGAGGCCCTGATCACCTGCTGGCCCCGGCTGCACGGCTGGATCGAGGAGGACCGGGAGCGGCTGCGGCACCGCCGGATGCTCGCGGACGCGGCCCGGACCTGGCTGGAACACGAACGCGACCCGGGCGACCTGTACCGGGGCAGCCGGCTGGCCCGCGCCGAGGAGCTGTTCTTGGCCCCTGCGGCCGACCTCGCGCTCACGGTGCCGGAGCGGGCCTTCCTGGCCGCCGCGCTGGAGGCCCGCGCGGCGGAGCAGCGGGCCGCCGCCCGGACCGCCCGCAGGCACCGCTTCCTGACCGTGTCCCTGTCCGCCGTCCTGGCGGTGGCCCTGCTGACGGCCGTCGCCGTCCGGCGTGCCTACGACGACAACGAGCGCCGGCGCACCCAGGAAGCGGCCCGCCGGATCGCCGACGTCGCGGACGCCCTGCGCACGACCGACCCGCGCACCGCGCAGCTGCTGGGCGTCGCGGCCTGGCGCGTGGCCCGGCTGCCGCAGACGCGGCGGGCGCTGCTGGGCTCCCTCGCCCAGCCGGAAGTGGACAGCTTCAGCGACCCGGAGCCGGGCGAGGGGGCCGCGCGCTTCCTGACGGGGTCCGGCCGCACCCTGCTCACCGTCGAGGGGCGCACCTGGCGGACCTGGGACGTGGCGGCCCACCGGCGGCTCGCCTCCGGGCGGCTGCCCGAGGACGGCCGGGTGGATGCGGTGAGCCCCGACGGGCGGCTGCTGGCGGTCCACGGAAGTGACGGGGTACGGCTGTGGGACACGACCGCAGGGCAGTGGCGCGGCGGCCTGCTGCCGGGTTCGTCCCTCGTGGGGTTTTCCGGGAACACCTATGCCGTCGGCGACATCGACGACACCGAGGTGCGGGTGCGCGCGACCGCGGACGGAAGGCCGCTGTTCGCCACCCGGGCGGAGAACACGCAAGTGGTGGCGGTGAGCGCGGACGGCCGGCTCGTCGCGTCCTGCCCCCTCAAGGGCGGCGCGCCACAGGTACGGGACCTGGGCGGCGGCGGACGCACGCTCCCCGGCGGCTGGGAACACGGCGGGGAGTTCTGCGGCCGGGACCAGTCGCTGCTCACCCTCGGCGGCGGGCGAAGCGAGCCGGGGGCCCCTCGGGCCGAAGGCCGGGAGAGGCTCGCCGCGGTGACCGCGGGCGGGGCGAGCGTCTGGGACGTCCGCTCGGGGCGGCAACTGGCCGATCTCCGGGACCCGGGTCTGCAGTACCTCTCCTTCAGCGCGGACGGAAGGTTCCTCGCGACCGCCGACGGCCAGGAGATCAGGGTGTGGCGGCTGGGCGTCGAGGCCCCGGTGTTCCGCCACTCCCAGAACAACGAGCACCTCTACGGCCAACTGGCCTGGGACCCGGACCGCCCGCTGCTCCGGTACCTGGAGGGCGGCACCGTGCACACGCTGGACGTCTCGGCCGCCACGACCTCCGCCTGGCGGGAGCAGCCGCTGGACGGGGCGCTGCTGAGCCCCGACGGCCGCACCCTCGCCACCGCGCGGCGCACCGGCGGCCACTACCGCGTCGACCTGCTCGACCCACGCGACGGCCGTCTGCTGCGCACCCTGCCCGCCCCGCCGCTCCCCGTCTCCGCGGACCCCTCCGCACCGGTGTACGCGCCGTACACCCTCGCGCTACTGGCGTTCAGCCCCGACGGCAAGGCGCTCGCGTACGGCGTCTCGGCACCCAGCAGCCGGACCTCCCGGCAGCCGCTCACCATCTGGGACCTCACCAAGGGCCGGGTGCGCACCACGCTCGACCTGGCCGCGAAGGCGTCGACCGCGGCGGCGGTCTCGATCGCCCTCGCCCCGGACGCCCGCACCCTCTACGCCGCCCGCACCGGCGCCGCCGTCAACCCGGTGGACGAGGTCTGGGACACGGCGCGCGGCCGCAGGACGGCACTCCTGCCGGCCCTGTCCAGCAGCCATCTGGCCATCGGCCCCCACAGCCGTGTCCTGGTCGGTGACAACCGCGTCGCCGCTCTGCCCACCGGCAAGGTCACCAACCACGACCTGGTCCAGACAGACGAGATCGGAGCCCTCGCCTTCGCCCCGGACGGCTCGCTGCTGGCCGCCGGGGACCAGTCGGGCCGGGTGGCGGTGTGGGACGCCGGTCTCAGGCAGAAGCGGGGGATCCTGCGCAGCGTCTTCCCCGCGCTCCCGGACGGCGGTGACGTGCTCACCGGCGACACCTCGGAGGGCGTGAGCGCGCTCGCGGTCAGCCCCGACGGCGCCACGCTGGCGGTGGCCGGTGAGACGGGGAGCCTGCAGTTGTGGGACATCGCCACGCAGCAGCCGCTGGGCGGCCTCCTGACGACGCCCGGCGAGAAGATCGACACCGTGGCCTTCAGCGCCGACAGCGGCACGCTGTACGCGGCGAGCGCGCACGTTCCGCTCCAGCGGTACACCGTCGATCCGGCGCGGGCGGTGACGACGGTGTGCGCCCGGACGGGAGGCGGGGGGCTGACGCGGGCGCAGTGGCAGAACTACGTGTGGGACGTGCCGTACCAGCGGGTCTGCGGGGGTTGATCGTCCCGCGCTCTCACGTGAGCCGGGGCGTGAGCTTGCGGGCCAGCGGTACGAGCTGTCCGGCGCCGCCCTTCGACCCGGCGGGCAGCGTGGCGAGGGTGAGCACCCAGGTGCGGGAACCGGCGCGCCACACCACGTACGCGACGCTCTGCCTCGGCCGCAGCACCTCGGCACTCTCGCTGAAGCCTCCCTGCCCCAGCCCGTCGGCCTCGGTGACCTTCACCTCGCTCATGCCCGCCGACGCGGGGTCGCGGACCAGGCTGTGCGAGGCGGAGACCTCGGCGTCGTAGGAGCGCGCGGACGCGTTGAGCGTCAGCAGGGCTGTCCCGTCGCCGGAGGCGTAGCTGCACGAGTCCCCCGCCGTGCCCTTGCCGGGAGCGAGGCGGGGAGCCGGCTTCGGGTTGGTCAGCACCTGCCGGGCGGCGGACCGGTCGAGGACGGCGCACAGGCGGGAAGGCGGCAGGGTCCTGGGCGAGGAGCTGACCGCGGGGGCGGGTGGGATGCCGGTTTCCTGAGCGGCACGGCTGGGGGGAGCACTGGCCGCGGCCGGGGATGCGCTGCCCGTGGAGCAGGAGGTGAGCAGGCCGCACAGGAGGGCGGCGGCTGCGGGAAGGGCGGTGCGGGAGAGACGGCGCGGGTACACGGCTGGGGGTTCCTCACGGGTCCGAGGTCGGGAGAGAAGGAGGCCCGGCCCCGGTGCAGGTGCAGGAACACCGGGGCCGGGCCGGCTCTGGGGCGTCAGCGCCAGATGTTGTAGGTGCCGTAGTCGTTGACCCGGAGGTTGGCCTCCCAGTGGCCCCACTGGTAGTTGCCGTCCCACCAGTACCGCTCGCTGCCGTGTTCGCAGCCGGAGTGGTCGGTGCGGAAGGCGCCGACGAAGGTGCCCTGCGTCCAGCGGCGCTCCACCACCTGGATCGGCTGGGCGTACTGCCCCGGGCTCAGGTTCGTGCTGAAGGTGAACGAGGTCGTGGTGGACCCGTTGCGGCCGTAGGAGGGGGTGATGCTGGCCAGCACCTGGTTGAGCCAGGGGACCGGATTGCTGACGCTGACGCCGACCGACCACTGCCAGCCCGACGTCTTCGACTCCTGCCAGGCGTAGCCGCAGCTGGGTGCGTTCGGGGGGCAGCGGAAGGTGGGACCGCGCCACACCCAGTCCTGCCAGGTGTTGCCGGCCTGGGACTGGGCCTTGGCCCAGGTGGTGTCGCCCTTGCGGATGTCGTAGCCGTCCGGCTTCCAGCACCAGGTGTCCGCCGAGGCGGAGCCGGGCGAGGCCAGCAGGAGGAGAGGGGCGAGACCCAGGCTCAGCACCGCGGCCGGCCAGCGGCGGTGCTTGCTCTTCTTGGTCACTGTGGGCGCGGCTTCGGGGGTCGTCAGAGCGTGGGGGCGCACTGGGGTGGCTCCTTGCGGGGAATGAGGGGGAGGGTCTGATGGTGCGAGCGGTGTGCGGCGGTCAGTGCCTGTTGACGACGATCAGGTGGTACTGGTCCGGGGTCGAGCGCCAGTCGCCCCACCAGTCGTCGTTCTGGCTCCAGCCCTCGCAGTTCCCTCCGTGGAAGGCCGTCAGCGAGACCCGGTCGCTGTTGGAGAACCACACGCTCGGGTAGTAGCTCGTCCCGCCGGGCCGGCCGCCCGTGAGGCAGCGGTTCCACCGGTGGCCGTTGGGCTCGGTGACACTGATACGCCAGCTGTACGCGTCCACACTCTGGTTGACGATCTCGACGCAGGCGGTGAAGACGGGGGAGTTGCAGGCGGGATGGGGGAAGGGGCGCGGCGGCGGAGAGGTGGCGGCGTCGGCCCCGCCGGCGGCGAGGGTCAGCGACCCGCCCGCGAGGGCGACCACAGCCAGGGCGCCGGCGATTCTTTTACGGAGTGAACGGGACACGGCCCCGCTCCCTTCTGTCCGGTCGGGTTCAGGCAGAACCGAATCTCCGGGGTGCGGGGTTGATCAGGGAGTCGGGAGCGGGCCGTAATCAACTCGGGGAAGTCCTCCGCCGGCGGAGGCCCTGCTGACGGCGGTGAGCCGACTCAGCCAGTGGTCAGTTCCCGGTCTTGCCGCTCGCCTTGCCGGCGCTCTTCTGCGGCTTCTCGGACTTGCCGGACTTGTCGGCCTTACCGGTGGTGTCGGCCTTCGGGGTGTTCTCGGCCTTGGCGGTCTTGTCGTCCTTGCCCGGCTTGGACTGCCCGAGCTGCTCGGCGCAGTAGGCGGTGACGTTCGCCTCGCCGCCCGCGGCCGCGATCAGCCGCTGCCAGGCCGTCGAGTCCAGCGCCTTGCCGTCGCCGTCGAGCTTCTTCTCGTACGCCCGGCAGTGCGCCTCGGTGTCCTTGGCCGTCTCCGGCCGGCCCGGCCCGGCGGCGGCACCGGGCGTACCGGAGGCCGTCGCGGAGGGCACGACCGGTGCGTGCTGCCGCTGCCGGGCCGCTTTCCCGTCGTCGTGCGAGGAGCCGCCCATCGAGCCGATCGCCGCGAACGCGACACCGCCCATGGTGAGTCCGGCCAGGGCCAGCGTCAGCGTGGCCCGCAGGGAGCGGCGGGCCCGGCCGTGCTCACGCGGGCGCCAGTCGTCCCGGCGCCGGGTCCGCGCGCGTAGCGTCCCGGCGTCGCGGGCGGCCCGGAACGCGGCCACCGCCCGCTGCTCGGCGTCGGCGTCGAGCGCGCCCGAGCACATCGCGTCGGCGAGCAGGCTCTCCAGGACGGGTCCGGCAGGCCAGTCCTCGGTGCCCGACAGGGTCCCGCCGGGGTGTACGCGCCGACGGCCGCCGGGGGCACTGCCGTCGCTCTGCCGTTCACCCATGTCCGTATCCATCCGTGTCCGACGGCCGGCCCTCGCAGCCGTCCCTGCCGTCGTTGACGTTCATTCCGTCATTGATGTTCATGCCGTCGTTGACGTTCGTTTCGCCGTCGACGTTCATTTCGACTCCCCCAGCGTCCGGGGATCCTCATTCGTCACACCTGGGGCGACCAGGCGGGCCGCGAGGCGCTTCAGACCCCGGTGGGCGGCCGTGCGCACCGCACCGGGGCGCTTGCCGAGCACGCGGGCCGCGGCGGGGCCGTCGAGGCCGACGACGATGCGCAGCAGCACGGCCTCGGCCTGGTCGCGGGGCAGGCTGCGGACCAGTTCCAGGGCGCGCTCGGTGGAGAGCGCCTCCAGCGCCTGGTCGTAGGTGTTGTGGGTGCCGGGCAGCTCCAGCACGTCCTGTTCGAGCGCCGCCGACCGGGGCCGTACCTTCTGCCGGCGCAGATGGTCCAGGGCGCGGTGCCGGGCGATGGTCGCGGTCCAGCCGCGGAAGCCCGCCCCGTCGCCCTTGAAGCGCCTGAGGTCCCGGGCGATCTCCAGCCAGGCGTCGGACGCCACGTCCTCGGCGTCGTCGCCGACGATCCCGCGGAGGTAGCCGAGCAGGCCGGGCTGCACGATCCGGTACGCGACCGCGAAGGCGGCCTCGTCACCCTCCTGGGCCCGCGCGACGGCAGCGCCCAGCTCCCCGTCGTACGCCTGTCCTCGGCGGGGTTCGCGTCCCTGGCCCAACACTGTCCTCGTCGTCCGTACGAGTGATGCACGTGGTACGTCAGAGACTGCGCCGGCCCTCACGGAAGTGTCACAGGCCGCCGGCGACACCCCCTCCGCCCCGCAGTGACGTTTGGCCAGAGCCGAGCGCTGTGTGTAAGTGCCACCTGTCCTGTGACAGGTGTGGCAGTCATGGTCTTTCTTCTAGGGGTGGGGTTAGTGAGTCCTCGCGGTACGCGTGCGTACAGACCGCTGGGCATGAAGCGACGGGCGTGGATCACGCTCGGCGCGGTGGTACTGGGCGGTGGGGGTGTGGCGACGTACGCGGTGGCCGGGCCGTCCTCCGGGCACGGACAGGCCAAGCGGCCGGCGAAGGTCTACGACCTGACCCTGAAGAGCACGGCGAGCGGCAAGCGGGAGCTGCCGCGCACGGGGACCGAGCAGTTCTCGATGCTCGGTGTCTCCTGGAAGGACGCCGGCAAGCGGCTGCACGGCACGGCCCAGGTGCGCACCCGCAGCGTCGAGACCGGCGAGTGGACCGCCTGGAAGGACCTCGAGGCGAACGTCGACCCGCTCGAGGACCCGCGGGCGGGCTCCGGCGCGCGCGGTGCCTCCGAGCCGCTGTGGGTCGGACCCTCCGACGGCGTCCAGGTCCAGGTCGTCCGCAAGGACGGCTCCACCGGCTCCGCTCTGCCCAAGGGGCTCGAGGTCAACCTGGTCGACCCGGGGGTGGCGACCGCCGCCGAGCAGAAGGCCGAGCCGGCCGCGTACGCGGCGGACGTGACACCCACGGACTCCGCGTCACCGACCGACTCGGCGTCTCCGACCGACTCGGTTTCTCCGACGGACTCGGTTTCTCCGACCGATTCCGCGTCGCCGACGGACTCGGCCTCCCCGAGCGACTCCGCGTCACCCTCGACGAGCGCATCGCCTTCGGCGAGCACCTCCGCGAGCCCCACGGCCACCACGCCCACCGCGCCGCCGTCGACCGTGCCCGAGCCGCCGATCGTCTCGCGCGCCGGCTGGGGCGCGGACGAGTCGCTCAGCCCCGACCCCTCGGAGTACAACGCCGATGTGAAGGCCGTCTTCGTGCACCACACCGACGGCACGAACGACTACTCGTGCGCCGACTCCGCGGCGATCGTCCGGGGCGTCTACGCGTACCACACGCAGACCAACGGCTGGAACGACATCGGCTACAACTTCCTGGTCGACAAGTGCGGCACGATCTTCGAGGGCCGCAAGGGCGGCGTCGACCTCCCGGTGCTCGGCGCGCACACCTACGGCTGGAACCGGGAGTCGGCCGGCATCGCGGTGCTCGGTGACTACACCACCACCGGCGCCACCGACGCGGCCCTGACCTCGATCGCCCGGATCGCGGCCTGGAAGCTCGGCCAGTACAGGGCCGACCCCGCCACCACCGTGCAGCTCAAGGCCGGCGCGACCCAGACGAACTACTTCGGGACCGGCTTCACCGCGGGCAACTCGTACACCTTCAACCGGATCTCCGGCCACCGGGACGGCTACAACACCCAGTGCCCGGGCAGCTCCCTCTACGCCCAGCTGCCGACCGTCCGTGCCTGGGCCTCCGGCCCGGTGCAGGGGCTGAAGCTGACCTCGCTGTCCGGAGCGGGCCTGTCCGGCTCGACGTACTACACCAAGGGCGCCATCACCGCGAAGTGGTCGACGACCACGCCCGGTTCGCTGATCTCCAGGTTCGAGCTGCTGGTGGACGGCAAGGTCGCCGCCACCGCCTCCGGCACCTCCACCTCGGTCGGCGCGACCCTCGCACTGGGCACCCACACCGTCGCCGTGCGGGCCGTGCACCAGTCCGGCAGGACCACGACGACCGCCGCGCTGAACGTGGTCGCGGAGACGACCGCGCCGACCTTCACCACCGCGCCGAAGCTCTCGCTGCGCACCGGCACGGTCAACACCAGCGCCGTCCCGGTCACCCTCGGCTGGAAGGCGGCCGACAACGCCGCCCTGAAGTCGGTGAGCCTGCTGACCCCGACGACGGCCACCTTCAGCCCGACCACCACCAGCTCCAGCCGTACCGCCGCGTCCGGCACCGCGGGCACCTGGTCGATGAAGGCGTACGACTACGCGGGCAACACCGGTACGTCGTCCGCGTCCTTCACACCGGTGATCCTTCAGGAGACCTCGGCCACCAAGTCCGGCAGCTGGACGGCCCGTTCCTCCACCAGCTACCTCGGCGGGAAGTCGTACTCCAGCGGCGCGAAGGGCGCGAGCCTGACCTGGACCTTCACCGGCCGCTCCGCCTCCTGGGTGGTCAGCCGCGCCGCCACCTCCGGCCAGGCGTACGTCTACGTCGACGGCGTGAAGGTCAGCACCGTCGACCTCAAGTCGTCGACCACCCTGTACCGCCAGGCGATCTGGACGAAGACCTGGTCGTCCAGCGCCAAGCACACGGTGAAGATCGTGGTGGTCGGCACCAGCGGCCGCCCGACGGTCACGACGGACGGCCTGGTCTACATCAAGTAGCCGACGGCTCCCGGCAGTTCACATCGCCGAGTCCACCGGTTCGGGCGCCCGCTCCTGCGCAGCTTGCGGGGTGGGCGCCCGGTCCGCCCGCAGCGGGCGCGGGCCGACCCCGGGCGCCGTCACACGCGCGGCGACGGTGTTCAGCAGCGCCGTACCGCGGTCACCTTCGGAAGCCGCCGGTCGCATCCCGGCACAGCAGCCGCAGCGAACCGTCCCCGCTCCAGCACCGCCGGGCCTCGTCGAAGGGGTCCCACATCCGGCCGTCGGGAGTGCGTATCCAGTGGTCGCCGCCGGTCGCCCACCACTCGGCGCCCGTCTGACGGACGATCACCTCACCGGCGTACGCCCCGAAACCGCGCAAGACGCTCTCCACCGCGGCGTACGGCGCCCCTTCCTGCCGTATCCCCTCGATCATCCGGTCGACGCGCCACAGGCTCTGCGCCGAGTAGTCGAGGCGCAGCCGCGCCCCCTCGCGCATCGCCGCGACCGCATCCGCCGCCCACCGCACGGGCTTCGTCGCCGCGCTCGGCCTGGTCTCGTGGAAGGTAGTCACATAGACAGGAGCGGGGTCGGCGGGCCATCCGTCACGCGTTTTCCGGGGAGTTCCCGATACCGGCGCAGTACCGCCCCACGGCCACCGCAGGACGGTCACAGGACTCCCTCAGGTGCGAGCTTTACCCGGGAGTGACGCTTTGCCCCTTCCGTGCGCTCCTCTCACTGATGAGCCTGTACTTCCACCTCCGCGCGGTGCCGCCCTCGGCCCTGCGCAACAGCGCGACCTGGCTGCAACGGCTGTTCGAGGACGACTGGGACACCGTGCGCCGACGGATCGACCGCCACCGTGAGGAGATGCTGGACCACCACTACGTCGACCACGACATCCTCTACGCGGGCGCGCCCCCGACCCGTGCCGAGGCGGGCCCCCGCACCCATGTGGTCCTCGGCGGCCGCCCGGTCCCCCACCACGCCCCCGAAGACCCACCGTTTCTCCTGCTGACCGCGGCTCAGGCGGCCCGGGTGGCGGCCTTCCTCACCTCGGCCGACATCGAGACCCTGTGGCACCGGGCCCGCGACCACCTCCTCCCGCGCTACGGCGGCCCGGCCTCGGAACAGGAAACCCACGCCCTCATCACCTCGGCCCACCGCGACCTGACGGCCTTCTACACCCAGACCGCCGAGTACGGCGACGCGGTGGTGAAGTGCCTGCTGCGCTGACTTCGTGCCTTGGGGCGCAGTTGGCCTTCAGGGGCGCGGGGCTGTGACATGAGCGGCTCCGCCGCGGGGCGCGACCAGCCACCACGAACCCGCGCCCGCCCACCAACCGTTACCGCTCTACCCGCGCCGCGCCCTCCGCGACACCACGGCCTGCAAAACCCGCCGCCCCTCGATCGACACCTCCAGCGCACGGCGCAGTCCCCCCGCCCCATGCCCGGCAAGCAACTCAAGTACGGCGACCTGTCGCCGCAGCTCCGCGGCAACGAGCGGAGACATCCCCTCCGTACGCCCCTCCCGCCGGGAGTCGACCGAGGACGCCGCATCGTCCATGGGGTCCAGCAGCCGGTGTATCTGGAGCGCGGCGACGGAGCAGGCGTCGGCCCACACCCGCACCTGGGCGGGCGCCCGGTCGACCGGCGCCGCCGCCAGCATCCGCCGGGCCAGCAACGCGGCCTCGTCCTCGACGGACTCGTCGTACTCCCCGCCCCCGGCCAGCTTCAGCCGCGCATGCTCCAGCCGCGCACCCCACTCACCGACGTCACCGGAGTCCGCGAGGCTGGCCCACAGCGGCCGCAGGATCTCGTCGTCGCCGCCCAGCAACGGCACACACCGATCCAAACAAGCCAACCCGCTGGCGGCCAGTCCGCGGTCGTCGGCCTGAGCGATCAGTTCCACCAGGCTCATCCACGCCTCCTTCTGCGGGTCCCGTACCGGGGCCCAGCAGGGCTCTTCCCTTACGGAGCCCGCACTTCCCCTTACTGCGTGCGACGGCCCGGGAGTGTCACAGCGGTACCACACCGAGCCGGTCGAGCAACTGGAAAAACAGGTTTTCGGCCAACGGATCGGCGTCGGCGGTCAGAACGTCCAGCAACGGCCCGGCGTCCACGTCGTGCCCCGCCTCGGCGGCCCAGGCGACCGCCCGGTCGGCCGCGTCCCGGGGCTCCAGGAAGTAGTCCTCGATGGTGAGCCCCTCGCTCGCGGCGCCGAGGTACCCGGCCATCGCGGCCCGCGCGAGACACGTGGTCCACGCCCCGCTCTCGGGCGCCGCCGCCTCGACCACGACCGAGGCGCTGTCCATGACGTACCCGAAGAGCGCGGGCGCCCCGGTCTCGGCGGCGAGGACGTTCATGTTCCCTACCTCGCCGTCCCCGCTCGGGTACTCCCAGACCTGCCAGCCACCGGCCGCCGAGGACCGCCGCACCATGCCCTTCACCCCGGCGAGCGCGTCGAGCTCCGCAAGCGGCCGCTCGCTGCGGCCCACGACGAAATACCCCCAGTAGCCCATCCCGGCCCCCCACGGCTGTGTCACCTTCGGCTCGCGCCGAATACACCACAGTCGTACGACAGTTCGCAGCTGTATGGGCCAAGAAAGCCCCGGCCGTTCGGGGCGTCAGCCCAGCCGGCCGGCCAGCGCCCTGAACTGCGTCCACGACAGCCCCGGCCGCCCCGGATCCCACAGCTTCTGCACCGTCGCCCGCAGCGGCATCCGGATCCCGGCCGCGACCTGGTCCTGCGTCTGGGAGTTCGACAGGTCGCACCAGACGGCGAAGGACCCGCCGAGAATCTGCCCGTCGTACCGCGAGGGGACCGCCTGCGTGCCGCGCACGACGCGCGGCGTCCACTGCTCGTAGATCCGCTGCCCGGTCGGGTAGACGAAGTTGTTGGGCTGCCCGAGGACGTAGTACAGGAACTGGTCGTTGTAGTTGATCAGCTTCCGTCCGGCGCTCAGATACTCCACCGGCTGCCGTGCGCCGATCTCCTTGCCCGTCCAGTACCCGACCTGCAGATCCTTGGCGGGCTGCACGGACGTCCCGCGGAAGAACCCGTCGTTCCACACCCGCATGGTCCGGTCGTGGGCCCGGATCGTGTCGGCGCGGTCGTTGAGCCACCCCGTGGTCAGATCGGAGACGGTGCCGGCGGGCCCGTACTTGTTCACTGCGGCGGTGGCCAGCTGCGGATAGGAGGCGGCCGGGTTGGACACCATCAGCGCCAGGTACTCGTCACCGCCGAGATTCCACTGGCTGCCGGGGAACAGCCCGGCGTACTCGTTGAGCAGATCGTCGACGATCTGGGCGGCGGCGGGCTTGGAGATGTCGACGGCACCCTTCGCCGCCACGCCCCGCACATTGCGCAGCTGCAGATCGGGATGAGCGGCGATGACGGCCCCCAGATGCCCGGGCGAGTCGATCTCCGGCACGACGGTGATGTGCCTACTGGCGGCCAGATCGACGATCCGCTTCACCTCGGCCTTCGTCAGATGCTGCTGCGACACGATCTCGGGGTGCGTGTCGGACTGGATCCGGAACCCCTGGTCGTCGGAGAAGTGCAGCCCCAGCTGGTTGAACTTCAGGTCCCCGAGCTCGCGCACCCGGTCCTCGATCCAGCCCGCGGTGAAGTGCTTGCGCGCGATGTCCAGCATGAACCCGCGCACCGCCTTGGCCGGCCGGTCGTTCACGACCCCCTCGGGCGCCGTGCCCCCGCCGCGCACCTCCTGCTTGAGCGTCCGCGTGCCGTAGAACACACCGGCATCCGTCGGCCCGCTGATGGTGACCCGGCCACCGCGCACGGTCATCGCATACGACTCCGGGTTCGCCCCCTCGTCGTCGTTCAGCGCCAGCCGTACGTCCCCGGCCTGCACGTCGTTCTTCTCACCCGCGTACGTCAGCCCCAGCTCACCGGCGATCAGGCGCCCCTCGTCGGCCAGGTCGGCATCGTTGACCACGACCCGCTCGCCACGCACCGGACGCCAGCCGGGCCCGCGCGCCGCGGTGTGGGAGCGCACGGCGGGGATGGTCTGCGGGGCCTTCGACAGGGGGTACGAACGGGTCGGGCGCGGTGCCGGACTCCGGCCGCCCGAGGCGCTGGGGGCCTGGGCGGATCTGCCGGCGGACGGCGACTGCCGCTGCGCGGACCCGGCCGGCCCGCTGTCGTCGCCGGAGGCCCAGCACCCCAGGCCGATCCCGAGCGCGACGGTCCCGGCGAACGCACCCGCGATGATCATGCGCCGCTGCTGCTTCACGTTCTGCGCCGGAGACCGACGCCTGTGCTGGCTCACAGCGTCAACCTAAAGCCCACAGACAACACGACGCGTCCACCACGCATTCCAAAAGTCTCCCTTGCGGGTGAAATTCGGGCATCCGTCGGACACCTCGCGTCCAATCTCGATAACGTAAGACCACATCTCTCGCAGCTTCCACAGCATCCTCTGCCGAAACGCACGTGACGCCCACACACCTTCCTGGCCGAGTCGCCGCCATACCGACGCTGCCCACCATCCTGGACGCCTTCAACATCGCGCCCGCGGAGGAGGCCCGCAAGCTCCTCCTGGACTGTCTCCGCAGCCTCCGCTGGGCCCACCGGGTGGCGGACCACCGCCCGTACCCGGACCTCGACTCCCTGCTCGCCGCATCGGACGAGGCCGCGTACGACCTGTCCCCGACGGACCTGTCGGAAGCCCTGGCAGGCGAGACATTGCCACCCCTGCCGGACGAAACGTACGCAATCGCCTACACGGCCCTGAGCGCGGCCCACGCGGCATACGAGGCGAAGTTCGGCCACGCCTTCGTGATCTGCCTGGAGGGCCTCCCCCCGGACGAGGCCCTGGATCGCGCTTTGGCAGGCATCAGGTCACGCTTGACGAACGACCCGGAGGAGGAACGCGTGGTTGCGGCAGACGAGCTCCGGCGCCTGGCCAGGGAACGCTTGGTGCAGCTCCTCAGGGGCGCGAGACCGTGACGATGTGCGGCTCCCGCCGCATGGGGGCGGTCAGCCGCCACGAACCCGCACCCGCACCCGGCAAATAAACCAGGACACCCCGCCCCAGAAGCCGCAATCGCTAACCCATACGCGTGCCACATTGATCACACCGGTAGGCCCCCTGTAAGCGTCAAGCCGGCGGCTGGCTACGATGCTGGGGGCCGGTGGACCGTACCCGGCCGGGCCCGACCGACAGGCAAAGCCGGCGCGGCCCCAATCCCCGCTCCCGGAGGGACTTCCGTGCCGGCTGGAACGCTGTACCGCGGCCGGGAAGGAATGTGGTCCTGGGTGGCTCACCGAGTCACCGGCGTCCTCATCTTCTTCTTCCTGTTCGTTCACGTGCTGGACACCGCTCTCGTCCGTGTCTCACCCGAGGACTACGACAAGGTCGTAGCCACGTACAAGACCCCGCTCGTCGCGTGCCTGGAGTACGGCCTCGTCGCCGCCATCCTCTTCCACGCGCTGAACGGCCTGCGCGTCATCGCCGTCGACTTCTGGTCGAAGGGCCCGCGCTACCAGAAGCAGATGCTCTGGTCCGTCGTAGGCCTGTGGGTCGTGCTGATGCTCGGGGCGATCTACCCCGTCCTCGGGCACGCCGCTCGTGAACTGTTCGGGAGCTGACACCGATGGCCACCACTGAAACCACCGCGTCCGGGATCGGCCCCGTCGAGGGCGGCTCGCTCTACAACGTGGACAACCCGGCGCCCCTCATCGAGGCCCCGCGCAAGCGCACCAAGAAGACCCCGAAGTCGACCCGGGGCAACTTCGAGATGGCCGCCTGGCTCTTCATGCGCCTGTCCGGCATCGTGCTGGTCGTCCTGGTCCTCGGCCACCTGCTGATCCAGCTCGTGCTGGACGGCGGCGTGTCGAAGATCGGCTTCGCCTTCGTGGCGGGCCGCTGGGCGAGCCCGTTCTGGCAGGTCTGGGACCTGCTGATGCTGTGGCTCGCGATGCTGCACGGCGCCAACGGCCTGCGCACGATCATCAACGACTACGCGGAGCGCGCGAACACCCGGCTGTGGCTCAAGGGCCTGCTCTACACCGCCACGGTGTTCACCATCCTGCTGGGCACGCTGGTGATCTTCACCTTCGACCCGAACATCCGCTAGGCACGGGGCTGAGGCAACCACCATGAAGATCCACAAGTACGACACCGTCATCGTCGGCGCCGGTGGCGCGGGCATGCGCGCGGCCATCGAGTCCACGAAGCGCAGCCGCACCGCCGTGCTGACCAAGCTCTACCCCACCCGCTCCCACACGGGCGCCGCGCAGGGCGGCATGGCCGCCGCGCTGGCCAACGTGGAGGAGGACAACTGGGAGTGGCACACCTTCGACACGGTCAAGGGCGGTGACTACCTGGTCGACCAGGACGCCGCCGAGATCCTGGCGAAGGAGGCCATCGACTCGGTCCTCGACCTGGAGAAGATGGGCCTGCCGTTCAACCGCACCCCGAACGGCACGATCGACCAGCGCCGCTTCGGCGGTCACAGCCGCAACCACGGCGAGGCCCCGGTCCGCCGGTCCTGCTACGCGGCCGACCGCACCGGCCACATGATCCTCCAGACGCTGTACCAGAACTGCGTGAAGGAGGGCGTGGAGTTCTTCAACGAGTTCTACGTCCTCGACCAGCTGATCACCGAGGTCGACGGCGTCAAGAAGTCGGCCGGTGTCGTCGCGTACGAGCTGGCGACCGGCGAGATCCACGTCTTCCAGGCGAAGGCCGTGATCTACGCGTCCGGCGGCTGCGGCAAGTTCTTCAAGGTGACGTCGAACGCGCACACGCTGACCGGTGACGGCCAGGCTGCGGTCTACCGCCGGGGTCTGCCGCTGGAGGACATGGAGTTCTTCCAGTTCCACCCGACCGGCATCTGGCGCATGGGCATCCTGCTGACGGAGGGCGCCCGAGGTGAGGGCGGCATCCTGCGCAACAAGGACGGCGAGCGCTTCATGGAGAAGTACGCGCCGGTCATGAAGGACCTCGCCTCGCGTGACGTCGTCTCCCGCTCCATCTACACGGAGATCCGCGAGGGCCGCGGCTGCGGTCCCGAGGGCGACCACGTGTACCTGGACCTGACGCACCTCCCGCCGGAGCAGCTGGACGCCAAGCTGCCCGACATCACGGAGTTCGCACGCACCTACCTCGGTATCGAGCCGTACACGGACCCGATCCCGATCCAGCCCACCGCGCACTACGCGATGGGCGGCATCCCGACGAACGTCGAGGGTGAGGTCCTCAGCGACAACACGACGGTCGTCCCGGGCCTGTACGCGGCCGGCGAGGTCGCCTGCGTGTCGGTGCACGGCGCCAACCGCCTCGGCACCAACTCGCTGCTCGACATCAACGTGTTCGGCCGCCGGGCCGGCATCGCGGCGGCGGAGTACAGCCAGAAGGCGGACTTCGTCGAGCTCCCGGAGAACCCGGCGGAGCTGGTCGTCTCGCAGATCGAGCGGCTGCGTACGTCCACCGGCACCGAGCGTGTGTCCGTCCTGCGCCGTGAGCTGCAGGAGACCATGGACGCGAACGTCATGGTGTTCCGCACCGAGCAGACGATCAAGACCGCGGTCGAGAAGATCGCCGAGCTGCGCGAGCGCTACAAGAACGTCGCGATCCAGGACAAGGGCAAGCGGTTCAACACCGACCTGCTCGAGGCCGTCGAGCTGGGCAACCTGCTCGACCTGGCCGAGGTCATGGCGGTGTCGGCGCTGGCCCGCAAGGAGTCCCGCGGCGGTCACTACCGCGAGGACTACCCGAACCGCGACGACGTCAACTTCATGCGCCACACCATGGCGTACCGCGAGGTGGGCGACGACGGCACCGAGTCCATCCGTCTCGACTACAAGCCGGTCGTCCAGACCCGCTACCAGCCGATGGAGCGTAAGTACTGATGGCAACCCCCGTTCTGGACAAGGTGGAGGCGGAGTCCGCCGCGTCCCCCTACATCACCGTCACCTTCCGCGTCCGCCGGTTCAACCCGGAGGTCTCGGCCGAGGCGACCTGGGAAGACTTCCAGCTGGAGATCGACCCCAAGGAGCGCGTCCTCGACGGCCTCCACAAGATCAAGTGGGACGTCGACGGCACGCTGACCTTCCGCCGCTCCTGCGCCCACGGCATCTGCGGCTCGGACGCGATGAGGATCAACGGCAAGAACCGTCTTGCCTGCAAGACCCTCATCAAGGACATCAACCCCGAGAAGCCGATCACGGTCGAGCCCATCAAGGGCCTGACGGTCCTGAAGGACCTCGTGGTCGACATGGAGCCGTTCTTCCAGGCGTACCGGGACGTCATGCCCTTCCTCATCACGAAGGACACGAACGAGCCCACGCGTGAGCGTCTCCAGACCGCCGAGGACCGCGAGCGCTTCGACGACACCACGAAGTGCATCCTGTGCGCCGCGTGCACCTCGTCCTGCCCGGTCTTCTGGAACGACGGCCAGTACTTCGGTCCGGCCGCCATCGTCAACGCGCACCGTTTCATCTTCGACTCGCGCGACGAGGCCGGCGAGCAGCGCCTGGAGATCCTCAACGACCGTGACGGCGTGTGGCGCTGCCGTACGACCTTCAACTGCACGGACGCCTGCCCGCGCGGTATCGAGGTCACGAAGGCGATCCAGGAAGTGAAGCGGGCACTGATCACGCGCCGCTTCTGACCTCCTTCCACAGGTCTGTCGTACGTCTTCCGTACGCCGCTGAGGGCCCCGCTCCCGGAATCCGTTCCGGGGGCGGGGCCCTTGCTCGTGGGGCCGTGCGCGTGCCCGGGGACGGCGGCGCTCGCCCCAATGAGTGACCCCGCACGGCCGGTCCCCGCGGGTGCGCCGCACCGCTCCTATTCTGACGGTATGTCAGATGACCAGTCGTACGAACTGCTCGGATTCGACAACGTGCTGCTGCCCGTCGGCGACCTCGCCGTGGCGGTCGACTTCTACCGGCGCGCCGGGTTCACGGTGGGCTTCCGGTTCGACGAGGCCGGCATCGCCCTGCTGAAGGTCGGGGTCGAGACACCGGGGATCCTGCTGCGCCAGGAGGAGGAACTGGGGCACCGGTCGCCGCCGTGGCCCTCGCCCCGCGTGTGGATCGAGGTGGCCGACGCCCGGAAGGCGGCCGATGTCCTCGCCGCCGCGGGCATCCCGCTCCTCGACGACCCCTTCTCCGTCGCCACCGGCTGGACCGCGGAGATCGCCGACCCGTGGGGGAACGTCATCGGGTTCACCGACTACAGCAAGCGCCCGGAGCTCGGCCGCCGCCCCTGAGGCCCGCCCGCGATCCCGCGTCCTCCAGATGCCGCTTCCGGCTTGAACGTGTTCAAAAACAGGTCTACAGTCATCCCTGTCAGCGTTTTGAACGCGTTCAAGAAGGGTGGGGGCATGGACCGCACGGTCATCGCCTACGTCATCTACCTGCTGGTCAGCATCGCGCTGACCATCTGGGTGGCCCGCACGCTCAGCCGCAACGGGCGGATCTTCCTCGCCGACGTGCTGAGGGGCAACGAGAAGCTCGCCGAGGCCGTCAACCACCTCCTGGTGGTCGGCTTCTACCTCGTCAACCTCGGCTTCGTCGCGCTGTATCTGAGCGGCGACGAGACCATCGAGGACACCCGGGGGATCTTCGAGGCCCTGTCGACCAAGCTGGGCGTGGTGCTGCTGGTGCTCGGTGTGATGCACCTGGGCAATGTGTACGTCCTCAACAAGATCCGGCGGCGCGGGATGCTGGAGCGGGAGCAGGTGCCGCCGGTCGCGCCGCAGGACTGGGTCGGGGCGTGAGCGACGTGAGCGCCACGAAGGCGGACCGGGTCCCGGTCCGCCGGCTCACCGTCCTGTACGACGCCGAGTGCGCGCTCTGCGCCTTCCTGCGCGACTGGCTCGTACGGCAGCCGCAGCTCGTGCCTCTGGAGCTGCTGCCCGCGGCCTCGGAAGCGGCCCGGCGGCGCTTCCCGGGCCTCGACCACGGCGCCACCCTCGACGAGATCACCGTCATCGGCGACGCCGGTCAGGTCTACCGGTCCGCCGCCGCCTGGATCGTCACCCTGTGGGCGCTGCGCGAGCACCGGCCGCTCGCCCACCGGCTCAGCACCCCGTCGGGAGCGAGGCTCGCCCGGGGCGCGGTCCTCACGGCCGCGAAGTGGCGGGGCTCGATGTGGGGCGGACGGGGGTACCGCCGGGCCGACGGGTGGGAATACCACCCGAGCCAGGGCTGGACGTACAGCGCACCGGGCTGCGACGGCGGCTCCTGTGTCACCCCGTAGGCTCTGTTTCCGTGCCTGCGAAGAACGACGGCCCCGACGAGGGCGGCAACCCCAGCAAGTCCGAGCAGACCCGCGCGCTGATCCTGGAGACCGCCATGCGGCTGTTCCAGGAGCGCGGCTACGAGAAGACGACGATGCGGGCCATCGCCCAGGAGGCCGGGGTCTCCGTCGGCAACGCGTATTACTACTTCGCCGGCAAGGAGCATCTGATCCAGGGCTTCTACGACCGGCTCGCCGCCGAGCACCGGGTGGCGATCCGGGAGGTCCTGGACCGGGAGACCGATCTGGAGGCGCGGCTCGCGGGCGTCCTGAAGGTGTGGCTGGACATCGCCACGCCGTACCACGAGTTCGCGGTGCAGTTCTTCAAGAACGCCGCCGACCCGGACAGCCCGCTCAGCCCGTTCTCCGAGGAGTCGGAGCACGCGCGCGTGGAGGCCATTTCGGTCCACCGGGAGGTGCTGGCGGGCGCGACGAAGACCAAGGTCCCGGAGGAACTGAAGGACGTCCTGCCCGAGCTGATGTGGCTCTCCCAGATGGGTCTCGTCCTGTACTGGATCTTCGACAGGACCGAGGGGCGGGAGCGCAGCTACCGGCTGGCCGAGCGGGGCGCGCGGCTGACCGCCCGCGGGGTGTCGCTGGCCCGGTTCCGGGTGCTGCGGCCGCTGGTGCGGGAGGTGCACGAGCTGTTCACGGACTTCCTGCCGGGGATGACGAAGGTGCTGCCGACCCCCGGCAAGTCGTCCTGAGGCGCGGGACGCGGTCAGTTCACCGCGTCCACCTCCCCCTCCGCCAGCTCCACGTCGTACACCAGCGGCCCGTCCGTCACCTCGACCTGTGCCGCCCGTGAGCCGTAGGACGTCGCGCTCGTCGCCAGCAGATACGTCCCCGGTGCGGGCACCGACACGATGTACGAGCCGTCCGCCAGTGACGTCACCCGGTCCAGTCGGCGTCCGCCCTGCGACAGCAGCGTCACCGAGGCGCCGTCCACCGGTTCGCCGTCGGCGGTGCGGATGAAGCCGTGGACCACGGAGGCGGGGCCTTCCCCGGGCTCGGGCTCGGCCTCCTCCCCCGGCTCCACCGCCAGGTGCGGAAGCCGCTTCTCCAGCCAGGCCGGCAGCCACCAGTTGGCGTCGCCCAGCAGATGCATCGCGGCCGGCACCAGTGCCGTGCGCAGGACGAACGCGTCGAGGGCGACCGCGGCGGCCAGGCCGACGCCCGCCATCGCCGCTCCCGAGTCGCCGCTCAGGACGAAGGCCAGGAACACGCAGACCATGATCAGGGCCGCGGAGTTGATGACCCGGCTGGTCTCCGCCAGACCGACCCTGACCGCGCGGGCGTTGTCGCGCGTGTGCACCCACTCCTCGTGCATCCGGCTCACCAGGAAGACCTGGTAGTCCATCGAGAGACCGAAGAGCAGGGACAGCATGATGACGGGCAGGAAGGCGTTGATCGGGCCCTCCTTGCCGAGGCCCAGCAGGTCGAGGCCCCAGCCCCACTGGAAGACCGCGACGAGGACGCCGAAGGAGGCGGCCGCGGCGATCAGGTTCATCAGGGCGGCCGTCAGCGGCACCACCAGGGAGCGGAAGGCGATCAGCAGGAGCAGGAAGCCGAGGCCGATGATCGTCGCGATGAACAGCGGCAGCCGGTCGCCGGTGACGGACGCGAAGTCCTTGGACACCGCGGTCACACCACCGACGTGGGCGTTCGCCCCGGCCTTCGGGATCACCTCGTCCCGCAGGGTGTCGATCAGGTGATCCGTCTCCTTGGACTGCGGTGACGTCTTCGGTACGACCTGGATGACCGTCACGCCCTGCGCGGGTGGCAGGGCGGCCACGCGGGCCACTCCTGGGGTGCTTTCGAGGCCCTTGACCAGGGTGGCGGTGTCGCCGCTCTCGCTGACCACCTGGAGCGGCCCGTTGAAGCCGGGGCCGAAGCCCTCGGCCAGCAGGTCGTACGCCTTCCTGGTCGTCGTCTTCGCGTCGTCGTTGCCCTGGTCGGTGGCGCCGAGACGGAGTGACAGGACGGGGATGGCGAGGACCGCCATGACGACCAGTGCGAGCGCGGCGATCCTGCGGGGCCGCTTCTCGACGTTGGTCGACCAGCGGGCCGCGAGGCCGCTCGCCCGCTCCGGCTCGGGACCCTCGGCGGCCAGCTTGCGGCGCTGGCGGCGGCTGAGCACCCGCGGGCCCAGGAAGCCGAGCAGGGCCGGGAGCAGGGTGGTGGCGGCCATGACGCTGAGCACGACCGTCAGGGACGTGCCGATGACCACGCCGTCCAGGAAGCGCAGTCGTGTCACGAGCATGCCGGCGAGCGCGATGCAGACCGTGCCGCCCGCGAACAGCACCGCCCGGCCCGAGGTGTTGAGGGCGGTGACCGCCGACTCCTCGGGGTCCAGGCCGCGCAGGATGCCGCGCCGGTGCCGGGTCACGATGAACAGCGCGTAGTCGATGCCGACCCCGAGGCCTATCAGGGAGGCGAGCAGCGGGGCGATGTCGGGGATGTCGGTGGTGTGGCTGAGCAGCTGGGTGGAGAACAGGCCCATGCCGACGCCGAAGACCGCGATGGCGATCGGCAGCATCATCGCGAAGAACGAGCCGAAGGCCAGGAACAGCACGACGGCCGCGGCGACGATGCCGACCATCTCCGACAGGCCCTGCGGCGGCTCCTGGACGCGCTGGATGGCCTGGCCGCCCAACTCGACGTGCAGGCCGCTCTTCCGGGCGTCCTGCGCGGTGTCCATGACGTTCTGAACGAGGTCCTTGGGCACCTCGTTCGCGCGCTTGGCGAAGGTCAGCTGGGCGTACGCGATCCTGCCGTCGCCGCTGATCTGCGCGGCGCCCTGCTTGCCGGCGTACGGGCTGGTGACCGCGCCGACGCCCGGCATCTTCGCGATCCTGTCGAGGGCGGGGGCGATCCGGGAGCGGACCGCCTGGTCCCGCACCGAGCCCCGGTCGACCTTCCACACCACCGTGTCGGTGTCGCCCGAGGTGTTCGGGAAGGCCTTCTCCATCAGGTCGTACGCGCTCTTGGAGTCCGTGTCCGGGAGGGAGAAGACGTTCGCGTAGTTCGTGCCCGCCGCCGAGGCCGAGAAGCCCAGGCCCAGCAACGCCCCCACCCACAGCAACAGGACCACCAGCCGGTGCCGATAGCACCACCGTGCCAATGCCGCCACGATCAACGCTCCTCTACGGTCGTCGGTTGGTCCCCCAGGTCCTGCGCAACAGGATTGGCGGCGCCGCGCGCGCGTGGACACGAGATGGCCCGACTCTCAAGGAACTCCAAAGAGGGATCCGGCCCCGCTGTCAGTGGCCCGCCCGATACTGGGGTCATGACGACGGCTCCAGGCACCGTGCTGGTGGTGGAGGACGAGCCGAGCATCGCGGACGTCCTCGCCATCGCCCTGCGCTACCACCGGTTCGAGGTGATGATCGCGGGCACCGTCCGCGAGGCCCTCGCGCTCGCCGAGCGCACCCGGCCCGACGCGGCACTGCTCGACGTCATGCTCCCGGACGGGGACGGCCGGGCGCTCGGGCGCGAACTGCGCGCCAGGCGGCCCGACCTGGCGCTGGTCTTCCTCACCGCGCGGGACTCGCCCGCCGAGATCGTCGGCGCCCTCGGCTTCGGCGACGACTACATCACCAAGCCGTTCAACATCGACGAGGTCGTCGCCCGCATCACCGCGGTGCTGCGCCGCACCCGCACGGCCGACGTCCTGCCGCAGCGGCCCCCGCTGCGCTACGGCGACCTGGAGCTGGACGAGACGACGTACAGCGTCCACCGCGCGGGCCGCTCCGTCGAGCTCACCCCCACCGAGTACGCCCTGCTGCGCTTCCTGGTGCGCAACGGCGGCCGGATCGTGCCCAAGGAGCAACTCCTGCGCCATGTCTGGCAGTACGAGCACACACCGCCCGAGTCGACCGTCGTGGAGACCTACATCAGCTATCTGCGCCGCAAACTGGACGCGCTCGGCCCTCCGGTTATCACCACGCGGCGCGGTGTGGGATACGGGCTGGCATGAGGATCCGCTGGCCGCACTGCGAGCGCGGCATCCACTCGCTGCGCGCCAAGCTGACGCTGGCGAACGTCGCGCTGCTGGCCCTCGGCATCGTCGCGGCGACCGCGGTCAGCCTGATGGGTATGCGGTACTACCTGCTGAACCAGGTCGACGCCGAACTGAACAAGACCCGGCAGTCACTGGGCGGTTCGCTCACGATGGACCAGATCGACGCGCTGGGCGCGCTGGCGATCGTCCGCGACCGGTTCATGCCGCAGCACGACGAACAGGCCCGGCCGGACTCGATCCTCACCGCCGTGGACGCGCACGGGACGCCGGTCTCCCTGGCCCGTTTCGCGCCGACGGACACCCAGCGCGCCCTCGCGCGTGCGGTGGACGATCCCCGTGCCCTCGCCACGGCCGCCGACCCGCGCGACATCAGGGTGCACGGCGCCCGCTACCGCGCCACCGCGACCCGCCTCGCCGACGGCACGTACATCCTGTTCGCCACCTCCACCGACGCCCTCCACCACGGCATGCTCAAGGCCCTCAAGCTGGACCTCGCCATCGGCTCGCTGCTGCTGGCGCTGCTGGCCTGTCTCACGATGATGAGCGTCAGCCGCCGGATGCGGCCGCTGGAGGACATGGTGGAGACGTCGACGGCGATAGCCGAGGGCGACCTGACCCGGCGCGTGCCCTCCAGCCACCATCCGACGCAGGAGGTCGAACAGCTGCGGCTCGCCCTCAACTCCATGCTGCACCAGGTGGAGTCGGCGTACCGCACGCGCGAGGACAGCGCGGCCCAGCTGCGCCGCTTCGTCGCCGACGCCTCGCACGAGCTGCGTACGCCGCTGTCCGCGATACGCGGCTATCTCCAGCTGTACGACAAGGGCATGCTCAGCGACCCGGACGAGCGCAAGCGGGCCTGGGAGCGGGTGCTGGCGGAGACTGACCGCATGGGGCGGCTCGTCGACGAACTGCTCACCCTGGCCCGCCTCGACCAGCAGCCCGAGCTGCGCTTCAGGAACGTCGACGTGAGCCGTCTGGTGCGGGACGCGGCCGAGGACCTGCGGGTGCAGCAGCCGGAGCGGCCGATCAAGGTCGCGGCCGACGGCGCCGTACTGGTGCACGCCGACGAGTCGGGGCTGAGACAGGTGCTGGGCAACCTGGTGGGCAACGTACGCACGCACACGCCCGCGGACGTGGCGGTGCGGCTGGGTGTGGAGCGGGAGGACGGGGTGGTGCGGCTGTGTGTCGCGGACGAGGGTCCGGGGCTGTGCGCACAGGACGCGGCGCGGGTCTTCGACCGCTTCTTCCGGGCCGGCGGCGGCGCGGGCAGCGGGCTGGGCCTGGCGATCGTGCAGGGGGTGGTGGAGGCTCACGGCGGTGAGGTGGCGGTGGAGACGGCGCCGGGCGAGGGCCTGGCCGTGACGGTCACACTGCCGTCCCGGACGGCCGTACGGCCATGACTACCGGGCGCTGCTCAGGGGTTGACCGCGACGAGCGCCCACACGGTCTTGCCGTGCTGCCCTCTGCTCCACACGCCCCAGGCCGCCGCGACGGTCTCCACCAGACGCAGGCCCCGGCCGCTCTCCTCCCACTCGCCGACCAGCCGTAATCGGGGCTCCAGCCGGCCCTCGTCCGAGACCTCTATGAGACAGGAGCCGTCGGCGAGCGCGGTCACCGCCACCTCGAACTCCCGCTCGAGGAGCGGTCCGTGGCGTACGACGTTGGTCGCCAGCTCGGACACCAGCAGCACCGCGTCCGCCAGTGCCGCATCGTCCGGCGCGTGCCCCCAGTCGGCCAGATGGTCCCGTACCCGGCGCCGGGCCAGACCGACGGATGCCGGATGCCGGGGCAGCCGGAAGGAGTTGCGTCTCAACACGTTTGCCCCTCACCGCGCGCACACCTCCGCCACATGGTCCCGCGTCAGGTGAGCGTCCGACGTCACCGGGGCGAATGTCAACGCCGCGAGAAGCGTCAGATCCAGCCCAGGCTCCACAGCCGGAACACACCGGTGCCGTCGTCGAGATACTGGCTGCCGCCGACGTCCTCGGTGCTGAGGACGTACTCCTTGCCCTGCCACAGCGGGATGACCGGCACGTCGTGGGCGACGTCCTGCTGCAGCGTGACGAAGTCGGAGGCGGCGTCGCCGCGGTCGGCGTACCGCTGGCTGGCCTGGATCAGCTGGTCGACGGCCCTGTTGCTGTAGCCGGTGTTCATGGTGCCCTTGGTGCCGACGAGGGGGGCGCCGAAGGTGTCCGGGTCCGGGTAGTCGGCCACCCAGCCGACGGCGTACGCGTCCAGCTTGCCGGTGGCCCAGCGCTTCTGGAAGTCGGACCACTCGTAGCCCTTCAGGGTCACCTTGAACAGGCCGCTCGACTCCAGTTGCTTCTTGATGGTCTCGGCCTCCTGCTCGGCGGCGCCGCGGCCCTTGCCATAGCCGTAGGTGAAGCGGACCGGCGTCGTCACGCCGGCCTGGGTGAGCAGGGCCTTCGCCTTCTTGGCGTCCTGCTTCGGGTAGGCGTCGAAGAACGAGGTGGTGTGGCCGGTGATGCCCGTCGGGATCAGCGAGTACAGCGGGTCGACGGTCCCCTCGTACACCGTGGCGGCCAGCTCCTCGCGGTCGATCAGGTACGCCATGGCCTGCCGCACCCTGGAGTCGTGCAGGGGCGCGTTGGCGCGGGTGTTGAGGTAGAGGTTGCGGGTCTCGGCGCTGTCGGACTCGGACAGACGCTGGTTCGGGTCGCTCGCCGAGAGCCCGGACAGGACCTTGGGCGGCAGCTGGCGGGTGGCGACGTCGACCTTCTTCGCCTTCCAGGCCTTGTCGAGTGCGTCCGAGTCGGCGTAGTAGAGCAGGTCGACGGGCCGGCCCGTCTTCTGGACGGCGCCCTCGTAGTGCGTGTTCGGGGTGAGGGCCGCCTTCTTTCCCTTGGTGTACGCCGTCAGCTCGTACGGTCCGGTGCCGTCGGCGCCGGGGTCGGTGCGCAGGTGGTTCTTCGGGTACGCGTGGCTGTCGACGATCGAGCCCGCCCCGGTGGCCACCTTGAACGGGAAGGTGGCGTCGGGCGAGGACAGATGGAAGGTGACCGTCAGGCCGCTCGCGTCGACCGAGCGGAGCGTGCTCAGCAGCGAGGACGGACCGACGTCGGACTTGATCGCCTTGACCCGGTCGAAGGAGTACTTGACGTCCTCGGCGGTCATCGTGCGGCCGCTGGGGAAGGCGAGTCCCGTGCGCAAGGTGCAGCGGTAGGTGGTCAGTTGACTGCCCACGAAGTCGCAGCTGCGGGCCGCGTCGGGCACCGGTGAGGCGCCGCCCGGCTCGAAGGTCAGCAGTGACTGGAAAACGTTGCTGAACAAGGCCCAGGAACCCGCATCGTAGGCGCCGGCCGGATCGAGCGAGGTGACCTCGTCCGTCGTGCCGACCTCGATGGTCCTGTCGGTGTTCTCCTGTGACGGCAGCAGCTGCCAGCCGCCGACCCCCACGCCCGCCAGTACCAGCAGTGTCGCGAGAATCCGCATGCGAACCGAGCGCATCGGTTGCCCTTCCCGGGCCGACGGCCCACCCCACATGCCACTCCCCTAGTGGCGCGGCTCACCTAATCACAGGTTTTTCACCTGGGGGAAGAGGATTCTGTCGAGTTGAGAAAGACGTTACCGCAAGGGGTTTCCGCCAGATTTCACAGGGCTTCCACAGGGTTACCGGCATCTGGTTTCGGCCAGCGGTTTCCACCGGGCGCGCGCCGGTTCAGGCCTGCGTCGAGGCCAGTTCGATCACGGTGATGTCCGAGGGCGCGCCCACGCGCGTGGGCGGCCCCCAGGCGCCGGCGCCCCGGCTGACGTAGAGCTGTGTGTCGCCGTAGCGCTCCAGGCCCGCGACGGTCGGGTTCGCGGCGGCCGCGATGAAGTTGCCGGGCCAGAGCTGGCCGCCGTGGGTGTGGCCGGAGAGCTGGAGGTCGACGCCGTGCCTGACGGCGTCGTGGATCTGGACCGGCTGGTGGGCGAGGAGCACGCACGCGCGTGCCGTGTCACGGTCGCCGAGCGCCTTGGCGAAGTCGGGGCCCTGGCCCTCGCTCTCGCCCGCGAGGTCGTTGACGCCGGCGAGGTCGAACCAGGGCAGCTCGGTGCGGGCGTTCTCCAGCGGGTGCAGCCCGAGCCGCCGTACCTCCTCCACCCACTGCGCGGCGCCGGAGAAGTACTCGTGGTTGCCGGTGACGAAGTAGGAAGGTGCCTTCAGCTGCGACAGCGGTGCCGCCGCCGGGCCGAGGTTCTTCACGCTGCCGTCCACCAGGTCGCCGACGACCGCGACGATGTCCGGCTGGGTGGCGTTGATCGTGTCGACGACCTTCTGCGCGAAGCCGCGGCCGAGGATCGGGCCCAGGTGGATGTCGCTGACCACGGCGATGCGGTAACCGTGCGCCGCGCGCGGGAGTTTGGCCAGCGGCACGGTGACACGCTTCACACGGGGGCCGCGCAGGACGCCGTAAGTGCCGTAGCCGACCGTTCCCACGGCGGCGGCGGCCGCGGCTCCTGCGACCACCCGGGAGACGAAGAGGCGGCGCGACGGATCCGGCAGCGGTGCGGGCTCGGGCCCGGCCTCCGGTGCCTTCGGGGGCAGCGATCCCGCCGGTACCGGCTGCGCCTGCGGCAGGGCGGCCGTGGCCGCCCGACGCTCCGACAGGCGGCGCAGCAGGGGCCGTACGACCTCACCCGCCACCACGCCCAGCAGCAGATAGATCGACAGCGCGAGCCACAGGAAGCCCGGCCAGGCCAGGACCTGCTGGAGCCAGAAGGGCGCGCCGGCGCGCTCGCCGACGACGGCTCCGACCGCCAGCAACCAGCCGGCCGCGATTCCGGCCGCACCCGCGCGGCGCGCGAGGCCCGGGCCCCGGGTCGTGTCACGGAACAGACGGCGCCACAGGTACCAGTTGCCGGCGACGAGGACGCCGAGCGCGAGGAGCGCGATCACCCCGAAGACGACGACCATCGTGCCGCGACCCCCGTTGCCGGTTCTGCCGTTTGCCTGTGTTTGCCCGCTCTTATGAGGTCTGGCGCAAAGCGCGCAGTCCGCGCAACCCGATGACCCCGATGACCGTCCCCAATACGAAGGAGACGACGGCGAGCGTCAGATGCACCCAGAAGTACGCCGTCGGGTGACCGTCGTCGAACGCGAGCCCGCTGCCGTCCTTGATGAGATTTTTAACGAAAGTGACCCAGATGACCCAGGACCACACCCCGAAGGCGAGCAGGAACCAGGAGACCGGGCGGCTGAGCTTCATGCGTTCAGTATCGCCGCCGCCTCTTTCGTTCCGTGTCCGGGGTGGGGTGGGAGGCGGGACTTCACGGCCCGTGGCATGTACTTTCTCGTCCGTGTCCGCTCCCAAGAAGACCCTCAGGCGATCCCTGCTGGTCACCTCCGCCGTCCTGTCCTCGATCGCGCTGAGCGCGCCCGTCACCTTCGCGGCCCCGAAACCCTCGCCGAGTCCGACAGCCACTCCCCCGGCGGACATGTCGTCCGTGGGCGGCGCCCGTCTCGGGCAGCCGGGCACACAGGTCGATCTGGGCAGCGGCGCGCCCGTGCTCCCCAAGGACATCACCGCGCGCTCCTGGATCGTCGCCGACGCCGAGTCCGGCGAGGTGCTCGCCGCGCACAACGCGCACTGGCGGCTGCCCCCGGCGAGCACGATGAAGATGCTGTTCGCGGACACGGTGCTGCCGAAGTTCCCGAAGACCCAGGAGCACGAGGTGGCGCCCTCCGACCTGGCCGGCATGGGCGCCGGTTCCAGCATGGTCGGGATAAAGGAGGGCGAGACGTACACCGTGCGCGACCTGTGGCTCGGCGTCTTCCTGCGCTCGGGCAACGACGCGGTGCACGTCCTGTCGGCGATGAACGGCGGGGTCGAGACCACCGTCAACGAGATGAACGAGCACGCCGAGGAACTCCAGGCCCTCGACACAAACGTGGTCACGCCCGACGGGTACGACGCCCCGGGGCAGGTCTCGTCCGCGTACGACCTGACGCTGTTCGCCCGCTCCGGGCTGCAGAAGAAGGACTTCCGCGAGTACTGCTCGACGGTGCGCGCCAGCTTCCCCGGCGACACGAAGGAGAAGAAGGGCAAGTCGGTCCGCGAGTCCTTCGAGATCCAGAACACCAACCGGCTGCTGACCGGCGACTTGGACGTCTCCGTCTACCAGGGCATCGCGGGCGTCAAGAACGGCAACACGACGAACGCGGGCGCGACCTTCACCGGTGTCGCCGAGCGGAACGGCAGGGTGCTCCTCGTCACCGCGATGAACCCGGAGAAGAGGGAGCACAACGAGGTCTACAAGGAGACCGCCAAGCTCTTCGACTGGGGTTTCCAGGCGGCGGGGAAGGTGCGGCCCGTGGGTGAGCTGGTGGCGCCGAGGAGCGCCGTGCAGTCGGGCGGGCAGTCCGGTGGGAACGCCTCTGCGGGTCAGGCGGGCGGTGCCGCCGGCAAGGCGTCCGGTTCGCCGGTGGCCAGCGCCTCGGCCGCGGGCCGCTCCGGCGGCATGGGGGTGGCCTTCGCCATAAGCGGTGGGGTGCTGGTGCTGCTCGCGGCGGCCGCGTTCCTGGTCAACCGCCGCTGGCCGCTGCCCGATCTGGTACGTCGCCGGTCGTCCCGATCGTGAGGTCCGCCCCGGCGTCCTGGTCGTCCTGCTCCTGCTGCTCCTCCTGCCCGTGCTGCTCGTCCTGCCCGTCCGCCTGAGCCTGCTCGTGCTGCTCGCTCGGCGTCGCCGTCCACGCGGCGCAGAACAGGACCAGCTTCGCCGTGAAGTTGATCCACAGCAGCAGGGCCACGGGCACGCCGAACGCGCCGTACATGCTCTTCGCGGCCACGCCCTGCATATAGCCGCTCAGCAGCGTCTTCAGCAGTTCGAAGCCGACCGCGCCGGTCAGCGCCGAGACGATCAGGCGGCGGCGCGGCGGTTCGACGCCGGGCAGCAGCGTGAGGACGTACAGGAGCAGCAGGAAGTCGGCGAACACGGCCACGGCGAACGCGGCGATGTGGAGCAGGACCCCGCCCCAGCCGCCGTTGTCGATGCCGAGCTGCCTGGTGATCCAGCCGACCATCGCGGAGGCTACGGCGGAGGCGGCGATCGTGACGAGGACGGCGCCGCCGAGACCGACGAGGATGCCCAGGTCCTTGGCCTTGCGCAGGAAGGGGTTCTCCTCCTCCTCGGGCAGCTCCCACACCGCGCGCAGGCACTCGCGCATCGAACCGGCCCAGCCGATGCCGGTGAAGATCAGGACGGCGCCCGCGATGAGGCCGATGGTGCCGGCGTTCTCGACCAGGTTCTGGATGTCGAGCTGGTCGGAGATGCCGGGCACCTGCTCGGCGAGCTTGTTCTGCAGGTCGCTCTGCTGTTTCGTGCTGAGCGTGGCCGCGGCGATCGCGGCGGCCACGGTGAGCAGCGGGAACAGCGCGACAAAGCTGGTGAAGGTCATCGCGGCGGCCAGCCGGGTCCACTTCACCCTGTCCAGACGTTCGAACGACCGCCAGGCATGCGTGAGCATGAGGCGCGCCAGCAGCGGCCCGACGACGGGGAGCTTCTTCAGCCAGTCCATGATCAGACTCTCCCCCACGTGTGGAAGACCAATGTGCGAGTACCCCGAAAACCCGGCACAGTGCCGTCCCGGGGTCGGCGCGAGCACTCCGGGGCGCCTCATTTCCCTATTGAGCGATACCCATTAATCACCCATTTCGGGTAGAAGCCTCATGTTTCAATGCTGACCGTTCCTATGCGGGCTATACGGTCACCGATATGTCTGCCGACACCGCTCCGGTCACCCTCACCGGCTGGGGCCGCACCGCTCCCACCGCGGCCCGACTGATCCGCCCACGGACGTACGAGGAGGCGGTGGCCGCCGTCCGGGGCTGCGGGGTCCGCGGAAGCATCCCCAGGGGCCTCGGGCGGGCGTACGGCGACGCGGCGCAGAACGCCGGCGGCGTGGTGCTCGACATGACGGGTCTGGACCGCATCCACGCGATCGACGCCGTCGGCGGCACCGTGCTGTGCGACGCGGGTGTCTCCCTGCACCGGCTGATCGAGGTGCTGCTGCCACTTGGCTGGTTCGTGCCGGTGCTGCCCGGCACGCGCCATGTGACGGTCGGCGGCGCGATCGGCGCGGACGTCCACGGCAGGAACCACCACGTCTCCGGCTCCTTCTCCCGGCACGTCCTGTCGCTGGAACTCCTCACCGCCGACGGCGGGATCCGCACCGTCGGCCGCGGCACACCCCTGTTCGACGCCACCACCGGCGGCATGGGCCTGACCGGTGTGATCCTCACCGCCACCCTCCGGCTTCTGCCGGTCGAGACCTCCCTGATGGCGGTGGACACGGAGCGCGCCGCGGACCTCGACGACCTGCTGGCGCGCCTGACGGCCACCGACCACCGCCATCGCTACTCGGTCGCACGGATCGACCTGGCGGCCCCAGGCGCGGCGACCGGACGCGCGGTCCTCACCCGAGCCGACCACGCCCCGCTCGACGCGCTGCCCGCACGCGCGCGTGGAGCGCCACTGGCGTTCGGCACCCCGCGGTTCCCGCCGGCCCCCGCCATGGGCCTCTACAACGAACTCCGGTACCGGACGGCGCCACGCGCGCGTACCCGCCGGCTGCAGCGGATCTCCGCCTTCTTCCACCCCCTGGACGGCGTGCCGCACTGGAACCGCGTCTACGGCCGTGGCGGCCTCGTGCGGTACCAGTTCGCCGTCGGGCACGGCCAGGAGGACGCCCTGCGCCGGATCGTGCGGCGCATCGCCGAGCAGCGCCGGCCGTTCTTCCCGGCCGTACTCAAGCGCCTCGGGGAGGCCGCCCCGGGGTGGCTCTCGTTCCCCGTGCCCGGCTGGACGCTCGCCGTGGGCCTCCCCGCGGGCCTGCCCCGGCTCGGCGCCTTCCTCGACGAACTCGACGAGGAGGTCGCCACGGCCGGCGGCCGCGTCCACCTCGCCAAGGACTCCCGGCTGCGCCCCGAACTCCTCTCCGCGATGTACCCACGCCTCGACGACCTCCGTGCCCTGCGCGCGGAACTCGACCCACGCGGCGTGTTCACGTCCGACCTCTCCCGCCGCCTGGCCCTGTGACGATGCGCCGCATCGGCCGGGGCCCCGGGGCCGCCCCCGGGAGATGCAGCACGTCCGATCCATTCCGCCGTCTCGCCCTCTAGGAGCTGCTGTCGTGAAGGACGCCTTCGGCCTCCCCCAGTCCCTGCTCGTCCTCGGTGGTACGTCCGAGATCGCGCTCGCCACGGCCCGCCGTCTCATCGCGCGCCGCACCCGCACGGTGTGGCTCGCGGGACGCCCCTCGCCCGCCCTGGAGCGGGCCGCGGAGCAACTGCGCGGACACGGTGCCGATGTGCACACCGTCGCCTTCGACGCGCTCGACCCCGAGTCCCACGAGACCGCCCTCGGCAAGGTCTTCGCGGAGAGCGACGTCGACATGGTGCTGCTCGCCTTCGGGATCCTCGGCGACCAGGCGCGCGACGAGCGCGAACCCGCCTGGGCGGTGCGCGTCGCACAGACCAACTACACGGGCGCGGTGTCGGCGGCCCTGGTCAGCGCACGCGCGCTGCAGACGCAGGGCCACGGCTCCCTGGTGGTGCTCTCCTCGGTGGCCGGCGAGCGGGCCCGCCGCAGCGACTTCATCTACGGCTCCAGCAAGGCCGGCCTGGACGTCTTCACTCAGGGCCTGGGCGACGCGCTGTACGGCACGGGCGTCCACGTGATGGTCGTACGCCCCGGGTTCGTACGGACGAAGAAGACCGCCGGCCTCGATCAGACACCACTGGCCGAGACACCGCTCGCGACGACCCCGGAGGCGGTCGCGACGGCCGTCGAACTGGGGCTGCGGCGGCGCTCGGAGACGGTGTGGGTGCCCGGCACGCTGCGGGTGGTGATGTCGGCGCTGCGGCACGTGCCGCGCGGGCTGTTCCGCCGGCTGCCCCTGTAGCGGTTAACGGGTCGGCAGCGAGCCGCGCTCCACGTGCCCGGCCTGCGGCGGCACCACCAGGCCGCCGAAGGCGTACTCCCGCAGCTTGCGCCAGACACCGTCCGCGCCCTGCTCGTACAGGGCGAACCCGGTGCACGGCCAGTCGGCCTCGAAGTCGGCGAGCTCCTCGAAGGCGCGGTCCATCGCCTCGTCGTCGATGCCGTGCGCCACCGTGACATGCGGGTGGTACGGGAACTGCAGTTCGCGCGGAACGGGACCGGAGGGGTCGCGGAGCTGCTTCTGCAGCTGGGTGCAGGCCTCGGCGCCCTCGGCGATCCGCACGTAGACGACGGGTGACAGGGGCCGGAAGGTGCCGGTGCCGGACAGCCGCATCGGGAACGGCCGGCCGCTCGCGGCGACCTCCGCCAGGTGCGCCTCGACGGCGGGCAGATCGCTGCCGTCGACCTCGGTCGGCGGCAGCAGGGTGACATGCGTGGGGATGCCGTGAGCAGCGGCGTCGCCGAAGCCCGCGCGCAGCTGTTGGAGCAGGCTGCCGTAAGGCTCCGGGACCGCGATCGACACGCCGATCGTTACGGTCCCCACGTCGTCTCCTGTCGTCGTGACGGATTTGTTCTCAGCCGTCGGCTATCGACTGTACGGCCACGGCTGGGTCGCGGGCAGGCGCGACCGTAGTGATGTGCAGCGCTCTGCCCAGTGGTACGTCTGTGCGGCGGCGCGCGGTCAGTGCTTGGCGGGCAGGAAGCCCACCTTTTCGTACGCCTGGGAGAGGGTCTCCGCGGCGACCGCACGGGCCTTCTCGGCGCCCTTGGCCAGGATCGAGTCCAGCGTCTCCGAGTCGTCCAGGTACTGCTGGGTGCGCTCCCGGAAGGGCGTCACGAACTCGACCATGACCTCGGCGAGGTCCGTCTTGAGCGCGCCGTACATCTTGCCCTCGTACTCCCGCTCCAGCTCGGCGATCGACTTGCCGGTGAGGGTGGAGTAGATGGTGAGCAGGTTGCTGACGCCGGGCTTGTTCTCGGCGTCGTAGCGGATGACGGTGTCCGTGTCGGTGACGGCGCTCTTGACCTTCTTGGCGGTGGCCTTGGGGTCGTCGAGGAGGTTGATGAGGCCCTTCGGCGTGGACGCCGACTTGCTCATCTTGATCGACGGGTCCTGCAGGTCGTAGATCTTCGCCGTCTCCTTGAGGATGTACGGCTTCGGGATGGTGAAGGTCTCGCCGAAGCGGCCGTTGAAGCGCGTGGCGAGGTCGCGGGTGAGCTCGACGTGCTGGCGCTGGTCCTCGCCGACCGGGACCTCGTTGGCCTGGTAGAGCAGGATGTCGGCGACCTGAAGGATCGGGTACGTGAACAGGCCCACGGAGGCGCGGTCGGCGCCCTGCCTGGCGGACTTGTCCTTGAACTGGGTCATGCGGGAGGCCTCGCCGAAGCCGGTCAGGCAGTTCATGACCCAGGCCAGCTGGGCGTGCTCGGGGACATGGCTCTGGACGAAGAGCGTGCAGCGCTCGGGGTCGAGTCCGGCGGCGAGCAGCTGGGCGGCGGCGAGCCGGGTGTTGGCGCGCAGCTCGGCCGGGTCCTGCGGAACCGTGATCGCGTGCAGGTCGACGACCATGTAGAACGCGTCGTGGGACTCCTGCAGGGCCACCCACTGGCGGACGGCGCCGAGGTAGTTGCCGAGGTGGAACGAGCCTGCGGTGGGCTGGATTCCAGAAAGCACACGGGGACGATCAGAGGCCATGTTCACCATTCTCTCAGGTCTGTCGAGCCGATCCGGAACTGGTCGGAAACAGGTGGGATCCGATCTGTGCCCGGAGGTGTAACAAGGGGGCGGGTGGATCGGCTGCCGGGGGGGTCGGATGCGTGGACGTGGAGCGGGCCGGAGGAACGGGTGCCACCGGGGACGGGCCGTGCTGAGGCTCGCACTGCTCGTGCCGGTGTCGACCGCACTGGCACTGTGCGGGGCAGCGGCAGCAGGGACGGAGCGGGCACGGGACGTCCCCGACGTGGCGGTGATCGTCACGGGCGACACGGGCCGTACGACGGCGTATCGCTACGGAGAGCCCTCCTTCGCCCGCCTCTGGCAGCTGCTGGATCCGACGTACGACGGGTCGGAGCAGGTGCCGGAGCGGTGGTTCGAGGGGCGTCATCCGCCGATACGCATCACCGTGACCTGGGGGCTGACCGGCGTCGGGGGCTGGCCGCAGACGAACCGGTCGCCTGGAGGTGACGTGGCCATCGAGCGGCAGGACCAGCTGTTCGTGGCAGAGGACGGCACGCCCTGGGTGCGGTCCGATCCCGCGCCGGAGGTGGACGACGACAACATACGTTGGCACAGGGCGCCACGGGGGCTCTTCGAGCGGATGGACCGGGCCGGGCAGCTCGGCGGGGCCGGGGCCGAGGGGGCGGCCGGGGGGCTGGAGGAGCGTCTGCGGTGGGTGGTGCCGGGGATCGCGGGCGGCCTCGCGGCCGGGATAGGGGGCACGCTGCTGATGCGCCGCGCGGCGGCCCGGCGAGGTGCCGGACCGCCGCGGGAGGAGCCACGACAGGAGCTCATCGATCTCTGAGGACCGCGAGCCGGGGCTTCGTCAGCCCAGGTCGATCTCCGGGTACAGCGGGAAGCCGGCCACGAGGTCGGTGGCCCGGCGCGAGATCTCGTCCGCGATCTTCGGGTCGAGGACGTGCTGCGCCTTGGACGGGGCGCCCGACTTGGTGGTGCCCGGCTCGGCGGTCGTGAGGACGCGGTCGATGAGGCCCGCGACCTCGTCCATCTCGGCGGTGCCCAGGCCACGCGTGGTCAGGGCGGGGGTGCCGATGCGGATGCCGGAGGTGTACCAGGCGCCGTTGGGGTCGGCGGGGATGGCGTTGCGGTTGGTGACGATGCCCGAGTCGAGCAGGGCCGCCTCGGCCTGACGGCCGGTGAGGCCGTAGGAGGTGGCCACGTCGATGAGGTTGAGGTGGTTGTCGGTGCCGCCGGTGACGAGGGTGGCCCCGCGGCGCATCAGGCCCTCCGCCAGTGCGCGGGAGTTGTCGACGATGCGCTGGGCGTAGTCCTGGAAGGAGGGCTGACGCGCCTCGGCGAAGGCGACGGCCTTGGCGGCCATGACGTGCGGGAGCGGGCCGCCGAGGACCATCGGGCAGCCGCGGTCGACCTGGTCCTTGAGGGAGTCGTCGCACAGGACCATGCCGCCGCGCGGGCCGCGCAGCGACTTGTGGGTGGTGGTCGTGACGATCTGGGCGTGCGGAACCGGGTCGAAGTCACCGGTCAGCACCTTGCCCGCGACCAGACCGGCGAAGTGCGCCATGTCCACCATCAGGGTCGCGCCGACCTCGTCGGCGATCTCCCGCATGATGCGGAAGTTCACCAGCCGCGGGTAGGCGGAGTAGCCGGCGACGATGATCAGCGGCTTGAACTCGCGGGCGGACGCGCGCAGGGCCTCGTAGTCGATGAGGCCGGTCGCCGGGTCGGTGCCGTAGGAGCGCTGGTCGAACATCTTGCCGGAGATGTTCGGGCGGAAGCCGTGGGTGAGGTGGCCGCCGGCGTCCAGGGACATGCCGAGCATGCGCTGGTTGCCGAAGGCCTGGCGCAGTTCGGCCCAGTCGGCCTCGGTGAGGTCGTTGACCTGGCGGGCGCCGGTCTTCTCCAGGAAGGGAGCCTCGACGCGGTCGGCGAGGACGGACCAGAAGGCGACGAGGTTGGCGTCGATGCCGGAGTGCGGCTGGACGTAGGCGTGGCGGGCGCCGAAGAGCTCCTTGGCGTGTTCGGCGGCGAGGGACTCCACAGTGTCGACGTTGCGGCAGCCGGCGTAGAAGCGGCGGCCGATGGTGCCCTCGGCGTACTTGTCGCTGAACCAGTTGCCCATCGCGAGGAGGGTGGCCGGGGAGGCGTAGTTCTCGGAGGCGATCAGCTTGAGCATCTCGCGCTGGTCGGCGACCTCCTGCCCGATGGCGTCCGCGACGCGCGGCTCGACCGCGCGGATCACGTCGAGGGCGGCGCGGAAGGCGGTGGACTCGGTGGAGAGGGGCTGCTGCTCTGACATGTCGTCGGCCTCCGGATGGCGTGGCTTGAAGCGTTCACGGTTCACGGCTGGCCCAGGCGCACGGCACTCGCTCACGCAGGCCGCTCCCCGATGGTCGGTCCCATCCCAGCGCGCCAGTCACGGCCCGCAGGTCAGCCTACCGGGCGCGCCGGAACGCGGAGGTCCCGCGTCCACCATGCGGGCGAGGATAAGAAGGGGGCACCCGCACAGCATCTGGCACCTTCGGGAGATTCCGTGACCGCTACGGAGACACTCATCGCCGCCGCCGAGGCGCACAGCGCGCACAACTACCACCCGCTGCCCGTGGTCGTCGCCTCCGCGGACGGGGCGTGGATGACGGATGTGGAGGGGCGGCGGTATCTGGATCTGCTGGCCGGTTACTCGGCGCTCAACTTCGGGCATCGCAACCGGCGGCTGGTGGAGGCGGCGAAGGCGCAGCTGGAGAGGGTGACGCTGACGTCGAGGGCGTTTCATCACGACCGGTTCGCGGCGTTCTGCTCCGAGCTCGCCGAGCTGTGCGGGATGGAGCTGGTCCTTCCGATGAACACCGGCGCGGAAGCGGTCGAGACGGCGGTGAAGACGGCCCGGAAGTGGGGCTACCGGGTCAAGGGCGTGCCCGCGGAGATGGCGAAGATCGTGGTCGCGGGCAACAACTTCCACGGCCGTACGACCACCCTCGTCAGTTTCTCCACCGACCCGGAGGCGCGGGCGGACTTCGGTCCGTACACGCCGGGCTTCGAGATCGTGCCGTACGGGGACCTGACGGCGATGCGGTCGGCGGTCACGGAGAACACGGTGGCCGTGCTGCTGGAGCCGATCCAGGGCGAGGCGGGGGTGCTGGTGCCGCCGGCCGGTTATCTGCCCGCGGTGCGGGAGCTGACACGCGAACGGAACGTGCTGTTCGTGGCGGACGAGATCCAGTCGGGTCTTGGCCGGACCGGAAAGACCTTCGCGTGCGAGCACGAGGGCGTGGTGCCCGATGTGTATGTGCTCGGCAAGGCGCTGGGAGGCGGCATCGTGCCGGTGTCGGCGGTGGTGTCGTCGGCCGATGTGCTCGGAGTGTTCCGGCCCGGTGAGCACGGTTCGACGTTCGGCGGGAATCCGCTGGCGTGTGCGGTGGCGCTGGAGGTGATCGCGATGCTGCGGACGGGCGAGTTCCAGGCGCGGTCCGCGGAGCTGGGCAGTCATCTGCACCGGGAACTCGGGGCGTTGGCCGGCACGGGGCGGGTGAAGGCGGTGCGCGGGCGGGGGCTGTGGGCGGGCGTCGACATCGCGCCGCTCTACGGCACGGGCAGGGAGGTGTCCGAGAAGCTGATGGAGCGGGGGGTGCTGGTGAAGGACACGCACGGGCCGACGGTGCGGATCGCCCCGCCGTTGGTGATCGGGAAGGAAGATCTGGACTGGGGGCTCGCGCAGTTGCGGGCGGTGCTCGGGATCTGAGCCGCGCGGCGGGGCGCCGGCGCGCTGCCGTGCGCCATCGGCTTCGGCTTTGGCTTCGACTTCGACTTCTCTTCGACTTCGGGTACGGCTTCCGGGACCTTCGGCCCTCGACGCCGAGCCGCGAAAGCCGCGAAACTCGGGCGGTACGGGCGTACAGGACACGCTGCGAGAGGTCCGTCATGGGCGGAAACGGGTCGGGGGCCGTGCCGGCGGGTGCGGGGCGGGGGCTCCTGTTTCGGGGGCGTGATGTCGAGGAGTTGCACGCGCTGGTGAGCGAGCGGTTCGCGCCGCACCGGCTGACGGTGCTGGACGAACATCCGGTCGACGGGCGGTTCCGGTGCGTGCACGAAGGGGCCGTGGCGCTGTACGAGTTGGGGTACGGCGCGGAGGTCGATGTCACGCCGGGCGAGTTGCCGGAGTTCTACAACATCCATGTGCCGCTTGCCGGGGACGGCGTCGTCACCGCGGACGGGGTAGCCCTGGCGTCCGTACTCAGCATCGTCAATCCGGGGCAGCGGCTGTCGATGCGGTGGAGCGGGGAGACGCTGAACCGGGTGCTGATCCTGCCCCGGCAGACCGTCGACCGGGCGCTCGCCGTGCGCCTGGGTGAACTGCCCTCCGCTCCCCTGCACTTCGCGCCGGTGCTGGATTCGCGGGCAGGGGCGGTTGGGGCGTGGTTGCGGGTGGTGCGGGCGTTCGCCGAGTTCGCCGACTCGGAGCTGGCGGCGCGATCGCCGCTGGCGGTGGGGCACTTCGAGCAGTTGCTGGTCGACGGTCTGCTGGACGCGCAGCCGCACAGGCTCAGCGACGCGGTGGCGGGGCGCGGACCGGCGGTGCTGCCCCATGCGGTGCGACGGGCCGCGGAGTTCTGCGCCGAGCACGCCCACGAGCCCATCTCCGTGGCCGACATGGCGGTGGCGGCGCGGGTGAGTCTGCGGAGCCTGCGGGAGGGGTTCCGGGCCCATCTGGCCACGACTCCACTGGCGTATCTGCGGCGCGTACGGCTGGATCTGGCCCGGCGCGATCTGCTCGCGATCGCCGACGGGCAGGCGCTGGGGACGGTCACCGAGGTGGCGTTGCGCTGGGGGTTCGCGCATCTGGGGCGGTTCACCGGGCACTACCGGCAGACCTACGGGGAGACGCCTTCACAGACGTTGCGTGGGACCCGGACTGTCGGCGAGTCCGGCGCTATCCACAAAGCGGTGGGGTTTCCGCCGTAACCGGATAGCCCGTCGGGGGGCCTCGGGGCGATGGTGGAGACCTGCCGCCCGGGTCGTGGACGGTGGTTCGGGGGAGCCGAGCCGGGCGGCAGCACGGGCAGGGACAACGGCCCTCGCACATGCACCTTGCGCGGGTGTGCAAAGCCAGAGGTCGGTGAGAGCGGACGCCGGGGCATCGCCGCTTCCTGTGCGTCTCCCCTACAGTCACTTTGTGATCTTTGGGATGGTGTGCGCGCTGGGCGCGGCGGTCTGCTTCGGTACCGCGACGGTTTTGCAGGCGGTTGCCGCGCGGTCGGCCTCCACGGGTGGGGGCGGGGAGGCGGCGCTGCTGCTGCGGGCCTTGCGGCAGTGGCGGTATCTGGCCGGGCTGGCGCTGGACGGGCTGGGCTTCCTGTTCCAGATCGTCGCCCTGCGGTCGATTCCGATCTACGCGGTCGCCGCGGCGCTCGCGTCCAGCCTGGCGGTGACCGGGGTGGTCGCGGCGCGACTGCTGCAGGTGCGGCTGAGCGGGACGGAGTGGGGTGCGGTCGGGGTGGTGTGCGCCGGGCTCGCCATGCTGGGGCTGGCCTCCGGAGCCGAGGGGGACCGCGAGGGGTCGACGGCGCTGAAGTACGCGATGCTCGCGATCGCCGTCGTGGTGCTGCTGCTCGGGCTGTTCGGGGGCCGGTGGTCCGGGCGCGGGCGAGCGCTGGTGCTCGGCCTCGGGGCCGGGTTCGGGTTCGGGGTGGTCGAGGTGTCGGTGCGGCTGATCGACTCGCTCGCACCGTCGGAACTGCTGACCAACCCGGCGACCTACGCCCTCGTCATCGGCGGGGGCGCCGCCTTCCTGCTGCTGACGTCAGCGTTGCAGCGCGGCTCGGTGACCACCGCCACCGCCGGGATGGTGATCGGCGAGACGATCGGGCCTGCGGCGGTGGGTGTGGTGTGGCTCGGGGACCGCACACGTGAGGGGCTCGCCTGGCTCGCGGTGCTGGGATTCCTGGTCGCCGTCGCGGGGGCGCTGGCGCTGGCCCGCTTCGGGGAGGCGCCGACGACGGACGCCACGACCACGGAAGCGGCTGCGTGAGCGAATCTTCCTCCGGCTGCTGAACCGCTGGTAAATCGGCGGGCCCCGTCGACCGTCAGCTCAACGACGGCCGGTGGGAATGGGCGACATGGGCCGCCGGAGCCGGCTGGGCGCCCTGTATCTGATCGACCGGGGGATCGACCCGATCGACTTCGTGCACAGCAACTGCGTAGTTACGGCCCCGCCGGTTCCGGCAGGGCCGCGCACAGCGCGTCCAGGGTGCCCGCCCATGCGCTGTCCGGTGGTGTCCCGTAGCCCACCACCAGCGCGTCGTGCGGCTCTACGGTCGCCAGCGGGTGCCGGTAGCGGTGCAGTCCGTGTACCGCGAGGCCCTGCCAGGCCGCCGCCCGCAGCGTCGCCTGCTCGGTGCCCGGCGGCAGCCGCAGCACCACGTGCAGGCCGGCCGCGATGCCGGTGGCGCCGACCTGCGGGGCCCTGCGCGCGAGTTCCGCGACGAGCGCGTCCCGGCGGCGGCGGTAGCGCAGCCGGGCGGCGCGCACATGGCGGTCGTACGCGCCGGAGGTGAGCAACTCTGCGAGGGTCAGCTGGTCCAGGGCCCCGCAGGAGTCGATGTGCCCCTTGGCCTTCGCCGCCTCCCGGGCGAGGTCCGGCGGCAGGACCAGCCAGGCCAGTCTGAGGCCGGGGGCGAGGGACTTGCTGGCCGTGCCCGCGTAGACGACGTGGTCCGGGTCCAGGCCCTGGAGGGCGCCGACGGGCTGACGGTCGTAGCGGAACTCGCCGTCGTAGTCGTCCTCGACGAGCAGGCCGCCGGTGCGGCGCGCCCAGTCGACGGCGGCGGCCCGCCGGTCGCGGTGCAGGGTGCCGCCCATCGGGAACTGGTGGGCAGGGGTGAGCAGGACCGCGTCCTCGTCCGTCAACTCCCCCGGGTTCGTGCCCCGTTCGTCGAACGGCAGCGGGACCGTCCGCAGACCCGCCTCCGCCAGCAGGTCCCAGTGCACGGAGAGGCCGTACGACTCCACGGCGACGGTGCTCGCGCCGCGCGCCCGCAGTACCGCGCCGAGGATGCGCAGGCCGTGCGCGATGCCGGCGCACACCAGGATGCGTTCGGGGTCGGTGCGTACGCCCCGGGCGCGGGCGAGGTAGTCGGCGAGGGCGGTGCGCAGTTCGATGCGGCCGCGCGGGTCGCCGTAGTCGAGCGCCTGGTACGGGGCCGCGGTGAGGGCGCGGCGGGCGGCCTTGAGCCACTGGGCGCGGGGGAAGAAGGCCAGGTCGGGGGTGCCGGGGATCAGGTCGTAGGCGGGGCGGTCGACGGTGCGGGGGTGGGGTGCGGGTGCGGCGGGCCGGCTCACCGCCCGGTCGGCCACCCGGGTGCCCGAGCCCTGCCGCGCCGTCAGCCAGCCCTCCGCGACCAGGTCGGCGTAGGCGTCGGCGACCGTGTTGCGGGCGATGCCCAGGTCGGCGGCGAGGGTGCGGGAGGAGGGCAGCCGGGTGCCGGGGGCCAGCCGGCCGGTGCGGACGGCCTCGCGCAGGGCGTCGGTGAGACCTCTGCGAAGTCCGGGCCCCGTCGGCTCCAGGTGCAGGTCGACGCCCAAAGTGGCCCAGGATTTCGCCATGGGAATGGACCATACCGCTGGGCTGCCTCACTTCTAGGGTCGAGGGCATGACGACAGAAGAAGCCACCGTGTACGCGCCCGAGCAGCCCGCCCGGCTGCGCTGGGCCCAGCACGCCCCCGAGGTCTACAAGGCGATGGTCCGTCTCGACGCGGCCGCCCGGCAGGGCCTCGACCCGAAGCTGCTGGAGCTGGTGAAGATCCGTGCCTCGCAGCTCAACCACTGCGCGTTCTGCCTGGACATGCACACCAAGGACGCGCTCGCGGCCGGGGAGAGCGTCGAGCGGATCGTCCAGCTCGGGGCGTGGGAGGAGTCGAAGCACTTCTACACGGAGAAGGAGCTCGCCGCCCTGGAGCTGACCGAGGCGGTGACGGTGCTGACCGACGGCTTCGTCAGGGACGAGGTGTACGAGCACGCCGCCAAGCACTTCGAGGAGCCCGAGCTGGCCCGGCTGATCGCCGCGATCACGGTGATCAACGCGTGGAACCGGTTCGCTGTGACATGCCGCATGACTCCCGGCCACTACGAGGCGGGACGGCACCGGTGAGCAAGGTGGACGGCTTCCGCGCCCTGCACCGCGGGCGCGAGCCCGGTGACCCCCTCGTCCTGCCCGGGCCCTGGGACGCCGTCAGTGCCCGGGTGTTCGTCGAGGCCGGGTTTCCGGCGCTCGCGACGCCCAGCGCGGGGATCGCGGCCTCCCTCGGCCATGAGGACGGGTCGACGCCGGCCGACGAGATGTTCGCTGCGGTGGCGCGCATCGCACGGGCCGTGGACGTACCCGTGTCGGCCGACGTCGAGGACGGGTACGGGCTGGCACCGAAGGAGCTGGTGGAGCGGCTCCTGGAAGCGGGGGCCGTGGGCTGCAACCTGGAGGACTCCAGTGGGGGCGTCCTCAAGGACCCGCACGAGCACGCCGAGTGGCTGGCCGAAGTGCGGTACGCGGCCGGGGACTCCCTCTTCGTCAACGCCCGCGTCGACACGTTCGAGTACGGGGACGGAAACCCCGAACGGGCCACCGAGCGGGCCGCGTCGTACGTCGCCGCGGGCGCCGACTGCGTCTATCCGATCGGCGCCCCGGCGGACGTGCTGCCGCTGCTGCGGTCCGGGATCCAGGGGCCGATCAATGTGCACGGCACGCTGGACGGCAAGGGCCCCTCGACCACCGAACTCGGCGAACTCGGGGCCACTCGCATCACCTTCGGACCCGGGTTGCAGCGCTGGGCGGCGCTGGCGCTGCGGGGGATGGCCGGGCAGCTGGGGAAGCTGAAGTGATCAGGACAGCCACGCCTTCCACGTGGACGCGTGGCCGTCCACCCACTTCTTCGCCGCCTGCTCCGGGGTCAGCTTCTGGTCGGCGATCATCAGGGAGACCTCGTTCTGGTCCTCGGTCGTCCACTTGAACTTCTTCAGGAAGGCCGCCGCCTTGCCGCCCCGCTTCGCGAAGTCCGCGTTGAGGTACTTCTGCAGCGGGGTGTGCGGGTAGGCGCAGGCGACCTTCGCCGGGTCCGTGTCGCAGCCCTCCTTGTACGGCGGCAGCTTCACCTCGGTCATGGGGACCTTCTTGAACAGCCACTGCGGCGCGTACCAGTACGTCAGGAAGGGCTTCTTCTCCTTGGCGAACTGTTTCATCTGGGTGATCTGCGCGGCCTCGGAGCCGGCGAACACCACCTGGTAGTCCAGCTTCAGGTTCTTCACCAGCGCCTTGTCGTTGGTGACGTACGACGGTGAGCCGTCCATCAGCTGGCCCTTGCCGCCGCTCTCCGCGGTGCGGAACAGCGACGAGTACTTGTTGAGGTTCTTCCAGTCGGTGATGTCGGGGTGCTGCTTGACCAGGTACGTCGGCACGTACCAGCCGATGTGGCCGGTCACCCCGAGGCCGCCGCCGCGCGCGATGGTCTTCTTGTCGTCGACGTAGCGCTTCTCCTGGTCGGGGTGGCCCCAGTCCTCCAGGATGGCGTCGACACGGCCCTGGCTGAGCGCGTCCCAGGCGGGGACCTCGTCCACCTGGACGGTGTCGACCCGGTAGCCCAGCTTGTGCTCCAGCAGGTACTGGGCGACGGCCACGTTGGACTGCGCACCCACCCAGGACTGGACCGACAGGGTCACGGACCTGGCGCCCTGGGCGTTGGCGAACGGGGACGCCTGCTTGGTCATGTCGGCCGCGCCGCAGCCGGTCAGCAGCACCAGGGAGCCCACCGCGGCGGCCGTACCCACAGTCGTACTCACACTCGTACGAAGTCGCATGTCACGCTCCCTTCTTCGTGCGGCGTTCGGTCGGCTGGGTCACCCGGTCGAGCATCAGGCCGAGGCAGACGATCGCGGCGCCCGCCACCAGGCCGGTCGCCAGGTCGCCCTGTGCCAGGCCGAAGACGGTGTCGTAGCCGAGCGCGCCACCGCCGACCAGGCCGCCGATGACGACGACGGCGAGGACGAGGACCACGCCCTGGTTGACGGCGAGCAGCAACGCCCGGCGGGCCAGCGGGAGCTGCACCTGGCGCAGCTGCTGGGCGGGGGTCGCGCCGAGCGAGCGGGCCGACTCCAGGGCGGCCGGGTCGACCTGGCGCAGGCCCTGTGTGGTGATGCGGACGACGGCGGGCAGCGCGTAGACGACGGCGGCCGCCGCGGCGGGCGCGCGGCCCACGCCGAACAGCGCGACCACCGGGATCAGGTACACGAACTGCGGCATCGTCTGGAAGACGTCCAGGACGGGGCGCAGGGCCCGTTCGACACGGTCGCTGCGGGCCGCGGCGATACCGATGGCGAAGCCCATGACCAGGGTGACGGCGACGGCCGCGAGCACCTGGGAGAGCGTGTCGAGCGAGGGCTGCCACACGCCGAGCACGCCGATCGCGGCCATGGCGAGGACCGCGGTGAGCGCGGTGCGCCAGGTGCCGATCAGCCACGCGAGAGCGGCGACGACGAGCAGGACCGACCACCAGGGCAGCGCCTGCAGTCCGCTGCGGACCGGGTTCAGCACCCAGGTGGTGAAGTGGCCCGCCCAGTCGGCGGTGCCGCCCACGACGGGCACGCCCGAGTACAGGTGCGCGGTCATCCAGTCGACGGCACGGTTGACCGGCTCGGCGATGTCGAACGTCCAGGAGTCGGGCCAGTCGAGGCGGCCCGCCAGCCGTCCGGCGAGCGCGACGGCCACGGCGGCGCCGGCCGCGTAGAGCCACGGGCGGAGACTTCCGGGCTCCTCGCCGGCCTGCTCGCCCGCGGCACCGGTCACGCGGTCCAGTACGACGGCGAGCAGCACGATCGGGATGCCGGCCGCGAGCGCCGCGCCCACGTCGACGGAGGCCAGGGCCTGGTAGACGCGGTCACCGAGGCCGCCCGCGCCGATGACGGAGGCGATGACGGCCATCGACAGCGCCATCATGATCGTCTGGTTGAGGCCGAGGAGGAGCTCCTTGCGGGCCAGCGGGATGCGGGCGGTCAGCAGGCGCTGGGGCGCGGTGGCGCCGAGCGAGTCGACGGCCTCCAGGACCTCCTTGTCGGCGCCACGCAGACCGAGGGCGGTGAGGCGGGCCATCGGCGGTGCGGCGTAGACGACGGTCGCGAGGACGGCGGCGGGCACGCCCATGCCGAAGACCAGGACGACGGGCAGCAGATACGCGTACGCGGGAAGCACCTGCATGGTGTCCAGGATGGGGCGCAGGGCGCGGTCGAGGCGGTCGGAGAGCCCGGCGGCGAGGCCGAGGACCACGCCCACGACGACCGATACGAGCACGGCGACGACCATCAGCGCGAGCGTCTGCATGGTCGCCACCCACATGCCGAGCAGACCGCAGGCCAGGAACGCGGCACCCGTGCCGAGGGCGAGGCGGATTCCGGCGACGCGCCAGGCGACGAGGGCGCCGAGGGCCGTGACGCCGGCCCAGCCTGCGGCGAGGAGCACGAGGTAGACGGCGCGTACGGAGATGACGACGGCGTTGCTGATGTAGCCGAAGAAGTAGAGGAACAGGGGGTTGCTGTCCCGGTTGGCGATGATCCAGTTGCTGGCGGTGGTCAGCGGTTTGGAGAGGTCGACGGTGAGGGCCTGGGGCCAACTTCCGCTGGCCCACTGGGCGTTGGCCAGAGGGACGAGGATTGCGGCGGCGAGGGCGAGGAACAGGATTTTCTGAACCGCGCGGTGTTTCAGGGCTGCGGGGAGTGCTGGGCGAGGGGCCTGTGCAGTGACTGTTGCCATTAGACGGCCTCCGTGTTGGTGCTGGGGGGCGGCGGGGTCGCGGGACCGCGCTGAGCGGGTGCCGCTTTCTGTGGGACGGGTGCCGCCCCAGAGGCGGCGGCTGTGCCCGCCACCACGCCCAGCAGCGTGTCCGCGTCCACCGTTCCGACGCAGTGGCCGTCGGCCATCACGCGGGCCGGGGCGCCTGCGCGGGCGACGGCCTCGATGGCCTCCGAGACCGTCGCCTCCGGGGCGAGCGCCGGTCCGTTGCCCGGCGCTCCCGCGGGTGCGGCCCGCATGGCCGTACGCACCGTCATCACCTGCTCGCGCGGCACGTCCCGGACGAACTCGCGGACGTAGTCGTCGGCCGGGCTGCCCACGATCTCCTCCGGGGTGCCCAGCTGGACGACCCGGCCGTCGCGCATCAGGGCGATGCGGTCGCCCAGCTTCAGGGCCTCGTTCAGGTCGTGGGTGATGAAGACCATCGTGCGGCCCTCCTCGCGGTGCAGGCGGATCACCTCCTCCTGCATGTCCCGCCGGATCAGCGGGTCGAGGGCGCTGAACGGCTCGTCGAAGAGCAGGACCTCGGGGTCGACGGCCAGGGCGCGGGCGAGGCCCACGCGCTGGCGCTGACCGCCGGACAGCTGGCTCGGGCGGCGCTGCTCCATGCCGTCCAGGCCGACCTTGGCGACGACCTCCTGGGCGCGTGCCCGCCGCTCGGACCTGCTCACGCCCTGGATCTCCAGGCCGTACGCCACGTTGTCGAGGACCGTGCGGTGCGGCAGCAGGCCGAAGTGCTGGAAGACCATGGCGGCGCGGTGGCGGCGCAGTTCGCGCAGCCGGGACCTGTCCATGGCGCGGACGTCCTCGCCGTCGATGGCGATCGTGCCGGCCGTCGGCTCGATCAGCCGGGTCAGACAGCGCACCAGCGTGGACTTGCCGGAGCCGGACAGGCCCATCACCACGAACACCTCGCCCTTGCGTACGTCGAAGGAGACGTCACGCACGGCGGCGGTGCAGCCCGTACGGGCGCGGAGTTCCGCGGGTTCCAGCGAGGTCAGTCCGGGGTCGGCGGGGACGCGGTCGGCCTTGGGGCCGAACACCTTCCACAGCCCCTCGACGGAGAAGACGGGTTTGCTCATCACGCTCGTCGCGTTCATCACGCACCACTTCCGATCAGGTCTACGGCTTTCTCCCCGACCATCAGCACTCCGATCATCGGGTTCACGGCGGTCATGGTCGGGAACACGGAGGCGTCCGCGATGCGGATGCCCTCCAGACCCCGGATCCTCAACTGCGGGTCGACGACAGCCAGTTCGTCGTCGCTCGCTCCCATACGGCAGGTCCCGGCCGGGTGGTACACGGTGTGCGCGACCTTGCGCGCGTACTCGCTCAGCTCCTCGTCGCCGGTGAGGTGCGGGCCGGGGGCCACCTCGCGCTTGAGCCAGCTCGCCAGCGGCTCCGTCCGCGCGATCTCGCGGGCGATGCGGATGCCGTCGACCAGGGTGCGGCCGTCGTAGTCGTCCTCGTCCGTGAAGTACCGGAAGTCGAGGGCGGGCTTGACCGAGGGGTCGGCGCTGGTGAGGTACAGCCGGCCGCGGCTCTTCGGCTTCGGGATGTTGGGCGTCATCGAGACGCCGTACCTGGGCCGTTCGTAGCCCAGCCGCTCCGGGTTGTCCGTGAACGGCACCTGGTAGAAGTGGAACATCAGGTCGGGGCCCTGGTGTTCGGGGTCGCGGCGCACGAACAGCCCGGCGTCGCTGTCCATCGCGGAGTTCTCCGGAAGGGGGCCGTGGGTCTCCCAGACGATCACCGACTCGGGGTGGTCGAGGAGGTTCTCGCCGACGCCCGGCAGGTCGAGCGCCACGGGTATGCCGAGCGCCTCCAGCTCCTGGCGGGGACCGATGCCCGAGTGCAGCAGCAGCCGCGGCGAGTCGACGGCACCGGCGCACAGCAGCACCTCGTTGCGGGCCCGTACGAGGATCTCCTCGCCGTCCTTCGTACGGACGTGCACGCCCTCCGCCCGGGTGCCGTCCAGCTCCAGCCTGTACGCCCAGGTCTCCAGGAGGATCGTCAGGTTCTCGCGCTCGTCCATCACCGGGTGCAGATACGCCACCGAAGCCGAGGACCGCTTGTTGTTCTCGGGGTGGTAGGCGAGGTCGAAGAAGCCCACGCCCTCGGTGAACGGCGCGCGGTTGAAGCCCTCGATCCGGGGGACGCCGAGCGCCTGCTGAGCGGCGTCGACGAAGTCGTGGGCGATGTCGTTCCGGTCCTTCTCGTCGACCGGGACGATGTTGTTCAGCAGCCGGGCGTAGTACGCCTCCATCGGCACCGCGCCCCAGCCCTTGGCGCCGGCCTCCTCCCACTCGTCCCAGTCGGACGGCAGCGGCTTGAAGGCGATCAGCGTGTTGTGCGAGGAACAGCCGCCGAGCACCCGGGCCCGGCTGTGCCGGATGTGCGAGTTGCCGCGTGGCTGCTCCGTGGTGGGGTAGTCGTAGTCCAGCTCGCCGCCGAGCAGGCCCATCCAGCGGCGCAGCGTCAATACGTCCTCACGGCCGACGTCACTGGGCCCGCCCTCGATGACGGCCACGGTGACGTCCGGGTCCTCGGTGAGGCGGGAGGCGATGACGGAACCGGCGGTCCCGCCGCCGATGACGACGTAGTCGTATATGTGGGGATTCTCGGACATGGGGGTACAACTCCAGTGGGGGGATCAGAAGCGCCCCTATAGGGGCGCGGGGAACTGCGCGACCAGCCACAACAAGGCAGCAGACGACGGACGACCATCGCGGCACATCCGTAGTCGCCCGATAGCGCTATCCGGCGAACCAGCGCACAGGCTTCGGCGCCAGGTTCTGGTAAACGTGCTTGCTCTCGCGGTACTCCGCCAGCCCCGCAGGGCCGAGCTCACGCCCCACCCCGCTCTTGCCGAACCCGCCCCACTCCGCCTGCGGAAGATAGGGGTGGAAGTCGTTGATCCACACGGTCCCGTGCCGCAGCCGGCCCGCGACCCGCCGGGCCCGCCCCGCGTCGGCGGTCCACACGGCGCCCGCGAGGCCGTACTCCGTGTCATTGGCGAGAGCAACGGCCTCGTCCTCGGTGCGGAACGTCTCCACCGTGAGGACGGGCCCGAAGACCTCTTCGCGCACGACGCGCATCTCGCGGTGGCACTGGTCGAGGACGGTCGGCTCGTAGAAGTAGCCGGCCGCGGGGCGCTCCGGCGAGGGCTCGGGGCGCTTGCCGCCGGTCCGCAGCACCGCGCCCTCGGCGAGCGCGGAGGCGACGTACGACTCGACCTTGGAGCGCTGCTGCGCGGAGACGAGGGGGCCGCACTCGACGCCGTCCTCGGTGCCGCGGCCCAGGCGGATCCGGGCGGCGCGGCGGGCGAGCTCGGCGACGAAGCGCTCCCGTACGGACTCCTCGACGATGAGGCGGGAGCCGGCCGAGCAGACCTGGCCGCTGTGGATGAAGGCCGCGTTCAGGGCCTGGTCGACGGCGGTGTCGAACCCTTCGTCCGTCGCGCAGGCATCGGCGAAGACGACGTTGGGGTTCTTGCCGCCGAGTTCCAGGGCGACCTTCTTGACGCTCGGGGCGGCGGCCTGCGCCACCTTGGTGCCGCTGACCAGGCCGCCGGTGAAGGAGACCAGGTCGACGTCGGGGTGCTCGGCGAGCCGGGCACCGACCGTGTGGCCGGGGCCGGTGACGATGCCCGCGACGCCGGTGGGGAGCCCGGCCTCGGAGAGCAGGTCGATGAGCGCGATGGTGGTGAGCGGGGTGATCTCGCTCGGCTTGATCACGAAGGTGTTGCCCGCCGCGAGAGCCGGGGCGATCTTCCAGCTGGCCTGGAGGAGGGGGTAGTTCCAGGGGGTGATCAGTGCGCAGACCCCGACCGGTTCGTGCACGACGACGCTGTGGATGTCGGGCGAGCCCGCGTCGACGACCCGGCCCGGAGCCTCGCCGGCCACCAGGTCGGCGAAGTAGCGGAAGGCGTCGGCGACGCAGTCGATGTCGACCCGGCCCTCTTCGACGGTCTTTCCGGCGTCACGGCTCTCCAACAGCCCGAGCCGCTCGCGGTCGCGCACGAGGAGGTCGGCGACGCGGCGCAGCAGGGCGGCGCGCTCGGCCACGGGGGTGCGGGGCCAGTCGCCGTGGTCGAAGGCGCGCCGGGCGGCCGCGACCGCCAGGTCCGTGTCCTTCTCGTCGCCCTCCGCGACCAGAGCGAAGCCCTGGCCGTCCGCGGGGTCGATGATCTCGCGCGTGGCACCGGAGCAGGCTTCCCGCCACTCCCCTGCCACGTGGATGGTCGCCTGCGCGTCCAGCCCCTGGGTTTCCGCTCTCTCCGCCATGATCCGTATTGCCTTCCGTTCCTGTTCGGTGCCCCTGAGTGACACGTGTGTCCCTCACGAGGACCGTGAGCACCTGCCCCCCGCCTCCGGTTGCATGCGCAATCCATGGCGAAAAGTGCGCTGCGTCACTGAAAATGCGGGCAAACAGGGCGAAATGGGAGCGGAATGCAACGGAGAGCGGTCAGTCGGTGCCCGGATCCGGGTCGCAGGTCGTGTAGGGCGGGCAGAACCAGTCCAACGCCGTGGTGAGCTGGGCGAGTTGGTCTTCGTGGCTGTCGGAGTCGGGGCCGTAGGAGGCGATGGCGTAGATGTTGCCGTCCGCCGCGACGAAACGCTCGTCGTAGACGTGCCAGGTGCCGATGTCGGGCTCGCCCTTGATCGTGTCGGCCTGGTACTCCAGCCGTGAGCCGGTGAACTCGCCGTCGTCCAGCTTCTGCAGATCGAGCTTCTTGAAACCGGCGGGCTTGGGCGTCTGGTCGGACAGATACAGCTTGAAGGAAGCGTCGGGGGACGACTCCTGCACCTGGTACACCTGCAGCCGGTGCTCCCGGTCGGCGGTGCGGTAGTTGACCACGGCCATCCCGTACTGCGAGGCGACGCTGCTGCGCGACCACCCCTCGGGTATCGCGATCCGGAACCCCTCCGTGTCGTCACGCAGCTCGTACCCGGCGGGCGGCACGGAGGCCGAGGGGGAGGGTGATGCCGTGCCGTCGGCGAACGGCGATTGCGACACGTCCGGCGACGAGGAGGCCGTCGCGGACGGCGCGGAACTCGCCGCCACGTGCTTCTTCCCCGCCCCGTCGTCCTTGCCGACCACCAGGGTCAGTACGAGGCTGACGGCGACCCCGACCACGGCGGCACCGACGACCACGGACCAGACGAGCCGCCGGTTGAGCCCTGCGGCGGGGGCTGGGGCGGGGAGCGGCTCCGGGGGCGGCCAGGAGGCACCGCTGGACCACTCCGGCACGGCCCCCTCGGCCCCCGGGCCGTGCCAGGCGCTGTCCGCACCGCCGGCGGGCCAGCCCTGTGGGCCCACGGTGGGAGCCTCCGGCCCCACGGTGGGAGCCTGCGTCCCCACGGTGGGAGTCGAGGTCGGGGGCGCCGGGTAGGCCGGGCCGGCGGCCGGCACCCCCTCGTTCGCAGGCGTCGGCGCCGGCAGCGTCGGTTCGGCCGCCGGGCTGCCACCCGTGCCGTCCTCCCAGCGCTGGGTGTCCTCGTTCCAGTACCGCTGTCCCCCGCTCATCGTGTCCCTCTCACCGCCCCAGGAGGCCGGCCAGGGCGCCGGCGGAGGAGAGGAAGGTGACCAGGGCCTGGGAGTCGGTGAGCAGTTCGCGCAGGCGCTGGCGGCGGGTGGGCCCCGCCTGGCCGGTGCGGGTGATCTCGGCCTCCGTGTCGGCGAGCGCCTCGCCGAGCGCGACCGTCTGCCCGGTGCTGTTCACCAGCGCCAGGTCTTCCCGCAGCTTCCGCACGGCCGCGAGGAGTTGACGGGTCTCCTCGTCCGGCTGCGCTCCCGTGCCGTGGTGCACATGGCTTTCGGCGCTCGCGTTGTGGCCGGCGGCGACCGCGTTGTTGCTGCCCGAGATGTCACCGATGCTGATGCTCGGCTGTTCACTGGCCATTGCTGTCGTTCCCCTTCTGCGGCGCCGCGCCGCCCGAGACATTGGAACCCGAGGAGTGGGACGACGAGGCGGAGTTCTGCATGCCCGCCGCGATCGAGTTGTTGCTCCCGGAGATGTTGCCGATGTGCACGTCGCCGTTGCTGATGTTCACGACCTTCTGCATGAACTCCCCGGTCTCGTAACCGGCTTCGGCGAGCGCGGCCCGCACCCCGTTCGCGACCCGGTCCTGCACGCTCTTCAGATAGCGCGCCACGTCCATCTCCTGGAAGAGCGAGCCGGTGGGCGTCGAGCCCAGTTCACGCACCGACAGCGCCGGGCCGTCGGGCAGCGCGCCCGCGTACCCGCCGGTCAGCAGCCGCCACACGTACACCAGACCGCGGCCGAGCTGGGCCAAGGAGCGCCCCGCCGAGGCGGGCACCAGGACCACGGCGCCGACCACCTTGCCCAGCACATTGTTGTTGCGGAACCGGTGCGCCGTACGGTCGGCGTCCTTGAAGTCCGCACGCACCGGCGTCAGCACATGCGGCGCTATCTCCAGCATCAGCATCCGGCCCTGCGTGTGGATGCGCACGAAGACGGTGACGACCAGCTCCTCCTCCCAGCCGCCGACGCGGATGCGCAGGAAGTGCCGCCGCTTCTCGGCACCCTCCTCGACCGCCCGCGCGCGGTGCTCCTCGAAGGCCTGCGGGGTGTACGGCGCCTGGTCCCGGGTGAGCAGTCCCTCCGCGGGCAGGAACACGCACTCGTCGATCTCCAGCCAGCGCAGCCGGTCACGCACACCCGGGCCCGCGTACTCGGCCGGGATGCGGAGCTGTTCGAGCAGCGGGCGGATCCGCTTCAGGACCGCGCCGTTGCTGAGCGGCTGCTGCTTCTCCAGCTTGTCCGGCTTCAGCTCGACGGCCAGCACCCAGGTGTCGTACGCCGCTCCGGCCCCGCAGAACGGACGCGCCTCGTGGTACATGACCAGCGGCGCGTGCTGCTCGACGCGGATGCGCTGCTTCAGCCGCTGGAAGCGGGGGTTCTCGACCTGCTCGGCGGGGTCGGAGGCGGCGTCCGGGAAGCGCTGCGGGGAGAGCTCGGCGGCCAGTGCGCGGCTGAACTGGTGGCGCTGGGAGTGCACGCACCAGGCGATGAGCGCGAACACGGCGAGCGTGAGCCAGGCCTGCCACGGCTTGATCACGTCGGCGATGCCGCCCGGCGAGAACGCGTCGCCGATGCTCGGCGAGTCCGAGTAGCCGTAGCCGTAGTCGGAGCCGTACGAACCGTAGGAGGAGGAACGGGTGTCGTCCGAACCGCCGCCGAACGCGGCGACGACGCTCAGGACCAGTATCGTCGCGAAGAAGATACGGCCCCACCAGCGGACGAGGAACGCGGCGACCCGGCGGTACAGCGGTGGCTGTTCGCCGCGGCCCCTGACCCACGGTGCGAGGGCGAGCAGCACGCTCGGCCAGAGGAAGAGGAGCAGCAGCCCTCCGCTGAGGGCCGAGCCGACCACCCACAGTCCGAGGATCGCCCCCGCCCACAGGAGTTCCTGGCGGCGGGCGCGCAGGGCGTGCGCGAGGACGCGGGCGGCGTCGAAGCCGAGCGAGGGCGCGACGATGCGCTGCTCGTTGAGGTGCAGTTCCTCGATCACTCGGTCGCGGTAACCGGAGTCCAGATAGGTGCCCGCGCACAGCAGCCGGGTCGCCTCGCTGGCGTGCGGCGGAGTGGGCGGTGGTGTGGGTGGCGCCGCTGTGGGCGTCGTCGGCTGCGGTTGTTGTGGCACATATGCGGTACTCACGCGAACTCCCCCGATGCGTGGAAAGACCGTTGTCAGACGTTCAGTTGACAAACCATCAGCATAGAGGGGCCGGTGGGGCGGGTGGAAGCGGAATGCCAAGGGACGGACACGGAGGGCAAGGATGGACGGCTCCGTATTCTTTGACTAAAGTCAAAGAATGGAGCCAGGACGTACGGACCCGGTGCCGACGGAGCAGGTGGCGGCCCTCCGCCGGTTCAACCGCTACTTCACACGCCGTATCGGGGCCTTGGACGACCACTACCTCGGCCAGGACCGCCCGCTGGGCGAGGCGCGTCTGCTGTTCGAGATCGCCGGGAACCCGGACGGGGTCTCCCTCCGGGAACTCAGGAGCCGCCTCGGTCTCGACGCCGGCTACCTCAGCCGCATGGCGAAGGCGCTGGAGGCACAGGGCCTGGTCCGGCTCAGCGTCCACCCGGGCGACAACCGGCTGCGCATGGCCCGGCCGACGCCCGCCGGGCACGTCGAGGTCAAGGAGCAGAACCGCCGGGCCAACGCCCTCGCGGCAGGCCTGCTGGACAGCCTCTCCCCCGGCCAGCGGGCGCAGCTGATCGAGGCGATGGCCACCTCGCAGCGCCTGCTGCGCCTGGCCGCCATCACCGTCCAACTCGTCGACGGCGCCGCCCCGGACGCCCGCGCCTGTCTGGACGCGTACGCCGCCGACATCGACGCGCGCTTTCCCGAGGGCTTCGACAAGTCCGACCTGGTGGGGCCGGAGGAGGTGTCCGGCGAGGCGGGCGCGTTCTTCGTCGCGTACGAGGAGGGCCGCCCGGTGGGCTGCGGGGCACTGCGCCGTCTGGAACCCGGCGTCGGCGAGATCCGGCACGTGTGGGTGCGTCCGGAGGCCCGGCGCCTCGGCCTCGCCCGCCGGATCCTCGGCGCGCTGGAGGAGGCGGCCGTCGCGCGCGGCTGCACCGTCGTACGCCTCGACACCCATGCGAGCCTCACCGAGGCGCAAGCGATGTACCGGGCGTGCGGCTACACGGAGATCCCCGCCTACGTCGACCACGTCTACGGCGACCACTGGTTCGAGAAACGGCTGTCGGGCCCGGCCGGCTGACCACCGGGCGAGCAGTTCCCGGACCGTCCGCCGCAGCCAGGCGTGTGCCGGGTCGGCGTCGTGCCGCGGGGGCCAGGCGAGGCCCAGGTGCAGCGGCGGGAGCCGGAGCGGCACGCCGCTGCGGGGCAGGCTGCACGGGCCGGTGGACACGGCCTCGCCGAACTCGGCCTGAGACGCCGGGTGGTGGGGGCGGTCGCCACCTTCCCGGCCTCGCTGTTCATCGTCCGGGACACCGATCTCGTCGGACTGGTCGACTCATGGGCCCTGCCGCCCGCGGCAACCCTCGGCCCGGTCCATCGAACAGCTGGGCGGAACTCAGCACTGCGCCCCGGCCGGGCAGAAGGAGCCGACCGCCATCCTCAGCGGCTCCCGGACCCGTTCGGGGGCGAGGTCCGCGGGGCCGCTGGAGCGGATCGCGTAGAGGGTGCCGTCGGCCGCCCGGAAGCGGTGGTCGATGACCTGGCGGGTGCCCTTGTGCCTGTCGTCGTAGCGGTATGTCAGCTCCGCCCAGGTGTCGCCGTGGTCGCGCTCGACGACCTGGTAGCCGGGCTGCTTGGCGAAGCCGTAGCCGGGGTCGGTCTCGGCGAGGGTCAGCGACTCGTACGGGGTGGCCTCGGTGACCTCGAAGATCTGCAGTTGACGGCCGTCGGAGGGAGCGTCGTAGTAGACGATCCGCGCGAGCTTGCCCTGCTCCGCACGCCGGGTCCAGCCCTTCGGAACGTCGATCGAGTAGCCGACGGGGTCCTGGGCGCGGCGGTAGCCGACGGAGGGGGACGAGGACGTCAGGAGCGAGGCGGACGCGGTGGGGGTGGGCGTCGGGCTCTGTGGCGGGGTCGCCGTGACGGTGACGCTCACGCTCGTCGCGGGCGCGGCCGCGGTGCCGCGCGCCTGGTCGCGGGTGAGGTACCAGGCGCCTGCTCCGCCGCCCGCGCCGAGGACGAGCGTGGCCGCGAGGACCGCCAGGACACGGCGGGCTCTGCCGCGCGGCTGCGCGGGAGGTGGTGGCGGAGGCCAGGTCGGCGGCAGGACGCCGCCCGTGGGCGTCGGTGCGTAGCCCCAGGGCGGTGGCGCCTGACCCGTCTGCGTCTCGGCCGACGACCAGGGCGGTGGAGTCGCCGGCTGCTGGGCGGCCCAGGCCGCCTGGCCTCTCTCCTCGCTCGGTTCACGCTCCGGCCCGAAGCCGGAGCGGCCGTCGTCGTAACCGTCCCAACCGCTCATGACACGCCCCCCGAATCCCCCCATTGGGTACCGCTTCTGACGGTAGCGGCGAAAACGGCCACGGGCCCCGTTCCGGAAAGAACCGGAACGGGGCCCGTGCAGGGTCGTGACAGAACCGTCGACGGGGAGGCTCAGATGAGGCCGAGGCCGCGGACCGCCTCGCGCTCCTCCTCGAGCTCCTTCACGGAGGCGTCGATGCGGGCGCGGGAGAACTCGTTGATGTCCAGGCCCTGGACGATCTCGTACTTGCCGTCCTTGGTGGTGACCGGGAAGGAGGAGATCAGGCCCTCCGGGACGCCGTAGGAGCCGTCCGAGGGGATGCCCATGGAGGTCCAGTCGCCGTCCGCGGTGCCGTTGACCCACGTGTGGACGTGGTCGATGGCGGCGTTGGCGGCCGAGGCGGCGGAGGACGCGCCGCGGGCCTCGATGATCGCCGCGCCGCGCTTGGCGACGGTCGGGATGAACTCCTCGGCCAGCCACTTCTCGTCGTTCACGGTCTCGGCGGCGTTCTTGCCGGCGACGGTGGCGTGGAAGATGTCCGGGTACTGGGTGGCGGAGTGGTTGCCCCAGATCGTCAGGCGCTTGATGTCGGCGACCGTCGAGCCCGTCTTCTTCGCGAGCTGCGTCAGCGCGCGGTTGTGGTCGAGGCGGGTCATCGCGGTGAAGCGCTCGGCCGGTACGTCCGGGGCGGCGGCCTGCGCGATGAGCGCGTTGGTGTTGGCCGGGTTGCCGACGACGAGGACCTTGATGTCGTCCGCGGCGTTGTCGTTGATGGCCTTGCCCTGCGGCTTGAAGATGCCGCCGTTGGCCTCGAGCAGGTCACCGCGCTCCATGCCCTTGGTGCGGGGGCGGGCGCCCACGAGGAGGGCGACGTTGGTGCCGTCGAAGGCGACGTTCGGGTCGTCCGTGATGTCGATGCCCTGCAGGAGCGGGAACGCGCAGTCGTCGAGTTCCATGGCCGTGCCCTCGGCGGCCTTCAGCGCGGGCGTGATCTCCAGCAGGCGCAGCTTGACCGGCACGTCCGCGCCGAGCAGCTGGCCGGAGGCGATGCGGAAGAGGAGGGCGTAACCGATCTGGCCGGCCGCGCCGGTGACGGTGACGTTCACGGGAGTGCGGGTCATGGCGTTCTCCGTATGACAGCTGGCGGTGGGCGTCCTTGCCCTGGGGTGCGGACGGACGTACAAATGATCGATCTCTTGGTATCAAGAGAGATCCACCGGTCAGGCTATCGCGCATCCGGGATGCCGGACGCGCGGGTCCGTGTGGCCCGTCCCACAGAGTGAACCGGCGACTCAACCGGCTCAGAAGAAAAGCGGGACGGCAGGAATAGTCGCCCCCATCCCGGGCACGCGAACCGTACCCCCACGGGAGTCCGGCTCGGTCGGTCCCCCCACGGCGGCCGCCCCAGTCCCCCCTCTCCCGGACGGGCGGCCGCCCCTTCTTCCGCCCTGCTTTCCGCCCTACTTCGTGCAGCCCTTCTGCCCGGACGCCAGCGTCGCGCAGGCCGTGGCCTCGCCCGCGTCCTTGACCGCGACCATCGGCGTGTAGGCGATGTTGTCCCCGGCGGCCGTGATGCTGTCGCTCTCCTTGGCCCCACCCGCGGTCACCTGGACGGAATCGCCCTGGGTGGCCTGGGTGATACGGCCCCACGCCGCGCCGCACGTCTTGCTGTAGCGCACCTCGACCGTGGACGTGCCGACGACGGCGGTCTTGGCGGTGGTGACGGATGCCGCGTCCTTGGTGCAGCCCATGGCCTCCGCGTCCTTGCCGGTGCAGGAGGCGCCACTGCACTTCACTCCGGCCGGCAGGTCGGTCTGGGCGCTGACGGACGGGGACGGCGAGGCACCGCCCTCGTTCTTCTTGCCCGAGCCGTTGTCGGTCAGATAGAACACGGCCGCTATCACGACCAGTACGCCGACGAGACCCGCGAGGAACATCGTCAGCCTCCGCCTGCCACCGCCCGAGGAGGCACCCCCACCGGGCCGCGGCCCCTGCGGCGGCTCACCGAACGGACTCGGCTCCTGCGGTGTCCAGCCCTGACCGCCGGCCGCCGGCCGCGGCGCCGGAGCCGCGGCCCCGGCAGCACGCCCACCGGACGGCGCCGGGCCCTTGTACCCGGCCAGCCCCCAGGAATTGGCGCCGGAGGAACTCTCCGGCGCATCCACCGAGGGTGATGCGCCGCGCTCCCGTACCACGTCCGCCGCGTCCCGCACCTCCGGGCCCGCCGGCTGCGGCGGCACCGTCGGCGCCACGCCCGCCGGTCCCGCGATCCCCGGCGTCGCCGTCGCGCTGCCGGACCTGCGGGCCGTCGCACTGCCCTTGCTGCTCGCCTTGGCATTGGCGGGAGGCGCCCCGAACTCACCGAGCGCGGCGCGCGCCTGGGAGATGCGGATGGCCTCCATGGTCATGTCGTGGCGCATCTCCGAACGGCTCCAGGCACGCTCGGCGAGCTCCCACATGGTCGTCAGATGGATCGGGTTGGTACCCGTGACCTCGGCCAGCGCCACGATCGCGCCCTTGGGCGCGAGCAGCCGGCCGTTCAGATACCGCTCCCAGGACGTCTTGCTGTAACCCGTGCGGTCGGCCACCGACGCGATGCTCAGGCCACTGCGGTCCACGAGCCGGCGCAGCTGGCTCGCGAACTCCCTGACCTGCGGATCGAGTTCGTCCGGCAAGGCCCTCCAACGAGGCATTGCTTCCCCCCTCTTCCCCCCGGTTGGTGCTGGTGTTCCTCGCGTTCCCCCGCGCGTGGTGCCCGTTCTGGCTACCCACAGGGATGCGCCCAGTAAGGATCTCAGTTCCCGGGATGGGGGCGCACGGGAGCGTTGGGGCGGTCCGGAATGCACCGTTGCACGCCGACGCGACCGCGGTCCAGTGTCCCACCGGCGGCCCCCTCCGCCGCCCGGCCGGACCCGCCTACCCTAGGGCCCTCATCGAACAACTCCGTGTCAAATCCGCAAACTTGTCAATACATCGACACCGTAGACACACATGGACAACCTCGCCCGTCACGGGCGCATTCACCCCGCTCAAGGGCACCTCACCCGAGCGCGAGGATGCCCACGACCGCGATCACCAGCATGAGGAGCAGCAGCAGTACTGCATACAGAAGCAGCCGTCCATCCGGCCGCCGACGGGGCTCCTCGGGCGTGTCCCACCAGGGCAGGGTGGGGTCGTCCTCGTACTCCTCGCCCGGCTCCTCGGCTCCCCCGGAGCTGCCGGCGGGTCTCGCGGGGAGGGCGGCCGGGCGCGGCCAGGCCTGCACCGCCAGTTCCCAGCGCACCCCGAACCGCTCGGCCTCCGTGTCGGCGAGGCCCGCGATCCGGCAGAGGGCGGCGACCGCCTGCCGGGGCGGCGGCTGGGTGGCGTTGAGATAGCGGTGCCAGGAGGACTTGCTGTAGGCGGTGCGGGCGCCGAGCGAGACGAGGCTGAGCCCCGTCCGGTCCTTGAGGAGCCGCAGCTGCTCCACGAAGTGCCGCACCTCCGGCGGCAGATCGTCCGGCAGCGGCTGCCAGCCGCCCATCGCGCACCTCCACCAGGTCTCGCATTGCCCGTCCTGACCAGGTGACGACACAGACCCCCCGTTGGTTCCCGGCGCCCCGAAGGGGCGCGGGGAACGGCGCGACCAGCCACGACGGCCCCGTACACGATGTACGACCCGACTCAGCGCAGGAAACGCTTACCGCGCAGCTAACTGCTCACCGTGAAATGCAGCGTGTCCTTCAGGAACGGAATCTGCAGCCACGGGTGCGGCTGCACCATCATCGCCAGCAGCACGATCGCCAGGCCCAGCACGCCGTACGTCACGATGTCCGTGAAGCGGGAGCGTACGGCGAGCATGCCGACGTCCGGCAGGATCCAGCGCAGCGCGGCGCCGGCCACCAGGGCGATGCCGATCAGCAGGGTGCCGTACCGGAAGACGTCCAGCGCGGTCAGCAGCAGGCCGAGCCCGACCAGGCCGAGGACGGCGAGGATCGGCCACTGCCGGGCGGGCGCCGGGGCATCGCCGGGAGCCGCCCGGCCGCCGCCCTCGGGACGTGCGGTGTCCTTCGTGAACAGTGGGAAGCGGCGCGTCACGCGGCGCGGCCTGCCCTCGGCGTCGGGCGCGCTGATCGCGTCGCGCACGGTCTCCTCGGCCTGCCCCTCGGGGTCCTCGACCGCCCGCTCGGGCTGCTTCGCCGCCCCCTGGGGGCGCTTCGCCTCAGCCGGCACTGCGCTCCGCCGCCTCGACCACGTTGACGAGCAGCTGGGCGCGGGTCATCGGGCCGACACCGCCGGGGTTCGGGGAGATCCAGCCGGCGACCTCGGCGACGCCCGGGTGGACGTCGCCCACGATCTTGCCCTCGGCGCTGCGCGAGACACCGACGTCGAGGACGGCGGCGCCCGGCCTCACGTCCTCGGGCCGGATCAGATGGGCCGAACCGGCGGCGGCGACGATGATGTCCGCGCGCCTGAGGTGCGCGGACAGGTCGCGGGTGCCGGTGTGGCACTGGGTCACGGTCGCGTTCTCGCTGCGGCGGGTGAGCAGCAGGGGCATCGGGCGGCCGATGGTGACACCGCGGCCGACGACCACGACCTCGGCGCCCTTGATCTCGACGCCGTACTGACGGAGCAGCGTGAGGACACCGTTCGGGGTGCAGGGCAGCGGGGCCGGCTCGTTCAGGACGAGACGCCCGAGGTTCATCGGGTGCAGGCCGTCGGCGTCCTTGTCCGGGTCCATCAGCTCCAGGATCCGGTTCTCGTCGATGCCCTTGGGCAGCGGCAGCTGGACGATGTAGCCGGTGCAGGCCGGGTCCTCGTTCAGCTCCCGGACGACCGCCTCGATCTCCTCCTGCGTCGCCGTCTGAGGCAGTTCGCGCTGGATGGAGGCGATGCCGACCTGGGCGCAGTCGCGGTGCTTGCCGGCGACGTACTTCTGGCTGCCGGGGTCGGTCCCGACGAGGATCGTGCCGAGGCCGGGCGTGACGCCCTTCTCCTTCAGCGCCGCCACGCGGGCGGTCAGATCGGACTTGATCGCGGCTGCGGTGGCCTTGCCATCGAGAATCTGGGCGGTCATGCCCCCATCCTCGCGGATGACCGGCCCCCGGTTCCAATCCGGGTGCCGTACCGGCGGGACGGTCATGATCGGCAAGATTGCACTTGCACAACACATGCGAAATGCCACTGGACAAGGCGAGCGGCCGTAAAGAACGATGAACGGCGCAGTATCGCGGTTCGTGTTCGGGGGGCAAACCGCTCACATCGTGTGATTCCTCCGCGCAATCCGCAATGTCCCCATATGCGCAACGGAGGAATCCCGCCATGAGTTACGGCGACCCGAACAACCCCTACGGCCAGCCGCAGCAGCCGCCGCAGCAGCCCGGTTACGGCTACCCCCAGCAGCCCGGTCAGCAGCAGCCCTACGGCTACCCGCAGCAGGCCCCGCAGGGCGTGCCGCCGCAGCAGGGCTACGGCTACCCGCAGGCGCCGCAGGCCCCGGCCGGCTACGGCTACCCGCAGCAGCCGGGTTACGGCATGCAGCCGCCGTACGCGAACTGGGGTCAGCGCTTCCTGGGCACGCTGGTGGACGGGCTCGTGTTCCTGGTCCCCTACATCATCGTCATCGTCGGCGGGGTCTCCAAGACCTGGGCCGTGGCGATCATCGGCTACCTCGCCATCATCGGCCTGGCGATCTGGCAGCTGATCAAGGAGGGCCAGACCGGCCAGACGGTCGGCAAGAAGGCGGTCGGCATCCGCCTGGTGCGGGAGGCCGACGGACAGCCCCTGGGCGTCGGCATGGCCTTCGTGCGCCGGCTCGCGCACTTCCTGGACAGCCTCGCCTGCTACCTCGGCTGGCTGTGGCCGGCCTGGGACGCCAAGCGCCAGACGTTCGCCGACAAGGTCTGCTCGTCGATCGTGATCCGCACGAACTGAGCGCTGCTCCACCCCATTTCACGGAGGAACACCCCCCATGAGTTTCGGCGGCCCCAACAACCCGTACGGCCCGCAACAGGGCGGGCAGCCGGGCTACGGCTACCCCACGGCTCCCCCGGTGGGCCCCTACGGCGGCGCTCCCGTGATGACGACGATGCCGGGCACCGTGAGCGCGGGCCGGGTGCTGCTGTGGGTGATCGTTCCCCTGCAGCTCATCGGCGTGGCCCTGTTCGCCTTCGTCGCCGGGGTCGTTCGCAGGACGACGAGTTCCGGTGTCGAGAGCGACGCCTCGTTCGAGAAGATCAAGGAGTACTCGAGCGGCGTGCTGTGGGCCTTGGTGGTGTTCTCGCTGGCCTGGGCGGTGTTCGCGGCCGTGCTGGCGTTGAAGTTCAGCGACGGCGGCAACCGTGTCCGGATCACGGCCATCGTCTTCGGCGTCATCACCGCGATGCTGGGCCTCTACCCTTTCGTGATCGTGGGCCTGCTCCACACGGTTCTCGGCATTCTGATAGCCGTGTTCGCCGGCAACGCGAACGGAACCGCCTGGTTCAACCGCATACGACAGTGAACCGCCCGGCGCCACTGCACAGTTCGCGCCAATAAATCGCCAAGGGCCGTGTCTCCCCGTCCGAGGGGGACACGGCCCTGGTGCGTCGCCCTACTCTGACCTGGGTAGCCGGCAGGCACGGGAGACGCACCTTGTACAGCATCATCGTGGTACCTCCGCCGACCACGGAGGACCGTTCCACTCGCACCCAGCTCAAGCTGGCGCCCGGCGAGCGGCTGACGTTCGGGCGCAGCGCCGACTGCGACGTGGAGATCCCCCACAAGGGCGTCTCCCGCAGGGCCGGTGAGATCACCGCGCAGGGCGCCTTCTGGATACTGAGCAACCTCAGCCGGGAGCAGACGTACGTCGTGGAGAACCCGGAGGGCGCCGGCGAGCACATGAAGGTCGGCCCGGGCCGCCTGGACGCCCCCGTACCCTTCGAGTTCTCGCGGATCGTGCTGCCGGCCGCCGGGGACCTCCTGGCCGTCGAGGTGTGGGCGCCGCGCCACGACTACCTCCACTCCGAGGGCGGCCTCGACGGCGCCACCACCGCCCCCGCCTTCTCCGTCGACCGCACCAAGCGCTACTTCGCGGTCCTCGCGGCCCTGTGCGAGCCCCGCCTGCGCGGTGAACCGCACGCGCCGCTGCCGACCGTCGACCAGGTCGTCGACCGGCTGCGCCCCAACTGGCCCGCCGCGTCCCGCACTTCGGTGCAGTGGAACATCGACTACCTGGCCGTGAAGCTGCGCCTCAAGCCGGGCCCGGAGGAGGCGGACAGCGGCCCGCGCCTCAACGGCAAGAAGGAGTCCCTGGTCTCCCTCGCACTCCGCTTCGACCTCGTCCGCGAGGACGATCTGGTGGTCCTGGCCGCCTCCCCGTCCGGCCGGGCGGTCCGGTGACCGAGCCGTACGCCGTGCCGGTGCCCAAGGGGTACCGGGTGGGCGTCTGGGAGGTGCGGGACCCGATCGCGACGGGGGCCTTCGGGAGCGTGTACGAGGGCCGCCGCACGGGCGAGGACCTGACGGGCACCGGCGAGGAGCCGCCCCGCACGGTCGCCCTGAAGTTCCTGCCGACCGGCACCGGAACCCCCCGCCAACTCGCCCATCTGCGTGAACTCATCGACCGCGAGGTCGAGTTGCACCGCCGTCTGCGGCAGCCGCGGCTGATCCGGATGTACGACACACTCACCGTCGACGACCCCGGCCGGCCGGCGTTGGACGGTGCCACCGTCCTCGTACTGGAGAAGGCGGAACGCTCCCTGACGGCCCTGTTGTCCGCCGACCCACGTCCGGCCGCGGGGCCGGCGCTGCTCGCGCAGATCTGCGAGGGCCTGGCCCAGCTGCACCGCGCGGGCTGGGTGCACGGCGATCTGAAACCGGCCAACGTCCTGCTGATGAAAGACAGTTCGGCGCGGCTCGCCGACTTCAACATGGCGGCGGAACTGGAAGGCACGCACGCCTACACCCCCGCCTTCTCGACGCCGGACTACACCCCGCCCGAACTCCTCTGGTCGGAGATCGGCACCCGCGGCCGCCAGATCCGCCCCTCCGCCGACGTCTGGGCCTTCGGTGTCCTGGCCCATCTGGTGCTGACCGACTCCTTCCCGCTGCCCGGCGGCACCCCGACCGCCCGACGCGACGCGGCCGCCGCCTACGCCCGCGGCACCGACGAGCTCCGCCTCTCGCCCGAACTCCCGGACGCCTGGCGGGAGATCGTCCGGGACTGCCTCTCCCGCACCCACGCCGACCGCGTCGCCACGGACACACTGCTGCGCCGGGTCGCGGAGGCGGCGGGGACGGACCGCCCGCCCCGCCGGTTCCCGTCCTTCTCGCGCCGCGGACACCGCTCGACGGTGATCGCGAGCGCGACGGCGGCCACCGTCGCGATCGCGGCGCTCGGCTACGGCATCAGCACCTGGGCGGACTCCGGCAGCAGCCCGCCGGCCGTCAGGAGCAGCTCCCCCACGGCGGAGATCACCCCCGCCACCTACGGCGCCGCCGAACTCCGCACGGACCGGGGCATCCCGGCGGTCTACCGCCCGATGATCGTCGACGCGGCTCACGACTGCGACCAGGCGGACGTCACACCCGCGCTCATCGCGGCCATGCTCAAGGCGGAGAGCAACTTCGACCCGAGGCTCTCCGATCCCGGCAAGGACGAGTACGGCATCGCACGCTGGACCCCGAGGCTGCTGCGCTGGTGGATCCGGGCGGACGGGCAGCCGGTGAAGTCGATCCCCAAGCCACCCCTCTCCGTCCCCGACTCGATCGCGGGCCTCGGCCACTACCTCTGCTACATCGAGCCGAACCTGACACCCGGACTGCCCGGCGACAAACGGGTACTGATCGCCGCCGCGTACCGGACCTCGTACAAGCGGGTCAACGCCGCACGCGGCATTCCCCCCGAATACCGCGCCTACTGCAAGCGTCTCGCCCACTGGCTCAAGGAGTACACGCCACCGGGCAAGGAGTGACCCTGAGAGTTCCGAGGTACCGGCGGGCGGGCGCCGGCGGCACGGTGGTACCACTCCGCCACGGCGGAACGACCACCAGAGTTCATGCCAGAGTTCATGGGGGAAACGTGAACATCGCCAAACCCGCCGCGCTGCTCCTCGCGGCCACCGCCCTGCTCGCCGGCTCCACGGTCGCGGCCACCGCCGCCGACACCCCGGACGGCACCCGGGTGACCTCGACGCCGGACGGCATCCGCGTCAACGGCCTCCAGCAGACCGCCGACCAGGTGCTCGCCGGCCACCCGAAGGCCCTCAAGTCCACCGCCGAGAAGGTCGAGTACGACGGCCTGACCCTGACCCGGGCCCCGAAGGGCAAGCTGGGCGCCCAGGACCTGGCCTGCGGCTACGGCCACCTGTGCATGGTCGTCAGGGGCACGAAGTTCGACTTCTACAAGTGCCAGACCTGGACCGTCAGCAACTGGACCGGCGACGGCCCGTTCACCAACAACCAGACGCCCGGCACGGTCGCCAAGTTCTACAACCAGGACGGCAGCGTCCGCTGGACGTCCACGGCGTACGAGGCAGGCACGGCCACCTGGGACCCGATCTGGTCCCTGCGCCCCTGCTGACAGCGCTCAACAGCAGCGGTCTCCGGCTCCCTCGGGGGAGGGCCGGAGGCCGCTTTTGGCTTCGCAGGAGGAGAGCCGCCGCAGAAGCCCGCTACACCGGCAACCCGGTAGTCTCTCGTCAACCAGCGGTGCCACCGGGCACGTTGGGGTGGCCGAGGTCGACAGAGAACACCCCGGGGGATCCATGTCAGACGCCGCCCTCGCCCAGACGTGTGCGAGGCTCCTGCGGCCGGCCGACCCGGTGCGTATCGGGCCGTACGTGCCGTTGGGGCTGCTCGGCAGCGGTGGGATGGGCCGGGTCTACCTGGCACGGCACGGCGACGGGACGCCCGGGCTGGCCGCGGTGAAGGTCGTACGGCCCGAGCTCGCCGAAGACGTGCGCTTCCGGCGGCGGTTCGAGCGGGAGGCCACCGTGCACGCGCGCGTGGGCGCGCCGTACACGCCGGAGCTCTTCGGTACCGGGTTCGAGGCCGACCGTGAGTTGCTGTGGATGGCGACCGCGTATCTGCCGGGTCTCAATCTCGCGGACGCCGTGCGCGAGTGCGGAGTACTGGGACCGCCCGGGGTGTGGCGGCTCGTCGCGGACCTCGGCCGGGCGCTGGGCGCACTGGCGGCCGTAGGGATCGTGCACCGGGACTTCAAGCCGTCGAACGTCCTGCTCACCCAACAGGGCGCGCACGTCATCGACTTCGGCATCGCGCAAGCGGTCGACGCCAGCGCGATCACGACCACCGGCAGCAGGGTGGGCACCCCGGCCTTCATGTCCCCGGAATACCTCAGGGACGGCCGCTGCGACACGGCGTCGGACGTCTTCTGCTGCGCGAGCACGATCGTCCACGCACTAACCGGACACGCACCGTTCGGCGACGGCACCGGCATGGACGTCCTGCACCGCGTCGCCTCCGAGCAGCCGAACGCCGAGATCATGGCCGAGGTCGTGACCGCCGACCCCGCCCTGGCCGCCCTGCTGACCGCCTGCCTCGACAAGGACCCCGCGCTACGGCCCGGCCCACAGGACCTCATCGACGCCGCCGCCGCACGCCCCCGGGCCACGTCCTGGCAGGAGCCCCTGGGCAGCCGCCTCCTCGCCCGGCAGCAGGCGTACGACGTGCTCCGCACCAGCCCGGTACCGGGCGAGCAGACGCCGACCCGGCAGGTGTCGTACCCGCCGGCCGGGCCGGGCTTCGGCCCGCCGGTGCCTCCGCCGGCGACGCCGACCGCACCCGTCCGGCCCCGCGGGAAGCGGTACGCCGCCCTCGTCGCCGTACTCGCGGTGTGCGCGGTCGCCGTGACCGCCTTCGTGCTCACCCGCCCGTCGTCCTCCGAGGCCACGACGAGCGCCGCCGCCACCGCCACCGCGGCCGCCGACGGCGCCGGGCCCTCCTCGGCCTCCGGGAATCCGAAGGAGAAGGGGCGGGAGAAGCCGAAGGGACAGGGGCAGGGGCAGCTGGTGGACACGGGCGCCTCCGCCACCCCTTCCCCGTCCGGCAACAGCACGCGGAGCACCAGCCCCACTCCCCACCCCACCTCCAGGACTCCCGGCGCTCCGACCCCCACCCCCTCGAAGCCGACCACCGCCCCCGCGAAACCCCCCTGGCTCACCGACTGCACCTACTACTCCGGCACCGAGCAAACCGAGCTCGGCGACCGCGGCCAACGTGTCGTGCAGGTGCAGTGCATGCTGACCAAGCGCGGCTACAGCGTGGGCAGTTCGGGTGTGGACGGCGATTTCGGCAAGGACACCGACGCGGCGGTACGGAGCTTCCAGACCGCCAAGGGGCTGGAGGTCGACGGCCAGGTGGGTCCCAACACGTGGGCGGCGCTGCGCAGTTCGACCTGAAGGCCCTGAAGCGGAACCCCTTACGGGTAGTACGGGGTGTACGTGATCGAGGAGACCTTCAGATACCTCGCGCCGTCTCCGGTGGCCCAGGTCGAGTCGTTGGGGTTGCCCGGCCAGTCCCCGCCGACGGCGGTGTTGACGATGAAGTGCATCCCGACACCCGCCGGAGTGGAGTACCACTTGGTGCCGGTGATGGTGCCGTCGACGGCGAAGTCGATGTGATCGGGCCACCAGGTGAACGAGTACGTGTGGTACGCGTTGGTCCAGCCCGCACCGTTCGTCTTCGAGAACTGGGTCTGGGCGTTGTTGGTGTCATGGGAGGTCTGGTAGACGGTGTTGGCGTTCTGGCCGACGATCTCGGCGGCGTCGAACTCGGGCAGCCAGGGATTCAGGTAGGCCGCCCACACCGCGGGCAGGAGGCCCTGGCCGTTGGGCATGTTCGCGGTGAAGCTGTACGTGCCGTAGCCGTAGAGCGCCTTGGACTCCACACGGCCCGAGTAGTACGTGCCGCCCGACTTGTAGGTCTTGATGACCAGGGTGTTGCCCTCGTACCAGACACAGCCGGGGGTGTAGGTCTCCAGCTCGTTGTTGGCGGTCCACCGTCCGTTGATGACATTCCAGGAGTTGACCGTCTGCGGGGCTCCCCAGGACGCCGCATGGGCTTGCGGCTGTCCCAGGAGGAGCAGTGACAGCGCCGCCAGGGCGGCGATTATCAGGCGTCCCGGCCGAAGAAATACAGCTGACATCGCGGCTCCATTGCTCGGATGACACGGGGCGTGGGAGCGGTCCCACCCTCATATCAACCGGACTGTAGGAGTCCGTTCAACGTTTGACAAGATACGCGGCGCGGATCGCTTCCTGGCTTCTGGAGTTGAAGCCACCAGCCACGGGCGATACGCGGGCCGCTAGCCGAAGCCCGAGACGGCCGGGGATGTCCAGAAGGTCACAGCCGGCCCATAGGAGCCGCTCTCCTCGTCGCCGACCCCGACGGTGATCTCCCGGCCCGGGTAGCGCGCGGACAGAACTCCCTGCCAGCACTCCCCCAGAGCAAGGGCGAGTTGGGGCAGCTCCTCCCCGAGCTGATCGTCGTCCGCCCGGGAGGCGTTGACGAAGACGTCCCACAACCTGACCTGATTGACGACTGCTTCGATTCGTTCCCGATCACGGCCCAAAGTCGTGAACCAGTTGTCGACGGTGTCCTGGCTGAAGTTCTCCTTGAGGAACACGCAACCGCGGTACTCGACCGTCTCGGGGCAGAACAGCCAGGCCGCCGCCAGGACGAAGCGCAAACCGCCCTCGTAGTCGAGGTAGTTGGCCGGGGAGAGCTCCTCGTCCTTCCATTCGGTGCGCCATTGTCTGAAGAACGCCGGCAGCTCGCGCTCGGACCACACCGGTTTGCTGTTCGTCACGGGATCTCCCCTGGGGCCTACGGCAAACCGCCCGTACCCGGCGCGAACCGAGTACGGGCGGAAGGGTCGGCGTCGAATGCGCCGCTCTGCGGAGACGGCTCAGTGGAAGAAGTGACGCGTCCCCGTGAAGTACATCGTCACGCCCGCCTTCTTCGCGGCCTCGACCACCAGCTCGTCGCGGACCGAGCCGCCCGGCTGGACGACCGCCTTCACACCGGCCTCGATGAGGATCTCCAGGCCGTCCGGGAAGGGGAAGAACGCGTCGGAGGCGGCGTACGAGCCCTGGGCGCGCTCGGCGCCCGCCCGCTCGACGGCCAGCTTCGCGGAGTCGACGCGGTTGACCTGGCCCATGCCGACACCGACCGAGGCGCCGTCCTTGGCGAGGAGGATCGCGTTGGACTTGACGGCGCGGCAGGCCTTCCAGGCGAAGGACAGCTCGGCCAGCTCCTCCGCGGAGAGGGCCTCGCCCGTGGCCAGCGTCCAGTTGGCCGGGTCGTCGCCCTCCGCCTGGAGGCGGTCGGTCACCTGGAGGAGCGCGCCGCCGTCGATGGGCTTGATCTCGGCGGGGTGCGAGGGGGCCGCCGGGGCCTTCAGGACGCGGATGTTCTTCTTCTTGGCGAGGGCTTCGAGGGCGCCGTCCTCGTAGTCCGGCGCGACGATGACCTCGGTGAAGATCTCGGCGACCTGCTCCGCCATCTCCTTCGAGACCGGGCGGTTGACGGCGATGACGCCGCCGAACGCGGACAGCGGGTCACAGGCGTGCGCCTTGCGGTGCGCCTCCGCCACGTCCGAACCGACCGCGATACCGCAGGGGTTGGCGTGCTTGATGATCGCGACGGCCGGCTCGTCGTGGTCGTACGCGGCACGTCGCGCGGCGTCCGTGTCCGTGTAGTTGTTGTACGACATCTCCTTGCCGTGCAACTGCTCGGCCTCCGCGAGACCGGTGCCCGTGCCGTCGACGTAGAGCGCGGCCGGCTGGTGCGGGTTCTCGCCGTAGCGCAGGGTGCTCTTGCGCTCCAGGGCGGCCGCGATGAAGTCGGGGAACTGCGAGTCGTCGGCCGGGGCGTAGGCGCTCGCGAACCAGCTCGACACCGCGATGTCGTACTCGGCGGTGTGCCGGAAGGCCTCCGCGGCGAGACGCTTGCGGGTGGCGAGGTCGAAGCCGCCGTCCTTGGCCGCCGCCAGGACGTCGGCGTACCGCGCCGGGCTGGTGACCACGGCGACCGACGGGTGGTTCTTGGCGGCCGCGCGGACCATCGAGGGGCCGCCGATGTCGATCTGCTCGACGCACTCGTCGGGGGACGCCCCCGAGGCGACCGTCTCGCGGAACGGGTAGAGGTTGACCACCACGAGGTCGAACGGCTCGACGCCCAGCTCGGCCAGCTGCTCGCGGTGGCTCTCCAGGCGCAGGTCGGCGAGGATGCCCGCGTGCACCCTGGGGTGCAGGGTCTTGACCCGGCCGTCCAGGCACTCGGGGAAGCCGGTGAGCTCCTCGACCTTGGTGACGGGCACGCCCGCGGCGGCGATACGGCCGGCGGTGGACCCGGTGGAGACGAGCTCCACGCCCGCCTCGTGCAGGCCGCGTGCGAGGTCCTCGAGGCCCGTCTTGTCGTAGACGCTGACGAGCGCCCGGCGAAGGGGCCGCTTGTTGCTGTCGGCGGTCACTGGATAACTACCTTTCGTCCCTCAATGCGATAGCCGTTGCGGGCGAGCCGCCCCACGACATCGACGAGCAGCCTTCGCTCGACTTCCTTGATGCGCTCGTGCAGCGCGCTCTCGTCGTCCTCGTCCCGGACCTCCACCACGCCCTGAGCGATGATCGGTCCGGTGTCGACGCCGTCGTCGACGAAGTGGACGGTGCAGCCGGTGACCCTGGCGCCGTACGCGAGCGCGTCGCGCACACCGTGGGCTCCGGGAAAACTGGGGAGGAGGGCCGGGTGCGTGTTCACGAACCGGCCGCCGAACCGGGCCAGGAACTCCTTGCCCACGATCTTCATGAACCCGGCGGAGACGACCAGGTCGGGCTCGTACGAGGCGACGGCCTCGGCGAGCGCCGCGTCCCACTCCTCGCGGGTCCCGTAGTCCTTGACCCGCGTCACGAAGGTCGGCAGCCCGGCGCGCTCGGCCCGGGCGAGCCCCTCGATGCCGGCGCGGTCGGCCCCGACGGCCACGATCTCGGCGCCGTAGGCCTCGACGCCGGTCGTCTCGATGGCGTCCAGCAGCGCCTGGAGGTTGGTGCCGGATCCGGAGACCAGCACGACGAGGCGCTTGGCCACGGGCTTGGCGGCCACGGTGGGGCCCTTTCTCGGGGGAGCGATTCCGTACGGTCGGCCGTATGTACGTTCGTACGAATGCTTCGCGCCCCGGGATACGGGGAAGTCTACGAAGCGGCCGACCGTCAGCAACGATACCGGCACTCCGGGCAGCCCCCACGGGACGGGGGCGCGGCCGGAAGGTAGCGTCTGGGAGAGCCCGGGTCGGGAACGTGATCGTGGTGCTGTGCGTTTCCGGAGTGGAAGCCCGTGCCAAGACAGCCGTACGAACGCCTGATCAAGGCCTGCTCACTGCCGTATCGCCTAGGGGAAGACGCTCACTTGATGCCGGACCGCAGCCTGCGACTGCTCACGCTCCCCCCGCAGTCGGTGGAGGGAGGGGAGCACCGCGGCGTGCTGCTGCGGGAGCGCCCCGCATCTCCACCCGACGCGCCCTCGGACCGGAAGACCGGCGACTCCCCCGAGGACGACAACCCCTTCGCCCCGCCTCCGGAGGGCACGCCGGACCGCCCGTGGCGGCCGCGCCGCCCGGCCGAGGGTGAGGGCGGCGACGGATCCGGAGAGTCCGGTTCCCCCTGGGGCAGACAGTGGAGCGACCGCCAGCCGGGCCGCTCCCCCGGCGGTTTCGGCGAGCGCCCCGGCGGTCCGCCCCCCGGTCCCGAGGGTCAGGGCGGCAACACTCCGGGCTCGGGCATGCGCTGGGACCCGACGGACCCCTCGCAGCGCCGCGCCCGCTACGCGCTGCTGTGCGGCATGTGGGCCTTCTTCTTCGCCCTCTTCAGCTGGCCGTACGTGGCCCTGCTGCTGGGCGCCCTCGCCCTGTACTGGGGCATCAGCGCCCTGCGCGCCAGGACCGGCGCCGCCGAGCCCGCGGACGACCCGGGTGGCCGGCCGCAGACGACGGCGGCGGTGACCGGCCTGGTGACGGCCTCCCTGGCGATCGCGCTGGTGGCCGCGACCTTCACCGCGCAGCTGGTGTACAGCGACTACTACACCTGCACCAACGACGCCCTCACCAACCAGGCGAAGCAGTCCTGCACCCAGCTTCTGCCGAAGGAACTGCGGGGGCTGCTGGGCACGAGCGGCTGACGAACGGCGGGTGCGGCGGCGTTCACGGCGCGTCCGGTGCATCCGGCGTCCCAGGCGGCTCGGACGCGTCCTTGAGGGCTGCCCAGCGTGACTCGCGGGTGGCGTCGCCGGGCCATGGGGCCGACGGCTCGGGCGAGGGTTCGACGGGCAGGAAGTCGTACGGCCCGAAGCCCGCCTCCTCCTGGTCGCGCAGCGCGCCGTACGCGTCGTCCTGGTCGTAGGGGGTGGAGGGCGCCGCGGCGTCCGCCGGATTCCGCGCCCCGTCCGAAGCCGCCTTCTTCCTCCGGAACCGCCCCCTGCCCTCCGCCTTCTCCGCCTTCGTCGGCTTCTCCGGCTTCTCCGGCTTCTCCGGTTTCTCCGCCTTCTTCGACTTCTCCTGCTTCGAGTCCACGGCCTCCGGCCCCGGCTCGACGAGCTTCGCTTTCGGGTCCGCGGTCCTCTGCCTCAGGGCGAGAGTGTTCGACTCCGGTTCCGCGCCCGTCCCGCGTCCCCGGCGCGCACGGCACCGCCAGGCCCGCACGACGACCGCCGTCGGAATCGCCGCGACCGCCGTCCAGACGACCGCCGCGCCCCCCGTCTGCCACCACACCGGCCCGAACCTGGCAAGCTCCGCGACCCCGAGCCGCCCGCCCGCCATCGTCGCGAGTACGGCCATTCCGGCCCCGCACAGCAGCGCCGCCAGCAGGGCGGTGCCGGCGGTCTTCCTGGTCCCGGAGGTTCCGGCGTCCGGCGAGGAGGACGCATCGCGCGCTTCCGCTCCGCCCACGAACGACCCCATCGCCAGTCCGGCAGCCAGCGGCACCGCTCCCGCGACCCAGTTCGGCCATCCCCCGGCCCCCGCGTCCGGCACCGCGGCCAGCAGCGGAAACGGCGGCAGCAGCGGGGCCGGGGCCGAGGACAGCGGGTCCACCACATGCCCGGTGCCCAGCACGAACCCGGGCCCGAGGGCGTACGCGGCCCCCCACACCGCCGCGTTCGGCACCAGCACCAGGCACAGGAACAGCACGGCGAAACGGCCCGACCAGCCGTCCGTCAGCTGAAGGAAGGAGATCCGCGCCACCCCTCCGTGCCACACCAGGGAGACGGCCACCAGCGCCGCCCCGCCCCCGACGAGCACCGCCGCCCCGGCCCCCGCGGACCGCGCCGCGATGCCCAGGCGGGCATGGGAGCCCGGCCCGCGGACGAAGCTCCGCAGACCGGACGGCAGCAGCTTCAGCACACCGTCGAACGCCCGGCGCGGATGCCCGTAGGCCGTCCACACCCCCGCCCCCGCCATCACCATGACGAGCACCGGCAGGGACAGCATGGCCCGCCCCCACGAGGGCCGCAGCTCTCCGCCCGAGGCGTACAGCGCCGCGGCCACGCCGACGCCGAGGTAGCCGAGGACCACACCCGCCCAGGCGGTACGGGCGGACAGCAGCGGCCCGTCCTCCTCGCCGCCGTACACCACGTCCCGCGCCGCCCGGTGGACCAGCAGCACCGGCAGCGCGAACAGCAGCAGCGGTGTGACACCCACCGGGGCGGGGACACCGGAGAGCGTGTCGGTGCGGAGCAGTTCGGTGCCGTGCGCCAGCAGCCACAGCGCGGCCGCGACATGCAGTGCACCACCGGGCCCGCTGTCGGGGTACGGCGAACTGATCCAGAACACCATCACCAGCACGGTGATCGTCCCGAGCCCCAGCCCGGCGGCCACCGCACCGCCCGCCACGCCGGCGCCAAGCCCTGGCGATCGGTCGCGCATCCTCGCCCGGATCCGGGCACGCAGGTACGGCAACGGAGCTCGGCGAGCGGTCGTCTGGATCACGACCGCCATGCTCCCAACGACACGCGCTTTCTCGTCGTAATAGGCAAACCGCCGAAGTGTCGCTCAATATACGTTTATGTACTTTTTCGTACGAAAGGGCGCCCCGTGACGCCGATCCCTGCGAGCCCGCTGGCGCCCGAGCTGACGCCCGCTCAGGCCTTCGACGCGCTGTACGCGTTCTGCGCCCCCGCCCTCGTACGGCAGACGTTCCTGCTCACCGGGCGGCGCGAGCTGGCGCGCGAGTCGGTCGAGCGGGCCTTCCAACTCGCGTGGCAGCGCTGGCCCGAGGTGGCCGTCGACCGGGATCCGGCGGGGTGGGTGCGGGCGACGGCGTACGAGTACGCGCTCTCGCCCTGGCACCGGTTCCGCCCGAGCCTGCGGCACCCCGAGCCGCCGCTCGTCGACCGGCGCGACCGCGAGCTGATGCAAGTACTCATGGAACTCCCGCCCTCCTACCGCCGGGCGCTGCTGCTCTACGACGGTGTCGGCCTCGATCTGCCGGAGACGGCGGCCGAGGCGGAGGCGAGCACTCCGGCGGCGGCCCACCGGCTGCTGCACGCGCGCGAGGCGATCGCCGCACGCCTGCCGGAGCTTGCCGACCCGTCCGAGTTGAACCGCCGTCTGGTCGAACTGGCCTCCACGGAGCGGCAGCCCGCGCCGAACCCGCCGACGGTACGCAGACGCGGCGAACGCAGCGCCCGCTTCTGGACGCGGGCCGCCATCGCCTTCACCGCAGCCCTGGTCGGCACAACAGCCCTGGCCCTAAGAACGGCCCCCACGCACTACGAGGCCCCGGTACCGCCGGGCACAGCCGTGCAAGGGGTCCCGCCCCGGGTGGCCCGCGGAGCCCTGTCGGCGCCCCAGGCCCAACTCCGCGCAAAACTACGGTCGGGAACGGCCCACGGCCCGGAGAGACTCGTACCGCTCACGCAATAGCCCCCCGGCCTGGCCTGCGGGCAATCGTGCCGCCTAGGGCGGCACCCGTCCCAGAGAGAGGCGGCACCCCGCCAGCGCGGGCAAGCGAAACGCCGGTGGGCCCGCCCCCACCCCGGGGAACGGGCCCACCAACGCTCAGCTATGAAACCGTTCAGCCGGCCAGGATCTCTCGCGCCAGCTTCGCCGTCTCGGTCGGCGTCTTGCCGACCTTCACCCCGGCGGCCTCAAGGGCCTCCTTCTTGGCGGCAGCCGTACCGGACGAGCCGGAGACGATGGCACCCGCGTGACCCATGGTCTTGCCCTCGGGCGCGGTGAAGCCCGCGACGTAGCCGACGACCGGCTTCGACACGTTCTCCTTGATGAACGCGGCCGCCCGCTCCTCGGCGTCTCCACCGATCTCACCGATCATCACGATCAGGTCGGTGTCGGGGTCGGCCTCGAACGCGGCGAGCGCGTCGATGTGCGTCGTGCCGATGACCGGGTCGCCGCCGATGCCGACGGCCGAGGAGAAGCCGATGTCACGCAGCTCGTACATCATCTGGTACGTCAGCGTGCCGGACTTCGAGACCAGACCGATGCGGCCCGGCTTGGTGATGTCGCCCGGGATGATGCCGGCGTTCGACTGGCCCGGGGTGATGAGACCGGGGCAGTTCGGGCCGATGATCCGGGTCTTGTTGCCCTTGGACACGGCGTACGCGTAGAACGCGGCCGAGTCGTGGACCGCGATGCCCTCGGTGATGACGACCGCGAGCGGGATCTCGGCGTCGATGGCCTCGACGACGGCGGCCTTGGCGAAGGCCGGCGGTACGAAGAGGACGGACACGTTCGCGCCCGTCTTCTCGATCGCCTCGGCGACGGTGCCGAAGACCGGGATCTCGGTGCCGTCGACGTCAACGGTGGTGCCCGCCTTGCGCGGGTTGACGCCACCGACGATGTTGGTGCCGTCGGCGAGCATGAGCTTGGTGTGCTTCATGCCCGTGGAGCCGGTCATGCCCTGGACGATGACCTTGCTGTCCTTGTTGAGGAAGATAGCCATGGCTGTGTGTCCCTCGTCCCTTACTTCGCAGCCGCGAGCTCGGCGGCCTTGTCGGCCGCGCCGTCCATGGTGTCCACGCGCTGCACCAGCGGGTGGTTGGCGTCGGAGAGGATCTGACGACCCAGCTCGGCGTTGTTGCCGTCCAGACGCACGACCAGCGGCTTGGTGACGTCCTCGCCGCGGTCCTCCAGGAGCTTCAGCGCCTGGACGATGCCGTTGGCGACCTCGTCGCACGCGGTGATGCCGCCGAAGACGTTGACGAAGACGGACTTGACGTCCGGGTCGCCGAGGATGATCTCCAGGCCGTTCGCCATGACGGCCGCGGAGGCGCCGCCGCCGATGTCGAGGAAGTTGGCCGGCTTCACGCCGCCGTGGTTCTCACCGGCGTACGCGACGACGTCCAGGGTGCTCATGACGAGACCGGCGCCGTTGCCGATGATGCCGACCTCGCCGTCCAGCTTGACGTAGTTGAGGTTCTTCTCCTTGGCGGCGGCCTCGAGCGGGTTGGCCGCGTCCTTGTCCTGGAGGGCCTCGTGCTCCGGCTGGCGGAACTCGGCGTTCTCGTCCAGCGAGACCTTGCCGTCCAGGGCGATGACGTCACCGGAGGCGACCTTGGCCAGCGGGTTGACCTCGACCAGGAGGGCGTCCTCCTTGATGAAGGTGTCCCACAGCTTGACGAGGACGTTCACGACCTTGTCGGCGACCTCGGCCGGGAACTTGGCGGCCGCGACGATCTCGCGGGCCTTCTCCTCGGTCACACCCTCGTTGGCGTCGATCGGCGTCTTGGCGACGGCCTCGGGGCGGGTGGCCGCCACCTCCTCGATCTCCATGCCGCCCTCGACGGAGGCGATGGAGAGGAAGGTGCGGTTGGCACGGTCGAGGAGGAAGGAGACGTAGTACTCCTCCACGATCTCGGGCGCCGTCTCGGCGATCATCACCTTGTGGACCGTGTGGCCCTTGATGTCCATGCCGAGGATGTTGGTCGCGTGCTCGACCGCCTCGTCCGGGGTGGCGGCGAGCTTCACGCCACCGGCCTTGCCACGGCCGCCGACCTTCACCTGGGCCTTGACGACAGACTTGCCACCGAGGCGCTCGGTGGCTGCGCGGGCCGCCTCAGGCGTGTCGATGACTTCACCGGCCAGCACCGGTACATCGTGCTTGGCGAAGAGGTCCCTCGCCTGGTACTCGAACAGGTCCACGCGCTTCCGTCCCTATCAGTGATCTCGCGGTTCGTTGGATGCGTGGGCGTGCCGCGAAGGGCAACGTGACGTCCGCTAGTCACAGGGGAGGCGCACACGGTGTCCGAGCGCGCGGCATGTCCGTCTCGCAGGTTATCGCTGCTTGCGGAGGGCCCCTAAATCGAGGGTCACACCTGAGCGGTGATACCTGTCACATGATGCCGCGCTCACTGGCACGGCGTGCCGGATGTGAGGGCCGGGCACGGTTCGCGAGGGCGTCCGGGGCACGTACGGGGAAGGGCCTCACCGGGCTGGGGTTGACCCGGTGAGGCCCTGTGTACAGCCCCGAAGGGGGGGCTCGGAGCAGTTGATCCCCACCCCAATGGGGATCACCTGGCTCCGACCGCGGGGTTCGGGCCGGCCGGTCCGACGGCTTTCGGCCGTCCGGGTCCCTGGATCCGCGGAGTCGGTCGAGCGTCAGACGCCGTACGGGATGCCGTACCGCACGTTCTGCGCGTAGTCCGGCGTGATCGACTCGGTGACGCCCTGGACACCGGTGACGGCGTGCTCGGCGAGCGGGCCGCCGGTGGAGCGGACGGTGTCGGTCAGGTCTCCGGCGAAGGGCGCGACCTGGCCCACGACGCCGTGGGCGAAGGGGTCGACGTCCCCGGCGACGCCGTACGCGAAGGGAGTGGCATCGCCCGCGACGCCGTACCCGAGCATCGTCACGCTGCCGCCGACGCCGTGGACCACCGGCTCGACGAGGTCGACGACGGGCTGGGCGGCCACGGTGACACCGTGCGCGAACTGCGGCACCTGCCCGGCGACGCCGTACGCCAGGCCGGTCGCGTCACCGGCCACGCCGTACGCGAGCGGCGCCACGTCGTCGGCGATCCCCCCGGCGAACGGCCGGACGTCGCCCGTCACGCCGTACGCCAGCCCGTCCGCGTCCGCCACGGTCTGCCCGGCGACCGGCAGCACGCCCGACACAGCGGTGTGCGCGACCGGCGGCAGGACGGCCCCCGTCGCATCCTCGCCGGCCTGGCCGACCAGGCCGGTGGCGTACGAGGGCACGTCCGCGACGACACCGGCGGCGACCGGGGCCACGCCGTGCACGGCGCCACCGGCCACCGACTGCACGTCGGACACCGCGCCACCGGCGACCGGAGTGACGCCTTGGACCACGCCTCCCGCCACCGGCTGCACGCCCTGCACGGCGCCCGCGGCGACCGGCTGGACGCCCCGCACCGCGTGGGAGACCACCGGCTGCACGCCCTCGACGACCCCTCCCGCGACCGGCTGGACGTCGGCCACCACGCCGTACGCCAGCGCCGTCGCCGCGCCGGCCGCGTGACCGGCGGTCTGCCCGACGCCGGTCACGGCACCGCCCGCGACGGGCAGCACGCCGTGCACCGCGCCGGTGGCGACCGGGGTCACGCCGTCCACGGCTCCGGCGGCGACCGGCAGCACGCCACTCACGGTGCCCGTGGCCACCGGCGTCACCCCGGCCACGGCGTGGGTGACGGTGGGCGCGACCCCGGCGACGGTCTGCTGGGCGACCGGGACGACGCCCGCCACCGCCTGGCCCGCAACCGGTGTCACGCCGTGCACGGCCTGGACGGCGAGGGGCGGGACGGCGGCCGCGGTCGTCTCCGCGACGACCGGGGTGACCGTGCCGGGAACGCTCTTCACAGTGCCGACGACCTTCTGCTCGACCCCGCCGGCCGTGCCCGTCACATGGCCGGGGACCGCGGCCACGGTGGCCTGCGCGGCACCGGCGACGGCACCGGCCTCGCCCTGCGCGAGACCCGTCACGCCTGCGGCACGGCCCTGAACGCCCGCCGCGGTGCGGCCCGCGCCCGCCACGGTCTGCTGCGCCTTCGTCCGTACGACACCGTCGACGCCCTGCGCCCGGGTGCGGGCCGCCGACTGCACGCCCTGGAGCTTCGTCTGGGCGGCGGCCAGCGCCTGCTCCAGCTCCGGCGCGAAGGCGGCGAGGGGGCCGAAGAGGTAGTCGACCGCGCCCTGCGGGGAGGAGGCCGTGTCGGTGACGGTGGTGGTGCCCTGGGCGGCCGCGGCCTTGGCCTCGGCCTGCGCGGCACGGGCGGCCTTGGCGCCCTGGATGGCGGCGGCGCCCTTGATCTTGGAGGCCTTCTTGGCGGCCTGCGGGGCGGACACCTTGGCGTCCACGTACTTACGGGCCTGCTCGGCGGTCTCGCCGGGCGCCGTCTTCTGCGCGCCGGTGATCGTGGAGGCCACCTGGTGCGCGGTGGAGCCGGCCGTCCCTGTGACGCCGGAGACGGTGTGCTGGACGCCGGTGACCACGCCGTCGACCGTGCCGGTGACGGTGTCGGTCAGCGCGCCGAGGGTGCTGCCGGAGTCCACGGCCGCGTCGGCGGCCGGATCGGATGTCGTATCGGACACGGACAGGGTGGATGAGGGCAACTCGTCGGCGCTGGCCACGGCGGAACCGAGCGCCCATGCGCCGGTGACACCGGCGGCTATGACGATGGAGCGGCGGATGTTCTTGTTCATGCGTGCGTCAGATCCTTAGATCCCTGGAAGCTCCGCGCTCCTTGATCTCGGGGGAGATCCGGGGAGTTCCGGGGCTTCTTCGAAAGGCTTGGGGACAATTCCGGCGCCGCTTCCGGTCCTGGTCCGGGGAGTCGGGACCAGCGGAGTCGGCGGCTTGCGTCCGGAGAACGAAGGGTGTCCGGACGGGCGGGCAGACCTGCTCCGCCCCCGCGCGGCAGGTCCGTGGCGGGGGAAGGGCCTGCCCTAGCCGGGGAATACGGGGATGTCCCGGTGCCTGTCCCGGGTACCGGCCGCGGCTGCGCGCACGGCGGCGCCGGGCACGAGCCGCACGAACGGCCGGTGGTTCAGGGCGACGGCGTGTGCGTCGCCGTGCCTCGAAGTGCCGTTGTCGACCGCGGCCCGGTTGGCCGGCACACCGGCCGGGTCGGGGGCCTGCTGTGCCGGGGCGTACCCGGCACCGGCCCGCCGCCCGCCGCCCTGCACGGCGGTGGTGGCATGGCCCGCGGTCACGCCCACGAGGGACCGCGGCTCGTGCCCCGTACCGCTCGCTGCCGCTGTGGAGCGCCTGTCGTCGACGGCGCCTTCCAGTCCCGAGTGAACTGCGACACCCGGCTGCGGCACCTGCGCGACCGGCGCGGGAAGTATCCGGCCCGGCGCCGGAGGGAAGCCGGGCAGCGAGGGCAGGCCCGGCATCGACGGCGCCCCGGGCAGCTCCGGCAGGGAGGGCAACGACGACAACGGCGGTATCTGCGCGGTCACCCGGCCCAGCCCGGCGGTCACGGTCTCGACCAGACCACCGACCGGCTGTACGACGTGATCCCCTACGGAGCGGACGAGCTCACCGGTCGACGGGGTGAGGACCTGGCCGGCTGCGCCCGGGGTCGCGGGACGGGTGTCGGGATGCGGAGCGGGCTGGAGATCGGCCGGAGCCGGTGCCGGAGCCGGTGCCGGAGCCGGTGCGGCGGGAGTCGTCGGCTTGGGCTGGTCCGGAGCGGCCGGCTGGGGCCGGGGTGCCTGCGCCACGAGTGCGGGCGCAGCGCTCGTCAGCCGGCCGACCGTGGCGGCCGACGTGTTCGTGGGCCGAGTGACCGTGGCGACCGCGTCGCTCGTCGACGACGCCGGGACACCGTCCGCCGGGACGGTCCCCACGACCTCGGACGAGGAGGCGGCCGGCGCCTGCTCCGCCGCGTGTGCCTGTTCCCCGCAGAAGAACCCCAGCGCGAACAAACCACCCACCAGCAGCACGACTTGCAGCGCACGCCGGCCGGCCGCCGTGCGCATCACGCGCAGAGCGGCACCGGGCAAGGCTGCTGGCCAGGTCAAGAGGGGGTGGTCCTCCCGTGCGGCGGAACGAATGTCACATGACGAGCCGTAACGAGCTACGAGTCGGGCGCGACGCGGTGCGGTACGGACGAGGCGGCGCAACGGCGCGCCACGGATGAGGCGTCGATCCTCGCACGCCCCTCCCGAGGTTGCGCAAGCCCCCTGTTACCGATGGGTAGGCATGTCCGTTTTGCTGGCCGAAGTCGGACGACGATGCATCGACAAATCGTCAGTGACCCTTCTGTGTCTCCTCGGTTGCACCGTTTCCGGTCATGCCGTGTCGTGTCCGGTCATGCCGTGTCAGGTATGGGCAGCGGTCGCTTCTCGATGGCCGCCGCCATCACTTCGGGGAAGAGATCGGGCGTGCACGCGAACGCCGGTGCCCCCAGCGCGGCGAGTGCGGCCGCGTGCTCCCGGTCGTAGGCCGGCGCCCCTTCGTCCGAGAGCGCGAGCAGCGTCACGAACTGCACTCCGGACGCCTTCATCGCGGCGACCCGCTTGAGCATCTCGTTGCGTATCCCGCCCTCATAGAGATCGCTGATGAGCACGACCACCGTTTCCGCGGGCCGGGTGATCTGCGACTGGCAGTAGGCGAGTGCCCGGTTGATGTCCGTACCGCCTCCCAGCTGCGTGCCGAACAGCACGTCCACCGGGTCGTCGAGCTGGTCGGTGAGGTCGACCACCGCCGTGTCGAAGACGACGAGTCGCGTGGTGATCGACCGCATGGAGGCGAGCACCGCCCCGAACACGGACGCGTAGACCACGGACGCCGCCATCGACCCCGACTGGTCGATGCAGAGGACGACTTCCTTCTTCACGGACTGGGACGCCCGGCCGTAGCCGATGAGCCGCTCCGGCACGATCGTCCGGTACTCGGGCAGATAGTGCTTGAGGTTGGCCGCGATGGTGCGGTTCCAGTCGATGTCGTGATGGCGCGGTCGGCTGATCCGCGCGCTGCGGTCGAGGGCGCCGGTGAGGGTGGCCCGAGTGCGGGTGGCGAGCCGCTTCTCGAGGTCCTCGACGACCTTGCGCACGACGGCCCGTGCCGTCTCCTTGGTCGTCTCCGGCATCGCCTTGTTGAGCGAGAGCAGCGTGCCGACGAGATGGACGTCGGCCTCCACCGCCTCCAGCATCTCCGGCTCCAGCAGCAGCGCGGACAGCCCGAGCCGGTCGATGGCGTCGCGCTGCATCACCTGGACGACGGAGGAGGGGAAGTACGTCCGGATGTCCCCCAGCCAGCGCGCCACCGACGGCGCCGAGGCCCCGAGCCCCGCCGACCGGTCCCGCCCCGCCCGCCCTTGCCCGTCGCCCTTCCCGTAGAGCGCGGCCAACGCCCCGTCCATCGCGCTGTCCTGCCCCGACAGCGCGCATCCCGTGCCGTCGGCGGCGTCGCCCCCGAGCACCAGCCGCCAGCGTCGCAGCCGCTCCCGCGCCGGGGCCGCCGGGTCCGTCGCCTCGGCCGTCATCGGCACACCCCCGTACGAGGCCGGTCCCAGAGCGGCATCACGGCGACGGCGACCAGCGGACGGTCCTTCGCCCCGCCCCGGTACCTGGTGCGATTCCTGTTGCCGTGCCGGTTCTCCCCGACGGCCGTCGCGCCGACGTCCTCCTGCGCTTTCGTCAGTCCGTCCTTCGTCATCCCGCAACCCCCGCAAGGTCGTTGTCGATGTCCTCTTCCACCCCGCCCGGTCCGCCCGGTCCGTCCAGGCCCAGCAGCAGCCGGACCACCGGCAGCACGGCGTCCGCGCGGCCTGGGTCGAGGTCGGCAGCGAAGCCCGGTATGCCGGAGCCGGCGGCCGTCACGCTGCCCCGCTCCCCCGGTCCGCGCCGGACCAGCTCGCCCAGCGTCCGGCGCACGCCCGGCTCGTACGCCGAGAACGTCCGCCGCAGCAGGGGCAGTACGTCCGTGAACGCCTCCGCCGGCACGCCGGTCAGCCAGGAGTCGACCAGCCCGAGCAGCCGCTCGTCGTGCACGAGGAGCATTCCGCCGCCGGACCCTCCGCCGACGAAGCCCTCGATCCAGGCGGCCGCATCCCCCGGCGGGGTCCCCGGCGACAGCACGAGACCCATGAGCCGCGCCGCCTCGTCCTGCCCCAGCTCCCCGTCGTCCAGCAACAGCCGCACGGCCCGCCCGCGGACCACACCGGGCGCGGTGTCCCGGACGGACAGCACGCGCAGAACCGAGTGCCAGCGGCCCCGCAGGTCGCGGTGGCCCGGCGCGGGCGCGTCGCCCAGCAGCCCCACCGCCCCGTGCACCGCGTCCACATGGCGTCGCATCTCCTCGGCGGCGTCCGCGTCCAGGGACGCGCAGGCCGGGGGCAGACCGACGAATATCCGCTCGGCGAGGCCCGCGGCGACTCCGCCCAGCGCCCCAGTGTCCGTGCCGCGTACATCGCCGTACCGGAGGGAGCGGACCAGGGCCGGCAGGGCCTGCGCGAGGTGGCCGACATCCGTGTCGAGCGCCGCCCGGTCGGCCAGGACCTGCATCACCACCGGTAGCGCTTGGGGGAGTTCGGCGAGCAGACAGCGCTCGGCGAGTCCGGTGACGTCGGCCAGGGCCTGTGCGGCGACGGCGTCCGCCTCCGCCTTGGCCGTCGCGGCGGCGAGCACCGTCGTGCCCCACACCCCGGCTTCCGCCACCCGCACGGCCAGCTCCGGCTCCCAGCGCAGCCGCCACGTCTCCCGGAAGGTGCCCGTACTCCCCCGCGAAGCCACCGGTTCGCCCCACGCCACGCCCAGCAACCGCAGTCGGTGCAACAGCCTGCTGCGCCCTGCGTCGGTCTCCTTGCGCAGGTCGAGCTCCAACTCCCGCTCCAGCACCTCCGGTTTGAGCCGTAGCCGACGCCGGCTCCGGTCCAGGTCCCGCTGCAACGGCACCGCCGGCGCGGTCTGCGGCACCTCCCCCAGCACGTCCCCGACGACCAGCCGGTCGTGCACCAGCGCCAGCGGCACGTCCGAGCCCTCGCACATCACCGCGCGCACGGCATCGGTCGTCTCGCCGAGCCCCGGCAACGGGCGGCCCCGCATCGCCGCGAGCGTCTCCGCCAGCCGCACCGCCTCGATGACATGCGCCGAGGAGACCATCCGGTCCTCGTCCCGCAGCAGCCCGGCCACCTTGGTCATCCACCGCTCGACCGGCCGGTCCGGGGCGGCGAACAGATGTCCGTACCAGCCCGGCGAGTCGATGCCCGCCCCGTAACCACTGACCCGCGACAGCCTCCGGTACGTCCACGGCACCCATGTCATGTCCGTCTTGACCTTGGGCAGCCCCTTGACCAGCGCCCGGTCGGCGGCGACGGCCGTCTTCTGCCGCAGCGCAGGCACATGCCAGGCCCCGCACACGACCGCCACCGTGTCCCCGAACTCCCGCTGCGCAGCCCGCACCTGGAGCCGCATGTACGCCTCCCGCACGAGATCCCGGTCGTGCCCCCCGCTGCCGTACGCCTCCCGCAGCGCCCCCATGGCCTCTTCGAGCACGAGGAACGGCGCGAACGCGTCCCCCTCCCCCACCCCCCGGTGCTCGACGACGTCCTCCCACCACCGCTCCGGGTCCTCGTACCCAGCGGTCTCGGCGAGCACGGCGAGCGGGTCGATACGGACGTCGGTCGCCATGACGGACCTGTCGGAAGAGGGCCGGCCACCGGAATCGGCATCGACATCGGCATGGGCGTGGGCGTGGGCGTGAATGCTGGTGCCGGCATCGGCACGGCTGTCGGTCCCGGCATCGGCACGACTGTCAGCGTCGGTCCCGCCGTTGACACCTGACCCGGCTCCCGTCTCCGCCTCGGCACCGGCTCCGGCCGCGGTGTCGGATCCGGCCGCGGTGTCGGATCCGGTCTCGGTGTCGGATCCGGTCTCGGCTTCCGGTCCGGCCGCGGCGTCGGCTCCGGTCTCGGCTCCTGCGCCGGGGCCGGCGTCTGCCCTGGCCCCGGTTCCTGCCGCGGCACCGGCCCCGAAGTGGGCTTCTGATCCGGTCCCGGCCCCGGCCCCAGCGCCGGAATTGGCCCCGACCCCGCCCTCGCGCCCGACGCCGTCGCCACCCACACCCCCGCGCCCGTTGTCGGCGCGGGAAGCGCCGCCCCCGGCCGCGTCGGTGTCGTCCCCGTGTCCGCCGCCCGTGCCCCCGCCCCCGCCGAGTTCGTCCTGCGTGTCCTTGCTCCACGCCAGGGTGTGGGTCGCCGGCAAGTCGATGAAGCGCGCCGGTACCTCGTGCTCCAGGGCCCACCGGATCGCGACCCACTCCGGGGAGAACTCGGCGAGCGGCCAGAAGGCCGAGCGGCCGGGCTCGTCCACGGCGTGGGCGAGGAGGGCGACCGGTGGCCGCATGTCCTCCTCGGCGGCCAGCGGGATCAGTGCGTCGGCCTCGGGCGGTCCTTCGATCAGCACGGCCCGGGGCCGGGCGGCGTCCAGCGCCGCCCGTACCGCTCGCGCCGAGCCGGGTCCGTGATGTCGTACGCCGAGCAGCAGCGGCCCCCCGCCGGCCGCGCCGCTCCCGCCCCTCGCCGTCCCTGTCACACCGTCCCCCTCGTCGTCCTGGTCATCGCGCCCCTCGAATGCGGCCGCCGGACGCCTGCCCGGCGCCCTCCTGACCGCTGCCGTTCCCGACGTACAGCCAGTCCTCGTGTGCCGTGCGCACCGAGCCGCCCGATCCCTGGCTCCCGCCCGAGCCCTTGTTTCCGCTGTTCCCGCCCGACCGGCCCCACCCCAGGTCGTTCACGCGCTCACCTCACGGCAGGCCCGGTAGAAGTCCTTCCAGCCGTCGCGCTCGCGGACGACCGCCTCCAGGTACTCCTGCCAGATGACACGGTCGGCCGCCGGGTCGCGGACGACGGCGCCGAGGATGCCCGCGGCGACGTCTCCGGCCCGCAGCACGCCGTCGCCGAAGTGGGAGGCCAGGGCGAGTCCGCTGGTGACGACCGAGATCGCCTCCGCCGTCGACAGCGTGCCGCTCGGCGACTTGAGCTTCGTACGCCCGTCGGACGTGGCCCCGTCGCGCAGCTCGCGGAAGACGGTCACGACGCGGCGGATCTCGTCGATGCCCTCGGGCACGGCCGGCAGGTCGAGCGAGCGGCCGATCTGGTCGACGCGGCGCGAGACGATGTCGACCTCGGCCTCGACGCTTTCCGGCAGGGGCAGCACCACCGTGTTGAAGCGGCGGCGCAGGGCGCTGGAGAGGTCGTTGACCCCGCGGTCCCGGTCGTTGGCCGTGGCGATCAGGTTGAAACCGCGGACGGCCTGCACCTCCTGCCCCAACTCCGGTATCGGCAGCGTCTTCTCGGAGAGGATCGTGATGAGCGTGTCCTGGACGTCGGCGGGGATACGGGTCAGCTCCTCCACCCGCGCCGTCATCCCCTCCGCCATGGCCCGCATGACGGGGCTGGGCACCAGGGCGGCCCGGCTCGGGCCGTTCGCCAGCAGCTGCGCGTAGTTCCAGCCGTACCGGATCGCCTCCTCCGGCGTGCCCGCCGTGCCCTGCACGAGCAGCGTCGAGTCGCCGCTGACCGCCGCGGCCAGGTGCTCGGACACCCAGGTCTTCGCGGTGCCGGGCACGCCGAGCAGAAGCAGGGCGCGGTCGGTGGCGAGCGTGGTGACGGCGACCTCGACGATGCGGCGCGGGCCCACGTACTTCGGTGTGATCACCGTCCCGTCCGGCAGGGTGCCGCCGAGCAGATATGTCGCCACCGCCCACGGCGACAGCTTCCAGCGGGCCGGGCGCGGGCGGTCGTCCTGCGCGGCCAGCGCGGCGAGTTCACCGGCGAAGGCGTCCTCGGCGTGCGGCCGCAACGCCTCGGCCGGCTTCTTCGCGGGTACTTCGGCTGCTTCGACGATCGTCGGTTCCACGGACACAGACATGGCTGAGGCCCCCTCCAGCTCGGCCGGTTCGGATCTGGCACCCACGTTGCACCACGCCACTGACAATCCGTTCTGACCTGCGAAAACTCCTGTGCGAGCGGGCTCGCAGGACCGATTGTCAGTGGCGGGATCTACCTTCGATGTCATGACTCAGCAGGGGGTGCGCTGGAGCGCGGATCAGGTGCTGGCGCTGGCGCCTGACGCCGCGTCACGCAAAGCGGGCAGCAAACTCGGCGCGGCGGGGCCGTGGTCCGAGGCGGGGAGTTCCGACGAGGGGACGGTGTGGGGGCAGTGCAAGGGCAGTGGCAGCAAGCCGTACCAGACGGTCGTGGACATCGCGGATGCGGCGGGCCCCGCGTACAAGTGCAGTTGCCCGAGCCGCAAGTTCCCGTGCAAGCACGCGCTCGGGCTGTTGCTGCTCTGGGCGGGCGGGGACGGTGCGGTGCCGTCGGCGCAGGCGCCGGACTGGGCGGAGCAGTGGATAGAGGGGAGAAGGCAGCGCACCGAGCAGAAGCGGGTGGCGGGGGCGGCCGGTTCCTCGTCCGGGTCCGGTGATCCGGAGGCCGCGCGGCGCCGGGCGGAGCGCCGGGCCGAGCGGATCACCGCGGGTGCGACCGAGTTGGAGCAGCGCCTGACGGATCTGCTGCGCGCCGGTCTGGCGAGCGCGGAGCAGGCGGGGTACGCGCTGTGGGAGGAGACCGCGGCCCGCATGGTCGACGCCCAGGCGCCTGGACTGGCAGCGCGGGTGCGGGAGTTGGGGGCGATCCCGTCGTCCGGGCCGGGCTGGCCGGTGCGACTGCTGGAGGAGTGCGCGTTGCTCCATCTCCTCGACCAGGGCTGGCTGCACCGAGACCGGCTGCCGGACGGCCTGGCGGCCACGGTCCGTTCACGAATCGGTCTGCCCGGCACGGCGGACGGCCCGCCGCTGCGTGACCGCTGGCTGGTCCTGGCCCAGTACGACACGGCGGACACCCGCCTGACGACCCGCAGAATCTGGCTGCACGGCACGGACTCGGACCGCACCGCGCTGCTCCTCTCCTACGGCGCCGCGGGCCGCGCCCCGGAGCTGGCGCTGCCCGTCGGGCTGACCCTGGACGCCGAGGTGTCCGCCTATCCGGGCGCCGGGCAGCTGCGGGCGGCCCTGGGCGAGCAGTTCGCACCGCCGGCCCCGTCGGTGACACGGCCGCCAGGAGTGACGACCGCCCAGGCGGCCGCCCGCTACGGCGAGGCACTGCGGGACGACCCCTGGCTGGAGTCCGTCCCGGTCACGCTGGACCGGGTCGTACCGATCCCGGACGGCGACTCCTGGCAGCTGGCGGACGCTGACGCGGATGCGGCGCTGCCGCTGACTCCCACTGCCCGTAGCCGCCCCGGCCTCTGGCGCCTGGTCGCCCTGTCCGGCGGCTCCCCGGTCAAGGTCTTCGGCGAGTGCGGCCACCGGGGCTTCACTCCGCTGACGGCGTGGCCGGAAGGGGCAGGAGAGGCGGTGCGGCTGTGCTGAACCGACAGTCGCAGGACCGCCGTACGACACCCACAGGGATGGGAGCCTCACGGAAAGGAACCGCATGAATACGACGTCCACGCCGGTGCAGGCGCCCGCCTCGGGCGCCTGGGAGGAACTCGTCACGGCGGCCCTGCTCGGAACGGAGCGGCGCACCCCGCCCGGCGGAGCGCCGGGGCGGGAGGCGCCGGTGGCGCTGCTGGACGCGGCGGCCGCGGAGACCGTTCGGCGGCGGGCCGGGCTGCGGGCGGCTCGGGCGGCGGGACGGCCCGAGCCGGCTGCCGAGGACCCGCGGCCGGTACTGCCCCCGGCGGCTGCCCGCAGGCTCGCGCTGCTGCTCGCCGACCGGCCGGGCACGGGCGGCGGCGGCCGCAGAGGCACGGCGCCGGACCTCATGGAGCTGCTTCCGCAGTGGCTCGCGACGGCGAACGCCCGCGGTTTCGCGGCACCCCCGCAGGCGCTGCCCGCGCTGCTGGACGCGGCCCGGGGGCGTACGGATCTGCGGCCGGCGGCGCTGACGTTCGCAGGGCCGCGCGCCGTGTGGCTGGCCCGGCTGAATCCCGACTGGCGGTTCGCCCTGCGTGCGACCCCGGGCGGCGGTGCCGCCCTGCCGCACCCCGAGGACACGGCGCAGACCCGCCGCCTGTGGGAGGAGGGCCTGTTCGCCGAGCGGGTGGCGCTTCTGTCGGCCATACGAGCCCGCGAGCCCGCCGCCGCCCGCGAACTGCTCACCACGACCTGGTCGACGGAGCGGGCCGAGGACCGCCTGATGTTCCTCGACTCGCTGCGCACAGGGCTCGGCCCCGAGGACGAGCCCTTCCTGGAACAGGCGCTGGCCGACCGGAGTCGCAATGTCAGGGCGACGGCAGCAGAGTTGCTCTCGGCGCTGCCGGGTTCGGCGCTCGCCGCGCGGATGGCCGTCAGGGCAGCGGCCTGCGTGGCCGTCGACCACACGGGCGACTCACCGGTGATCGTCGTCGAGGCTCCGCACGAGTGCGACGCGAGCATGGAGCGTGACGGTGTCGTGGCCAAGGCTCCGGCCGGGCGGGGTGAACGGTCGTGGTGGTTCGGCCAGTTGGTGGAGGCGACACCCCTCGGGACATGGTCCACGCGGCTGGGCGGCCGTACGCCACGGCAGATCGTGGCGCTGCCGGTGACGGACGACTGGCAGAGCGAACTGCATGCGGCCTGGTGCCGGGCCGCCGTGCGACAGCGGGACCCCGAGTGGGCCCGGGCGCTCCTCGGACCCCCGTCCGCCCCCGAGGCCGGCGGGCCGGGCTCGGTGTCGCTGGCCGAGCGCGCCAGGCTGCTCGGCACGCTGAGCGCAGCGGAACGGGCCGACTGGGTGGCCGGGTTCATCGCGGCACATGGCCTGTCAGAGGCGTTTCAGCTGCTCGGGGTGTGCGCGGTGCCCTGGTCCGCGCCGCTCGGGCGGGCAGTGGTGGACGCGCTCAACATCGCCCGGGACGCGGGAAGTTACCCCTGGAGCTTCAGCGGAGTGATGGGCCTGGCCGAACGCTGCCTCGACCCCTCCGAGGCAAGCCGCCTCGACGGCCTGCTGGCGATACCCGACGAGCCGGAGGACGCGTCACCGGGGGCGGGCGGCTACTGGGCGGAGGCGTTCCAGCGTCTGGTCACCACCCTGCGGCTGCGGGCAGCGATGACGGAGGAGCTGGACGTGGCGTAGGGCCGTCCTTCAGGCCGCAGCACTTCTTCAGCGCCGGTCGGCCACTCCAGCCCGTCGTGGGGGTGCGCCCGCTCGAGCGAAGCCGAGAGTGGGGGAGTTCGAGGACGAGGCCGTTCAGACCGAAAGGGGGTCTGGGGGCGAAGCCCCCAGGTCCGGCCACCCCAGCCCACGCGCACTGGACAACGCCCGCACCGCCGGAGGCCTACGCCTCGGCCGGCTGCCTGACATTGGCCCGCACCCAGTCCACGATCGACTGCGTCGTCGCCCCCGGCGTGAAGATCTCCGCGACACCCTGCTCCTTCAGCGGAGCGATGTCCGCCTCGGGGATGATCCCGCCGCCGAAGACCAGGATGTCCTCCGCGTCCCGCTCCTTGAGCAGCTTGATCACCGCGGCGAAGAGCGTGTTGTGGGCACCGGACAGGATCGACAGCCCGATCGCGTCGGCGTCCTCCTGGATCGCGGTGTCGACGATCTGCTCGGGGGTCTGGTGAAGGCCGGTGTAGATGACCTCCATACCCGCGTCGCGCAACGCACGCGCGATCACCTTGGCCCCGCGATCGTGGCCGTCGAGCCCCGGCTTGGCCACCACCACGCGGATCGGACCGGCTGCCACACCCATCACTGCCTCCATGAAGCGACTGCATCCATCCCTACCGACAAGTACTGGGTACCCGAACCGGCCGGGGAAGTGAACGAACGTTATCGACAGCATCCCGCAACCGGCAGTTTCGCGGTGAAGACCGAGGGGGAAATCACACGATGGGACACGTTCACCGCGCGCTGTTCCGGCGGGAACACGCGCAACGAGAGCCGCAAAGGGGTCACCGCACCGCCGCGCCGCAGGCCGCGCGCCGTGGTGATGCGGTGTGTCGACGATGCCGTGAAGGACCGTCGACCGCCTTCCGCGGCCTCAACGAGGGCACACGGGGGACAGAGGCGTCCTCCTGCGTGCCGACAGGAGGTCGGCCATGAAGGTCACGAGGGCAGCGCTGCCCTGTCTCCCGCTCTGCCAGCGACTGCTCCCGAGCAGACTGGCGGGACTCTCCCTGGCCCTGCTGAAGGCGACCGCCCTGGAACTGGCGATCCTCGCGGGACACCTCCTCCTCTATCCCTCCGGCGTCATCCAGGAACGCCGGGGGTCATCGGTCCCGCTCCCGGCGGCGGACGGCGCGGCACAGCTGCCGACCGGGACCAAACCCCCGGTCGTCCTGCTGCACGGCTTCATCGACAACCGCTCGGTCTTCGTGCTGCTGCGCCGCAGCCTCGCCCAGCACGGCAGGCAGCAGGTCGAGTCGCTCAACTATTCGCCGCTGACCTGCGACATCCGCACCGCGGCCGAGCTGCTGAGCCGGCACATAGAAGAAATCTGCGAGCGCACGGGCAGCAGGCAGGTCGACATCGTCGGACACAGCCTCGGCGGACTGATAGCGCGGTACTACGTGCAGCGGCTGGGCGGCGACATCCGCGTCCGCACCCTGGTGACGCTCGGCACCCCGCACTCCGGCACCCGGGTGGTGCCGCTGGCGAACGCCCACCCGATCGTCCGCCAGATGCGCCCCGGCTCGGAGCTGCTCCAGGAGCTGACCCGGCCCGCGCCGGGCTGCCGTACGCATTTCGTGAGTTTCTGGAGCGACCTCGATCACCTGATGGACCCGCTGGAGACCGCCTGTATCGACCACCCCGACCTGATGGTGCAGAACGTACGGGTCAGCGGGATCGGGCATCTCGCCCTGCCCGTGCACCCCGCCGTGGCGACCGGGATACGCCAGGCCCTCGACGCCGAGGGAACAGGAGCAGAAGCCGCCGCGCACGCCGGCGGCCTGACAGTGGCCTGACCCCCTCCCTTACAGCCCATCCACAGCCACATCCGGCACGGCCGCATCCCCCACAGCCCGCTTACGGCCCTGGAACGGCACCCCGACAGCACTCGCACGGCTATCCGACAGCCATTTGGCCTCGAACATCCTTCGAACACAGGGCCAAAGCCGTGCCCGTCGTCCCCCGAAACACGGCCGAATGCCCGTTTCCTGCGCGCACGAAACCTGTTGAAGATTGTCGAGCCCGTATACCGCCGGGTACAGTCACCGCACTGCTCTGGCAGCCCCTGTTGTCGAGGCGAAAGAGAAGTTGGTGAACGACCGTCACCCGTCGGGGACCATGACCCCGGCTCCGGCTTCCGATGCCGCCTCGGCGCACTACGCGTCGTACGGCACGCAGGAAGCCCAGTACGGCGACTTCACCACGTACAGCGGCTACGACTCCAGTGGTTTCGCGACCGGCGGTCACGCCACCGCGACCTTCGCCGCAGACCCCCTGTTCGGCAGCCTCCCGGGCGAGAGCACGGGTTCGTACGACTCCGGCCAGTGGGCCACGGGCGGGCACCAGACCCTGAACTACGACGCGTACGCGGCACAGCACCATGCCGCCTACGACACCGGCGTGTACGACACGACCCTCTGGGCCGCCGACCACCAGCCGCTTCCCGTCATCCCACCGCAGGCCACCGGGCACGACGTCTCAGGCCAGTGGGATGCGAACGCCTGGCTGCAGCCCGACCATTCGGGCAGCACCGCCGACCAGACCCAGCAGTGGGAATGGGGCACCCAGGCCTTCGACACGGGGGCGTACGACGCCACGCAGTGGAATTCCGAAGGCCCCGAGGCCGACGGCACCGCCGCGCCCGCCGGAACCGCCGACGACCACGAGCAGCAGGCCGAGCACGCTTCGTACGAGGAATCCCTCCCGGACGGCGGCCAGTCGAACGCCACCGGGGAGCTGCCCTCGGTGGCCCCGCTCCTCGACGAGCAGGAAGAGGTCAGGTCGGCTCCGGCCCCGCGCGCGGGCTCCCGCAGCGGGGCCCGCTCCCGCCGTCGCGCGCCTGCCAAGCGGTCCGCGCTGCTGACCGTCGCCGTGCCCTCGGCGTGTGTGATGGGCGTGGCCGGTATCGCCGCCGCCTCCGTGGGGACCTTCACCGGCGACCAGGGCACCTCGACGACCGCGTCGGACGCACATGCGGTGAAACCATCCGCCGCCAACAACAAGCTGGACACCCAGCTCCGGAGCCTCTCCGCAGGCGCCGACGACTTCGCCGACCGGGCCAGCCGTACGCAGGAGCGCATCGACCTCAGGGCCCAGCAGGAGGCCGAGAAGAAGAAGGCGGCAGCGGAGGCGGCCCGCAAGGAGCGGCTGCGCCCGAAGTACGTCCTTCCGGTCGCCCAGAAGGGGCTCAGCGCCTACTTCGGCCAGGCCGGCATCAACTGGATGTCCGTGCACACCGGCATCGACTTCCCCGTCTCGTACGGCACGACGGTGATGGCGGCGACCGACGGCACCGTCCGCACACAGTGGAACAGTGCGTACGGGAACATGATGATAGTGACCGCGAAGGACGGCACGGAGACGTGGTACTGCCACCTCTCCAGCTATCGCGTCGCCTCCGGTACGACGGTCAAGGCCGGCGACCCGATCGCGTACTCCGGGAACTCCGGCAACTCGACCGGCCCGCACCTGCACTTCGAGGTCCGGCCGGGCGGGGGTTCGGCTATCGACCCGCTGCCGTGGCTGCGGAGCCACGGGCTCGACCCGACTTAGGAGACCCGGGGGCGGCGCCCCCCAGGTCCTGTTACAGCTTCTCCACCGGCGCATACCGCAGCAGCAGGCGCTTCGGCTTGGTGTCGCCGAAGTCGATCGTCGCCTCGGCGTTGCCGCCCGTGCCCTTCACCGCCACGACCGTGCCGAGTCCGAACTGGTCGTGTGTGACCCGGTCACCCACGGCCAGCGAGACCACCGGCTTCTCGGAGGCCCGGCTCGTGGCGAATCCGGACGCACCCGACGCCGACGAGCGCGAGCGGGAGGACGACAGCGAGGACGCCACGGCCGACGCCGGGCCGGAGGAGACCGGGGCGGTGGCGCCCGTCCGCTTCCAGTCGACGTGCTGTGCCGGGATCTCCTCCAGGAACCGGGAGGGCGGGTTGTACGACGGCTGGCCCCACGCACTGCGCAGGGACGAGCGGGTCAGATACAGCCGCTCACGCGCGCGCGTGATGCCGACGTAGGCGAGCCGCCGCTCCTCCTCCAGCTCCTTGGTCTGGCCGAGGGCGCGCATGTGCGGGAAGACGCCGTCCTCCATGCCGGTGAGGAAGACCACCGGGAACTCGAGGCCCTTGGCGGTGTGCAGGGTCATCAGGGTGATGACTCCGGAGCCGTCCTCCTCCTCGTCGGGGATCTGGTCGGAGTCGGCGACGAGCGCGACCCGCTCCAGGAAGTCGGCGAGAGAGCCGGGCTCCTCGCCCTCACCGGACTCCTGCTCGAACTCCAGTGCCACGGCGGCGAGTTCCTGGAGGTTCTCGATGCGGGTCTCGTCCTGCGGGTCGGTGGAGGCCTGCAACTCGGCGAGGTAGCCGGTGCGTTCGAGGATCGCCTCCAGGACGGTCGCCGGGCCGGCGCCGGACTCGACGATCGTCCGGAGGTCCTCCATCAGCGTATTGAACCGCTTGACGGCGTTGGCCGACCGCGCCGCCATGCCGTATGCCTCGTCGACGCGGCGCAGCGCCTGCGGGAAGCTGATCTTCTCCCGCTGGGCGAGTGCGTCGATCATCGCCTCCGCGCGGTCGCCGATGCCGCGCTTGGGGACGTTCAGGATGCGGCGCAGCGGCACCGAGTCCTCGGGGTTGGCCAGCACCCGCAGATAGGCCAGGACGTCCCGGACCTCCTTGCGCTCGTAGAAGCGGACACCGCCGACGACCTTGTAGGGCAGGCCGACGCGGATGAAGACCTCTTCGAAGACACGGGACTGGGCGTTGGTGCGGTAGAAGACGGCGACGTCTCCCGCCTTCGTCTCGCCGGCGTCCGTGAGACGGTCTATCTCGTCGGCGACGAACTGGGCCTCGTCGTGCTCCGTGTCGGCGACGTAGCCGGTGATGCGGGCGCCCGCGCCCGCGTTCGTCCACAGGTTCTTGGGGCGGCGGGACTCGTTGCGCTCGATGACCGCGTTGGCGGCGGAGAGGATCGTCTGGGTGGAGCGGTAGTTCTGCTCCAGCAGGATCGTCGTCGCGTTCGGGTAGTCCTCCTCGAACTGGAGGATGTTGCGGATGGTCGCACCGCGGAAGGCGTAGATCGACTGGTCGGCGTCGCCCACGACGCACAGTTCGGCGGGCTGCAGGTCGTACTCGTTCGGCGGTACGTCCTCGTCGTGCGCGCCGGTGCCGACGAGTTCCCGTACGAGCGCGTACTGGGCGTGGTTGGTGTCCTGGTACTCGTCGACCAGGACGTGCCGGAAGCGGCGGCGGTAGTGCTCGGCGACGTCCGGGAAGGCGCGCAGCAGGTTGACCGTCGTCATGATCAGGTCGTCGAAGTCGAGGGCGTTCGCCTCGCGCAGCCGCGACTGGTACATGGCGTAGGCCTGGGCGAGGGTCTTCTCGAAGCCGTCGGCGGCCTGGGCGGCGAAGTCCTCCTCGTCGATCAGCTCGTTCTTGAGGTTCGAGATCTTGGCGCTGAAGGACTTCGGCGGGTAGCGCTTGGGGTCGAGGTCCAGGTCGCGGCAGACCAGGGCCATCAGGCGCTTGCTGTCGGCCGCGTCGTAGATCGAGAAGGAGGAGGTGAAGCCGAGCTTCTTGCTCTCCCGGCGCAGGATGCGCACGCACGCGCTGTGGAAGGTCATCACCCACATCGCGTTCGCGCGCGGGCCGACGAGCTGCTCGACGCGCTCCTTCATCTCGCCCGCGGCCTTGTTGGTGAAGGTGATCGCGAGGACCTGGCCCGGATGCACGTTCCGCTCGCCCAGGAGGTAGGCGATGCGGTGGGTGAGCACGCGGGTCTTGCCGGAGCCGGCGCCGGCCACGATGAGCAGGGGGGTGCCGGAGTGGACGACGGCCGCGCGCTGGTTCTCGTTCAGCCCGTCCAGGAGCGCGGCCGGGTCGATCGCCGGGCGAGGGGTGCCGTTGCGGTAGTAGGCATCCCTGTCCGGGGGCACGTCGAACTTCCCGCCGAACAGATCGTCCGGGACCGGCTCCGGTCCGTGATCGTCCTCGGGCGGCGGCGGAGGTTCCTCCTCGTGCCCGCGGGGGGCCTGGAGGTTCGCCAGGAAGCTGTCGTCAAAGAGGCTGCTCATCGCTCTCCGAGTCTAGGGCGCCCCACTGACAGCCCGCCGCCGCCCTGAGAACATCGCCGGAATCCGCCGACTCCCCCGGGCCTCGCAGGCCGCGGAATCCCCGATTCCTCCGGACCTGGCCGCGAGGTGTCCCTCGAGAACCGCGCCATCACGGTCCGTAATCGAACAGGTCGAGGCAGCCACCGAAGTGGACAGCTGCCACCGATCCGGTAGAACACGCACAAGCCGTCACAGTCCTACCCGGACTGACGCCCGTGTGCGGCCCGCTGACCAAAGGTCACGAAAATGTATCGGGCATATCGAACATCAACCTTCACAGAGGCCACACGGGTTGGCTACCGTTCCGGCAGGCCGCACGACCCCCACCGGCGAACGTCGCCGGGCCGCGCGGCCACCGCCGAGTCCGGGGCGCCGCCGCGCATCCGGAGCCGGGGACCCACACCGACCTTGGGGTGAATCGGTCCTCCCTTTCGAGGCACGGACCGTAGGGCAACCCTTCCGAAGCACCCGCCCGAACCCGACAGCTAACTCGGTAGGCGGAAGACGGAAGGAGTCGCCTCCCTTGGCGTCGCACCGCAAGTCGCGCCCCGCGGGTACGCGCGTAGCAGGCATACGCACCCCCGCCCTCGCCACGGCCGCCCTCACCTCGGTGGCCCTGCTGTCCCAGTCGGCGAACGCCGCCCCCGCCGCCGACGGCAAGCCCAGCCTCGAAGAGGTCGAGAAGAAGGTCGACGACCTCTACCGCCAGGCGGAGTCGGCCACCGAGAAGTACAACGCGGCCAAAGAGAAGACCACGAAGCAGCGCAAGAACGTCGACACCCTCCTCGACGACGTCGCCAAGCGCACGCAGAAGCTCAACGAAGAGCGGGAGCAGCTCGGTTCCTTCGCCGCGGCCCAGTACCGGACCGGAGCCGCCGCACCCGACACGGCGACCTTCCTGCTCGCGGACTCCCCGCAGGACTACTTCGACCAGACGCAGCTCATGGGGCGGCTGACCTCCCGTCAGAAGAGCGCGGTCGACGACTACTTCACCCAGCAGTCCGCGACGATGAAGAAGCGCGAGGAGGCCTCCAGGAGCCTTCAGACGCTCACCGAGACACAGAGCGACCTGCAGACCGCCAAGTCCACGGTGCAGAAGAAGCTCTCCGACGCGCGCGAACTGCTGTCGAAGCTGACCGCCGAGGAGAAGGCCCGGCTCGCGGCGATCCAGAAGCAGAAGGAGGAGGAGGCCGCCCGCAAGGCCGCGGAACTGGCGAAGCAGCAAGCGGCGGCGGAGAAGGCCAGGGAAGAGGCCGCGGCCCAGGACAGCGGCTCCTCCGCGGGCACGGGATCCACCTCCGCCGGCGACTCCTCGTACGCCACCAAGGCCGAGAAGGCGCTCGCCTTCGCCCGCGCCCAGATCGGCAAGCCGTACGTCTGGGGTGCCACCGGCCCCGACTCCTACGACTGCTCCGGCCTCACCCAGGCCGCCTGGAAGGCCGCGGGCGTCGACCTCCCGCGCACCACCTACGACCAGGTGAACGCCGGCACCACGGTCTCCCTCACCGACGCGCAGCCCGGCGACCTGATCTTCTTCTACGACGACATCAGCCACGTCGGCGTCTACATCGGCAACGGCATGATGATCCACGCCCCGAAGCCGGGCGCCTACGTCCGCGAGGAGTCGATCTACTACGGCGGCGCATCGATCATCCACAGCGTGGTGCGGCCCGCCTGAGGCACCGGGAAGCAGTGCACGCGCGCGTGCGGGGCAGTTTGTGACGCACGCGCGCGTGGCCCGCCCTGAACCCGCGCCGCACTCCCTAGCATCGGCCCCATGCCCGGCAGCATCGGCCCCGAGTCCGGCCCGACCTTCCTCCGCGCCTGGTGGGCGCGGCGCTCACCGGCGGCCGGGGCCGCCGTGATGGCGACCGGCATTGTGTCGGTCGGACTGCATCTGACGGGACACGAGGTGCTGTCACAGGTCGCCCTGGGCCTGGCCTGTGTCGCCTGGGTGGTGCTTGCGGCAGGCTTCGGTGTCCGTCTCGTGCGGGAACCGGCGAGGTGGCGGAGGGAGGCGGGGACGCCGGGCGCGCTGACCGCCGTCGCGGCGACCACCGTGCTCGGGACCCGGTTCTGCGCCCTCGGACGGCAGACCCTCGCGGCGGCCCTGCTCGCCCTGGGGGCCGTGCTGTGGCCGCTGCTGCTGGTGCAGGTCGCACGGCACTGGCGGCGTCGTATGCCGGGCGCGGTGTTCCTGTGCTGCGTGGCCACGCAGGGCCTCGCGGTGCTCGGCGCCACGCTCGCCGGTGCCCGGGCGACGGCATGGCTCGCGCAAGCGGCGCTCGCGCTGTTCTGGCTGGGGCTCGTCCTCTACGGCTGCGTGCTGGCCCTCTTCGATCTGCGACAGGTGACGGAGGGGCCGGGCGACCAGTGGGTGGCGGGCGGCGCGCTCGCCATCTCGGCGCTCGCCGGCTCGAGGCTGGTCGCGGCGGACAGCGCGCGCCTGTACCTGTGGAACGACGACGACCGCGGGGTCCTGCGCGCCGTCACCGTGGCGCTGCTCGTGCTCGACCTGACCTCGTACGCCGTACTGCTCGTCGCGGAGGCGGTCCGGCCGCGGCGCGGCTACGACGTGCGGCGTTGGGCGACCGTTTTCGCGCTGGGGACGACGGCGGCGGCCGTACTGTCCGTCGCGGCCGCCCTCGACGCCCCGTGGCTCAGGGGGCCCGGGCAGGTGCTGCTGTGGGTCGCGGTGGCGGCGTGGCTGGCCGTCGGCGCGGGGGCCGTCGCCGCGGCCCGGGCCGGCATCAGGTCCACAGCACCGCGATGAAGATGTTCGCCGTGGTGAACAGGCCCACCAGCCCGAACAGGCTCTTGTCGATCTTCTCCTCGTCCCGCTTCACATAGACCAGGCCGAGGATCACGATCAGCAGGGCCAGCTTGACGCCGATCTTGATGTTGTTGACGTGATGGTCGTCGGCCTGGTTGAGGCCGACCAGGATCGCGCCGGTGACCAGCATCGTCAGCGCGCCGTGCAGCATCGCCGGGACGAAGCGGGCCTCGCCGCGGCCCATCGCCTTCATCTGGGTGAGGAAGCCGCCGAGGAGCGCGGCGATGCCGATGATGTGCAGGCCGACGAAGAGATGGATGAGTACGTCCATGGGGCCGGAGCTTAAACAGGGGCGCACGGGGCGCCGGACACCGCCCCGGCCTTCATCGGTGGGTCGTGCATATATGCGGCCCATAGCACTCCGCATTCCGTAGGGGTCCCGGAACCGCCACATCGGTCAGCGCACTGCGTGAAGTCGACGGCACGAGTCCTGGATCACGGCCGCATACGGTCAGCCGGCGATCCGCCGAGGGCACTTCCGCACATCGCGTTACCGAGCCGACACAGACAGGTTTAGCGTCCTCCACCAGGTGACCGGCTCCCCACCGCCGCCCGGGCCAGGGGCGGCAGTCGGCCACCACCGCCGAGAAGGTCCGGCGGCGGCCAGCTCCCCCTGTGCGGGCCGCCGCCGGACGCGTAAGCCGCCCCAGAACGGGGGGTCCTACGAAAGGACGGGCAGTCCACGTGGCAGCGCACCGCAGGCCCAGTCGGCGCTCGCTGAGCGGAACTCCGGCCCGCACGGCGTTCACCATCGCCGTGGCGGGCGCGGCGACCGCGACGGGCTTCGACGGGACCGGGCACGCCGAGCCGGACCTGACGCCGACGCAGGTCAGGGCGGAGGTGGACAAGCTGTACCAGGAGGCGGAGGCCGCCACCGAGAAGTACGACGGGGCGAAGGAGCAGGCCGACGCCGCCGAGCGGCGGCTGTCGACACTGCGGGACGAGGCGGCGCGCAAGACGGACAAGCTCAACTCGGCGCGGGACGAGCTGGGTTCGATGGCCGCGGCACAGTACCGGGACGGCGGTCTCGACCCGGCACTGCAACTCGCGCTGTCGGACGACCCCGACCACTATCTCGCGGGCGCCGAGTTCGTCGACCGGGCGGGCACCCGGCAGGCGGCGGCCGTGGCGGACGTACGGGAACAGCTGCGGGAGATCGAGCAGTTGCGCGGGGCCGCCCGCATCGAGCTGGCCGGGCTCAGGTCGCGGCAGGCGGAGCTGAAGCGGGACGAGAAGACGATCACCGGGAAGCTGGATGCGGCGCGGCGGCTGGTGTCCCGGCTGTCGGCCGCGGAGCGCGCCCGGCTCGGGGACGGCAGCAACCACGCCTCACGGTCCGCCGAGGGTGGCCGGGACGGCCTCGTGTCCCTGGGAACGGCGACCGCCGAGGCGCCCGGCTCCCGTGCCGCGGCGGCCCTCTCGTATGCGTACTCCAAGCTGGGCAGCCCCTATGTGTGGGGCGCGACCGGCCCGGACGCCTTCGACTGCTCGGGCCTCGTCCAGGCCGCCTACCGCTCCGCGGGCATCTCCCTGCCCCGCACGACCTACGCCCAGATCGACGCCGGGCGCCGCGTCTCCCGCTCCGAACTCGCCCCGGGCGACCTGGTGTTCTTCTACTCCGGCATCAGCCACGTCGGCATCTACGTAGGCAACGGGATGATGATCCACGCCCCGAATCCGTCGGAGCCCGTGAAGATCGCGCCGGTCGACGAGATGCCGTTCGCGGGCGCCACACGCGTGGTGTGAGCTTCGGACGGACGACCTCAGACCAGCCGTCGCGCCGTAGCCCACCGCGTCAGCTCGTGCCGGTTCGACAGCTGCAACTTCCGGAGCACCGCCGAGACATGGGACTCGACCGTCTTCACGGAGATGAACAGCTGCTTGGCGATCTCCTTGTACGCATACCCCCGGGCGATCAGACGCAGCACCTCCCGCTCGCGCTGGGTGAGACGGTCGAGGTCCTCGTCGACCGGCGGGGCGTCGGTGGAGGCGAACGCGTCGAGGACGAAGCCGGCCAGGCGCGGGGAGAAGACGGCGTCTCCCTCCTGCACGCGGAAGATGGAGTTGACGAGGTCCGTGCCGGTGATCGTCTTGGTGACATAGCCGCGGGCGCCGCCCCGGATCACGCCGATCACGTCCTCCGCCGCGTCCGACACCGACAGCGCGAGGAAGCGGACGGGCTGCTCGGTGTCCGCCATCAACGCGGCGCAGCGGCGCAGGACTTCGACGCCGCCGCCGCCCGGGAGGTGGACGTCGAGAAGAACCACCTCGGGGCGGGTCGCGGTGATGACCGTGACCGCCTGGTCGACGTCCGCGGCCTCGCCGACGACCTCGACTCCGGTCTGCTCGGTCTGGCCGATCTCGGCCTGGACGCCCGTACGGAACATACGGTGGTCGTCGACGAGGACCACACGCACGTGCCGCTCGCCCGCGCCACCGCCGGCCGTCGGCTCCACAGGCTCCGCGTTCGCCTCGGTCGGGTCGCTCATCACGTCTTCTCCGCCCTCTCCATCTCCAGCTCGACCTCCGTGCCGCCGTCCGGCACCGCGCGCAGCCGCGCCGTGCCGCCGTGGCGTTCCATGCGGCCGATGATCGATTCTCTGACGCCCATGCGATCGGCGGGTATCGAGTCCAGGTCGAAGCCGGGGCCGCGGTCGCGGACCGACACGAAGACGGTCTTTCCCTCGACTTCGGCGTAGACCTGTACGGCGCCGCCCTCGCCACCGTACTTGGCGGCGTTCACCATCGCCTCGCGCGCGGCCTGCATCTGTGCGGCGATCCTCTCGTCGAGCGGACAGTCGCCGACGATGACGACCTCTATGGGGACGCCGTGCTTGTCCTCCACCTCCGCGGCGTTGCGCCGCACCGCGTCGGCCAGGTCGGTGGGTTCGTCGGCCTCGTCCTTGCCGGTGCCCTCCGGCTTGTAGAGCCAGGTGCGCAGGTCGCGCTCCTGGGCGCGGGCGAGGCGGCGCACCTCGTTCGCGTTCTCCGCGTTGCGCTGGATCAGGGTGAGGGTGTGCAGCACGGAGTCGTGGACATGGGCTGCGACCTCGGCGCGCTCCTGCGCGCGGATGCGCATCAGGCGCTCCTCGGAGAGGTCCTGGGTCATACGGACGAGATAGGGGCCCGCGAGGAGCGTTATCCCGACGAGCACCGCGAGAGCCGCCTGCAGGACGGAGCCGAGATGGGCGGCGGAGCCCTGGAGCACGAAGATGCCGGAGACGCCGGCGGTGACGAGGAGGACACCGCCCGCCGCGCGCAGCAGGGTGAGCGTGCGGCGGCGGCTGCCGACCTCGACCCAGCGGGCCCGGCGGGCGTTGTCCGCCTGGCGCCAGACGAGGGCGACGCCCGCGCCGACCAGGACGGCGGGCCAGAGGTAGGCCTTGGCTGCACCGCCCACCTTCACGTTGCCCACGAAGACCATGGCCACGACGACCATCAGGAGCAGGGCGACGATCTGGCCCTTGTCCGGCTTGCGGGCGACCAGTCTGCGCCGGCCGTCCGGCGAGGTTTCGGTGCTGACCAGCGACGGGGGTTTCTGGCCGCCGACGCCGCCGATGCCGAGCGGCACGAAGAACCAGAACGCGGCGTACAGCAGCGCGCCCAGGCCGTCCGCCATGAACAGGCCGACGAACACGAGCCGCACCCAGATGACCGGCAGCCCGAGATGCCCGGCGAGCCCCCGCGCCACCCCACCGAGCCAGCGTCCGTCGCTGCTGCGGTAGAGCTTGCGCGGCGGCCGCGGTTCGAGGAGTGGCGCTGCGGCGGCTTCCGGCATGCCACCGATACTCGCAGGGTCGGCGGACAGGGGCATCAGGGTCGGTCCCCTAGACACCCCTGATCTTCGAACCCGGGCCCGGTCGAACGGTTCCCGGGCGCCGGCTCAGGGGTGATATCAGGGTCCGGCCAGGGTCGTACCGACTCCCGCCGGAGCGGCTCGCCCGTCACCATGGACACATGACAGATCACGAGCGCGCCGCGACGGGTCCGGGACCCGGCTCCGGCCCGCGCCCCGCTCCGGGCGCCGGGCCGCAGGATGCCGCGCCCGCCGCGGACGCCGCACCCGCCGCCGGGGCGGGGCACGGTGCGGGAGCGGACCCGGGCGTCGGCGCCCGGGCCGACGCGGGCGGGGGCTCGCGCGCGCACGGGCGGACGGGCGCGCGGGGAGAAGGGGGTGCGGGCGCGCAGGCAGAGGGGGGTGCGGGCGCGGAGGTCACCGAGGCTCCCCGCAGGTTCCGTCGCGACCGCCGGTACAAGGTGCTGGGCGGGGTCTGTGCCGGGCTCGGGAAGCAGTGCGACATGGATCCGGTGATCTTCCGGATCACCCTCGCGGTGCTCTCCGCGACCGGCGGCATCGGCCTGCTCTTCTACGGCTTCGCCTGGCTCCTCATTCCGTACGAGGACGAGGAGGAGAACGAGGTCCGCAAGCTGCTGACCGGCCGCGTCGACGGCCAGGCGCTGACCGCGGTGATGTTCGCGCTGGTCGGCTGCGGGGTGTTCCTGTCGCTGCTGAAGAACGGCGGGGTGCTGGCCTTCGCCGTCGTCCTCTCCCTGCTTCTCGCGGGCGCCGGGTACTGGTCGCGGCAGCGCGGCGCCCCCGACCCCGATCCGCTGGCCGCGCAGGCCGTCGCCGACGCCCCGCCGGAGGCCCAGGCCCCGCCCGTCCCCGCCGCCTACCCCTCCTGGTGGCGCGACCCCATCGTCAAGGACGGCACGCATGTCGGCGGCACCGGCTATCTGTGGGGCCCCCGGGACTCGCGCGACCGGGACATCGCGGCGGCGGTCAACATCAGCCTCGGCACGTCCTGGACCGACCGAGCGGACCTCCGCACACCGCGCTCCCCCGCGCCCAGACCGCGCGGCCCCCGCTGGATCGGCGGCTGGGTCTTCCTGCTCGCCCTGCTCGCGGGCGGCCTCGGCACCGGGCTGACCTGGGACGACCATGCGCTCGGCACCAGCCTGCAGACCGGGCTGTCCTGCGCGCTCCTGGTCCTCGGCCTGGGCATCGCGGTCAGCGCGTTCCTGGGGCGTACGGGCGCGGGGTCGGTCTTCCTCGCCATCATCACGGCGGCCCTGCTCGCCGGCTCGGCGGCCCTGCCCAAGGACGTCGGCACGCACTGGATACGCACGACCTGGCAGCCGGCCGCGGTGGCCGATGTGCGGGAGAAGTACGAGGTCGGCAGTGGTGTCGGCACGCTGGACCTGAGCCGGCTGCACCCGGCCAGGGGGGAGACGGTGAGCACGAGAGCCGACGTCGGCCTGGGCCGGCTGAAGGTGATCGTGCCGAAGGACGTGACCGTGAAGCTGAGCATCGACGTGGGGGTGGGCGACATCCAGCTGCCGGGCGACAAACCGGGAGACGTGGACGTGGAGCCGGGCAAGCACAAGGAAGTGACGCTGTCGCCGGTCTCGGGCGGCAAGAACACCGGCACGCTCGACCTCGAGCTCGAGGTCGGTCTGGGACAGGCGGAGGTGAGCCGTGCTGCGTCATGAGTTCCAGCCCGGGAAGCTGGTCGCCGGTGTCTTCCTCGCCCTCGCGGGCGCCCTCTACGCAGGTGACGCGGCAGGCCTGTGGGAGACACCGTGGTTCGCGCTGATCCCGGTCGTCACGGGCGGCCTCTGCCTGGCCGGCGTGGCGGGAGCGCTGGCCCGGGGCATACGGCGACGCAGAAAGGCAGTGTCCGGGAAAGGCACGAGTGAGGCACAGCTGAACGCACCGGGAACCTGACCGGCGCTCCGGGGGCGGTGGCTCCAGCCGAGGAACACGCCCCCGGTCGTGCCCCAGGCGGCTTCGCCACCGGTGGCACCCGCCGACCAGGAGCTACCGGTAACCCGCCGCCCGTTGCCTGCGCCGCGCGCGGAGGGCGGCGTCCAGGGAGAACGTGGCGGCGCCCGCGAGGACGAGGGGGAGCCAGGCCATCAGGTAGGCGAGGTCGTTGCCGTAGTAGTACGGGTCGGACTGCCAGCTCACGGTCAGCCACAGGCTGAGGGAGATCAGTGCGCCGCCGAGCGCCGCCAGGCGCGCGAACAGGCCGATCAGGGTGCCGATGCCGACCGCCAGCTCACCCAGGGCGATGGCGTACCCGAACCCCACAGGATTCTTCAGGGCCATGTCGACCATGGCCGGGATGGCGGAGGAGTCGCGGACGTTGCGCATCATCTCGCCGATGGACCCGGAACCGGAGCCCTTCATGAACGCGCTGTCGGTGAGCTTGTCCAGCCCGGCGTAGATGAAGGTGACGCCGAGGAAGACACGGAGCGGAAGGAGGGCGTAACGGGTGGCGGAGTCGCGCCAGCTCCGGTCGCCGTCGAGGTACGGGGTGTGCGTGTCCGTGCGCATGCCGTGAGTCATCGCTGTCGCCTCTCGCCCGCGGTGCCGGGACCCCTCACAAGACGATACGTACGTCAGGGACGGTGCGCTCAATGCGTTCGTGCCGATTTCAGCGCTCGTGCCCCGCGTGGAGAGGGGGTGTCCCCTTCGGCCCGTCAGGATCGGTTCGGTCCATCGGGATCGCTTCAGTCCGTCACGTCGATCGCGTACCTGTTCGTCTCTACCCCCGCCGCCGTGACTACTTGCACCTCGACCCTCCCGGGTTCCACCTCGGCCGGCACGGGCACGGTCAGTGCCGCGTCCGTCGGGTTGCTGAAGCCGCCGGTCACGGGGACGAGGGGCACATGGACGTGCACTGTGCCGATGCGGACCACCATCCGGGTCAGCCGGTCGGCGCCCTGGGCGCCCGGCGGGACGAAGCCCGCGCCGCGGATCTCGATGTCGTCGCCGGTGCGGATGGGCGCGTCGAGGTCGCCGGCCTCCCGGGCGCGCACCACGGAGAGGATCACCGGGCGGCCGCCCTCCGCGTACTTGCCGGCCACATAGGTCGCCGCCGACACCAGCACCACCACCGCGAGACCCCACGGAAGGTCTGGCAGCTGGTCCGGGCGGCGGGCCAGCCGTACCGCGGCGAACAGGACGGCGACAGTGCTGATCACGACGTACTGGATGTCGGTGAAGGCGCCCCGTCCCGAGTCGTCGGTCAGCAGGTCGGCCGCCCGGGGCCGGTGCGCGCGCACCTTCTGCAGCCGCTGGCCGAGGACCCGCAGCCCCACCACACGCCGCACCAGCACCGCGATGCCGCAGACCACGGCGAGGACGGTGACGACACCGGCGCCGCGGGCGAGGTCGAGACCGGCGATCACGGCGTCGCGCTCCGCATGGTCGGAGGCCGCGGCGAGCCGGGCAGCCAGGAGCAGCACCGCGTAGGAGACGAACAGCACCCAGGCCGCCGCCACCGTGCGGGAGGTGGACAGGCGGTTGTCCTCACCGACGACGGGAGCCAGCACGCCGCCGCGCGCCCGGTGGAACCAGGAAGCGGCGGTCAGCACACCGCCCACGAGTACGGCCGCGAGGAGGCCCGCCGTGCGTGCCGTGGTCCAGCCCGCGCCGATGGCCGTGAGCGACTGCACCACCAGCAACAGCACCACCAGGGCCCACACCGCGCACACCGTTCGCCGCCACAGACGGGCCAGCCAGGCCTCGCCCTCGGCGCGGCCGCGTTCGGCGACGAGTTCCGCGGACTGGGCGAGCTCCTCCGAGACCCACTGGCGGGAGGCGGAGGCCGAGTGCGCCACCGCGGCGGGCAGCCCCTGCCCGGCCGCGAAACCGTCGCGCATCAGCAGGAATTCGGCGACCGCGCGCCGGTGCCCCTCGCGCGCCCCGTGCGGGCAGTCCCCGCAGGTGCAGCCACCGTCGTGCGCGCCTCTGCGGGCGCCCGCGTCCGCGCCGCCTCTCGCCTCCTGCACCGCCACGCCCGCCGCCCGCCTTCCCCGCAGCCCCTATGGCCGGCGGCCCCGTCCAGCAGCCGGCCGCCGTGCAACACCCGTGTGATGACAGCGAATTGTGCCCTACGCCACGCCGCCCCCGCCCGCCAGGTCTGGTCAACCCGGGGTGAAGTGGGGCCACCGTGTTGACCCGGCTGCGAGAATTTCCCCATGGCCGAGATCATCCAGCGGGACGGGACCTGGGCCTTCGACGGCACCACGGTCAGGATCACGCCGGGTCTCCACCGCTCCGTGCCGCTGTTCCGGCAGACGTACGGGGAGGTCGCGGTGCCCCTCGAAGCCGTCGCGGGCGTGGTCTTCGAACCGGAGCGCAAGCGCGGACGGCTGCGGATACGGCTGCGCGAGGGCGCCGATCCGCTGCTCCAGGCGACCGGCGGGCGGCTGCCGGATCCGGCCGACCCGTACCGGCTGGTGGTGGACGTGGACCGGGCCGGGGTCGCCGAGTACGTGGCCGAGGAGATCCGCCAGGCCCTGCTGCTCGACCAGATCCCCAAGGAGCCGACCAAGGCGTATCTGCTGCCGGGGCCGCCCGTCCCGGTGTCGGTGCGGTCCTCCGACGGCACGGTCTCCTTCGACGGCACCCAGGTGCGCATCGACTGGGCCGACACCTCCGACCGGGTGAAGCGGGCGACCGGGCCGCGGATCATCGCCCTCGGCGACCTCGTTCAGGTCGAATGGCTGCCCAACTCGGGTTACGAGGACGGTTTCCTGCGCTTCGTGACCCGCGAGACTGTGTTCTCCAAGCTGCCGCCGGAGAAGGACCCCTACGCCCTGGACCTGTGGGGCAGCGCCCGGCGCGATCTGCTCACCGCGCTCGTCGCCACCGCGATCACCGCCCGGCTGCCGCATCCGTCCACCCGGGGCGGCGGCGAGCAGGCGCAGCGACGGCAGCCGGCGGCGGCCGTGCCGCCCGCGGCCGACCACCACGACGTGCTCCTGCGGCGGCTGCGGGAGTTGGGCGAGCTGCACCGGGACGGGGTGCTCACGGACGAGGAGTTCGCGATGACCAAGGCGGCCGTGCTGCGGGGGTTCTAGCTCAGCAGATCGGGTTCGCTGCGGCTGATGTCCTGCCACAGCGGCTGGTAGTTGATCCATGCCACCAGGTCGCCGCCGAGCTGCTCGCGGGTCGCCACCGCGGCCCTGTGGTCGATGAGGAGGGGGCGTCCGGCGGCCTTGGCGGTCAGCTGCACCTGGGCGGAGCGTTCCATGGACAGGAACCACCAGGCCGCCGCGTCCACCGAGTCGCCGACCGTCAGGAGTCCGTGGTTGCGCAGCACGAGTGCCTTGCGGGTGCCGAGCGCGGAGGCGATGCGGCGGCCTTCCTCGGCGTCGACGGCGACGCCGGTGTAGGCGTCGTAGAGGGCGTGGTCCTCGTAGAAGGCGCAGCTCTCCTGGCTGATGGGGTCCAGGAGGTCGCCGAGCGCGGACAGGGCGCGGCCGTGCACCGAGTGGCAGTGGGCGACGGCCACGACGTCCGGACGGGCCGCGTGGACCTGGGCGTGCACGGTGAAGGCGGCCTGGTTGACGTGGTAGCGCCCCTCGATCACCTGTCCCTCGGAGTTGGCGAGCACCAGGTCGCTCACGGTGACGTGCTTGAACGGCATCCCGAACGGGTTGACCCAGAAGCAGTCGCTGTACTCCGGGTCGCGGGCGGTGATGTGGCCCGAGACGCCGTCCTCGAAGCCGAGCCGCCCGAAGATCCGCAGCGCGCCCGCGAGCCGCTCCTTGCGATGCCGGCGCTCGTCGTCGAGAGAGTCGTGCATCGGCGGCATCGCGAACCGCAGCCGGTCGCTGGGAAGCGCGGGTGGCGGGGTGGGCCCGGTCCCGGGGGTCCCGTGCATGTGTCCTCCAGCACTGGGTTGCTCTACGGGGCGGAAGTTACCGTCGGTCAGCTCAGGAGAACAGAGATGTTCTGTAAAGATGCCGCGCGCAACCGTTCCGGGGGCGCGCGGACAGAAGTGGCGCCCCCACGAATACCCGACAGGAGATGTCGGGTATCGGCGTCACACTCGCCGTATGACAGCGAACTGGGCGGCCTTCGTCGCCGCCGAACCGGATCTGGCCCGGACCGTCGAGGAACGCTTCGGCGCCTTCACCCACCACGTTCTCGCCACTCTCCGCAAGGACGGCTCCCCGCGCACCACCGGCCTGGAGGTCCGTTTTCTCGACGGTGAGCTGTGGCTCGGCATGATGCCCGACTCGCTCAAGGCCCTTGATCTGAACCGCGACCCGCGCTTCGCGCTTCAGGCCAATCCGGGGCCGGGCACCGCGATGGGCGGCGGCGACGTGCGGATCGGCGGGCGGGCGATCGGCGTCGAGGACGGCGCGGCGAAGGCGGCGTACAGCAAAGAGGTGGAACCGCCGGAGCCGTTCCACCTCTTCCGTACCGAGCTGACCGAGGTCGTGCGGACCTATGTGGAGGACGACAAGTACCTCGTCGTCCAGGTCTGGAAGCCCGGTGAACCCCTGCGCACGATCAAGCGCACCTGAGCCCCTTCACCGCGGGGGCTACTCCCACTCGATGGTGCCCGGCGGCTTCGACGTCACGTCGAGGACGACCCGGTTGACGTCCGCGACCTCGTTGGTGATGCGGGTCGAGATCTTCGCGAGGACGTCGTACGGCAGGCGCGACCAGTCCGCCGTCATGGCGTCCTCGGAGGAGACCGGGCGCAGCACGATCGGGTGGCCGTAGGTGCGGCCGTCGCCCTGGACGCCGACCGAGCGGACGTCCGCGAGCAGGACCACCGGGCACTGCCAGATGTCGCGGTCGAGGCCGGCCGCGGTCAGTTCCTCGCGGGCGATGGCGTCGGCCTCGCGCAGGAGGTCGAGACGCTCCTTGGTGACCTCGCCGACGATACGGATGCCGAGGCCGGGGCCCGGGAAGGGCTGGCGCTGGACGATCTCCTCCGGCAGGCCCAGCTCCTGGCCGACCATCCGGACCTCGTCCTTGAACAGCTTGCGCAGCGGCTCGATCAGCTGGAACTCGAGGTCCTCGGGGAGGCCGCCGACGTTGTGGTGGGACTTGATGTTGGCGGTGCCGGTGCCGCCACCGGACTCGACCACGTCCGGGTAGAGGGTGCCCTGGACGAGGAATTCCACCGCCGGGCCCTCGTCGGCGATGATCTCGGCCTGGGCCTGCTCGAAGACGCGGATGAACTCGCGGCCGATGATCTTCCGCTTCTCCTCGGGGTCCGAGACACCCTTGAGAGCGGTGAGGAAGCGCTCCTCCGCATCGACGACGACCAGCTTGACGCCGGTCGCGGCCACGAAGTCCTTCTCGACCTGCTCGGTCTCGCCCTTGCGCATCAGACCGTGGTCGACGTACACGCAGGTCAGCTGGTCGCCGATGGCACGGGCGACGAGGGCCGCGGCCACCGCGGAGTCGACGCCGCCGGACAGCCCGCAGATGGCGCGCTTGTCGCCGACCTGCTCGCGGATCGCCGCGACCTGCTCCTCGATCACGTTGCCCGTGGTCCAGTCGGGCTTGAGGCCCGCACCCCGGTAGAGGAAGTGCTCCAGGACCTGCTGGCCGTGCGTGGAGTGCATCACCTCGGGGTGGTACTGGACGCCGTAGAGCTTCTTCTCGTCGTTCTCGAAGGCGGCGACCGGGACGACGTCCGTGGAGGCCGTGACGGAGAAGCCCTCGGGGGCGGCGGAGCAGGCGTCGCCGTGCGACATCCACACGTGCTGCTCGGCCGGGGTGCCCTCGAAGAGGGTGGAGGACGACTTCGAGACATGCAGGTCGGTGCGGCCGTACTCACGGGCGCCGGTGTTGTCCACGGTGCCGCCCAGGCTCTGCGCCATGAGCTGGAAGCCGTAGCACATGCCGAAGACGGGGACGCCGGCCTCGAAGAGCGCGCGGTCGAGGCGGGGGGCACCCTCCTCGTAGACCGACGAGGGGCCGCCGGAGAGGATGATCGCCGCCGGGTTCTTGGCGAGCATCTCCTCGACCGGCATGGTGCTCGGCACGATCTCGCTGTAGACCCGCGCCTCGCGGACGCGACGGGCGATGAGCTGGGCGTACTGCGCGCCGAAGTCGACGACCAGGACGGTGTCGGGGGCGGCGGCGGGGGTCGCTGATGACACGGGGTGCCTTCCGGCGGTTTGGGCGAGGGCTGTGTGACCGATTCTAACGGGGCGCCGCGCCGGCCCCTCCCGTCCGGTGGATGGACCCCGCTTGGACAGGATCCGGCGCGCGTGCATACTGCTGCCGTGCTCACGCACCCGACCTTCCTCTTTACCTATGGCAACCGGCCCGCCGGCTGCCATGGTCGTGCTGCTTGAGCTACTGACAAGCGACTTCCCAGGCGCCCCGGGCCGACAAGGCCCGGGGCGCCTGTCGTTTTCCGGGTCCTGCCGCTCCGGGGCACCGCATCCGACCCACCCGACGAGGAGCCCCCGACATGACCGCCACCGCAGCCGAGAAGAACATCGCCGAGAAGACCGGCGCCCGCACCGCCGAGGCCGCCGGCGTGATCACCGGTGCGCGGGAGCGCATCGACGCGCTCGACGACCGGATCATCGGTCTGATCCAGGAACGGATGGCCGTCTCCGCCGTCATCCAGGAGGCCCGCATCGCCTCCGGCGGGCGCCGGGTGAACCTGTCCCGCGAGATGGAGGTCCTCGGCCACTACAGCGAGGCCCTCGGCAAGCCCGGTACGTCCCTCGCCATGACGCTGCTCGAACTGTGCCGCGGTCGCATCTGAGTTCGCAGCCCCTTTAACCCGTACGGCGCGTGACCGCCCGGCGGACCCCTTCGTTGGTGGTGGTGTCCGTGCCAGCCAGGGGCGGGCCCGAAAGAACCACGCGTGGCTTGCTGGAGTGATGAGACGTACGGGTCGTGCCGAACGTCGTGGGACCTCACTCCAGGGTTGTGGCCGGACGGCAGGGGACAGCAGCCCGGTCACCCAAGTAAGCGGTCGGCCCCGGGGACGCCCGGGGCCGACCGGCGGAAAATGCAAAAATGCACAACCCTGGGTCAAACGGTTGCGTACGCCCCGTCCATCCAGCACGATGCGTAGAAAGCCCCCAAGTCCCGCCACGGACAACTGCATTGCCTGCACTTCCGTACCGTCAGAGGTCTTGACCATCCGCGCGCCCCGAATGCGCCGGGGCGGCGACCCAGAGCACACAGGACAAGCGGCGCAACCCCCCGGCGCCGCTCCCAGGCACCGGCGCTGCCCTGACGTCGGTGCTGACGGAGAAGGGCCCCGCGGCCAAGCCCGCGGGGCCCTTCGCACGTCCGTGCACCGGACGGACCTGCGTGCACCGGTCAGATCCTGGACACCGTGGTCAGACCCTGGACACCGTCCCGCAGCCCTTCGTGCGGTCGTCCTCGATGCCCTTGCTGCGGTCGTAAGGGTCCGTCGTCGGGCCCGTGGGAGGGGCGCCGGTCGCGGTGTCCGACGTGAACGCCGGGTGCAGATAGCCGTCGTAGACGTCACAGGCGGAGTTGCCGACGTCGCGGTCGTAGCGGCGGATGGTGATCTTGCCGGGGGTGACCTTGTAGCGGGCCGGGTCGGACATCTGGATGTCGAGGACGCGGCGCACGATGGTGCGGGTGACCTCCTTCGAGCCGCCGGCGCGGGTGACCGGGTAGACGAAGGTGTAGTCCGCGTGCACGGCGACGGAGGACTGTTCGCCGGCCTTGAAGGTGATGCGGCCGCGGGTCTTGATCACGTCACCGACGAGCCTGATCTCCGCCGGGTCGAAGCGGCTGAACATGGACAGCGGGTCGTGCTTCTCGTCCGGTTTGCTCAAGGCCGTGTCGAGCCGCGTGAGGAGCTCCGTCTGCTGAGGCTCGATCACACCGAGCGCGGTGGCGGGGCGTTCGCCGCGCAGGGTCGCCGGGTCGAGGTTCGCGTCGACCAGGAGGGTTCTGGTCTGCCGCAGGGCCTGCTCGACCCGGGCCTTGGAGAGCGTGCCGACGGGGGTCGCCTTCGGCAGGACGATGCCTGCCGCGCCGTCGGCCCAGCGCTCGGCCGGGGAGCCGGCGAACGGCCGGGCGAGGGAGGGGGTTTCGGAGTCGGCCGGGGAGGGCGGGGCGGTGGGGGCCACGGTCTCCGCCGGGAGCGGGGAGACGGAGGGGCCCGCATGGTCCTTCGTGCCGAAGGGGTCGCCGGGCAGGACCGACGGTTTCACGGCCACGACGGCCACGGCGACGGCGAGCAGGACGCCGAGCGCCGGCCAGACGCGGCGGCGCCGTTCGGGGCGGGCCGGACCGGCGCGCCAGCTCTCCGGGCTCTCGCCGCGCGCGTCCTGCTGCCGCAGCCGCTCGGTGACCATGCGGGCGCGGGCGGAGGGCTCCTTGGGGGCGCCAGCGAGCTCCGCCTCGGTGTCCTTGAGGAACTTGTCCCACACGTCGTCGGGGACGGAAGGCTCCTCGCCGGAACCGGAATTCCGCTCTGGGGACGGTCTGTCGGCCACGACGCGGACGCCTTTCTGTCAGGGCTCTTCGGGGTTTCTCAGGGGCTCATCGAGATTGCTCGTCGGCGGCTGTCATGTGCATCGCCTGTCGAGCAGCAGAGCGTACGTGACCCGGCCTGCGCGAAGAGTGGCGGCTTCGTGAACTGTCGCTGCGGGGAGCGAGTGACGTAGGCCACATAAGAATTCGGTTAATGCCTGCGCAACCATTTACAGGCTTCACGGATCCAACCATGCGAACCAAGGGCCACACCCGCGCCCCACACGCGGAGCCCTCCCATTGGACTGGACTCCCTTGAGGTTGTCATGAAGCTTCGTCGTGCCATGGGCGTCGCGGCCGCCACCGCGGTCCTCGCGCCCCTCGCGCTGCTGTCCGCGCCCGCCGCCTTTGCGGACGAGACGCCGGCCGCAGACGCCACCGAGACCGTCTCCCAGACCCCCACCGAGACCCCGAGCGACACGGCCTCGGCCACGCCGACGGACACCGGACTGCCCACCGACACGGCCACCCCGAGCGCCACGGCGTCCAGCTCGACGCCGACCGCGAGCGCCTCCGCGAGCCAGTCGGGCGAGCCCACCCCCTCCACCTCGGCCGAGCCGAGCGAGGACCCCTCGGACCCGGACGTCCCCTTCTGCGAGGACGTCGACAAGAACTACGAGGGCGCCAAGGTCTCCGCGGACATCAAGGGCCTGCCGGGCAAGATCGTCGCGGGCGACGGGTTCCACAACTTCAAGCTGACCGTCACCAACGACGCGAAGACCACCGTGGAGGGCGTCGCCTTCTACGCCGAGGTGGAGAACTACGAGCTCGACGAGTCGAAGTACCTGAGCCCGTACGTCGACCTGGAGTTCAAGAACCCCGAGACCGGCTCCTGGGACCGCATCGGTTCCGACGACTGGGCGGGTGACTACTTCTTCTACGTCCAGGAGCTGAAGGCCGGTCAGAGCGAGACGGTCTCCCTGCGCGTCAGCATCGACGCCAAGGCCCCGGCCGGCGACGCCTACTCCTTCGGTTCCGGTGCCTACCTCGACAACGTCGAGGGACAGGACTGCATCGCCGAGGGCTGGGCACAGTACGACTTCGAGGTGCTGAAGGCCGGTTCGGCCAACACCGACCCGGGCTCCGCCACCCCGAGCGACAACGGCGGCAAGGGCGGTTCGGTGAAGAAGCCGCAGGGCGAGATCTCCGACCTGCCGACCGGCAACCTCGCCGAGACCGGCGCCGGCTCCGCCCTGCCGGTGATCGGCCTGGTCGGCGGTGTCGCCGTCGTCGCGGGTGCCGGTGCGGTGTTCGCGGTGCGTCGCCGCCGGGCCGGCGCGGGCGCGTAGCAACAGCTCACCGCAAGGAAAAGAAGGACCCGCACTCGGAGGGGGGTGCGGGTCCTTCGCTGTGCCTGGGCGGATTGTGTGCCTGAGCGGCTACTTCTTCGGCGGCACCGCGGGCATTCCCAGGAACGGCAGCTTCAGCGCGCCGAAGGCGTCCGCCGGGACCGCGGGGGCCTTCGGCTCCACCGGCTTCAGACGTTCGTACGCCGCTCCCTGGGCCGGACGCGGGTCCTCCTCGCCCTTGTTGGGCCAGTACGACATCGCGCGCTCGGCCTGGGCGGTGATCGTGAGGGACGGGTTCACACCGAGGTTGGCCGAGACCGCCGCGCCGTCCACCACCGAGATGCCGGGGTGGCCGTAGAGGCGGTGGTACGGGTCGATCACACCGGTCTCACGCGAGCTGCCGATCGGGCAGCCGCCGAGGAAGTGGGCGGTGAGGGGGGTGCCCATGAGTTCGCCGACGTTGGAGCCCGCGAAGCCGTTGATGTCGGCGGCGATCGCGGAGGCGCCCTCCGAAGCGGCCCTGATCTGCTTGGGGTTGGGGGCGCCGTGGCCCTGGCGGGCGGTGAGCAGGCCCTTGCCGACGCCGTCCGGCTTGAGGTACGTCGTCAGGGAGTTGTCCAGCGACTGCATCACCAGGCCGATGATGGTCTTCTCCGACCAGCGGCGGTTGGACAGGGAGCGCAGCACGAGGACGGGGTGGCGGGCCGCGTTCGCGAGCCAGCCCATGACCCTCGACGAGCCTTCCGCGTACGGCACCTGGAGGATGGACAGGCTGCCCATCGAGTTGGAGCCCTTGCCGTAGCGGACCGGCTCGATGTGGGTGTTCTCGTCCGGGTGGATGGACGAGGTGATGGCGACTCCCTTGGTGAAGTCGACCTTCGGTTGGCCGGTCGCCTTGCGGTAGCGGCGGTTGTCCGTCTGCGCGCCGACCAGCGCCTCGGAGTTCGTACGGGTCAGCTCACCCAACCTGTCCGAGATGTACGGGAGTTGACCGCCCGCCTTCATGCGGTGCAGCAGGGTCTGGGTGCCGTAGGTGCCGGCGGCCAGGACCACCTGGCGGGCCTTGAAGGTGCGGCCCTTCGACGACTTGCGGCGGTCGTCGGTCGGGAGGGTCGCCACCGCGTAGCCGCCCTGCGAGTCGTCCGTGATCGACACGACCGTCGTCATCGGGTGCACGACCGCGCCCGCCTTCTCGGCGAGGTGGAGGTAGTTCTCGTTGAGGGTGTTCTTCGCGCCGTGCCGGCAGCCGGTCATGCACTCGCCGCACTCGGTGCAGGCCTTGCGGGCCGGGCCCGCGCCGCCGAAATAGGGGTCGTCGACCTGCCCGCCGGGCGCCGCCTTCGACGTCCCCTCCGCGTCCTTTCCGTCGCCGAAGAACACGCCGACGGGCGCCATGTGGAAGGTGTCGCCCACGCCCATGCGCTCGGCGGCGGCCTTCAGATGGACGTCGGACGGGGTCATCGTCGGGTTCAGCCGTACACCGAGCATGCGCTGGGCCTGGTCGTAGTACGGCTTCAGCTCCTCCTGCCAGTCCGTGATGTCACGCCACTGGGGGTCGTCGAAGAACGGCTTCGGCGGTACGTAGAGGGTGTTGGCGTAGTTGAGGGAGCCGCCGCCGACGCCCGCGCCGGCCAGGACCATGACATTGCCCAGCAGGTGGATGCGCTGGATGCCGTACATGCCGAGTTTCGGCGCCCAGAGGTAGTTCTTGAGGTCCCAGGAGTTCTTGGGGAGGGACTCCCGGGTGAAGCGGCGGCCGGCCTCCAGGACACCTACGCGGTAGCCCTTCTCCGTCAGGCGCAGGGCGGTCACCGAGCCGCCGAAGCCGGAGCCGACGACGATGACGTCGTAGTCGTAGGTGTCCTGTGACACGTGCTCTCCTCGTTGAGAACGGGCGTTGCTACTTGAAGCGCAGGGCCTTCATCAGTCGCAGGCTGCGGCTCATGAACTGCGCGTACTTCTCGTCGTCCATGCCCAGTGAGGGGGCCATCGGCAGCAGCCGCTGCTGGGCGACCGTCTGGGCCTCCGTGTACTTGAGGATGCCCTCGGAGCCATGGCGCCGGCCGAGGCCGGAGTCCTTCATGCCGCCCATGGGGGACTGGACGCTGCCGTAGGCGGGGGCGTAGCCCTCGTTGACGTTCACGGTGCCCGTGCGCAGGCGGGCGGCGACCTCGCGGCCGCGGCTGCCGTTCCTCGTCCAGACCGAGGAGTTCAGGCCGTACGGCGTGGAGTTGGCGTGCTCGATCGCCTCCTCGTCGGTCTTGAAGCGGTAGATCGAGACGACCGGGCCGAAGGTCTCCTCGGTGCAGACCGACATCGGCTCGGTCACGCCGTCGAGGATGGTCGGCTCGAAGAAGTACGGGCCGATGTCGGGGCGGGCGACACCGCCGGCGACGACCTTCGCGCCCTTCGCCACGGCCTCCTCGACATGGCGGGTGACGGTCTCCAGCTGGCGTTCGCCGACCAGCGAGCCCATGTCGGCGCCGTACGCGAGGGAGGTGCCGAGGCGCATGGCCTTGGTGCGGGTGGCGAAGCGCTCCAGGAAGGTGTCCGCGATCGACTCGTGGACGTACAGCCGCTCGATGGAGATGCAGAGCTGGCCGGCGGAGGAGAAGCAGGCGCGGACCGCGCCCGCGGCCGCCTTCTCGATGTCGGCGTCGTCGAGGACCAGCATGGCGTTCTTGCCGCCGAGTTCGAGGGAGACACCGACCAGGCGGGCGGCGGCGCCCCGGGCGACCTCGCGGCCGGTGCGGGTGGAGCCGGTGAAGGAGACGTAGTCGGCGTGCTTGACGACCTCGGGGCCGACGACCGGGCCCTCGCCGAGGACGACCTGGAAGACATCGGCCGGGAGGCCGGCCTCGATGAGCAGGTCGCGGGCCCACAGGGCGGTCAGGCAGGTCTCGGTGTCCGGCTTCATGACGACCGCGTTGCCCGCCACGAAGGCCGGGAGCGCGTCGCCGACCGAGAGTTCCAGGGGGTAGTTCCACGGGGCGATCTGGCCGACCACACCGCGCGGGTGACGCAGTTCGGTGACCTTCGTCAGCGTCGGCATGGCGCCCGCGTGCCGCTTCGGCTTCAGATACGCGGCGGCCCTGCGGCCGTAGTGACGGGACGCGACCGCGACGGCCTGGACCTCCTCGTGGGCGTGCAGCCGGGCCTTGCCGGTCTCCAGCTGGATCAGGTCGAGGACCTCCGCCTGGCGGGCGAGGATCAGGTCGTGGAAGCGGAGCAGGACGGCCGCGCGCTGCCGGACCGGGGTCTGCGCCCAGACCGCCTGGGCCGCGCGGGCCGCGTCGAAGGCCTTGGCGACGTCCTCGGGCGTGGATTCCGGCAGGTCGGCCAGCTTCTCGCCGGTGAACGGCGTGTGGTTGGCGGTGCGTCCGGAGCCGACCACGCCCTTGGTGAGCTGCGCGATCAGCTCGGGGGTGACCACGTCGGCGGCGGTACGGGCGCCTTCGGGGGCGGGGGCGAGAGGGTTCGTGCCGGTCTTGGCCTCGGCATGCGCTTCCGTCATGAGGCGCAGGGTATGACGGCGCGGGGCCTTTGGGTACCCGTCGGTAACGCGGCTTCACGGAGTACACACACGCCGCCAGTGCTCACTGGCAAGGTTTGCGCTGATCAGGCGTTGTGCGGGGACGGCGGGGACTGGCTCAGCGCTTTCCGATCACGAGACGGTCACGTGCGCCCTTGAAGAGGGCCGTGCCCTTCTTCTCGTCCGGGGTGCCCTTGGCCATGTCCACGCGCAGTTCGTACATGCGCCCGTCGTCGGTGCGGATCGTCAGCTGCATCACCCGGGCCCGGCTGCCGTCCAGGCCGAAGGTGGTGTCGACCTGGACGGCCTCGTAGCCGTGGAAGGTGGTGCGGGTGTACTGGGTGCGCGCGTCCCCGCTGTAGGTGTTCCAGTCGATGTGGTCCTGCTGCGCCTGGGCCATCGGGGAGCGGGGTGCCTTGTCCCACTGAGTGAGGCGGAGGGTGACGTTGGAGTCGAGCGTGTCGTACACCACGAGACGGGGCGGGCTCGTGGCGCTGCCTTCCCTGGCGGACTCCCGGTACCGGCTCGGCAGGGTCAGCACGGCGTTCATGCCCTTCTCCCGGTGCGCGGTCCAGGCGGTGGCACCAGCGCTGGGGGGCGCCTTGCGGGCCGGAGTCTCGGTGAGGGTGCCGGTCTGTTCGGTGACGCCTCCGCTCTCGGTCTCGACGAAGTAGGGGGTGCCGAGCCAGGCGCCCCCGACGAGCAGGGCGGCGAGCGCGGCGAGCGAGGTGCGGCGGCGCAGGAGAGCGCGCTTCGGGGCCGGGTCGGGGTGCGGGACGCTCGCCGTCGCGGGTTCGGCGGGCGGCTCGGGGTCGGAGGACTCCGGTTCGGCGGACGGCTCGGCCGCCGGGCGGGGCCCGGAGGCGGGTGCGGTGTCGGATTCCGGTACGGCCACGGGGGACGCCCCCAGTCGTACGGTCCCGACGTCGTCGGCGAACTCCCGCAGCCCTGCCGTGTCCTGGGCCTCCGCCGCACCGGCCTCGACCTGCGGTACCGGCCAGCCTTCCGCCACCGCCTCCAGCACCGCGCCGGTCTCCTTGGCGCCGGGCCGCTGCTCCGGGTCCTTCACGAGGAGCCGGGTGATCAGCGGGCCGAGCGGTCCGGCCTGTTGCGGCTCGGGCGCCTCGGAGGCGATGACCGCGGCGAGGGTGGACTCCACCGTCGTACGCCGGAACGGGGAGACTCCCTCCACGGCCGCGTACAGCAGCACGCCCAGCGACCACAGGTCGGAGGCGGGACCGGCGCCCCGGCCCGACATGCGCTCGGGCGCGACGAACTCCAGGGAGCCGACGAACTCGCCGCTGACGGTGAGGGATTCCTCGCCCTGGACGTGGGCGATGCCGAAGTCGGTGAGGACGACACGGCCGTGCGCGCCGAGCAGGACGTTGGCGGGCTTGACGTCCCGGTGCACGATGCCGACGGCGTGCGCCGCGTCCAGGGCGCCGAGGACGGCGAGGCCGATCCGGGCGGCTTCCGAGGCCTCGACCGGGCCGCGCCGGAGGACTTCGTGGAGGGACTCGCCGCGGATCAACTCCATGACGATCCAGGGCAGTCCGTCCTCCTCGACCACGACGTCATGGATGGAGACGGCGGCCGGGTGGTCGACGCGGGCGGCGGCGCGGGCCTCGCGGTGGAGACGGTGGGCGGCCCGCCGGCGGTGCTCGTCCTCCGGGTCTCCGGGCAGCCTCGGCTGCTTGACGGCGACGTCCCGCTCCACGAGTTCGTCGTACGCCTGCCAGACGGTGCCCATGCCGCCGGAGCCGATGCGCTCGGTCAGCCGGTAGCGCCCGCCGAGCAGCCGACCTTCGCGCGTCCGTTCGCCGCCTGCACTCATGCCTCATGAGTACCTTGCGGAACGGGGAGTTGTCGACGCGGCCCTGCGTCACGGGGTCCAGCGGGCGAAGGCGAACGCGTCGCCCCTGCGCCGCACCTCCACGGCCCCCGATCCACCGAAGTGGGCGGGGATCACCAACTCCCCCTCATCCACGGCTCGTTCGAGTACCCGGCGGCGGCTGGTGGCCGCCCGCCCGGGGTCCAGGCAGAAGCAGCTGCTGCACTCGGGGTGCAGGATCTGGACCGGGCTGTGCAGCAAGTCACCGACGAACACGGCCCGTTCACCGCGCGAGGCGAGGCGCAGGACGGACGAGCCGGGGGTGTGGCCGGGGGCGGACTCCAGCGTGAGGTGCTCGTCGACGCGGTGCTCGCCGTCCCACAGCAGGGCCTGCCCGGACTTGTGCACGGGCGCGATGCTGTCCTCGTAGATCAGCCGGTCGTCCGGGCGTACGCCGCCGCCGTATCCGCCGTCCGGGCCGAAGTGGTGGTCGTCGGCGGCCGGGAGGAGATAGGTGGCGTTCGGGAAGGCGGGGATCCACTCGCCCTCCACGTCGTGGGTGTTCCAGCCGACGTGGTCGCCGTGGATATGGGTGTTGACGACGACGTCGACGTCCTCCGGCCGCACTCCGGCCTGCGCCAGGCGGTCCGGGAAGTCGCCCTGCCGCTGATGGAAGAGGGCGTTGCCGGGCCGCTCACGGCCGTTGCCCACACCGGTGTCGACGAGGACGGTGCGGCCGGCGCTGCGGACCACCCAGGTCTGCAGCGCGACCACGGCACGGTCGCTGCCGGGCTCCCAGTGGTCCGGGACGAGCGCCTCCCGGTTGTCCTGCCACACCTCGGGGCCGACGCCCGGAACGAGGTCCCGGACCGGGGCGTAGGGCGCCCGCCACTCGACCACCCGGAGCACCTCGACGTCACCGATCATGAAACTCTGCGCGTTCCCGCCATGTTCATCAGCCATGCAATGAACTCTAAGAGCGCTGCGGTGAGCATTCCAATGCCTGCCCATCTCATTCGGATACGCTTACGTCTCATGGACGTGGTGAGTGACGCGATAGCCGCCGTTCGCATCGGACAGCCCTCCTCGAACCGGCTGCGGGTCGCCGGCACCTGGTGCACGCGGCTCGCCCCGTACGAGGGCGCCGGGTTCCACGTGGTCCTCGCGGGTGGCTGCTGGCTGCTGCCCGACGGGGGCGGCGAGCCGGTGACGCTGGGCGCGGGGGACGTCGTCCTGCTGCCGCACGGGGCGGGGCATGTGCTGGCGGACGCGCCGGGCGACACGGCGCGGGCCGTGCCGTTCGAGGAGATGAGAGAGCCGGCCGGAGCGCCGGGCGGGCGGGAGGTGGAGTTGCTGTGCGGCAAGTACCGCCTCGACCGCAGCCGGGTGCACCCGCTGCTGGCGGAGCTGCCGCAGGTCGTCCATCTGCCGAACCGGGTCGGCTCCCATCCCGAACTGCGCGCTGCCGTGGACCTGTTGGCCCGCGAGCTCGACGAGCGCCGCCCGGGCTCCTGCCTGGCCCTGCCGAGCCTGCTCGACCTGCTGCTGATCTACATGGTGCGGGCGTGGACGACGCAGGCGGAGACGGCGACCGGTGCCTGGCCGGCCGTGCTCGGCGACCCGGTGACCACGGCCGCCCTCCGCGCCCTGCATTCGGACCCGGCCGCCCCCTGGACCAACGACCGTCTGGCCGCCGAGGCGGGCGTGTCCCGGGCGACGCTGGCCCGCCGGTTCACCGCCCTGGTCGGCCGCCCGCCCATGGCGTATCTGACCTGGTGGCGGCTGACCCGCACGGCCGCGCTCCTGCGCGACACCGACGCCCCGCTGGCCTCGGTGGCCCGGGAGGCGGGATACAGCAGCCCGTACGCCCTGTCGCACGCGTTCAGCAGGGAGTTCGGGGTGACGCCGGGGAGGTATCGGGCCCAGGTGCGGCGCTGACGGCGGGTCAGAGCCTGTCGACGGCGAGATTCGCGATGGCCACCTGCGCCACCTCGCGTCCGCGCGCGGTGAAGTCGCCCTTGCCCGGGTAGCTGACGATCAGTTTGTACAGGTCGCCGGCCGAGGACTTGTAGTAGAAGATCCGCACTTCGCGCGGGAGCGGGTGCTGGCTGTCGTCGGTCTTGTAGGCCACCGTGTTCTCGGCGGACGGTTTGTTCTCGTACGTCGTCAGTCTGGTCTTCGTCTTCGTTTCCGGGCCGCCCGGCATGTTCAGCTCGTACGCGCCACTCTGCTTGAACGTGCCGTTGTCGTCGTACATCTGGGCGGCCGCGGAGTCCTTGATGGTGCCGCCGGTGTCCTCGGACTTCTTCTGGAGGCTCAGGGTGATCCCGATCGCCCCGCTCAGATCGCTGTAGGTGACCCAGTGGTTCTTGTCGGTCTTCCGGTCGGGCACCTGCCGCTGGTAGTCGGCCGGTACCGCCAGCGTGGCGGCCACGTCGCCCTCGTGGTGCGTCTTCCAGCCGTCGGGCAACGGGCCCGCGAAGGGATTCGCGATCACCAGGTACGCCGCCACCACCGCCGCGAGGACGCCCGCACCGGCCCCGATCCAGGCCCTGCGGCCGAACCGGAACCCTCGGGTGACGATCCGTACGGGCTGCGTGGGGGGCGCGGGTGCCGGCGGGTTCGCGGCCTGTTCCAGCAGCGCCCGGACCCGTGCCGCGTTGGGACGTCTCGCCGGGTCCTTCTGCAACAGGCCCGTGATCAGCTCGGCCAGCGGTCCCGACGCCGAGGCGGGCGGCGCCGGCGTGGCGTTGAGGACCGACTGGAGCGTGGCCGGCGTGTTGCTGCGACGGAAGGGGGACACGCCCTCCGTCGCCGCATAGAGGACGACACCGAGGGACCAGAGGTCGGAGGCCGGGCCGGGACGCTGGCCCAACACCCGTTCCGGGGCGGTGAATTCGGGCGAGCCGACGAAGCCGCCCGTGTCCGTCAGGCTGGTCTCGCCCTCGATCTGGGCGATGCCGAAGTCGGTCAGGACGACGCGGTCGTGGCGGCCGAGGAGCACGTTGTCCGGCTTGACGTCGCGGTGCAGGATGCCCGCCGCGTGCGCGGCCTCCAGCGCACCGAGCACCTCCAGGCCGATCCTGGCGGCCTCGCGGGCGTCCAGCGTGCCCTCCTGCAGGGCGCTGCCGAGCGAACGGCCCTGGACCAGCTCCATCACGATCCACGGCCGGCCGTCGACGACCGCCACATCGTGGACACTGACCACCGCCGGGTGGTCGAGACGGGCCGCGGCGCGGGCCTCCCGACGCATCCGCTCGTAGGCGTTGGCGCGTTCACGTTCGGGAAGATGGTCCGGGACGCGAGGCTCCTTGACGGCGACCTCGCGGTCGACCACCTCGTCCTTGGCCCGCCACACCGTGCCCATGCCACCGTGCCCCAACTTGGCCAGCAGCCGGTAACGGCCCGCGACGAGACGCCCGGCGCCGGGCTCCGGCTGCCGGGGCCTGGGAGGTTGCAGAACATAACTCGTCGTGTCGTCGGGCTCGTGGCCGACTCCCCCGCTGCTGCTCATGGACCATCCATATCGCGCCAGACGCTCACGCATCCAGGGTTGGCGCATTCCGGTCACACACCCGTGACGTGTCCCCGAGGAGCAACCGGACCCGCGCCTCACCCGGCCACGAACGTGTCCACCGCGACGTCGAAGTACTCCTTGGCCTCCCGCACCTTGCCGACCGGCGCCGACACCCACACGTCGTACATCCGGCCGCCCTCCTCCCAGCACAGGTCGTAGGTGTGCCGGGGCCCCTCGGCCGCGCTGAAGCCGTTCCAGGTGAACTCCCAGAGGGCGGCCGGGTGTCCGTGCTGGGTGGTCGAGGTGACCCGGCCGTCGTGGTAGCCGGGGTTGGTGTCGGAGCCCTGGGCGGCGGCGCGCCGCATCACCGCCAGCGGACCGCCCGTCCCGGGGCCGGTGGCCTTGATGCCGAGGCGGAAGGTCTCTCCCGTCGACAGGTAGAAGACGCGCTCGCCCTGCGGTGAGCGGGTGAAGTCCTCCGGTACGGCGAGGGAGAAGCCGGCCGGGTCCTCGGCGACCCGGTAGCCGGAGGGGGCGGAGGGGCGGGTCGCGGCGACGGGCGACTTGGACGACGAGCGCGAGGGGCTCGGCGTGGCGGAGGTGACGGACGGCGACGCGCTCACCGAGGTCCGCGGCGGCGGACTCGTCGGCGTACCACCCCCTTCGCCGCCCCGGTTCATGAGCAGCGCCGCCGCCGACACCCCCGCCCCGGCCATCGCGGCGACCAGCAGCGCGGCCACCAGCACGCCCCGGGTGGAGCGCCTGGTCTCCACGGTGGGCGACGGCGCCGGTGACGGCGTGGGCAGCGGCGCGGACGGGCGGGACAGGTTCTGCTCGGTCGGTGTGTAGCCCTGGGGCAGGGCCGGGGTGCGGCCGGTGTCCCGGTAGGCGCGCAGCATCTCCTCGGCCTGCGCCGCGCCCAGCCGGCGGTCGGGATCCCGCTCCAGCAGGCCCAGGACGACGGGGAGGAGCGGCTCGGCCTGTGCGGGCGGCCGTATCTCGTCGAACACGACCGCATGCAGGATGCCGCCGAGCGAGTCGCGCCGGAACGGGGACTCGCCGCTCAGCGCGGTGCACAGCAGCGCGCCCAGCGACCACAGGTCGGACTCGGGGCCGGTCCTGGCCCCGGACATCCGCTCCGGCGCCGTGTACTCGGGCGAGCCGACGAAGGAGCCGGTCTCGGTGAGCGTGGTGGCGCCCGCGACCTGCGCGATGCCGAAGTCGGTGAGGACGACCCGGTCCGTGCCGGCTTCGAGCAGGACGTTGGCGGGCTTGATGTCGCGGTGCAGCACCCCGGCCTCGTGTGCCGTGCGCAGGGCGCTGAGCAGGGCGGCGCCGATCCGGGCTGCCTCGGCGGGGGCGAGCGGTCCGCGCTGGGAGATGCGGTCGGCGAGGGAGCCGCCGTCGATCAACTCCATGACGATGTAAGGGCGTTCGTCGTGCTCGACGACATCGTGGACGACGATGATGTGCGGGTGGCGCAACTGGGCCACCGCCCGCGCCTCGCGCAGGGTGCGGTCGCGCTGCCGCCTGGTCTCCTCCGCGGAGAGTGTCTCGTCGAGGTCGAGGGGAAGCTCCTTGACCGCCACCTGCCTGCCGAGCAGCTCGTCGGTCGCCCGCCACACCACGCCCATGCCACCGCGCCCGAGTCTCGCCTCAAGCCGGTAACGGCCCGCTATGACACGGACGCCTTCCCCCTCGGTCCCCATGCGCCCCATCATGCCGCACCGGACGGATGTGCTCCGCTGCGGCGATTCGGCCAACCCCCGTCCGGCCCAACGATTACGGGGAGGTGCTCTCCTGCCAGCCCTGAAGGACCCACTTGAACTGCTTGCTCGTCGTGGCCCAGTCGTCCGCGGGCGAGGAGATGTAGATCGCGTACTCGGTGCCGTCCCCGGACATGTACGTCTCCTCGACGGCACGGCGCGGACCGGGGAAGGGCACCTCCGGCTGCCCCTTCAACGCGGTCCAGGTGTACTCCCAGACGGAGCCGGGCCGGTCGCGGTAGATGTTGGCTTCCAGCCGTACGCGGTGATAGTCGGCGAAGCGGTGCTCCAGCGTCTGCTCCAGGTTCAACTGGTGGGAGCGGGCATCCTTGAAGTCCGGGGCGGTGTCCTTGGCGATGCGGACGAAGTGCTTGCCGTTGTCGGGCGTGTAGTCGACCTGCCTGAGCTCGCCCGGAACGCCGACGACCTTCCGGCTCCAGCCCTTGGGCAGGTAGACGGTGAAGCCCCAGGGGTCGTGGTACGCCCGCCATGTGGCGGGAACGTTGCCGTTGGCGTTCGGGCTGGGCGAACTCGTGGGCGTCGGGCTCTGCGTCGTGGAGCCGTCCGCTGTGGCGCTCGGCGACCGCCTGTCCCACGACTGGAACGCCACGGCCACGCCTCCGCCGACGATCGCCGCGAGGGCGATCGAGAGGATGACGGCACGCAGGCGGCGCCGTTTCGGCGCGGGGCCGGTGGTCGTCCGGTGGTCCGGTCCCATTCCGGTCGGCCCGATCGACGTCGGCCCGGTCGTCGGCGGGTACGGCGTGCCGGAACCCGGCTGCGGACCCGTGCCTGAGCCGGTGTGCGGGCCCGTGGCGGTGGTCCCGGTCTCGTAGCGGGAGCCCGTGTGCTGCGTGGGCACATACGCCTGCGCCGCGTTCGACCGCCAGCCCTCCGCCGCCTCGGCGAGCATCTGCTCGGCCTCGGCCGCGGACGGCCGTGCGGCGGGGTCCTTGTGCAGCAGCGCGGACAGGACGGGCCCGAGCGGACCGGCGTGCTGCGGATCGGCCGCGTTCTCCTCCACGACCGCCTGCATGGTGGACAGTGGCGAGGTGCGGCGGAACGGCGAGCGGCCCTCCACCGCCGTGTACAGCGTGGCGCCGAGCGCCCACAGGTCGGAGGCGGGGCCTGGGTCGTGGCCGCGGACCCGCTCGGGGGCGAGGTAGTCGACGGAGCCGACGACCTCTCCGGTGCGGGTGATCGTCGTATCGCCCTCGATCTGGGCGATGCCGAAGTCGGTGAGCAGGACGCGGCCGTCATGGCCGATGAGGACGTTGCCGGGCTTCACATCGCGGTGCAGCACTCCGGCGGCGTGCGCGGCGCGCAGCGCGCGCAGCACCCACAGTCCGATGCGCGCGGACTCGGCGGGCTCGATCCGCCCCCGCTCCTTGACCGCGTCGGCCAGCGAGTAGCCCTCGACGAGCTCCATCACGATCCACGGGCGGCCGTCGTGTTCCAGCACGTCGTGGACGGTGACCACGGCGGAGTGGTTGATGCGCGCGGCGGCGCGCGCCTCCGCCCGGGTGCGTGCGAGGAGCCGCTCCCGTTCGCTCTCGGACACATAGAGCGCGGCGGTCAACTCCTTGATGGCGACGGCGCGGTGCAGCACCTCGTCGTGTGCGCGCCACACGCGGCCCATGCCGCCGCTGCCGATCGAGTCGGCGAGCCGGTAGCGGCCCGCGACAAGCTGGCCCTGCATCTGATTCACGTTGCCCCGCAATGCTCTTGACAGGGTCAGACTAAGGACCGGTCCGTCGACAGGGAACAACGGGGGTCCCAAGGAGACCGCACTGTGACGGTTGTCGCGTCGGGGCCCGGCCAGCAACCGTTTTCAACTCACGGACCGTTCGCAGACGGGGTCAGCCGGTCACCTGATACGTGGCCGACGCCTGCTCGTACAGCTTCGTCACCTCGTCCCGCTGCGACTCGGGACCGCGCACCTGCACGATGTGGTACCGCCCGTCGATGAGCATCGCGAGGTTGCGCACATACAGGTCGTTGCCGCCGGCGTCGGTCCAGGTGAACTGTCCTTCGGCCATCGTGCGGGTCCCCACCGTGACGGTGCGCAGCCCGGTCGCGGTGGCCCAGCTGGAGCTGCGGTACGGCTGCAACTCGTGCTCCGTGTCCCGCTGGTACGCCATCGGGTCGCTGCCGTAGGTGACCGCGCCGTCGCGTCCCTTCACGACGATGAGCTCGAAGGCGCCGTGCGAGTACACCACCTGGTTCCAGCTGTTCTTTCCGGCCCGGGACCAGCCCTTGGCCACGGCGATCCGGAAGCCCTCCGGGTCCTTGCGCAGCGTGAAACCGTCGGCGACGGCCGGCCCGCTGGTCTGGCTCTCGGTGGCGGTCGCCGAATTCGAGGGGCTGTCCTCGGACTTGGGCGAGGTCTGGTCGGGGCGCGGCTGGCTGCTCGCGCCCTTGTCCGACTGCTCGGGGGCGGGGCTGACCTCCCCCGCACTTCCGGTACGGTCGCTGCCCCCCGCGTCCTTCTCCCCGGCCTTCGGCATGAAGAGCACGGCGTACGCGACGGCCGCGGCCAGCAGGAGCAGGATCAGCACCAGCAGGGTGCGGCCGAGGCTGCGCGGTGAACGCCCCTGCTCCTTGGCCCGCTTGTGCCGTCCGTGCGCGCTGGTCGCGGGCAGTCCGGCGCGCCGCCTGCGCACCAGCTCGCCCCGCCGCCGTACGACGGGCAGCCGGCTGGCGTCGGCGGGCGGCGCCGCGATGACGTGCGCACCGGCGTCGGGCTCGGGCGCGGACCGCACGAGGGAGCGCAGCCAGCCCCTGAGTTCCTCGAAGTCGAGCCGCTCGGTCGGGTCCTGACGCAGCAGCGACTCCACGACCGGCCGCAGCGGACCGCACTCCTCCGCGAAGGCGGGCGGCTCGGCGCACACCATCTGCACCAGCTCGGCCGTCGACTCCTCCGGATACGGCGCATGCCCCTGTACGGCCCTGAAGAGCAGCGCCCCGAGCGCCCACAGGTCGGTGGCGGGTCCGATGGGTGCCGCCAGCTGCCAGTTCTCGTGCACGGGCCCGGCCTGCTCCGGTGCCCATCGCTCCGTCACGGGCCCCACCACGGCCATCCGGGCCTGCCGGGCCCGCTCGGCGGCGAGCGGGGTGGCGGGGCCCCGCGGGGCGGGGGTGCCGGCCACGAGGTCGTCCCAGCGGCTGGGGGGCGTGGCGCCCGTGGGGGGAGCCTTGTCCAGGCGGGGGGTGGGAACGCCGGAGGTCGCGGACGCACCGGTGCCGGGTTGCGCCGCGTAGGTGCCGCCGTTGCCGTAGGGGCTTCCGCCGGTGTGGAAACCGCCGTCGCCCGGCGGGAGTGCCGTACGACCGCCCCGGCCCGCGAGACCGGCCGCTTCGCCGCCCTCGACGGCCGGTGCCCCAGCGGCTCCGCTCCGGGGCGCGGCCCCGTGCCAGGCGCTCACGCCGTAGGGGTCGGCTATCTGCCCCGGTGGGGTCGTGGTGCGCGGCGAGTTCTCGACGCCGTCGCCGGAAGTGTGGGCCTGTGCCGAGCCGTTGGCCTGCGGGGCGCCGCCCTCGGGCGCGGAACGGGCACCGGGCAGCGCGGCCCGCCCGCTCTGCTGCGCCTCCTGGACCCTGGCCGCGGCCCGGGCGCCCGCCCGGTACGCGGCGATCGCCCCGGCCCGGGCGGCCCGGATGTCCCCGCCGCTCTCCAGGGCCTTGGGTGCGAGCGCACCCGGCGCCGTCCCCGCCCCGTTCGCCGTGTCCGGCCCGGCGCCCGGCAGCCCCCCGGCCGTACGCGCCCGGATGGCGGCACGCCGAGCGGCCTCGGGGTCGCCGCCCCCGGCACCGCCTTGGGTGCCCTGGAACCCACCGGGGCCCTGGGGGCTCCGCGCCCCCTGGCCGCCCGGCAGACCTGGTCCGGCCTGCCCGCCCGGCTCCCCCGGGGGGCCGCCCGCGGGTCCGAAACCGCCGTCCTCGTCACCCTCCGGAGCCGGCACCGGGTCGTATCCGCACAGCGCCTCCTCCGCCGCCCCGACCGCGAGCCCGGTCAGCATCACCCGGCCGTCGTCGCAGACCAGCACCGTACGGGCGGTGATGTTCCGGTGCACCCAGCCATGGGCGTGCAGCACCCGCAGCGCCATGAGGACGTCGGAGGCCACCTCGGCCGCCCGGTACGGAGAGAGCGGCTTCTCGGCGAGCAGCGCCGCGAGCGGGCGCGCCGACACCAGTTCGCTGACGATCCACAGCGAACCGCCCTCGGCGAACACGTCGAAGACCTGGTCGAGCCGCGGGTGGTCGGGGATCCGCGCCGCGGCCTGCGCGGCCTCGACCGCGCGCCGAACCGCCGGGTCGGTGGGGCGCCGCACCCCGGTGCGCGCCGCTGACCGGCCGCTCCCGCGCTGGCGCGGGTCACGCGCCGTGAAACCGTCCGGCAGACCCTCCGCGTCGAGCACCTCCGCCTCGACGACTTCGGGCAACGGCACCTGCCTGACCAGGACTTCCTGACCGCTGTAGGTGTCGAAGGCGCGGGTCTCGGTGAGTTCGTACTCGTCGGCGGGTGGCAGCGGCAGGCGGTAGCGGTCGGCAAGAACCCGTCCCGCATAGTCGTCCACGTTGCCTCCCCCGGCCGCCCGTTGGTCAATTCCGTTCGCCTTGCGTCCCGTTCCGCACCCATACCTGGATGCGTACGGTCCGCAAACACTCACGATACGTGCCGGAGGCAACCCGCAATGAGGGGATGCCAGATCTCACGGCTCAAAGACGGGTTCGGTCACCTCACGACTTGGGTTCGAACGTCCCCGCGAGGGTCTGCCAGGTGCCCTTACGCAGATCACTGCCCCAGTTCGCGGCTTTCGCCGTGTACATCAGCGCATATCCGAGATGGTCGTTGACGACGAACCCGCGGTCGATCGTCCGGTACTCCGTCCCGCTCTCCGTATAGGTGAACTCCCAGTCGGCCGTGTTCCAGCCGCGGTAGTCCACCTGCTCTATCCGGATCTTCCGGTACTGCGAGCGCGTCATGTAGCGCTCCTGGTTCTTCCAGTCGGCCACCGGGTCGTCCTTGGGCGTGGACGTCCAGGCGACGAGCAGCTTCTGCCCGTCGGGCCCGGTGAACCGGTCCCCGGCGGAACTCGCCGACTGGTACTTCCACCCCTTGGGCAGCCCTATCGAGTAGCCCTGGCTCCCCGTGTACTTCGTCTGCCCCGCACCGTCGTCCCCGGAGGACCCGCCCGCTCCCGCGCTGCCGCCGGACGCGGTCGGACTGTTGGTGGGAGTGCTGCCGTCCGCCGACGCCGACCCGGACTGCGAGTCGCCTCCGCCCGCACGGCTGCCGCCGCTCGTGTCCTCCTTGGTGCGGGACCCGGCGGACGCACTGGCCACGGCCTTCCCGCCGCTGTGCTTGCCGCCGTTCGAGCTCTTGTCGTCGCCACCACCGAGCGTGAGGGCCAGCACGGTCCCGATCACGGCGAGCACGACCACCACCGCGATGATCACCAGGGTCCGCTTCGGCACCACGTCGGTGATCGGTGCCCTCGGCACGGGCCGCGGCGGCAGATCCGGCGGCGGCACGACCGGCCACCCCGAACTGCGCCCGCCGGCCTGCGCATTCGTCCCTTGCGTCCCGCTCTCCCGGCCCGCGGAGGCCGCACCGGCCGACGAGGCCGAGGCACCCGCAGCCGCCGACGAACCGGAACCGGCAGCGGTACCGGAAGGCGCCTTGGCTCCCGAAGCCGCCGACGAGGCCGAGGACTCCACCGGAGCCGACGGCGACGCGGCGGACCGTGCAGCCGGAGGCACCGCAGGCATCGGAGTCGTCGCAGCGGGAGGGGCGGGAGGAGCAGCAGGTGCCTTCGGAGCCGGAGAACCGGCCGCCCCCGAGGTCCCGGCCGCCTCGGCGGACTTGGTGCCGCCGGACCCCGAACCGCCCGCGCCGTTCCCCGGCTTGCCGCGGGTCGCGGCCGCCGAACCGGCCGCCACTCCCGCCGCCACGGCGGCCTTCCGCACGGAACGCAGCGCCCCGCGCAGCTTCTCCGCCGCCTCCTCGCCCCTCCTGCTCCCGGAGCCGCCCGAACTCCCCTTGCCCTTGGGCGCGTCGGGCTGCACCGGCAACGGCACGACCCGCGTCGCGTCCAACGGCGGCTCCGGCTCGGCCTCCTTCGGCTCCGGTGCGTGGATCACTCGGTTGAGCATCGCCCGCGCGCCCGCGTCGTCGAGCCGCTTGGCGGGGTCCTTGGTCAGCAGCCCGTAGATGACGTCCTTCAGCGGCCCCGCGTTCTTCGGCTCCTCCATCGGCTCGGTCATCACCGCGGTGAGGGTGGCGATCGCGGAACCCTTGTCGTACGGCGGCACGCCCTCGACCGCCGCGTAGAGCAGCCCGCCGAGCGACCACAGGTCCGCCGCGGGGCCCGGCTTGTGCCCGCGGGCCCGCTCCGGGGAGATGTAGGAGGGCGCGCCGACGAGCATGCCGGTCGAGGTGATGGACGGGTCGCCCTCGACCTGGGCGATGCCGAAGTCGGTGAGCACGACCCGGCCGGTGTCGGACTCCAGCAGGACGTTGGACGGCTTCACGTCACGGTGCAGGATGCCCTCGCGGTGCGCCGAGCGCAGCACGTCGAGGATCGCCAGCCCGACCTCGGCCGCGCGCCTGGGCTCCAGCAGGCCGTCCTCCCGGATGACCTCGGCGAGCGACTTGCCCTCGACGAGCTCCATCACGATCCACGGCCGGTCGTCCTCCTCGACCACGTCGAAGACCGTCACCGCGCTGTTGTTGCGGATCCGCGCGATCGCCTTGGCCTCGCGCAGGGTGCGCGTGATCAGCCGTCGTTTCTCGTCCTCGTCGATGTTCGACGGGAACCGCAGCTCCTTGACGGCGACCGTCCGGCCCAGGGTCTCGTCCTCGGCCCGCCACACCGTGCCCATGCCGCCGCGGCCGAGCACCCTCCCCAGCCGGTACCGCCCCGCGAGAAGACGCTCGCTGTTGTCCTGACGAGTGTCCTGACGAGATGTCCCCGCCCGCTCCGCCTCCGACATGCGTCCCCTCATGCAACCCGCCCTGACAGAGCCTCCATTGTCCCTCACCCGACAAGTGCCCGACGCCCAGGGTGCCCGTGGCATGTCACGAGGAGCCCGCGCACCCGGGACCCCGCCGGACCGCGCGTCGCGCCGCCCTGGATGATGGGCCGCGACAAGGGAGGACCTCGCGATGCCGCCGCTCAGGACACTACTGGCCGCGCCCGTCTCGCTGGTGCTCCTCGTCCTGTCCCCACCCTCGTCCTCGGCCCCCGCGGCACCGGCCGCGGACAGGCTCCTGCCCCTGCTGGTCACGCAGGGCAGAGCCCCCGCCGCAGCCCTCCTGGCCCGCGACGACTCCGGCACCCGCTACGCGCGGGCCGGCCACGGCATCGCCCGTGCCGACCGCTTCCGCGCCGGCAGCATCACGAAGACCTTCATCGCGACGGTCGTCCTGCAACTGGCGGCGGAACACCGGCTGTCCCTGTCCGACACCGTCGAGCGGCATCTGCCCGGCCTGGTGCGCGGAGCAGGGAACGACGGCCGCAGGATCACCCTGCGCGCCCTGCTCACCCACACCAGCGGCCTGAACGACTTCACCGCGGACACCGGAGGCCTGGTTCCCCTCCCCCCTCGTCAAGCCGTACGCATCGCTCTCACCCACCCCCCGGCCGACCCCGGCCGCTACTCGTACTCGAACACCAACTACGTGCTGCTCGGCATGGTCATCCAGCAGGTCACCGGCCACTCGTACGCCACCGAGGCCGAGCGCCGCATCATCGCTCCACTGGGTCTGACGGGCACCTCCTTCCCAGGCTCCCGCACCTCTCTGCCCTCCCCGCACGGCCGCGCCTACGCCACCGACGGAACCGACGTCACCGAACTCGACCCGCGGGTGGCCGGGGCCGCGGGCGAGCTGGTGACCACGCTCGCCGACCTGGACCGCTTCTACACGGCCCTGCTGGGCGGCGAACTGCTGCCCTCGCGCCGGCTGCGCGAGATGCGCGACACCCGCACCGCACACGGCCTGTACGGCATGGGCCTGATTCCCGAGAAGCTGCCGTGCGGCATCACGGTGTGGGGACACAACGGACGCATCACCGGCAGCTACGTGCGCACCGCAGCCACCGTCGACGGCCGGCATGTCCTCACCTTCCGCGTGAACACGACGGCGATCGCAGATCCCGGCCTCGAACCGGCCCTGCTCGCCGCCGAGTTCTGCCCTCGCACTCCGTAGAACGGCCGGGTTCCGAACGAAGATCCCGGATCCCGCCACTCGTTCGAGTGATCTGCGCACGCCTGCATGCCCGGGCGCCCGGACTACCGGCCTCCTACAACGGCACGATGTCCGGCGCCCCCAACCGCGCCGCGTCCGCCGTCAGGTCGTCCGGCTGCCGCTGCGACTCCCGCTCGGCCTCCACCCGCTTCTCGTAGTGCTCGATCTCGCGCTCGATCTGGTCCTTGTCCCAGCCCAGCACCGGGGCCATGAGCTCGGCCGCCTCCCGTGCGCTGCGCGTGCCCCGGTCGAAGGTCTCGATGGAGATGCGGGTGCGCCGGGTCAGCACGTCGTCCAGGTGCCGGGCGCCCTCGTGCGAGGCGGCGTACACGACCTCGGCGCGCAGATAGTCGTCGGCGGCCTGCAGCGGCTCCCCGAGCGAGGCGTCGGCGACGACCAGGTCGAGGAGTTCCTCCGCCATCGACCCGTACCGGTTCAGCAGATGCTCCACGCGCACCACATGAAGACCCGTCCGCGCCGCGATCCGCGCCCGCGCGTTCCACAGCGCCCGGTAGCCCTCGGCCCCCAGCAGCGGCACGTCCTCCGTCACGCACTCGGCGACCCGCATGTCGAGGCCGTGGACCGCCTCGTCCACCGCGTCCTTGGCCATCACCCGGTACGTCGTGTACTTGCCGCCCGCCACCACGACAAGCCCGGGCACGGGATGCGCCACGGTGTGCTCGCGCGACAGCTTGCTGGTGGCCTCCGACTCGCCGGCCAGCAGCGGGCGCAGCCCCGCGTACACGCCCTGCACGTCGTCCCGCGTCAGCGGCACCGCGAGGACCGAGTTCACGTGCTCCAGGAGGTAGTCGATGTCCGCGCTGGACGCCGCCGGGTGCGCCTTGTCGAGGTCCCAGTCGGTGTCCGTGGTGCCGACGATCCAGTGCCGGCCCCAGGGGATGACGAACAGCACGGACTTCTCGGTGCGCAGGATCAGCCCCGACGAGGAGCTGATGCGGTCCTTCGGTACGACCAGGTGGATGCCCTTGGACGCCCGCACGTGGAACTGGCCGCGCTCGCCCACCATGGCCTGGGTGTCGTCGGTCCACACACCGGTCGCGTTGACGATCTGCTTGGCGCGGATCTCGTACTCGCCGCCCCCCTCGACGTCCTGCACACGCGCGCCGACGACCCGTTCGCCCTCCCGCAGGAAACCCGTCACCCGCGCGCGGTTGGCGGTCCTCGCGCCGTACGCCGCCGCCGTGCGCACCAGGGTGGCCACATAACGGGCGTCGTCCATCTGGGCGTCGTAGTACTGCAGGGCCCCGACCAGCGCGTCCTTCTTCAAGGCGGGTGCCACGCGCAGGGCGTGGCGACGGGTCAGATGACGGTGCACGGGCAGACCGCGGCCGTGTCCGCGGGCCATCGACATCGCGTCGTAGAGCGCGACGCCCGACCCGGCGTACAGGCGCTCCCAGCCCTTGTGCTGCAGCGGGTACAGGAACGGCACCGGCTTCACCAGATGCGGGGCCAGCCGCTCCAGCAGCAGGCCGCGCTCCTTCAGCGCCTCCCGTACGAGCGCGAAGTCGAGCATCTCCAGATAGCGCAGTCCGCCGTGGATCAGCTTGCTGGACCTGCTGGAGGTGCCCGACGCCCAGTCCCGCGCCTCGACCAGGCCGGTGGACAGTCCGCGTGTCACGGCGTCCAGGGCGGTGCCCGCACCGACCACGCCGCCGCCCACCACCAGTACGTCCAGCTCGCGCTCGGCCATTCCCGCCAGTGACTCGGCTCGCTGCGCCGGCCCCAGTGTCGCTGTCCTCACCGCTGCCTCCCGCTATCAGTAGCGTCGGCCGCACCCGTCGGGCGAAGCCCGGTTCTCATCCCCCATGCCCAAATTCTGACCGGCTTGCCCGGCTTCAGCCACCAGTCGCCCCCAGCCTGTGGACAACATTCCCGAGACCTGCGGAAAACACGGACAACCAATCCCGCAAATCGGTCATATTTACTCCTAGTGTGACATTGCACTTCGCCTGTCCTGTCCACAGGACTTGCGCACCTGCCCCGCTTCGGTTACTGGGAGGACGGCCCACTCCATGCCCGCAGATCTCGCCGTCATCGGACTCGGCCCGTTCGGCCTGCCCCTGGCCCAGGCAGCCGTCGCGGCCGGCATCCCCACACTCGGCTACCGGACCGGGCCCGAGCAGGGCTCCCTCAGCCCCGCCGAGCTGCGCCGGATGCTCTCGGGGGGCTTTAGGCACGCCACCAGCCCGGCCGAGCTCGGCCGGGTCCGCACCGCGGTCATCTGCGTGCCGACCCCGCGCGGCGCCGACGGCAAGCTGGACCTCGGCCAGGTGGAGGCGGCCGCCCGCGCCCTGGCCGCGCAGCTGCGCCCGCACACCACGGTCATCCTGGAGTCGCCCGTGCCCCCGGGCACCACCGAGGAGTTCCTGTGCCCCCTCCTGGAGGAGGGCTCCGGGCTGCAGGCGGGCCGCGACTTCCACCTCGCCTACTCCCCCAGCCGGGTCGACCCCGGCAACCGCGCCTTCACCCCGGCCAACATCCCCAAGGTGATCGGCGGCCTCACCTCCGCCTGCACCGAGTCCGCCGCCGCGTTCTACGGCCGCCTCACCGACAAGGTGGTCCGCGCGCGTGGACTGCGCGAGGCGGAGACCGTGCAACTCCTCGAGACCAACTTCCGGCACGTCAACATCGCGCTCGTCAACGAGATGGCCGTCCTCTGCAACCACCTCGGCGTCGACGTCTGGGACGTCATCCGCTGCGCGGAGACCAAGCCGTTCGGCTTCGAGGCCTTCCGCCCCGGCCCCGGCGTCGGCGGCCACGCCGTCCCCCAGGACCTGACCGGCGCCCCCGGCCGCCTGCGCATGGTCGAACTCGCCCAGCAGGTCAACAGCCAGATGCCCCGTTATGTCGTCCAGCGCGCCGCGGCCCTCCTCAACGAGCACGGCAAGTCGGCGCGCGGCGCACGCGTGCTGCTCCTCGGCGTCACCTACAAGCCGGACCTCGCCGACCAACAGGGCACCACCGCCCCGGAGATCGCCGTCCGCCTCATGGAACTGGGCGCCTCGATCAGCTACCACGACCCGCACGTCCCGTCCTGGAGCGTCCAAGGCCGGCCGGTCCCGCGCGCGGACGCCCTCTACGAGGCCGCGGCCGAGGCCGATCTGACGATCCTGCTCCAGCAGCACCGGACGTACGACCTCCAAGGCCTGTCGGTGAAGGCGCAGTTGCTGCTGGACACCCGCGGCGCCGTGCCGACGGGGGCCGCCCACCGCCTCTGACCGCATATTTGGCTGGCCGCCCTGTCACCCCCACCTGTTACTCTCCCTCCACTCGTCGCACACGCGTGCGCACACTTTCTTCGCTTCACCATCCGCTCGTTCCATCCCGTGGGGGGATTTCTGTCATGAGCCAGTCAGCTCCAACGCCGCCGCAGCAGCCCCAGCAGGCCGACGGCACCCCGGACGCCCAGCAGCCGGACGCGGTACCGCAGCCTCCGGCGCCGGACGCCCCGTACGCGCCCGCTCCGGTGCCTGTTCCCGTGAAGAACAACATCGGGCTCGGGCTGGGGGCCGCGTTCGCCGCCGCCGTGGTCGTCGCCGGTGTCTACGGCGTGATCATCGGCCTGACCAAGCACGAGATCGGCTGGGCGGCGGTCGGCGTCGGCTTCCTGATCGGCCTCGCCGCGGGCCGGCTCGGCGGCCGCAACCCGGTCCTGCCGGTCGCGAGCGCGGTCCTGTCCCTGGCCGCCGTCTACGCCGGCCAGCTGGTGGGCGAGGCCATGCTCATCGCGGACCAGGTGAAGGTCGGCTTCAACGAGGTCTTCTTCCAGCACCTCAGCGTGGTCCAGGAGGCATGGAAGGCGGACGCCGACCCGCTGACGTTCGTGTTCTTCGCGATCGCCGCGTATGTGGCGTTCACGGGGGCCAAGAAGGCGGCGGTCTGACGCTGCCGGTGCGGGGCGGGGCGGCGCGTCGGTTGTGAAAGGGGGCGCGTGGGTGTGGCGGGCTCCGGGGCTGGTGGCATGCGGGGCGCGGCGCCGGTAACGTACCTAGCAGGTGGGGCCCACCGCAGAGGGCAATGCAGTACTGCGCGGGCTCCTGGATGGTTCACGAAGTGTCCGCCCCTAGCTGCTATAGGGGCGGCCGTTCCACCGAAAAGGTGGAGCCCGCCGCAGGGGGTACTGCAGCGGGCTCCTGGCCGGTTTACGGGTGTCCGCCCCTAGTGTCTATAGGGGCGGCCGCTCACCGGCCGTAAATCCGCAAGATCCACCTCCTCCGGAACTTCACCAGCCGAAGCCGAATCTGATCCCAGCGGGTGGGCTTGCGGTGACGGCCCATGGGCACGCCCCCTTCCATGACGCCGCCCGTCAACCCGGTTGGGCGGTCCATTGGAGTTCCGGGCCGGGCCCCGGGCTGTCGGGTCCGGACACGTGCTCCTTGGAAGGGGGCGCCCCAGACAGCGGGTCGCCGATCAAGGACACTACCGCCCGCTTACGCCCGTTCGGCCCGCATTCGCCCCGAACACAACCACGCGCCCCCACCCCTCGACACGCGCCCCCACCAGCCCACTTGGGCACACAAAAGGGCCGGTCACCCACTCCTTGGGATGACCGGCCCTTCAGGCGCCGTAAGCCCTACCGCTTGTGCTGCGAGTCCGCCACCGTCACCTCGACCCGCTGGAACTCCTTCAGCTCGCTGTAGCCGGTCGTGGCCATCGCCCGCCGCAGCGCACCGAAGAGGTTCATCGAGCCGTCAGGGGTGTGCGACGGGCCGGTCAGCACCTCCTCGATGGTGCCGACCGTGCCGAGGTCGACCTTCTTGCCGCGCGGCAGCTCCTCGTTGACGGCCTCCATGCCCCAGTGGTTGCCCTTGCCCGGCGCGTCCGTCGCGCGGGCGAGCGGGGAGCCCATCATCACGGCGTCCGCGCCGCAGGCGATCGCCTTCGGCAGATCGCCGGACCAGCCCACGCCACCGTCCGCGATCACGTGCACGTACCGGCCGCCGGACTCGTCCATGTAGTCACGACGCGCCGCCGCCACGTCCGCGACCGCGGTCGCCATCGGGACCTGGATGCCCAGCACGTTGCGCGTGGTGTGCGCCGCGCCGCCGCCGAAGCCGACCAGCACGCCCGCCGCGCCCGTGCGCATCAGGTGCAGGGCCGCCGTGTACGTGGCGCAGCCGCCGACGATCACCGGGACGTCGAGCTCGTAGATGAACTGCTTCAGGTTCAGCGGCTCGTGCGAGCCGGAGACGTGCTCCGCGGAGACCGTCGTACCGCGGATGACGAAGATGTCCACGCCCGCGTCCACCACAGCCTTGGAGAACTGGGCCGTGCGCTGCGGGGAGAGCGCGGCGGCCGTGACCACGCCGGAGTCGCGCACCTCCTTCAGGCGCGCGCCGATCAGCTCCTCCTTGATGGGAGCGGCGTAGATCTCCTGGAGCCGGCGCGTGGCCCGGTCCGCGTCGAGGCCGACGATCTCGTCGAGCAGCGGCTGCGGGTCCTCGTACCTCGTCCACAGGCCTTCGAGGTTCAGCACGCCGAGGCCGCCGAGCTCGCCGATGCGGATCGCGGTGGCCGGGGAGACCACGGAGTCCATGGGGGCGGCCAGGAACGGCAGCTCGAAGCGGTAGGCGTCGATCTGCCAGGCGATCGAGACCTCCTTCGGGTCCCGCGTACGGCGGCTGGGGACGACGGCGATGTCGTCGAAGGCGTACGCCCGGCGGCCGCGCTTGCCGCGCCCGATCTCGATCTCAGTCACGTCTGTGGCCTTTCCCTGATGCGTTGCAGCGTCTTCCAGTATCGCCGACGGGTACGACAAGGGCGGCCCCGGTGCTGCCGGGACCGCCCTTGTAGGAGCCTGCTGACTGCTTGTGCGACTACTTGCGGCTGTAGTTCGGCGCCTCGACCGTCATCTGGATGTCGTGCGGGTGGCTCTCCTTGAGGCCCGCGGAGGTGATCCGCACGAAGCGGCCCTTGGACTCCATCTCCTCGATGGTGGCCGCGCCCACATAGCCCATGGTCTGGCGCAGACCGCCGACCAGCTGGTGCAGGACGCTGGAGAGCGGGCCGCGGTAGGGCACCTGGCCCTCGATGCCCTCGGGCACCAGCTTGTCGTCGGAGGCGACCTCACCCTGGAAGTAGCGGTCCTTGGAGTACGACTTCGCCTGGCCGCGGGACTGCATGGCGCCGAGCGAGCCCATGCCGCGGTACGACTTGAACTGCTTGCCGTTGATGAACTGCAGCTCGCCGGGCGACTCCTCGCAGCCCGCGAGCAGCGAGCCGAGCATCACCGTGTCGGCGCCGGCCGCGAGGGCCTTGCCGATGTCGCCGGAGTACTGCAGGCCGCCGTCGCCGATCAGCGGGATGCCCGCCGGACGGGCCGCGAGGGAGGCCTCGTAGATCGCGGTGACCTGCGGGACGCCGATGCCGGCGACCACACGGGTCGTACAGATGGAGCCGGGGCCGACACCCACCTTGATGCCGTCGACACCGGCGTCGATGAGGGCCTGCGCGCCGTCGCGGGTGGCGACGTTGCCGCCGATCACGTCGACGGAGACGCTCGACTTGATCTTCGACATCCAGCTCAGCGCGTTGCTGTTGTGGCCGTGCGAGGTGTCGACGACCAGGAAGTCCACACCGGCCTCGGCGAGCGCCTGGGCGCGCTCCAGCGCCTCGGGGCTGGCGCCCACGGCGGCACCGACGAGCAGCCGGCCCTCCGCGTCCTTGGCGGCGTTCGGGTACTTCTCGGCCTTGACGAAGTCCTTGACCGTGATGAGGCCCTTGAGGATGCCGTTGTCGTCGACCAGCGGCAGCTTCTCGATCTTGTGCTTGCGCAGCAGCTCCATGGCGTCCACACCGGAGATGCCGACCTTGCCGGTGACCAGCGGCATCGGCGTCATGACCTCGCGCACCTGGCGGCTGCGGTCGGACTCGAAGGCCATGTCACGGTTGGTGACGATGCCGAGCAGCTTGCCGGCCGGGTCGGTGACGGGGACACCGCTGATGCGGAACTTGGCGCACAGGGCGTCCGCGTCGGCGAGCGTGGCCTCCGGGTGCACCGTGATGGGGTCGGTGACCATGCCGGACTCGGACCGCTTGACCAGGTCGACCTGGTTGACCTGGTCCTCCACGGACAGGTTGCGGTGCAGCACGCCGACGCCACCGAGGCGGGCCATCGCGATCGCCATGCGGGACTCGGTCACCTTGTCCATCGCCGCGGAGAGCAGCGGGATGTTGACCCGGACGTTGCGGGAGATGCGGGACGAGGTGTCGACCGCGTTGGGGAGCACCTCGGATGCGCCCGGCAGCAGCAGCACGTCGTCGTAGGTCAGCCCGAGTGTCGCGAATTTACCGGGCACTCCGTCGACGTTTGCAGTCATGACACCTTCCCCAAATGGCCTTGATCGGTGCGGATGTCCATGCTAACGGGAAGCACGGCTCTCGAATTCCACGGTTCCGCGTGACTCTGGGCTTCGTATGTTCGTACGGAATTGCCGAGAGCCCTGTTCAAGGAAGGCGCTTACGGCAGTGGGGTTACTGCTCCGCGAGCGCCCTGAGCCGGCTCAGGGCCCGGTGCTGTGCCACCCGCACCGCTCCGGGTGACATTCCCAACATCTGTCCCGTCTCCTCGGCCGTGAGACCCACCGCGATCCGCAGCAGGAGCAGCTCGCGCTGGTTCTCCGGCAGGTTGGCCAGCAGTTTCTTGGCCCATTCGGCGTCGCTGCTGAGCAGCGCCCGCTCCTCCGGGCCGAGCGAGTCGTCCGGCCGCTCCGGCATCTCGTCGGACGGGACCGCCGTCGACCCCGGGTGCCGCATCGCCGCCCGCTGCAGGTCCGCGACCTTGTGCGCGGCGATGGCGAAGACGAAGGCCTCGAAGGGGCGGCCGGTGTCCTTGTAGCGCGGCAGCGCGAGGAGAACGGCGACGCACACCTCCTGCGCGAGGTCCTCCACGAAGTGCCGGGCATCACCCGGCAGACGGGACAGACGCGTGCGGCAATAGCGCAGCGCCAAGGGGTGGACATGGGCCAGCAGATCGTGTGTGGCCTGCTCGTCCCCGTCCACGGCGCGATGGACGAGTGCACCGATCGCCCCTGCGGCACTCGCCGCCTCGTCGTCGCGCATCGGTCCATGGTGCCTTGCGGCCGCGCGGGCCGTGGCACCGTGTCCGATGTTGTGCACCGAAGCGTTATGAGCAGGTGCGCCGGAACTCATCCCTTGCACCCTCCCCTTCCGCTCGACCGACTCGTCCCCGAGAGACTCCACACCTCAAGGATGCGGCATCCGCGCCGAAACGAGCATCGGGCACCCGGCAGGGCCTTTTGCCCAGCGGCTTTGAGGGGGGTACCGAGGCCTATCCACGCCCGCCGCGGCAGCAGCCGGTGCGGACCCGAGCCATGCCGGACGAAGGCCCTCGCAGCAGAGCTGCCAGGGCCTTTGACCGGTGCGACGAAGGGCGCCCGTGCCGGACGGCGCGCGGGCGTGCCCGAACTTCCCCGGGGTCGCCCGGCCCCACCCACCCCGCGGTGGGCGGGGGTTCCCGAACCCCCGCTGCAACACACCCGACTGGCCTAGCGAACCAGGCCCCAGCGGAAGCCGAGCGCCACGGCGTGCGCCCGGTCCGAGGCGCCGAGCTTCTTGAAGAGCCGCCGGGCGTGCGTCTTGACGGTGTCCTCGGAGAGGAACAGCTCGCGACCGATCTCCGCGTTGGAGCGGCCGTGGCTCATGCCCTCCAGGACCTGGATCTCACGCGCGGTGAGCGTGGGCGCGGCGCCCATCTCGGCGGAGCGCAGCCGACGCGGGGCCAGCCGCCAGGTCGGGTCGGCGAGCGCCTGGGTGACGGTCGCGCGCAACTCCGCGCGCGAGGCGTCCTTGTGCAGATAGCCGCGGGCACCCGCGGCGACCGCGAGGGCCACCCCGTCCAGGTCCTCGGCGACGGTGAGCATGATGATGCGCGCGCCGGGGTCGGCGGACAGCAGCCGGCGCACGGTCTCGACGCCGCCCAGTCCGGGCATGCGTACGTCCATCAGAATCAGGTCCGAACGGTCGGCGCCCCAGCGGCGGAGGACTTCCTCGCCGTTGGCCGCGGTCGTCACGCGCTCGACGCCGGGCACGGTCGCGACCGCGCGGCGGAGCGCCTCTCGGGCAAGCGGGGAGTCGTCGCAGACGAGGACGGATGTCATGGCCGCCCTCCGCAGCTGATGCACGTCACCTTGAGCCTCCAGGCTGGTACGAAATCGTCACCTGTGCGGTCGACCGTGTCGGACGCCTGCCCGAGCACTTGTTGCTTCAACCGCCTCCGCACTCTCAACGATGGTCACTCGAAAGAGTTACGGGGCCGTGTGCCATCTTCGGCACTCTACGTGAGGGCACGGACACGGTGCAGACACGCAGGGCGGACCCTCAACGTTTCATCACAACCCATGCCCCATTTAGCCCTTTTTCTTCCCATCTACTGGTGTCTGAGGCTAGATTCGCAATGAGTCATATTTTCATCTCCTTAGATCGTAGATATACGGTCGTGGGCACCGTATCCGCTCAGAACGGCTACAAGGGGTCACGCAATGGCAGATTTCTCCCGCCTTCCCGGACCGAACGCGGACCTGTGGGACTGGCAGCTTCTGGCCGCCTGTCGCGGGGTGGACAGCTCGCTCTTCTTTCATCCGGAGGGTGAGCGCGGTGCGGCCCGGAGCGCTCGCGAGAACTCGGCCAAGGAGGTCTGTATGAGGTGCCCGGTACGCGCGCAGTGCGCGGCGCACGCGCTGGCGGTGAGAGAGCCGTACGGCGTGTGGGGCGGCCTGACCGAGGACGAGCGCGAGGAGCTCATGGGACGGGCGCGCAACCGGCTGGTGGCGGCGGCGACCGGCGGGGACGGCGGCTCGAACAACTGAACTCGAACACCTGAAGGAACGTTTCTTCGACTCCATGGGATGGGCACGCGTGCGCGTGCCCATCACTCTTGCCGGTCTGCGGCCGCACGCCCCAGGTGCTCCAGGGTCGCCGCGACCGCGGGCACCTGGGCCAGGTCGGGCAGCGTCAGGGCCACGATCTCCCGCCGCACCGCCGGCTCCAGCGTCAGCACGCGCGCGTGCCGCGGCCGTACCGACTCGACGGCGAGCTGCGGCAGTACGGCGACGCCGAGGCCCGCGCCGACCAGGCCGACGACCGCCGGATAGTCGTCGGTGGCGAAGTCGATGCGCGGCGTGAACCCGGCGCTCTCGCACACCTCGACCAACTGCCCACGGCAGCGCGGGCAGCCGGCGATCCACGGCTCGTGCGCCAGATCGCCGATGGCCACGGTCGAGGCCTCGGCCAGCCGGTGCCGCTCGGGCACGAGTCCGACGAGCCGGTCGCTCAGCAGCGGTCGTACGACGAGGTCGGCCCACTCCTCCGCGGCCGCCGCGCCCTCGTAGCGGAAGGCCAGCGCCACGTCGCAGTCGCCCTCGCGCAGCAGCCCGACGGAGGCGGGCGGCTCGGCCTCCTCCAGAAAGACCCGGGTGCCGGGATGCGCGGCGCGCAGGGCCGCGAGGGCGGTGGGAACCAGCGTCGAGCTGCCGCTCGGGAAGGAGACGAGCCGTACCCGGCCGGCGCGCAGTCCCGCGATGGCGGCGACCTCCTCCTCCGCCGCCGTGAGCCCGGACAGGATCCCCGAGGCATGCCGCACCAGCGCCTCACCTGCCTGGGTCAAGCGCATCTCGCGGCCCCCGCGGACGAGCAGCGGCGTGCCGACCGACGCCTCCAGGGCCTTCATCTGCTGGCTGACGGCGGGCTGCGTACAGCCCAGTTCACGCCCGGCGGCCGAGAAGGAGCCGGTGGCGGCGACGGCGCGCAGAACGCGCAGATGGCGGGCTTCGATCACCCTTCGAGGATAAGTGATCCTTTGATTGGGCGCCCGATAATGCGTCGACACTTTGAGAGGACATCCCCTACCGTTCGGGCATGAAGCTACTGTCAGTGAACCTCGGCCGTCCGAAGTCCGTGCCGTACACGGGCCAGCCGGACGGGGTGACCGGCATCGACAAGCAGCCGGTGGACGGGCCGGTGCGGGTGGCGGCGCCGGGGCCCAAGGGGATCGGCGCGAGCGGGCTGGCCGGGGACGCGGTGTGCGAACTGCGCCACCACGGGGGCGACGACCAGGCGGTGTACGCGGTCGCGCGCGAGGATCTGGACGACTGGGAGCGCGAGTTGGGGCGCCCGCTGCCGAGCGGCTCGTTCGGCGAGAACCTCACCACCGTGGGCCTCGACATATCCGGCGCGCTGATCGGCGAGCGCTGGCGCATCGGACCGGAGGTCGTCCTGGAGGTCACCTCCGGCCGGATCCCCTGCCTCACCTTCCAGGGCCATCTGGGCGAGAAGGGATGGGTGAGGCGGTTCACGCGGAAGGGTGCTCCGGGCGCCTATCTGCGGGTGATCGAGCCCGGTGAGATCCGCTCCGGCGACCCGGTCGAGATCGTGCACCGGCCGGACCACGACGTGACGGTGGCGCTGCAGTTCCGCGCGGTCACGACGGAGCGGGAACTGCTGCCGCGGCTGCTGGCGGCGGGTGAGGCACTGCATCCGGACGGACGTGAGGCGGCGCGTCTGTACCTGGAGAAGCACGCTTCCTGACAACCCGTCAGGTATTCGCTCTTCTCCGATGCTTCACCACCGTCGGGCTCTGTGCAGAGATCGGAGTCCCACAGTCCGGGTCACTACCCTTGGGCCATGACAACGGCTCTGATTACGGGATCGACCGCGGGCATCGGCGCCGCGTTCGCGCGGCGGCTTTCGGCCGACGGGCACAACCTGGTGCTCGTCGCCCGCGACACCAAGCGACTGCAGGAACAGGCGACCGAACTGCACGACCGGCACGGCATCGAGGCGGAGGTGCTCACCGCCGACCTCGCCACGGACGAGGGCATCGAGGCCGTGGCCGCGCGCCTGGCCGACCGCAAGAACCCCGTCGACCTGCTGATCAACAACGCCGGCTTCGGCAACAAGGGCCGCTTCCTCGACGTAGCCCTCGCCGACGAGTTGCAGATGCTCAAGGTGCACTGCGAGGCGGTGCTGCGGCTGACCATGGCGGCGACCGAGGCGATGCGCGAGCGCGGTCGCGGCGGGGTCGTCAACGTCGCGTCCGTGGCCGCCTTCGTGCCGCGCGGCACGTACGGAGCCTCCAAGGCGTGGGTCGTGCAGTTCACGCAGGGGGCGGCGAAGGACCTGGCGGGCAGTGGCGTGCGGTTGATGGCGCTGTGCCCGGGGTTCGTGCGGACGGAGTTCCACCAGCGGGCCGGGATGGGCACGGACAACATCCCCGGGTGGATGTGGCTCGACGCCGACAAGCTGGTGGCGGCGGCACTCTCGGATCTGGCGCGGGGAAAGTCGCTGTCCATTCCGGACGCGCGGTACAAGGCGCTGATGGGCATCGTGAAGGTGACGCCCCGGGGCCTGCTGGGCGGGATCACCTCGCGGACCGGCCGGAAGTACGGGCCGCAGTAGCCTTCCGGCGCTCGGGGGGCGCCGTGGGGCCCCGGTGGGAGAATGGTGCTGTTCAACCGGACCTCGGGGACCGGAGGCAAGACCATGACCTTCGTTCAGATCATCGACTGCAAGACCAGCCGGTTCGACGACATCAACCGACTGATGGACACCTGGGTCGAGCAGACCAGGGGGAAGCGGACGGCGACGCACGCGGTGGTCGGCAAGGACCACTCCGACGCGTCCCACTTCATCGAGATCGTCGAGTTCCCCTCGTACGAGGAGGCGATGCGGAACTCCAACCTGCCCGAGACCGACAAGGTCTTCCGCGAGATGGTGGCTCTCTGCGACGAGATGCCGACCTTCACCGACCTGGACGTCGTGCGGGACGAGCAGTTGTACGCGGCGAACGTGCGGCGGTTCTTCGAGACCATCGCCACCAAGGGCGAGCTGCCGCCGCTCGACGATCTCATCGCCGAGAACTACCACGACCACGATCCCGCCAACGAGCAGGACACCATGGGCATGGACGCCATGCGGCGCGAGATCGGCATGTGGCGCAGCGGGTTCGACTTCACCTTCGACATCGAGGACCAGATCTCGCAGGGCGACCGGGTGAGCACCCGGTGGACCTGGCGCGGCACCCAGACCGGTGAGTTCATGGGGCTCCCGTCCACCGGGAAGAACGTCGTCATGACGGGCACGACCATCTTCCGGTGCAATGAGGAGGGGAAGATCGTCGAGGGCTGGTGGGAGTACGACCGGCTGGGGCTGATGGCGCAACTGGGCGCGCTGGAGGGGCTGGAGAAGTAGCAGAACGGCGAAAGGCCCGGCACCCCAGGGGTGCCGGGCCTTCGTACCGTCTACTGAGCGGTGTCAGTGGGCGTGGCCGTGGCCGTGGCCCGCGGCGGCCGGCTCTTCCTCTTCCTTCTTCTCGACGACCAGGGTCTCGGTCGTCAGCAGGAGGGAGGCGATGGAGGCGGCGTTCTCCAGGGCGGAGCGGGTGACCTTGACCGGGTCGATGACGCCGGCCTTGACCAGGTCGCCGTACTCGCCGGTGGCGGCGTTGAAGCCCTGGCCCTTCTCGAGCTCGGCGACCTTGGAGGTGATGACGTAGCCCTCGAGGCCGGCGTTCTCGGCGATCCAGCGCAGCGGCTCGACGACCGCGCGGCGGACGACGGCGACACCGGTGGCCTCGTCGCCGGTCTTGCCGAGGGAGCCCTCGAGCACCTTGGCGGCGTGGACCAGCGCGGAGCCACCACCGGAGACGATGCCCTCCTCGACCGCGGCGCGGGTCGCGGAGATGGCGTCCTCCAGACGGTGCTTCTTCTCCTTCAGCTCCACCTCGGTGGCGGCGCCGACCTTGATCACGCACACGCCGCCGGCCAGCTTCGCGAGGCGCTCCTGGAGCTTCTCGCGGTCCCAGTCGGAGTCGGTGTTCTCGATCTCGGCCTTGATCTGGGCCACGCGGCCGACGACGTCCTCGGAGTTGCCGGCGCCGTCGACGAGGGTCGTGTCGTCCTTGGTGACCGTGACGCGACGGGCGGAGCCGAGCACGTCCAGGCCGACCTGGTCCAGCTTGAGGCCGACCTCCTCGGAGATGACGGTGGCGCCGGTCAGGATCGCCATGTCCTGCAGCATCGCCTTGCGGCGGTCACCGAAGCCCGGGGCCTTCACCGCGACGGCGTTGAAGGTGCCGCGGATCTTGTTGACGACCAGGGTGGACAGGGCCTCGCCCTCGACGTCCTCGGCGATGATCAGCAGCGGCTTGGAGGAGTTGGTCTGGATGACCTTCTCCAGCAGCGGCAGCAGATCGGCGATGGAGGAGATCTTGCCCTGGTTGATGAGGATGTAGGGGTCCTCCAGGACGGCCTCCATGCGCTCCTGGTCCGTCACGAAGTACGGCGACAGGTAGCCCTTGTCGAAGGCCATGCCCTCGGTGAAGTCCAGCTCCAGACCGAAGGTGTTGGACTCCTCGACGGTGATGACACCGTCCTTGCCGACCTTGTCCATCGCCTCGGCGATGAGCTCGCCGACCTGCTGGTCCTGCGCGGAGAGCGCGGCCACGGCGGCGATGTCGGACTTCTCGTCGATCGGGCGGGCGGTGGCGAGGAGGTCCTCGGAGACGGCCGCCACGGCCGCGTCGATGCCCTTCTTCAGCAGCGCCGGGGAGGCACCCGCGGCGACGTTCTTCAGGCCCTCGCGCACCAGCGCCTGGGCGAGCACGGTGGCGGTGGTGGTGCCGTCACCCGCGATGTCGTTGGTCTTGGTCGCCACCTCCTTCACCAGCTGGGCACCGAGGTTCTCGTACGGGTCCTCGACCTCGACCTCGCGGGCGATGGTGACGCCGTCGTTGGTGATGGTGGGCGCGCCGAACTTCTTGTCGATGACGACGTTGCGGCCCTTGGGGCCGATCGTCACCTTGACCGTGTCGGCCAGCTTGTTGACGCCGCGCTCGAGGGCGCGACGGGCGTCCTCGTCGAACTTCAGGATCTTCGCCATGACAGCGGGAGCCCTCTCGGATCTGTGGGTTCAAAAAGACACTGCGCCCCGGGCGCCCGGCTGATTAATGGTCGCGGGGGCCAGGGGCGCAGCTCAAAGCAGAATGCTTCGGTGAATTACTTCTCGATGATCGCGAGCACGTCGCGGGCCGAGAGGACGAGGTACTCCTCGCCGTTGTACTTCACCTCGGTGCCGCCGTACTTGCTGTACAGCACGATGTCGCCGGTCTTGACGTCGAGCGGCAGGCGCTCGCCGTTCTCGAAGCGGCCCGGGCCCACGGCCAGGACGACGCCCTCCTGGGGCTTCTCCTTGGCGGTGTCCGGGATGACCAGGCCAGAGGCCGTGGTCTGCTCGGCGTCCAGCGGCTGGACCACGATGCGGTCCTCGAGCGGCTTGATGGCAACCTTGGAGCTGGCGGTCGTCACGATCCGACCTCCCCCTTCGGAGATCTCACGGGGTTAACTGTCTGAGGTGGCGACCAGGTGGATCCGTCGTCGCGGGTGCCGGACCTGCCCGTCGCGTAGTTGGCACTCTCCAGTGGGGAGTGCCAGAGCCGAGACTATGACCGCGATTAGCACTCGGTCAAGCGGAGTGCCAATGCCGGCGGCGCGTCGGGGGGTTTTCGGTTGACCGCGGGCCTCGGCGCACATCCCGGGGGCTGCCGCCCCCAGACCCCCGCTCCGGCCTGAACGGCCTCGTCCTCAAACGCCGGACGGGCTGAAAATGCCGTGCCCGCCGCCGGGGTGTTCCGGCCCTCGGGCTCACAGGTAGTCCTCCAGGCGGGCCACCGCGTATCCCTCGGCCGTGACCCTGTCCAGGAAGCGGCGCATGTCGTCGACCATCGTGCCGTTCCACTCGTCACGGCCGCGGAAGTGGGTGAGGACGATGTCGCCGGGGTGCAGGTCCCGGTCGTCCTCGCGGTACTCCCAGTGGTCGACGAAGACCTCCTCGTCCCAGATGGGCGCGTACTTGATGCCACAGGACCTGGCGGCCATCAGGGTGTCCTGGTTGTAGTTGCCGAAGGGCGGGCGGAAGAGGGTCGGGCGCCTGCCGAACTGCTTCCTCATGATCGTCTGCATACCGCAGATCTCGTGCTTCTGCTCCCGGTAGGACAGCGCCGGGAGGTAGGGGTGGGTGAGGGTGTGGTTGTTGAGGGTCACGCCCTCGGACTGCATCCGGCGGAAGTAGGCGTAGTCGTCCTTGATCAGGAAGTTGCTGAGGAAGGCGGTGTACGGGATCTTCAGGTCGCTCATCATCCGCAGGAACGCCGGGTCCTTCTCGGCGCCGTCGTCGATGGTCAGGAAGACGACCTTCTGCTTGGTGGGGACCGTCGTGAAGACGGGCGGGAGGTTCAGTTCCTCCTGGTCGTCCACCTCGAAGCCCTTGCGCGCCCTGATCTTCGGCTTCTTCACGGGCGGTGCCGGAGCCGTCAGCGGGACCCTCGCCAGGTCCCAGTGGCGCGCCGCGGCGGCTCGGGCGATGTACGCGGAGCGCAGCTTCGTGGCGTAGGAGTCGAGGGCGCGGGCCGGGGGCGCGTGCAGGGGCGGCTCCTGGCCGGGGGCCGGGCGTACCGGCGGGCCGCCGAACTGGGCACAGCCCGAGGCGATGGCCGCGACGGCGAGCACGGCGATTCCACCGCGGACCCATGTCACTCCGTAAGCGCGATTTTTATCGTTTTGTACTACTGCTCGCATGGTGCCGGATCATGGCAGGCCACCACCCGGATCCCGGCCCGCCACGCGGCCGGAGGCGCACCGTCCACCGACTGGCCCACAATGGGCCGGTGAACGACCTCGCCGACCTGCTCACCCCCGAAGGCCGCGCCCTCCTCGACGAGGTGCGCGGCACGGCCCCGGCCGACGAACTCGCCGTCGCCACCCGGCTGCGCCGCGACCACCCCGCCGAGCTGGTGTCGGCGGCGCTCGGGCAGGCGCGGCTGCGGCAGCGGGCGGCGGCCAAGTTCGGCGCCGAGGACGCGGAGCGGATGTTCTTCACGCCGAACGGGGTGGAGCAGTCGACGCGGGCGAGCGTCGCCACCTACCGGGCCGAGCGGCTGAAGGCGCTGGGCGTCACCTCGCTCGCCGACCTGTGCTGCGGGATCGGCGGCGATGCCATCGCGCTGGCCCGGGCCGGCATCCGGGTGCTGGCCGTGGACCGGGATCCGGCGACGGCGGCCGTGGCGCGCGCGAACGCCGAGGCGCTCGGGCTCGCCGGGCTGATCGAGGTGCGGGAGGCGGACGTCACGGAGGTGGAGACGTCCGGTTACGACGCCGTGTTCGTCGACCCGGCCCGGCGGGGTGGGCGCGGCCGCATCTTCGACCCGGAGTCCTACTCCCCTCCCCTGTCCTGGGCCGTGGACGCGGCCCGCAAGGCTCCCAGGGCCGCGCTGAAGATCGCGCCGGGCATCCCTCACGAAGCGATCCCCTCCGAGGCCGAGGCCGAGTGGATCTCGGACGGCGGGGATGTGAAGGAGGCCGTGCTGTGGTTCGGGACGGACCCGGGGGCGGTCCGGGCGACACTGCTGCCGGGACCGCGCACGCTGCTCGGGAAGGGCCTGCCTGACCCCCAAGTCCGGCCCGTCGGGCGGTACTTGTACGAGCCCGACGGCGCCGTCATCCGCGCCCATCTGGTCGCCGAGGTGGCCGAGCAGCTGGACGGCGGGCTGGTCGACGCGACCATCGCGTACATCACCGCCGACGAGTTGCGGCCGACGCCGTATGCCACCGCGTACGAGATCACCGATCAACTCCCCTTCAACGTGAAGAAGTTGAAGGCGCTGCTGCGGGAGCGTGGGGTCGGGACGCTGACCGTGAAGAAGCGGGGGTCGGCCGTCGAGCCGGAGGAGCTGCGCAGGAAGGTGAAACCGCAGGGGCCGGGCTCGGCCACCGTGTTCCTGACCCGGGTGGCGGGAGCGCCGACCATGCTCCTCGGGCACCCCGCCTGATCAGGACGGATCGGCCGCACGGCGCAGCAGCAGCTCCCGCTCCCGTTCGTTGCGTGCCAGTCCCGCCGCCCGTTCGAACTCCTCGCGCGCCTCGTCGGTGCGCCCGAGCCGTGCCAGCAGGTCGCCTCGGACGCTGGGCAGCAGGTGGTAGTCGCGCAGGGCGGGTTCGGCGGCGAGCGCGTCGACGATCGCCAGCCCCTGCGCCGGTCCCTCCGCCATCGACACGGCGACCGCGCGGTTGAGCTCGACGACCGGGGAGGGCGCACGGGCGGCGAGCAGGCCGTACAGCGTCGCGATGCTCGGCCAGTCGGTCTCCTCGTAGGTGTACGCGTGCGCGTGGCAGGCGGCGATGGCGGCCTGGAGGGCGTACGGGCCGGGGGCGCCCGTGGCGGTGGCGTCGGCGCGGTGGAGGGCCGTGATGCCGCGGGCGATGAGCATGCGGTTCCAGCGGCGGCGGTTCTGGTCCTTGAGGAGGACGGGTTCGCCGTCCGGGCCGGTACGGGCGGCCGCGCGGGAGGCCTGGAACTCCAGGAGGGAGGTCAGGGCGTGCACCTCCGGCTCCTTGGGCATCAGCCCGGACAGCACACGGGCCAGGCGCAGCGCGTCCTCGCAGAGGGCGGGGCGCAGCCAGTCGTCGCCGGCCGTGGCGGCGTAACCCTCGTTGAAGATCAGGTAGATGACGTCCAGGACGGAGCCGAGCCGGGCCTCGCGTTCGGGGCCGTAGGGCACCTCGAAGGCGATGTTCCGGGTGGCGAGGGTCTTCTTGGCGCGGACGATGCGCTGGGCGACCGTGGGCTCCGGGGTGAGGAACGCGCGGGCGATCTCGGCCGTCGTCAGGCCGCCGAGGAGGCGGAGGGTGAGGGCGATGCGGGCCTCGGCGGACAGGACCGGGTGGCAGGCGGTGAAGACCAGGCGGAGCAGGTCGTCGTCGATGTCGGCGGGGTCGGCGGGCTCCTCGGGCGGGGCGGTGGTTTCGAGGGTGCGGCCGATCTCCCGCAGTTTGCGGGCGTAGTTCTCCCGGCGCCGGATCAGGTCCACGGCGCGGCGGCGGGCGGTGGCCATGAGCCAGGCGCCCGGGTTGTCGGGCACGCCGTCGCGCGGCCACTGTTCCAGGGCGGCCACCAGGGCGTCCTGGGCGAGTTCCTCGGCGATGCCGACGTCGCGGACCAGGCGGGCGACGGCGGCGATGATGCGCGGGGATTCGAGACGGAAGACGGTCTCGATCGCGTGGCGGGGGTCGGCGGCGGTGGCCTGCGGGGCGGTGGGCTGTGGTTCCACAGCCCACCATGCAACACCCCCGGCGGCCTCGGGCCAAGGAATGATCAGCCTTCGGCGATCTCCCGCACCTCGCAGGTCACCGTCCAGTGCTCCTCGTGCACCTTCAGGAACCGCTTGGTCCACTCCAGTGCCTCGGCCTTGTCCTTGCACTGCATGATCGCGTAGCCGCCGACGACCTCCTTGGACTCGGTGAAGGGGCCGTCGGTCACGGAGATCTGCCCGCCCTCCCAGTGCACGCGGGTGCCCTGTGCGGAGGGGGTCAGCCCGGCCGTGTCGAGCATGACCCCGGCCTTGGTGATCTCCTCGATCAGCTCGCCCATGCGCTGCATCAGCTCGGGGCTGGGGCCCTCCGCGGGCGCGGACTTCTCGTCGATCTTCACGAGTGACAGGTAACGCGGCATGGTGACTCCTCGGTCGCGACGGGGCCGGTCCTTCCCGGCCTCTCACCGGTGCGTCGATCGGGAGAGGCCGGAATCGACAGGCTCCGCGGATTTCTTCGGAGTTTTTTCCCGGCGCGCTGACCTGCCAGGATCCGCTAGGACAGCTCCCAGCCGAACGCCGCCTTCGTGTACGGCGCCCCGACCGTCCGCCCGCCGAAGGTGAACGCCGCGTCGGTCACGATGCCCGTGGGACGCCCCCGCAGGGACCAGACCGCGCCGTCGCCGGCGTTCTCGTGGGGCGCCGCCGCCGCGAGGTCCGCGTAGCCGTTGCCGTTGATGTCGATCAGACTGACCGCGCCGCCGAAGCTGTCGCTCGTCTCGACGGCTCCGGGGACGCCCTTGGTGTTCTGGGTGAAGCCCTGGGCGCCCTTGCCGGTCAGACCGCTCCGGCTGCCGTACAGGACGTCGACCATGCCGGCCCCGTCGTCGTAGCCGAGTTCCTCGCCGGGCGCGCCCACGGCCACGTCGTCGTAGCCGTCGCCGTTGACGTCGCCGACCGCCACCGCGGCGCCGAACTCGTCCACGGTCTCCTTGCCGCCGGGGACGCCCTCGGTGTTCTGGCTGTACGTCTTCCAGGTGGACCGCGGCTTGAGACCGGAGGCCGAGCCGAGGGCCACGGTGACCGTGTTGTAGTTCTCGGCGCCCCGGACGATGTCGCCGTAGCCGTCGTGGTTGATGTCGCCGAAGGCCACCCCGCCGTCGCCCTCGGGGGCCTGGGCGGAGGTGAAGGTGTCTCCGGAGGCGTTGGCCAGGTAGAAGCGGGAGGTGGAGGCGCCCTCGCCGATGTAGTCGGTCAGCGCGAGGTCGTCGCGTCCGTCGCCGTTGACGTCGCCGGCGGCGGCGTCCAGGACGTCGTCGTACTGGAGGTCGGTCGCGCCGAAGGCCCTGGTGGCGGCCGGCTTGCCGGTGCGGGAGAGCGGGCCGGTCCAGACGGTGGCCGTGGTGCCCTCGGGGTCGTCGTGCCCGGAGCGGCCCCCGCGGAACAGGGCGAGGTCCTGCTTGCCGTCACCGTCGAAGTCGCCGGCCTGGGTGACCGCGGCGGGCACGGACACCCCGCCGGACAGACCTCTCTGGCCGCCCCAGACGACGACCGCGTCCCGTACCGAGGAGGCCTCCCCGACGATCAGGTCGGTGCGCCCGTCGCCGTCGAGATCGCCCTTGGACAGCTGGATGCCGAAGCTGTCGCCCGCCTGGGGGCTGCCCGGAATGCCGCTGGTGGCACGGCTGACGACCGTGCGCCGGTCCTTGGTCAGGCCGTGCGGCCCGCCGTACATGACGACGACCTCGCCCGCCCCCTTCTGGCCGCCGACCGTGGCGCCCGGGGCGCCGATGGCGAGGTCCTTGTAGCCGTCGCCGTTGAAGTCGTCCCGGACGGTCCTCGGGGCGGCGGCCGCGGCACTGCCCGCCAGCGCGGGGACACCGCCGAGCGCCAGCACACCGGCGATCACCGGCACGGCCCAAGTGGCTTTGTACGAACGCGAGATGGACATCTGGAATCCCCCTGGTGACGGCAGTGCGGTCACCGCGGGAGACCCCCCGGGACGTCCGATGGTTGTAGTCCCCGGCTTCACTCTCAGCGCAGGGATTCCCACAGCCTGCTCGCCGCCGGTTCCTTCGCCACCACTCGGTTGGGGTCCGAGGGCGCGGTCACCACCGGCATCATCACCGTCTTCACCCGGTCCGCGGACAGGCCCTTCAGACTCTCGCCGAGGCCGACCAGTTCGCTCAGCGAGTCCAGGCCGGTGTCGGTGGTCAGGCTGCTGGTCACCGCCTCGGCCACCGTGTACAGCTTGGCGGGGTCGGTGAACAGGTTCGTCGCGGAGATCTGTTCCAGCAGCGCCTTCACCAGCTTCTGCTGGAGGCCTATCCGGCCGAGGTCGCTGCCGTCGCCTATGCCGTGCCGGGTGCGGGCGAGGGCTAGGGCCTGCTTGCCGTTCAGGGTGTGGGTGCCCGCCTTCAGGTGGAGGTGGCTGTCGTCGTCGTCGATGTCCTGGTCGGTGGTCACGGTGACGCCGCCGAGCGCGTTCACCAGCTTCGCGAAGCCGGAGAAGTCGATCTCGATGTAGTGGTCCATGCGGACGTTCGTGATCGACTCGACCGTCTTCACGGCGCACACCGCACCGCCCACCGAATAGGCGCTGTTGAACATCGCGTGGTACGCAACCGCCGTCGACCCGCCGGACTTCAGCGGGCAGGACGGACGCGTGACGAGCGTGTCGCGCGGGATGCTGACGACGGTGGCCTTCCTCCGGCCCGCGTCGATGTGCACGACCATCGCCGTGTCGGAGCGGGCGCCGGAGCTGTTGCCCCCGCCGAGCGCCTTGTTCTCCTTGCCGCTGCGCGAGTCCGAGCCCAGCACCAGGATGTTCAGGGAGCCGGTGGGCAGCGGGGAGGCGGACGGAGAGGGCGTGATCATCGCCTTCGCCGGACGGTCGTCGCCGAGCGCCTGGTTGATGTCGACGCTCTTGATGTTGTGGTCGAGATGCCAGTACGCCCAGCCGGCCGCACCCGAGCCCAGCACCACCAGGCCCGCCATGGTGAGGCCGGCGATCTTCAGTATCTTCGACCGCCGGCCCCTGGGTCTGCCCGCGTCTCCACTGTCATCGAGTCCCGTCACGGACAGGAACGTAAGTCCGAATTATTAGGGGATTGTTAGTGACGACGGCGTGAAACGGTTTTCTTCGGAAATTCTCACGCTCCGTCCAGCGTCACCGCCGCCACCGGATTGCTGCCGCTCCAGGACCCGTTGAACCCGAAGCTCACCGAACCGCCGTCCGGGACCGCGCCGTTGTAGGAGGCGTTCGTGCACGTGACCGCCGTACCGGACTGACTACAGGTCGCGTTCCAGGCCTGGGTGACCCGCTGACCCGCGCCGAACGTCCAGTTCGCCTTCCAGGACGACAGGGAGGCTCCGGAGCAGGCGATCGTCACCTGGCCCGTGAACCCGGTGTTCCACTGGCTGCTCACGCTGTACGTCGCCGTACAGGCACCGGTCGGCGGCGGGGTCGTCGTACCGCCGAGCGCCTCCGCGATCGCGCGGTACGCCGGTTTCGGCGCGTAGTTCTCGTCGTACGGCGTCGCCGCCCCGTAGCCGGGGAAGGTGCTCGGCACCCAGGAGTCGGAGTCGGTGAAGCCCCAGACGGTGACGCCCGCGCACCGGGTGACGGCCACGCAGGCGCTCAGCACCGACTTGTAGTCGGCGGCCTGCTGGGCGAGCTTCGCGCTGTCCGCCGGGAGCGCCATGCGCACGTCCAGCTCGGTGATCGACACGTCGACGCCGAGGTCGGCGAAGCGCTGGATGTTCTGCTGCAACGACGAGGGCACCTGACCGAGGATCAGATGCGCCTGCAGGCCGACGCCGTCGATCGGGACGCCACGGCTCTTGAGGTCCTTCACCAGGTTGTACAGGGCGGTCGACTTCGCGTTGACACCCTCGACGTTGTAGTCGTTGATGTACAGCTTGGCGGCCGGGTCGGCGGCGTGCGCCCAGGTCAGGGCGTTGGCGATGTAGTCGGCGCCGAGTTTGTCGTACCAGAGGTCAGAGCGGTAGGTGCCGTCCTCGTTGAAGGCTTCGTTGACCACGTCCCAGGCGGTGATCTTTCCCTTGTAGCGGCCGACCTCGGTGGTGATGTGGTTCTGGAGGAGGCTGCCGAGCTGGGCCGCCGTCCAGTTGCCGTTGGTCAGCCAGTTGGGGTTCTGGTTGTGCCAGACCAGGGTGTGGCCGCGCACCTGCTGGTTGTGGGCCTGCGCGAAGGCGACGATCCGGTCGGCCTCCGTCCAGTCGAAACTGCCCCGGGTCGGCTCGACCGAGCCCCACTTCATGGCGTTTCCGGGGGTCAGCGAGTTGAACTGCGCCCCGGCGAGGTCGCCGTAGGTCCCGCTGAGCTTGGAGCCCGTCACCGCCGTGCCGATGACCTTGCCCTTGGCGGCGGCGAGGTCGCGCAGCGGGGTGTCGGCGGCGTGCGCCGCGGGCGCCGTGAACAGCAGCGCGGCGCCGGTGACGAGTGCCGCCAGGGTTGAGCCAGTTCTCAGAGATCTCATCGCGGGTGCCTCCGAAAGTTTCGGCCGTGCAACCGATTGACTTCGGAGGAGTGTCGTGGCGCCCGTACCACCCGTCAATACGTCAACTTCCGGCCACCCACGGCACGTACGTCACGCCGGTGGCGGCGCCGTGCTGCTGCGGACCACCAGGCTGGTCGCCAGTTCCACCCGGGTCGCCACCGCCTGGTCCTCCCGCCCCAGGTCGAGGACGAGCCTGGCCGCCGCCTCCGCCATCTCCGTCAGCGGCTGCCGTACGGAGGTCAGCGGCGGCCCCACCCAGCGCGCGACCGGCAGGTCGTCGAAGCCGACCACGCTCAGGTCCTCGGGGATGCGCAGGCCCAGTTCGCGCGCGGCCTCGTACAGGCCGAGCGCCTGGAGGTCGTTGAGGGCGAAGACCCCCGTGGGCCGGTCCGGGCGGCGCAGCAGCTGAAGGCCCTGCCGGTAGCCGGCCTCGTGGTGGAAGTCGCCGGTCGCGATCAGCGCCGGGTCGACCGGGAGGCCCGCGGTCTCCAGCGCGGCCCGGTAGCCGTCGACGCGGGCGCGGCTGCACATCATGCGGGACGGCCCCGTGATGGCGCCGATGCGGGTGTGGCCGAGTTCGATCAGGTGCCGGGTGGCGGCGAGACCGCCCTGCCAGTTGGTCGCGCCGATCGAGGGGACGTCGACGCCGGGATCACCGGCCGGGTCCATCACCACGAACGGGATGGAGCGGCTGGTCAGCAGCGCCCGCTGGGACTCGTCGAGCCCGGACAGCACGAGGACCACCCCGTGCGGGCGGCGGGCGGCGACCTGGTCCGCCCAGGTCCGCCCGGGTGTCAGCCGCCCGGCGCTCTCGCTCAGCACCACGCTGAGCCCCGCGTCCCGGGCCACGTTCTCCACGCCCCGGATGACCTCCATCGCCCAGGCGCTCTCCAGCTCGTGGAAGACCAGGTCGATCAGGGGCGAGCGGCTCGCTTCGGCACGCCTGCGCCGGTAACCGTGGGCGCGCAGCAGTTCCTCGACGCGGCTGCGGGTGGCCGGGGCCACATCCGCGCGGCCGTTGAGGACCTTCGAAACAGTCGGCGCGGACACGCCGGCCTCGCGGGCGATCTCGGCGAGCGTCGCGGTCTGTGCGGACCGGCCCGCCGTCGGGGTTGTCGTCCGTGTTTCAACGGGCTCCGGGGGTGTCATGGCGGCGATCGTATCCCTGCACGACCTCTTGACGAAGCCTCCGGACCGGCCTAGGTTCCCGGAACATTCGATATACATAACGAAACATTCGTCGCCAGACTGTGCCAACGTCCGTGAGAGGGCCCCACCCACTCGACCAGAGCAGGAGTTTCATGACCACCGCCCCCTGGCGTGACCCCGCCCTGCCCGCCGCCGCCCGCGTCGACGACCTCCTCTCCCGGATGACCCTCGAGGAGAAGACCGCCCAGCTGTACGGCGTGTGGGTGGGCGCCGCCACGGACGGCGACGGAGTCGCCCCCCTGCAGAGCGAGATGACCGCCGACTACGACTGGGACGAGCTGATCACCCACGGCCTGGGCCAGCTCACCCGCTCCTACGGCACCGCCCCCGTGGACCCGGCGCTGGGCGCGCAGGCACTGGCCCGCGCCCAGCGCCGTATCGCCGAGGCGGGCCGGTTCGGGATCCCGGCCGTCGCGCACGAGGAGTGTCTGGCCGGGTTCACGGCCTGGGGCGCCACCGCCTACCCCGTCCCGCTGGCCTGGGGCGCCAGCTTCGATCCACCGCTGGTCGAGGAGATGGCCCGCGCCATCGGCGGCGACCTGCGCGCGGCCGGCGTGCACCAGGGCCTCGCGCCGGTCCTGGACGTCGTACGGGACCCGCGCTGGGGCCGGGTCGAGGAGACGATCGGCGAGGACCCCTACCTGGTGGGCACGATCGGCACGGCGTATGTGCGCGGCCTGGAGTCCGCCGGGATCGTCGCCACGCTCAAGCACTTCGCCGGGTACGCGTCCTCGGCGGGCGCCCGCAATCTCGCGCCCGTCCGGGCCGGCATCCGCGAGTTCGCGGACGTGACCCTGCCGCCGTTCGAGCTGGCGCTGCGCGAGGGCGGCGCCCGCTCGGTCATGGCGGCGTACACCGACACGGACGGCATCCCGGCCTCCGCGGACCCGTCCCTGCTGACCGAACTCCTCCGCGAGCAGTGGGGGTTCACCGGCACGGTGGTGGCCGACTACTTCGGCATCGGCTTCCTGGAGACCCTGCACCGGGTGGCGGGCTCCCCCGCCGAGGCGGCGCACGCGGCGCTGGCGGCCGGCATCGACGTGGAACTGCCGACGCTCAAGTGCTACGGAAAACCGCTGCTGGAGGCGGTGCGGGCGGGAGTGGTCCCGCAGGCGCTGGTCGACCGTGCGGCCCGCCGGGTGCTGCTCCAGAAGTGCGAGCTGGGCCTCCTGGACGAGGACTGGGACCCCGAGCCCGCCACCGTGATCGACCTGGACTCGGCCGCGAACCGGGCCCTGGCCCGCCGTCTGGCCGAGGAGTCGGTGGTGCTCCTGGACAACCCCGACGGGGTCCTTCCCCTCCCGCCCGACACCCGGGTCGCGGTGGTCGGGCCGCGCGCGGCCGACGCGCTGGCGATGCTCGGCTGCTACTCCTTCCCCTCACACGTCCTCGCCCACCACCCCGACGTCCCCATGGGCGTGCAGATCCCGACCGTCCTGGAGGCGCTGCGCACCGAACTCCCGGACGCCAAGGTGACCTTCGCTCAGGGCTGCGACACCTCGGACCCGGACCCCTCGGGGTTCGAGGAGGCGGTGGCGCGCACCGCCGAGGCGGACGTGTGCGTCGCGGTCCTCGGCGACCGGGCGGGCCTGTTCGGCCGGGGCACCTCGGGCGAGGGCTGCGATGTGACGGACCTCCGGCTCCCGGGCGTACAGGGCGACTTGCTGGACGCCCTGGTCGCCACCGGCGTCCCCGTAGTGCTTGTCCTGCTCACCGGTCGCCCGTACGCCCTGGGGCGCTGGCACGGACGGCTGGCCGCGGTGGTGCAGGCGTTCTTCCCCGGGGAGGAGGGCGGCCCGGCGGTCGCGGGAGTGCTGTCGGGCCGTGTGAACCCCTCCGGCCGCCTCCCGGTGAGCGTCCCGCGGGTCCCGGGGGGTCAGCCATGGACGTATCTCCAGCCCCCGCTGGGCCTGGCGGGCGAGGTCAGCAACCTCGACCCGACCCCGCTGTACGCCTTCGGCCACGGCCGCTCGTACACGACCTTCACGTGGGAGTCCGAGTCCACCGGGGCGGAGATCGGCACGGACGGCTCGTACGACGTGACGGTCACCGTCCGCAACACGGGCGAACGCGCGGGCGCGGAGGTCGTACAGCTCTACCTGCACGACCCGGTGGCCTCGGTGACCCGCCCGGACGTCCGCCTGATCGGCTACCGGCGGCTGGAGCTGGAGCCGGGAGAGGCGGCCGACGTCACCTTCTCCTTCCACGCCGACCTGTCGGCCTTCACCGACCGCTCGGGAGCCCGGGTGGTCGAACCCGGCGCCCTGGAACTGCGGTTGGCGGCATCGAGCGCGGACGTACGCCACACGGCCCGACTGAACCTGACGGGACCGGTACGCGTCCTCGGCCCCGGCCGCCGCCTCCGCTGCGAGACACGGGTCCGCCGGCCCTAGGCCGAGGCCCGTTGTCAGTGGGGCCGCATACATTCCGGCCATGAACGTCACGTCACTTCCGAGGTCGCTGCCACCGGGACGGATCGTCGAGTCGTACGGCCGGTCCGGCATTCTGGTGTGGATGAGCGACGGCAAACTGCCCGACGCGGACGAGTGGTGGCGGCGGCTGTACGCCGACCGCGCACGGACGGGCCTGTATCCCGTCCTGCTCGAATACACGGAGGACATGTACGAGTTCCACGTGGGGGGTGACGAACCGGTCGACGCCGCCGCGTACTTCCGGGACACGTGGCGGCCGTCGTCCTGGCCGTCGTTCCCGGCGTGGCCGGGCCTGGCCGTTCCGGCGGCGGCCGGGGCCGACCCGGACGTGTGCGCGGGCGAGGAGGCGGCCGAGGTCGTGCGCGAAGACCGGGCCCGCTGCCTCGCACTGGTCCAGGCCGAACGGGGCTCGGACGTTCCGTCGGCGCTCAACTGGCCCGGCATGTGCAACCACATGGGCAAGGACGAACTGTCGGGAGTGCTGCGCTCCTGGGAGGACCGCTTCGGCGCCCGCCTGGTCGGCTTCGGCCACGCGGACCTCTACCTGTCGGCCGCCGTCCCGCCGAAGAACCTCCACGAGGCCCAGGTCCTGGCCGCAGAGCACTATCTGGCCTGCCCCGACTGGTTCCACAACAACTTCGACGACTGGGAGGCCACCTACCCGGAGGAGCTCCTGACCTCCCGGCAGTGGCGCTTGTGGTGGGACTGAGACCGGGCGACCGGTCGAACCGCCCTTCACCGACCGCTCGGCTTCCTCGTGGTGTCGACGCTGCCGCGGGCCTCCCGGCTCAAGTGGATCGGCCGGCTGCGGGAGTTCGAGACGGCGCTCGCGCCGGACACGACCGGCTCGGCACGGCGGTGGCGGCCACGGGCTGGGAGCACAGCACCGGCCGACGCCTGTGGCCGGCCCCCCCACCCCGGGGAACGGTGGCACCTCTCGTACGCACCCGCCGGAGCGGCGCCCGGTCACGGCTGAACGGACGCCTACCAGAAGAGAATCCGGAACCGGCCGCCGCGGAAGATGTAGCGGGCGTAGAAGCCGCTCGCCGTGGCGACCAGCGCGCTCAGCAGGAACCCGCCGACGTTACCCCTGGCCAGCCCCGACACCGCGGCGACGACACCCAGCACCCCGATCACACACCAGAAACCGCCGAACACGGCACGGGAGAGGGTCTCCCGCGCCCCGAGCCCGGGAGCGGGCGGCGGCGCGGGCACCGGCATCGGCGGCCCCCACCCCGGCGGTGCCGGCAGGACGGGCCCCGCCGACGGACGCGGTGGTGCGAGCGGCATGGGCGGCGCGCCCGCCGGCCTCGGGGGCACCGGCGCGGTCCGCCCCTGGTAGCCCAGTCTCTCGAACAGATCGGGCTGGGGCCGGATCGACGTCCGGCGTCCGCAGCCGCGACACCTACCACCCAGTTCCAGCTTGTTGTACTGCCGGCAGTCTCCCCGCGGACACGTGGGCTGACCGGGCCGGGCGTCGGTGGGCCCGTATGCGCTGTCGTCGGTCATGGCGGCCACCCCTCCCCTACTCGCCGTCGTCCCGGCCGCCCGCGGCCGCGGACCCCGTCAGGCCGAAGGCGGCGCCCAGCAGATAGAGCACCGCTCCCACCGGGATGATGAACACGGCCACCGGGAAGTAGTACGTCCCCGAGGTCTGCTTGGCGACGTACACGCCGTAGACCAGCAGGAACGCGCCACCGATCACCGACCAGGCCCTGTCCTTCACGGTGACCCGGGGCAGCATGAGCCCGCACATGAGAAGCACGGCCCCCGAGATCACGGAGAAGACTTCGTAGACACCCCAATGCATGATGAATCCCCCCTACGTCAGAACGCCCGCCGCGGCGTGCGTCAGAACTGGCCCTTGTACTGCTCGATCACCGCGCCCAGCGACTCGGACGGGTGGTAACTGCACTCGTAGCGGATGGCCGGCAGCGCGAGCGGGCTGCCGAAGCCGCCGAGCCCCTTGGACGTCGCGATGTCGACGAGGGCCTGCGACTCGGTCCCCTGGTCCGCGTTCAGGAAGTCCTTGCAGGTCGAGGAGGCCGAGAGGCCGTCGCCGCTGCCGCCGCCGATGACGGCCGGGATGCCCTTGAACACGAGCAGGAGCAGCGCCAGGACGGCCAGCGCGATCAGCACGTACCGTCCGAAGGGGGTGTCGTTGTGGACGTCCCCCTGGTACGTGTCGCCGTCCCGGTGCTGGGTGACCTCACCCTCGTAGAGCGAACCGCCGCCGCTCACCACCCGGTTGTGGTCCCCGTAGGTGTCGCGGCGGTCACCGATCTGCGCGTCGCCGTCGCGGCCGATACTGATCGACTTCACGCTCACCCCGGCCGGCTGCTCGGCCTTCGCGCCGCGCACCGCCTCGGCGAGCGCGAGCCGGAAGTCGGCGTCGTCCTGGGCCGCCTGTCTCACCAGGTACTCGACGAGGGGGCTGTTGCGCGGGTCGCGGGTGAAGCTCTCCCACTCCCGCTCGTTCCCCCTGCTCCGCAGCCGGGCGGCGACCAGATCCGACAACAGCCGCGTCGCCACCCCCTGCACCACTTCCCCCGCGCTCGCGGCCGCCGACGTCATGGAGTGCGTCAGAATCCGGACAGCCTCGACCGCCATCTCGCCCACCTGCATTGGCCCCCCAGCCCTCTCCCCGATGGCACGCGCCGGCGACGAAATCGGCCAGAAGGAGCATACCGAGATAGAGGAATGTATCCGTCCGGACCTGGGGCAGACAGGAGAACTTGTCCGGTTTTACGCAAGTGAGATATGTAACAGGGTAGATGGGCATGTGGCATATGACGCACATGACCGTACATATGTGCGTCGAACGGACGAAGTCAGTCGGTCGTCACCGACTCGAACCGCCACCGGTGCACCGCACGGGACGTCAACTCCCCGCCCGGCTCGGGGAGTTCGGGCAGGTCGGCGTCGTACGGGGCGTCCCACCAGGTGATGACGAGGACACGGTCCTGGGCAGCCCGGAAGGTCTCGCGGCGCGCCGGTCGTACCGGGAGTTCCTGCGCCCGCGCCCAGGCGAGGAGTTCCTCGCCCCGGCCCTCGGCCGCCCGCGCCTCCCACATCAAGGCGACCGTCACGAGTACAGGTTCTCCTTGCTGACCTCGTGGACGTGATCGTGCCCGGGCACGTGCGCCTCGGTCACCGGGAGCGAGGAGTCGGCGGACAGGTCCCAGTTCGACGCCGCACGGTTGCGGGCCACCAGCTCGGCGCCGAGCGCCGCCACCATCGCGCCGTTGTCGGTGCACAACTTCGGCCGCGGCACCCGCAGTTCGATCCCGGCCGCCTCACAGCGGTGCCGGGCCAGCTCGCGCAGCCGGGAGTTGGCGGCCACCCCGCCGCCGATCATCAGATGCCCGACGCCCTCGTCCTTGCAGGCCCGTACCGCCTTGCGGGTCAGCACGTCGACGACCGCCTCCTGGAAGGAGGCCGCCACGTCCCGCACCGGAACCTCCTCGCCCGCCGCCCGCTTGGCCTCGATCCAGCGGGCCACGGCGGTCTTCAGCCCGGAGAAGGAGAAGTCGTACGCGGGGTCGCGCGGACCGGTCAGCCCGCGCGGGAACGCGATCGCCGAAGGGTCGCCCTCGCGCGCGTACCGGTCGATCACCGGGCCGCCGGGGAAGCCGAGGTTCAGCACCCGCGCGATCTTGTCGAAGGCCTCGCCGGCCGCGTCGTCGATGGTCGCGCCCAGGGGACGTACGTCCGAGGTGATGTCCGTCGACAGCAGCAGGGACGAGTGTCCGCCGGACACCAGCAGCGCCATCGTCGGCTCGGGCAGCGCGCCGTGCTCCAGCTGGTCGACGCAGATGTGCGAGGCGAGGTGGTTGACGCCGTAGAGCGGCTTGCCCAGCGCGTACGCGTACGCCTTCGCCGCCGACACGCCGACCAGCAGCGCACCGGCCAGACCCGGACCGGCGGTGACCGCGATGCCGTCCAGGTCCCTCGCGCTCACCCCCGCCTCCTTCAGCGCGCGGTCGATCGTCGGCACCATCGCCTCCAGGTGCGCCCGGGAGGCGACCTCCGGGACGACGCCGCCGAAGCGGGCGTGCTCGTCGACACTGGAGGCGACGGCGTCGGCCAGCAGGGTGGTGCCGCGGACGATGCCGACGCCGGTCTCGTCGCAGGAGGTCTCAATTCCCAGGACCAGGGGTTCGTCAGCCATGGATCTCGGTTTCTCGTTCGGAAGTCGGTCCCGCGGCGGAGCCGCTGTCGGATTGCGTGGTCAGCCGCATCACCAGGGCGTCCACATTGCCGGGCTGGTAGTAGCCGCGCCGGAAGCCGATGGCCTCGAAGCCGAAGCGCTCGTAGAGCTTCTGGGCGCGGACGTTGTCGATCCGGCACTCCAGCATCACTTCGGCGCACTCGAAGGCGGTGGCGGCCCGCAGCAGCTCGGCGAGGAGCCGTCCGCCGAGGCCGGTGCCCCACTGGTCGCGGGTGACGGCGATCGTCTGGATGTCGGCAAGGTCTCCGGAGGCGGCGAGGCCCGCATACCCGACCACCCGTCCCTCGGCGTCCTCGGCGACGACATAGCGGCGGGTCGCCTCGGGGCCGCGGGCGTGGGCGAGTTCCGACCAGAACATGCCGCGGGACCAGGCGTCCTCGGGGAAGAGGTCCTTCTCCAGTTCGAGCACGCGGTCGATGTCCCACCAGCGCATCTCGCGCAGTCGAGAGGTCACGGGTTCGGTCACTTGGGGGTGACCACCTTGTAGTTCTTGGGGACCTGGGCGTCCGGGCGGCGCAGGTAGAGCGGCCGGGCCTCGGGCAGCTCCTCGCCCTTGGCCAGCCGCTCGGCGGCGAGGCTCGCGAGCGCGGCGGCCGACACGTGCTCCGGCTCGTGCACGTTCGGGAAGGTGTCCGGGTACAGCAGCGCGCCCGCGCCGACGGCCGGCAGCCCGGCCACCCGCTCGGCGATGTCGGCGGGCCGGTCCACGGCGGGGTCGGTCAGCCGGGTCCGGGAGTCCGCGTAGCGCGCCCAGTAGACCTCCTTGCGCCGGGCGTCGGTCGCCACGACGAAGGGGCCCTTGTCGATGTCGGCCGCGTACGCCAGACCGTCCAGCGTGCACACGCCGTGCACGGGGACACCGAGCGCGAGCCCGAAGGTGTCCGCGGTCATCAGGCCGACGCGCAGCCCGGTGTAGGGGCCGGGCCCGATGCCGACGACGATGCCGGTGACGGCGTCGAGCCTGAGCCCGGCCTCGGCGAGCACCCGGTCGACGGCCGGCAGCAGCAGCTCGCCGTGCCGGCGCGCGTCCACCTGGCTCGAGGAGGCGATGACGTCCGTGCCGTCGTGCAGGGCGACGGTCACGGCTGGGGTTGCGGTATCCAGAGCGAGCAAGAGCACGCAAACAGCCTACGGCTCCCGGGGCCCGTGTCGGACGCCCACTCGTCCGCCCGGAGGGGCGGGCCCTGCGGCGTCATGGGGTCCGCGCGAGGTTGTTCGAGCGTGGCGGAGCGTGCGATCGCGAGGCGGAGTGCGTGCCGGGCGTCGTGGGGCAGGCGGGGCGTCCGACACGGGCCCCCACCTCGGGCATCGCCGTCCCGGTCAGGCGTGTACGGGCTGCTACGGTCGCCGCAAAGCATGACGTTCGAGGCGAATGGGGCAGGTGGCGACCGTGGCAAGGAGCAGCTCCGGATTCGTGTTCGGGCTCACCGTGGCCGCCCTGGCCACCGTCGGCCTCCTCGGCTACCGGGCCTCCGTGACCGCGCCGGCCGGCTTCGGCAAGCCGCAGGCGAGCGCCTCACCGACGGCGGCCGTCCCGGGGGCACCCGGCGCCCAGCGCAACCCCGGCCTGCCGCCCGCCGCGTCCGGCGCCGGGGAACGTGTCGTCTACTCGGTGGGCTCCGACCGGGTCTGGCTGGTCGACGCGCGCAACCAGGTCCTGCGCAGCTTCACGGTCGCCCCGGGCAATGTCGACCCGGCGCCCGGCGTCTACGGGGTCACCTCCCGCTCGAACTCCGCCATCGGCACCGACGGCACCGCCATCGAGCACGTCGTGCGCTTCACCAGTGTGGAAGGCGTCCCCGTCGGCTTCAGCGCGGCGGTCAGGACCTCGCCTGCGGCACCCGACCCGACGGTGCGCACGGGCGGGATCCGCGAGTCCCGCAAGGACGGCGCCGCGCTGTGGGAGTTCGCCACGATCGGCGCACAGATCGCCGTGATCCCCTGAGCGGCTTCTCTACGCGGCTTCCCGGTGCCGGGCCGGCGGCCCGGACACCTCGGGGTCCGGCAGTCGCGGCGGGGTCGAGACCGCGTCCGCCGCGGCGCACGACGCCAGTAGTTCGCGCATGGACACACCGGCTACGACGGCGTACGGCTTCTGCGGCTGCGCGTTGCTCTCGGTGGCCGGCATGGACGCCTCCTGAGGACCCGGGGGCAGGCGTAGTTAGGTAGACCTAACTACGAACTGGGTACCATGTGACCACGCACAAGACCCCGAATGCAATATCTTGCCGACGTCTTGTCGGAACGTTCACGGAATCGTGCGCAGACCGTGCGGCCGTCAGGCGGACAGCGCGCTCAGGTCCACCGCCGACCACCGCTCGCCGAGCCCGGTCACCGTCACGTGCCGCACCTCGTCCGTGTCCGGGGGTCCGGGGGTCGCCCCCGGGGAGGACACAGTGCCGACCGTCCGGTGGATGACGACGTGCAGCCGGTCCTCGGTCAGCTCCTCGACCTTGCCCTCGCCCCACTCCACGACGATCACCGACTCGGGCAGCGAGACATCGAGGTCGAGGTCCTCCATCTCGTCGAGCCCGCCGCCCAGGCGGTACGCGTCGACGTGCACGAGCGGCGGACCCTCGCCCAGCGAGGGATGCACGCGGGCGATCACGAAGGTCGGCGAGGTGACCGCGCCCCGGACGCCGAGCCCTTCACCCAGCCCGCGGGTGAGCGTCGTCTTGCCCGCGCCGAGCTCCCCGTTGAGCATCACGAGGTCGCCGGCGCGCAGCAGCTTGGCGAGGCGGCGGCCCAGGTCCCGCATCTGCTCGGGGGAGGTGACGGTGATCTCCACAGAGGGCACGGAGGAGGACACGGAGGCCTCGGTCTCAGCCGGGTTGTGCGGTGCTGCTGGTGCTTCCATAGCCACCCACGGTAGCTCCTGCCGGGACGGCACCCGCACGGGTGAGCAGGTCGGCCAGCCGGTCGGTGACCACCTCCGGGTGCTCCAGCATCACCAGGTGCCCGGCGTCCGGGACCAGCACCAGTTCGGCGTCCGGCAGCAGGTCGGCGATCGCCTCGCTGTGCTCGCTGGGGGTGACGAGATCGCCGATCCCGGCCAGCACCAGCACCGGCAGGTCCGCGAAGCGCACCAGCGCCTCGGTCTTGTCGTGCTCCGTGAACGCCGGGTAGAACTCGGCGACCACGTCGATCGGCGTGCCCTCGATCATCCGCTCGGCGAACCGCGCGACGGCCGGGTCGACGTCCCGTGAGGCGAACGAGTACCGCTTGATGATCCCGGCGAACAGGTCGGCGGTCGCCCGCCGCCCCTTCTCCACCAGTGCGGCCTGCTGCCCGAGCGCCTTCAGCACGCCGGGCAGCACCCGCCGTACGGCATTCACGCCCGCGACCGGCAGCCCGAAGTTGACCTCGCCGAGCCGCCCGGACGACGTACCGACGAAGGCGACGGCGACCACCCTCTCCCGGATCAGCTCGGGATACTGGTCGGCCAGCGCCATCATGGTCATGCCGCCCATGGAGTGCCCGACGAGCACGATGGGCCCGTTCGGCGCGGCGGCGTCGATGACGGCCTTCAGATCGCGGCCCAGCTGGTCGATGCTGACCGGCACGCCGTCCTGCACCTGCTGCACACCGCGCCCGGACCGCCCGTGGCTGCGCTGGTCCCAGTGCACGGTCCGTACGACGCCGCGCAGGGCCGCCCGCTGGAAGTGCCAGGAGTCCTGGTTGAGGCAGTAGCCGTGGCTGAAGACGACGGTGACGGGAGCGGGCGCCTTGCGGCCGAACAGCCGGCGGCGGCGCGGGCCGAGCGCGGGTACGGCGTCGGGGTCGACGTCGTCGACCTCGTAGTACAGCTCGGTGCCGTCGTCGGCCGTGGCCTTGCCGGGCGTGCCGCGCAGCGCGCCGTACGGTCCGGTCGAGTCGAGCGCGAGCCGCGCCTTCTTCCGCATCCCGCGGCCGACGGTGAGCCGCTCTATGGCGACGCCGGCCGCCGCGCCCGCGGCGACCACGCCTATCGCGGCGCCCGCGATGCCGGTCGCCCTGCGCCAGTTCCCGGCCGCCCCCGCGGCGGAGGCGACGGCTGCGACGGCCTCCGCAGTGCTCTCGCTCACGTACCGCTCCTCTTCGCCGGATCACTACTGCTGTTCGCTGGGTCGGGTGATGCAGGTGTTGCTTGCGTTACTCGTGTTGCCTGTCTGATACCGCTGTCGATCGACTGCCCGGTGTTGCTCGGGTTACGGGTGCCGCACTTCTGCCGTCCGTGGATGGTCGGTCCTCTGTGCGGTTACCCGCTTTGTTCCTCATTCACATAGACGCGGGGAACGCGCGTTCCGATCCGCGTGACGATCTCGTATGCGATGGTTCCTGCCGCCTGCGCCCAGTCCTCGGCGGTGGGCTCACCGCGGTCACCGGGTCCGAAGAGCACCGCCTCGCTCCCTGCCGCGGGTTCGTCCCCGCCGAGATCGACGACGAACTGGTCCATCGCGACCCGCCCGGCGACGGTCCGCCACTTGCCGCCGACCAGCACCGGGCCGGTCCCGGAGGCATGCCGCGGAACACCGTCGGCGTACCCGACGGGCACGAGTCCGAGGGTCGTCGCGCCGGGGGTGACGTAGTGATGCCCGTAACTGACGCCGTGGCCCCCGGGAACGTGCTTCACGAGCGCCAGGGAGGCCGAGAGTGTCATCACCGGGCGCAGCCCGAAGTCGGCGGGGCTGCCCAGCTCGGGGCTCGGGGAGATGCCGTAGAGGGCGATACCGGTCCGTACGAGGTCGAAGTGGGCCTCGGGAAGCGTGAGCGTGGCGGGTGAGTTGGCGATGTGCCGCACCTCGGGGCGGACGCCCTGCCCCTCGGCGTACGCGAGCATCTCGCGGAAGCGGGTGAGCTGGAGGTCGATGGAGGGGTGCCCGGGTTCGTCGGCGCACGCGAAGTGCGACCAGAGCCCGGTGATGCGCAGGGTCCCTTCGGCCTCGGCGCGCAGGGCGGCCGTGACCAGCTCGGCCCAGTCCTCCCCCGGCTGGCAGCCGCCCCGCCCCAGACCCGTGTCCGCCTTGAGCTGCACGCGCGCGGGAATGCCCGCCGCCCGGGCGGCCGCGGAGACCTCCTCCAGGGCCCACATCGCGCTGACCGACACGTCGATGTCGGCCTCGACGGCCTCCTGCCAGGGCCCGCCCGGCGTCCACAGCCAGCACATGATGCGTCCGGGCAGCCCGGCAGCCCGCAGTGCGAGCGCCTCCTCGGGCGTGGCGGTCCCCAGCCATGCGGCCCCCGCCGCCACGGCGGCCCGGGCGCACGGCACGGCCCCGTGGCCGTACGCGTCGGACTTGACCACGGCCATGAGGGCAGCGCCCGGCGCGAGGGCGCGCAGGGTCCGCACGTTGGCGCGCAGGGCGGCCAGGTCGATCTCGGCGCGGGCGCGCAGGGGCGCGGTCGGGGCAGCTGCTGTCTCAGTCATGGCGCACCCAGTGTCTCAGAGGGGTCCGACACCTCCCGAGGCACCGGCCCCCGGGCGAGCGCCTACTTCCCGGGCCGGTGTCCCCACACATACACACGGTCGCCCTTCTTCAGCACCCGCCACAGCTTCCGGGCGTCGTCCAGCCGCAGATTGACGCACCCCCATGAGCCGAGGGTGGTGTAGATGCTGTCGTGGACGCCGTGGAAGGCCTGTCCGCCGCTGAAGAACTGGGCATAGGGCATGGGCGCGTCGTAGAGCGTCGACCAGTGGTTCTTGTGCTTCCAGTAGATCTTGTGCCACCCGGTCCGGGTGGCGTGCCCGACCCGCCCGCTGCGCATCGGGACGGGCCCGTAGACCACATCACTGCCCTTCTGCACCCAGGTCACCTGCCGGTCGAGATCGACACACGCGACCCGCCGCTTCCGCACGGGGCACTTGTGCTTCGCGTTCGGATCTTCCCTGGCGGAGATGAGCTGCATGGTGGCCCAGGTGGCGGGCCCGGCGTACCCGATCGCGGGCTTGATCCCGTGCCGCTCCTGAAAGTCCCGGATGACCTTGCAGTCGGCGGCCGACTGCTTCCCGTCCGCCTTCAGCTTCAGCCACTTCTCGACCGCCCGCTGATGGGGCCCGGTCCTCCGGCTGCACTTCACCTTCCCGGCGACGTCCTCGCGGGGCACGACCTCGACGAGGTCACCGCCCTCGACGGCGTCCTCGTCGTCGGCGGGCCGGTGGACCGAGGCCGACCTCGGACCCGGAGGCGGGGGCGCGGCGGAGGCCGACGGGGCGCCGACGGGGAGGGCCGTGACGGCGGCGAGCACGACCGCGACACCCTGGCAGGCGATATGCGCAAAATGTCTATTGATCATGCAATCAGAGAATCGTGCAGGGCCGACAGGCCGGGAGCGGCGCGCGGCGGGTTCACCCTTTTCGACGAGTGCCGCCCGGACGACGGCCCGCGCTCCCGGTCCTACGCTGGGAACCGGAGGTGGTGGAGATGCTGGCAGACACACCACTCAACGCCGTCATCCCGGCGACCGACATCGAAAGGGCCAAGCGCTTCTACGGCGACACGCTCGGCCTCAAGCTCATCGACGACCGGCAGGACACCGCACTCTTCGAGTCCGGCGGTGCCAGGTTCGTCCTCTACACCACACCGAGCGGCGGCCAGGCCGCCCACACCCTGGCCGGCTGGACCGTCGGCGACCTCGACGCGGAGATGACGGAACTGCGCGGCCGCGGGGTGACCTTCGAGGAGTACGACCTGCCGGGCCTGAAGACGGTGGACGGCGTGGCGGAGGGCGCAGGCATGCGCGGCGCCTGGTTCAAGGACAGCGAGGGAAACATCCTCAGCGTGGTGCAGGACCTGCGCTAGGGCTCACACCGAGGGCCCGGGCCCGGTGTGCGGGCCTGGTCCGGTCACTCCCGCACGTCCCGCCACGCTCCCGGGATCGCCTCGGCCACGTCATGCGCCCCCGCCGGCGCCCCGTCGGCCGCGAACCGCCCGGCCAGCCCGTGCAGATACGCAGCCGCGCTGCCCGCGTCCAGCGCGGAGAGCCCCGAGGCCAGCAGCGACCCGGCGAGCCCCGAGAGCACATCCCCGCTGCCCGCGGTGGCGAGCCACGGCGTCCCGGTCGCATTGACCCGTACGACCCCGCCACCCGGGTCGGCGACGAGCGTGGTCGACCCCTTGAGCAGCACGGTCGCCCCGTACCGCGAGGCGAGTTCGCGCACCGAGGCCAGCCGCGCCCCCTCGACCTCCTCCCGCGCCACACCGAGCAGCGCGGCGGCCTCCCCGGCGTGCGGGGTCATGAGCGTCGGGGCACTACGAGCCCGCACGGCGTCCCGTTCGGCCAGCCGCAGCCCGTCCGCGTCGACGAGCACGGGCACGTCCGCCTCCAGTACTTCGGCCACGGTCGCGGCGTCGTCGCCGGCGCCGGGTCCGACCACCCAGGCCTGCACCCGTCCGGCCTTCGCGGGCCCCTGATCCGATACGAGCGTCTCCGGGAACCGCGAGACGACGGCGTCCCCGGCGGGTCCGACGTAGCGCACGGCTCCCGCGCCGCCCCTCAGCGCCCCGGACACGGCGAGGACGGCAGCCCCGGGATACCGCGCGGACCCGGCGGCGATCCCCACCACCCCCCGCCGGTACTTGTCACTCTCGGCACCGGGCACGGGCAGCAACCGCGCCACGTCGACGTGCTGCAGGGCCTCCAGCTCCGGCTGGGCGGGCAGCACCTCCCCGAGCCCGATGTCGACGAGCCGTACCGACCCGGCGTACTCCCGCGCGGGATCGATCAGCAGCCCGGGCTTGTGCGTCCCGAAGGTGACGGTGAGATCGGCGCGGATGGCGGCACCGCGTACCTCCCCGGTATCGGCGTCGACACCGCTCGGCAGATCGACGGCGACGACGGGGGCGCCGGATTCCTCGACGCACGCGGCCAACTTGGCGGCATCGGGACGGAGTCCACCCGTCCCCCCGATCCCGACGATCCCGTCGACGACGAGATCGGCCCGAAGAATCGCCTCTTCGACGGCACCGACCCCGGCGGAGGCAGCAGCCCCGGCACCCGCCCCGCCGCCCACGACCCGCCCTCCGGCCCGCAACAAGGCGGCAAGCCCCTCGGGATGGGCCCGCTCGGGCGCCAGAAGCACGGCGGCGACCGCGGCACCCCGCCGGGCGAGCCGCGCCCCGGCATACAGCGCATCGCCCCCGTTGTCCCCGCTCCCGACGAGCAGCACGACCCGGCCGGCGTAGACGCGCCCGATCAGATCGGCACAAGCGGCGGCGAGCCCGGCGGCTGCCCGCTGCATCAACGCCCCCTCGGGAAGCCGCGCCATGAGTTCCCGCTCTGCTGCCCTTACCGTCTCCACGCTGTACGCAGTACGCATGGGGACGAGTCTGCCCTCAGCCTTCGGCGATCACCACCGCCGACGCCACCCCGGCGTCGTGGCTCAACGAGACATGCCAGGACCGCACCCCCAGCTCGGCCGCCCGCGCCGCCACCGTCCCCTTCACCCGCACCCGGGGCTGCCCGCTGTCCTCGACGAACACCTCGGCATCCGTCCACAGCAGCCCGGCCGGCGCACCGAGAGCCTTGGCCAGAGCTTCCTTCGCGGCGAACCGCGCGGCGAGCGAGGCGATACCCCGGCGTTCCCCGCTGGGCAGCAGCAACTCGCTCTCCAGGAACAGCCGTTCCGCCATCCCAGGCGTCCGCTTGAGCGACGTCTCGAACCGCTCGATCTCGGCCACGTCGATTCCGACCCCGATGATGCTCATTCGGGCACTCTATTCCGGGGGTGCCGCCGCGCCCTCGCTGAGCCGGTGCGGAAGCCGGCTCACTCCACCGTCACTGACTTCGCAAGGTTCCGCGGCTGATCCACCTCGTTGCCGCGAGCCGTCGCGAGTTCACACGCGAAGACCTGCAACGGCACCGTGGCCACCAGCGGCTGCAACAACGTCGGCGTCGCAGGGATCCGTACGAGATGGTCGGCGTACGGCACGACCGCCTCGTCCCCCTCCTCCGCGATCACGATCGTCCGCGCCCCCCGCGCCCGGATCTCCTGGATGTTGGACACGATCTTGTCGTGGAGGACGGACCGTCCCCGAGGCGACGGCACGACGACGACCACCGGCAGATCGGGCTCGATCAAAGCGATCGGCCCGTGCTTCAACTCCCCCGCCGCAAACCCCTCGGCATGCATGTAGGCGAGCTCCTTCAACTTCAGAGCCCCCTCCAGCGCGACCGGATACCCCACGTGCCGCCCCAGGAACAGCACCGTGTTCTTGTCGGCGAGCGACCGCGCAAGCTCCCGTACCGGCTCCATGGTCTCCAGCACCCGCTCGACCTCACCGGAGATCTGCGACAGGTCGCGAATCACGGCCCCGATCTCGTCACCCCACTTGGTGCCGCGCACCTGCCCCAGATACAGAGCAACCAGATAGCAGGCCACAAGCTGCGTCAAGAACGCCTTGGTGGACGCGACGGCCACCTCCGGCCCCGCATGCGTGTACAGCACCGCATCCGATTCCCGAGGAATGGTCGACCCGTTGGTATTGCAGATGGCCAGCACCTTGGAGCCCTGCTCCCGCGCATGCCGCAGCGCCATCAGCGTGTCCATGGTCTCGCCGGACTGCGAGATGGCGATGACGAGAGACCGCACCCCGAGGATCGGATCCCGGTACCGGAACTCACTCGCGAGCTCCACCTCGCACGGAATCCGCGTCCAGTGCTCAATGGCGTACTTGGCGATGAGCCCGGCATGAAATGCCGTACCGCAGGCCACGATCACCACCTTGTCGACTTCCCGCAGTTCGGCGGCGCTGATCCGGACCTCGTCCAGCGTCAGCGATCCCCCCGCGTCGATGCGCCCCAGCAGCGTGTCGGCGACCGCCTTGGGCTGCTCGGCGATCTCCTTGAGCATGAAGTAGTCGTAGCCGCCCTTCTCCGCGGCGGAGGCGTCCCAGTCGACGTGGTACGAGCGCACGTCGGCCGGGCTGCCGTCGAACCCCGTCACCGTCACCCCGTCACGCCGCAGCTCGACGACCTGGTCCTGCCCCAGTTCGACCGCCGACCGGGTGTGGTCGATGAACGCGGCGACATCGGAAGCCAGGAACGCCTCGCCGTCCCCCACGCCCACCACGAGCGGTGAGTTCCGCCGCGCGCCGACGACCACATCGGGTTCATCGGCGTGCACCGCGACCAGGGTGAACGCCCCTTCCAGCCGCCGGCACACCAGCCGCATCGCCTCGGCGAGATCCGCGCAGGCCGAGAACTCCTCGGCGAGCAGATGCGCGACCACCTCGGTGTCCGTCTCGGAGGCGAGGTCGTGCCCCCGCTCCTCCAACTCGGCCCGCAGCACGGCGAAGTTCTCGATGATCCCGTTGTGCACGACGGCAACCCGCCCGGCATTGTCCAGATGCGGATGCGCATTCGGATCCGTGGGCCCGCCGTGTGTGGCCCACCGCGTATGCCCGATCCCGGTCGAGCCCGTCGGCAGCGGCCGGTCCACCAGCTCCTTCTCCAGGTTCACCAGCTTCCCGGCCTTCTTCGCGGCAGCCAGCCCGCCATCCGCGAGCACGGCGACCCCCGCCGAGTCGTACCCCCGGTACTCCAGCCGCTTCAGCCCGGCCATCACGACATCGAGCGCCGACTGCGACCCCACGTATCCCACGATTCCGCACATGGGCGGCAGCCTACGACCGAATCGCCACCAGAAAGGGCTCTCACGTGCCCGAATTCGGAACTTCTGGCGGCGATCAGCGACCAGCCGACACGCGCGGTGGTCCTGCCCCTGGACCGCCCGGCGATCCTGCCGCGGCGGCGGCGCCGCCTTTGTCGGCCCCGCCGGTGCCAGGAAACTCACCTGATCAAGGCGGGGTGACGCACCCCACCCCCCACCCCGTTCAAACTCCGTTAACAATGGACTGTGATCTCACCGGTCTCCTCGATGCCCCGGAGCGCCCACCGGCCCAGGCCGGAGGCGACTCCCTACGTCGACCTCACCCGAGCCGAGTGGAGCGCGCTGCGCGAGAAGACGCCGCTGCCCCTCACCGCCGAGGAGGTCGAGAAGCTGCGTGGCCTCGGTGATGTCATCGACCTCGACGAGGTGCGGGACATCTACCTGCCGCTGTCCCGTCTCCTCAACCTCTACGTCGGGGCCACCGACGGCCTCAGAGGCGCCCTGAACACCTTCCTCGGCGAACAGGGCTCCCAGTCCGGCACGCCCTTCGTCATAGGAGTCGCCGGCTCCGTGGCCGGCGGCAAGTCGACCGTCGCCCGCCTCCTGCAGGCCCTGCTCTCCCGCTGGCCCGAGCACCCGCGCGTCGAACGCGTCACGACCGACGGCTTCCTGCTCCCCACCAGGGAGCTCCAGGCCCGTGGCCTCATGTCGCGGAAGGGTTTCCCCGAGTCCTACGACCGCCGCGCCCTGACCCGCTTCGTCGCCGACATCAAGGCGGGCAAGGACGAGGTGACGGCCCCCGTCTACTCCCACCTCATCTACGACATCGTCCCCGACCAGCGGCTCACGGTCCGCCGCCCGGACATCCTGATCGTCGAGGGCCTGAACGTCCTGCAGCCCGCGCTCCCCGGCAAGGACGGCCGTACGCGCGTCGGTCTCGCCGACTTCTTCGACTTCAGCGTGTACATCGACGCCAGCCCCGAGGACGTCGAACGCTGGTACCTCAACCGGTTCAAGAAACTGCGTCAGACGGCCTTCCAGGACCCGCACTCGTACTTCCGCAAGTACACACAGGTGTCCGAGGAGGAGGCCCTCGAGTACGCCCGCACCCAGTGGCGCACCATCAACAAGCCCAACCTGGTGGAGAACATCGCTCCGACCCGCGGCCGGGCCACCCTGGTCGTCCGCAAGGGCCCGGACCACAAGGTGCAGCGCCTGCGCCTGCGCAAGCTGTAGACCCGCCTGTTAAAAAGGACCATGCTGCACCTGCGCCTGATCACGCCGTCCGACAGGACCGACGACGTGGTCCGCCTGATCGAGAGGACCGTCGGCACCACGCATCTCGTCGTGCTGCCGAAAGCCGCCCGCAACCCCGTCGGCGATGTCGTCATGTGCGACGTCGCACGCGAGGCGGGCGACGAACTCATCGGCGAACTCAGAGCGTTGGAGCTCGACCGGACCGGATCCATAGCCGTCGAGAACATCGACCTGTCGCTGTCCAAGCGGGCCGACAAGGCCGAGGCGGAGGCACCCGGCGAAGGCGCGGACGCGGTGCTCTGGGAGCACCTCACCGACGCGACGCACGAGGAGTCCACGCTCTCCATCACCTACGTCGCCTTCCTCACGCTCGCCACGATGATCGCGGCCTGCGGTGTGGTCCTCGACAACGCGATCCTGATCGTGGGCGCGATGGCGGTGGGCCCGGAGTTCGGCCCGCTGGCGGGCATCTGCACGGCGCTGGTGCAGCGCCACCCGCGACTCGCCCTGCGCTCGCTGACCGCCCTGCTCGTCGGCTTCGCCGTCGCCATGCTGGTGACGGTCGGCTTCACCTACTTCATGGACGGCGTCGACCTGTTCACCAGGGTCCGGCTGGAAGCCGAACGTCCCAACACCAACTTCATCTACCGCCCCGACGCCTTCTCGTTCGTCGTCGCGGTGCTGGCTGGAGCGGCGGGCACCCTCTCGCTCACCTCGGCGAAATCGGGCGCCCTGGTCGGCGTGGCCATCTCGGTGACCACGGTCCCCGCCGCCGCCAACGCGGCAGTGGCCTTCGCCTACAACGAGTACAAACAGGCCTGGGGCTCCACCGAGCAGCTTCTGCTGAACCTGCTCGGCATCGTCCTCGCCGGCACCCTCACACTCCTGGCCCAGAAGTGGCTCTGGGCCAGGCAGCGTGAACGCACCGCCAAGGCGGGCGGCGTCTAGGAGCGCGATTCGCAGTCCGCGGCGACGCTGTCGCCGGGGTCGGCGAACACCACGTCGGCCGTGCCACCGTCGCAGCTCACCGTGTCGACGGCGGGCGAGTCACCGCTCACGCCGATCGTGTCGTTGCCGCTGCCGGTCGCCACGGTGTCGGAGCCCGTGCCGGCGTCGACGAGGGTGCGCAGCGACACGCTCGTCCCGTCGAAGCTGTCACTCAGGTCACCCAGCCCGATCGAGAGCTGGGAGGTGCCGGCGACGCTGCCGCAGTCGACGCTGGTGGCGGACAACCTGGCACAGCCCGGCCCCAGCGCGATGCCCGTCGAGTCGGTGAGGATCACACGGCCCGTGGAGGTACTGGCGGTGACGTGGTTGGCCGCGCCTGAACGCGCGCTGAGGATCACCATGCCGAAGAGACGGAACGCGGTGGAGCCGGGCGTCTGGGCCGCGGCCGGGGTGGCGAGGGCAGGGACGGCGAGACTCGCCACCAGGGCCGGAACCGCCGCTCGCTTCAGGGTGCTGCTGATTGTCTTCATGGTGCCTCTCTCACTTCCGTCGGGGACGCCACGCACAGGCGGCCTCGACGTCAGTGAAACAATCAGTAACCCATTCGGCACATTATGTTACGACCTTCGAGTGACGCGGGTCGGCTCTAACCCAGCGCCGACTTCACCACATCGGCGAGCCGCCCGGCCACGGCCCGGGCCTGGTCGATGTCCGCGGCCTCGACCATCACCCGCACCAGCGGCTCCGTCCCCGAAGGCCGCAGCAACACCCGCCCGGTGGACCCGAGTTCCCGCTCGGCCTCGGCGACCGCGGCCGCCAGCTCCGCGGAGGTTCGCACCCGCGCCCGGTCCACGTCCGGCACATTGATCAGCACCTGCGGCAGCCGCTCCATGACCCCCGCGAGGTCCTTGAGCGTACGGCCGGTCTCGGCGACCCGGGCCGCCAGCAGCAGCCCGGTCAGCGTGCCGTCACCGGTGGTCGCGTGATCGAGGATGATCACATGCCCGGACTGCTCGCCGCCGAGCGCGTACCCGTGCTCCTTCATCTCCTCCAGCACATACCGGTCCCCGACCGCCGTCTGGATGAGATGCAGCCCCTCCCGCTCAAGGGCCAGCTTGAAGCCGAGGTTGGACATGACCGTGGCGACAACGGTGTCCTCCCGCAGTACGCCCCGCTCCCGCATCGCCAGCGCCAGCACGGCCAGGATCTGGTCGCCGTCGACCTCCGCGCCGGTGTGGTCCACGGCGAGGCACCGGTCCGCGTCCCCGTCGTGCGCGATGCCGAGCGCGGCCCCGTGCTCGACGACCGCGGCCTTCAGCAGACCCAGATGGGTCGACCCGCAGCCGTCGTTGATGTTGAGCCCGTCAGGCTCGGCGCCGATCGTGATCACCTCGGCGCCGGCCCGCGAGAACGCCTCCGGCGACACCCCCGCCGCGGCACCGTGCGCCTCGTCGAGGACGATCTTCAGCCCGTCGAGCCGGTTCGGGAGCACGCCGGTCAGATGCGCGACGTACTGGTCGAACCCCTCGTCGTACGACCGCACCCGCCCGACGCCCGCACCGGTCGGCCGCTCCCAGGGCTCACCGTGCCGGTGGGACTCGTACACGGCCTCGATCTTGTCCTCGAGCTCGTCGGCCAGCTTGTGGCCGCCGCGGGCGAAGAACTTGATGCCGTTGTCCGGCATGGCGTTGTGGCTGGCGGAGAGCATGACGCCCAGGTCGGCGCCGAGCGCGCCCGTGAGATACGCCACAGCAGGAGTGGGCAGCACGCCGACACGCAGGACGTCCACACCGGCGCTGGCGAGGCCGGCGACCACGGCGGCCTCCAGGAACTCTCCGGACGCACGCGGGTCCCGCCCGACGACCGCGGTCGCCCGGTGGCCCTCGAAGGTGCCCGCCTCGGCCAGTACGTGCGCCGCGGCAACGGAGAGGCCGAGCGCCATCTCCGCCGTCAGGTCCGCGTTGGCGACGCCGCGCACGCCGTCCGTGCCGAAGAGTCGTCCCACTTGTCCTCCTGAGGAAACGTCAGTTGTCGCAGGCGTACCGGCAGCCCATCACACAAGCCGTTGAGGGTCTTGTGCCGTTATACGCCCCCGACGGGGATAAACGAACGCCCCGACAGCACTGAGGCGTGCCGCCGGGGCGTACGTACGAGCAGGCAGCGAAGCTGCTTAGCGCTTGCTGTACTGCGGGGCCTTGCGGGCCTTCTTCAGACCGGCCTTCTTGCGCTCGACCGCACGGTCGTCGCGGCGGAGGAAGCCGGCCTTCTTGAGCGGGCCGCGGTTGTTGTCGACGTCGGCCTCGTTCAGCGCGCGGGCGACACCGAGACGGAGCGCACCGGCCTGACCGGAGACACCGCCACCCGCGATGCGGGCGATGACGTCGTAACGGCCCTCGAGCTCGAGCACCTTGAAGGGCTCGTTGACTTCCTGCTGGTGCACCTTGTTCGGGAAGTAGTCCTCGAGGGTGCGACCGTTGATCTTCCACTTGCCGGTGCCCGGGACGATCCGGACGCGGGCGATGGCGTTCTTGCGACGGCCCAGGCCGGCGGCCGGCTGGGGCTCGCCGAAGCGGGACGCGAGGGACTCCGAGGTGTACTCGCCCTCGACGGGGACCTCGGACTCGGTGGTGTAGCTGTCGATGTCGACGAGCTCAGTCTCTTCGACCGGCTGCTCAACGGTGGTCTCGGCCACGATTCTCCTCAGATTCTCTTCAGTCTTAGGGGGTGGCCGGACTTACTGCGCGACCTGGGTGATCTCGAACGGCACCGGCTGCTGGGCAGCGTGCGGGTGCTGGTCGCCCGAGTAGACCTTCAGCTTGGAGAGCATCTGACGGCCCAGGGTGTTCTTGGGGAGCATGCCCTTGACGGCCTTCTCGATGGCCTTCTCGGGGTTCTTGTCCAGCAGCTCGTCGTAACGGACGGAGCGCAGACCACCCGGGTAGCCGGAGTGGCGGTAGGCCATCTTCTGGGTCCGCTTGTTGCCGGAGAGGTGCACCTTGTCGGCGTTGATGATGATGACGAAGTCACCGGTGTCGACGTGGGGCGCGTAGATCGGCTTGTGCTTGCCCCGGAGGAGGGACGCAGCGGTCGTGGCGAGACGGCCCAGGACGACGTCCTGAGCGTCAATGACGTGCCACTGGCGAGTCACATCGCCGGGCTTAGGGCTGTACGTACGCACTTCTCAGCCTTCTTCTTCAGGGATGGGTGCTGACACAAGGCATCCTTGAAGCGATCGTGCAGCTGGGGACGACAGAAGCCGGGAAACACTGCCCGTATGCCGCCCACTGGTAACTGCTCCAGGGAACCTACGTAAGGGCTTCTCTCGTGAGAACGACCAAGCCGATACGCATAACAAACCGCAAGGGTACTAGCGCAGCCCCGAACGGGTCAAAACGAGGCCGCAGCCGCACCTCGAAGAAGGTACGGAGACCGAGATGTTCCCCCCTGCCGGAAAGGTCCCCGGCGGCTCCACCGGAGGCACACCGGCACCCTCCGCCTCCCGTCTAAGATGCGCCCCATGAGCTTTGGGCAGCAGGGGGGACCGCAGTCCCAGTGGGACCCCTGGAAACCGCACTCCCAGCAGCCGTGGACCAGCGGCGGCGACGACGGCCAGACCCCGGACTGGGCAGCGCTCGCCGAAGCCTCCGAGACGCGCAACAAGAGGCGCCGGCTGCTGTTCATCGGCGGCGGCGCGGTCGCCACGATCGCGATCGGCACCGCCGTCGCCATGGCCGTCGTCTCGGCGAACGGCAAGAACGAGGCCTCGGGCAACCCCTCCAACCTGCCCGCCGGCGGGTCCATCCCGAGCGGCAGCGCCTCGGCGCCCTCCTTCGCCCCGACCAGCGCCCCGCCCCCGCTGGACCCGAAGGACTTCATCGCCAGCAAGGCCAAGGACACTGCCCCGCTCAGCGTGCAGAACCTCTTCCCGCTCGCGCAGCTGACCATGGAGTCGAACGTCTACAAGCGGGGCGCCACGGCCGACACCAGGAACTGCGCCTCGGCCGCCCAGGACAGCCTCCCGAAGATCCTCACGGGCAACGGCTGCACCCGCCTGCTGCGTGCCACCTACAGCAGGGACGGCGTCGCGGTGACGGTGGGCGTCGCCGTCTTCGACACCGAGGCCCAGGCGGTCAAGGCCAGAACCCAGTCGAACGCGGCGGCCAAGGCACACCAGAAGGCCTTCGTCACGGCCCTGCCGGGCAACGGCGTGAAGGCCTTCTGCAACGCCGCCACCTGCCTCACGACGGCCAACTCCTACGGCCGCTACGCCTACTTCGCCACGGCCGGCTTCACCAACGGCAAGGACGTCACGAAGCAGTCCACGGCGGTCTTCAAGACCGGCAACGACCTTCAGCTGTACACCTTCCGCCAGATCCACGCCCGCGGCCAGGCCCAGGCGTCGGCGGCGGCGAACCAGTAACTAACAGCACCCGGCCCCGGGCAGCGTCCGCTTGTTGCGCGCCTCCTTGTTGCGCGCGGCGAGCAGCTCGTCGGCCGGGTAGCCGACCTCCTCCAGGGTCAGCCCGTGCGGCCGTACGACATGCACGGCCGAGTCCCGCACGCCGGCCGCGAGCACCTTGCCCGGCCAGTCCGGCCCCCGGTGCCCGTCCCCCACGAACAGCAGCGCCCCGATCAGTGAGCGCACCATGTTGTGGCAGAAGGCGTCGGCCCGCACCGTCGCGGTGATGATCCCGTCGTCCCCGCGCACCAGACTCAGCTGCTGCAACGTACGAATGGTGGTCGCGCCCTCCCGCTTCTTGCAGTAGGCGGCGAAGTCGTGCTCCCCCAGCAGCCGCTCGGCGGCCTCGTTCATGGCGTCCACGTCGAGGGGCCAGTCGTGCCACAGCACATGACTGCGCAGCAGCGGATCGACCCCGCCCGGGTTGTCGGTGACCCGGTACGCGTAGCGCCGCCAGACCGCCGAGAAACGGGCGTTGAAGCCGCTGGGTGCCTCCCTGAGGGCCCACACCCGCACATCCCTGGGCAGTCGCCCCGCAAGCCGCTTGAGCAGCTTGTCGTGGTGCGCGCCCCAGACCTCCCGCGGCAGATCCACATGGGCCACCTGCCCCCGCGCATGCACCCCGGCATCGGTCCGCCCGGCCACGGTCAGCTCGTAGGTCTCCCGAGAGCGCGTGACGGTACGCAACGCATCCTCGATCTCCCCCTGCACGGTCCGCCGCCCACCGGCCTGCTTGGCCCACCCGGAGAACTCGGAACCGTCGTAGGACAGATCCAGACGGACACGTACGTAACCGGGCTCTACTTCGTCACTCACCCAGAGATCCTCTCAGGAACACCAAAGCGGGCCCGCCCCTGGAAAGGAACGGGCCCGCCGGCAGAACACTTACGCGTCCTTCGACTCCTCGGCGGCGTCAGCCTCGGTGGCCTCGGTCTCCTCGACCTTGGTCTCCTCGGCGACCGGAGCCGCGGCCTCGGCGTCCTTGGCGGCACGCTTGGTGGCGGCCTCGGCCTCACCCGTCGCCTGCTGCGCAACCGTCAGCGCCTCGACCAGCTCGATGACAGCCATGGGCGCGTTGTCGCCACGGCGGTTACCGATCTTGGTGATGCGGGTGTAGCCACCCGGACGGTTCTCGTAGCGCGGGCCGATCTCGGTGAAGAGCGTGTGGACGACGCTCTTGTCCGTGATGACCTGCAGCACCTGGCGGCGGTTGTGAAGGTCGCCCTTCTTCGCCTTGGTCACCAGACGCTCGGCGTACGGCCGCAGACGGCGGGCCTTCGCCTCGGTGGTGGTGATACGGCCGTGCTCGAACAGCGCCTTCGCGAGGTTCGCGAGGAGCAGCTTCTCGTGCGCGGCGCTGCCGCCCAGACGGGCACCCTTGGTGGGCTTCGGCATTGTTCTTCTCCTGTGTGTCTGCCCCGGCCGTATCAGGTACCGGGGTCAGGAACCCGATGAGCGGATGCTCACCGGCAACGACCGATCAAGTACTGATCAGTACTGCTCGGTCTCCACGAAACCCGCGTCCGCGTCGTCGTCGGCGCCGAAGGCGTCGGCGGCGGCCGTGGGGTCGAATCCGGGCGGGCTGTCCTTCAGGGCCAGGCCCATGCCGGCCAGCTTCGCCTTGACCTCGTCGATGGACTTCGCACCGAAGTTGCGGATGTCCAGGAGGTCGGCCTCGGAGCGCGCCACGAGCTCACCCACGGAGTGGATGCCCTCACGCTTGAGGCAGTTGTACGACCGAACGGTGAGCTCCAGCTCCTCGATCGGCAGCGCCAGGTCGGCGGCAAGGGCGGCGTCCGTGGGGGACGGGCCCATGTCGATGCCCTCGGCGTCGATGTTCAGCTCGCGGGCGAGACCGAACAGCTCGACCAGGGTCTTACCGGCGGAGGCCATGGCGTCACGGGGACGCATCGCCTGCTTGGTCTCGACGTCGACGATCAGCTTGTCGAAGTCGGTGCGCTGCTCGACACGGGTCGCCTCGACCTTGTACGTGACCTTCAGCACCGGCGAGTAGATGGAGTCGACCGGGATACGGCCGATCTCCTGGCCCACCTGCTTGTTCTGCACGGCGGAGACGTAACCGCGGCCACGCTCGACCGTGAGCTCCATCTCCAGCTTGCCCTTGCCGTTGAGCGTGGCGAGGACCAGGTCGGGGTTGTGCACCTCGACACCGGCCGGGGGCGCGATGTCGGCGGCGGTGACGAGACCCGGGCCCTGCTTGCGCAGGTACATCACGACCGGCTCGTCGTGCTCCGAGGAGACGACCAGCTGCTTGATGTTGAGGATCAGGTCGGTGACGTCCTCCTTGACGCCCGGCACGGTGGTGAACTCGTGCAGAACGCCGTCGATGCGGATGGACGTGACCGCCGCACCCGGGATCGAGGAGAGGAGCGTACGACGCAGGGAGTTGCCGAGGGTGTAGCCGAAGCCCGGCTCCAGCGGCTCGATCACGAACCGGGAGCGGAACTCGTCGACGACCTCTTCGGTCAACGAGGGACGCTGAGCGATCAGCATGTTGCGTTCCTTCTGTCAGGGGCGCCCGCTATTTGACGCCCTGATATGGGACAAGGGTACGGGCGATACGGCCCCGAAGAGCCATACCGCCCGAAAACCTCAGACCAAGCAGCCGTGCGTCAGACGCGGCGGCGCTTCGGCGGACGGCAGCCGTTGTGCGGGGTGGGCGTGACGTCCTGGATGGAGCCGACCTCGAGACCGGTCGCCTGAAGCGAACGGATGGCGGTCTCACGACCGGAACCCGGACCCTTCACGAAGACGTCGACCTTGCGCATGCCGTGCTCCTGCGCGCGGCGGGCGGCCGACTCGGCGGCCATCTGCGCGGCGAAGGGGGTGGACTTGCGCGAGCCCTTGAAGCCGACGTGGCCGGCGGAGGCCCAGGAGATCACGTTGCCCGAGGGGTCCGTGATCGAGACGATCGTGTTGTTGAACGTGCTCTTGATGTGCGCGTGGCCGTGAGCGACGTTCTTCTTTTCCTTGCGGCGCACCTTCTTGGCAGCGCCCTGACGACCCTTGGGGGGCATCTACTAACTCCTACGGGGAGGTGGTCGGTCCTACAGCGAAGACCGCTGATGAAGCGTTGTCCGCTGAGGACTACTTCTTGCCCGGCTTCTTCTTGCCGGCGATGGCGCGACGCGGACCCTTGCGGGTACGGGCGTTGGTGCTGGTGCGCTGACCGCGGACAGGCAGACCGCGACGGTGACGGAGACCCTGGTAGCAGCCGATCTCGACCTTGCGGCGGATGTCGGCCTGGATCTCGCGACGGAGGTCACCCTCGGTCTTGATGTTGTTGTCCACGTACTCGCGGATCGCGACGAGCTGCTCTTCGCTCAGGTCACGAACACGGGTGTTCGGGTCGATGCCCGTCTCCGCAAGCGTCTGCTGCGAAAGGGTCCGGCCGATGCCGAACACGTAGGTGAGGGCGACCTCCACGCGCTTTTCGCGCGGGATGTCAACACCGGAAACGCGTGCCACTTAATGGCTCCTGGTGATCTTCGGAGGTCTGCCACAGAACCGATTCCCGGCCGCCGTACTAGGTACGAACCGAGTCCCCGGCCTCCGAACCGGGGGTATCAAGCCGTGTCGGCTTGGGTCCTGCGTATGAACATATTCAGCTCGCGTCGCGCGAATCTCTGCGATATCGATGCAGAGGGATCGGTCGATCGTGCGTCAGCCCTGGCGCTGCTTGTGGCGCGGGTTCTCGCAGATGACCATGACCCGACCGTGACGGCGGATCACCCTGCACTTGTCGCAGATCTTCTTGACGCTCGGCTTGACCTTCATGGGATTGAGGTTCTCCGGGTCAGTGCCACCACCCCGCCGAAGCGGGATGCGGGCAAGATCTACTTGTAGCGGTAGACGATCCGGCCACGCGTCAGGTCGTACGGAGAAAGCTCCACCACGACCCGGTCGTCAGGGAGGATGCGGATGTAGTGCATACGCATCTTGCCGCTGATGTGTGCCAGGACCTGGTGGCCGTTCTGGAGCTCGACCTTGAACATGGCGTTCGGAAGAGACTCGACGACAGTGCCCTCGATCTCGATGGCACCTTGCTTCTTGGCCACGCTTCGCCCTTCGAATCGACTACCTTGATCGACTCCCGCCAGCGCATGAGGACATGCGGGTACACGAGAGCCGACGAGTCAGTCTACGTCAGCGCACTCGGAAAGACGAATCGAGGAAGGATGCCCCAGCGAGGAGATCATTAAGCGCAGACCGCGTACAACCTATGCCAGCGGATCCGGCGCGGCGGTGACCCCGTACTCGGCCAGCTTCGCCTTGCCCCCGTCGGGAGCCGTGAGCACCAGAGGACCGGCCTCGGTCAGGGCAACCGAGTGCTCCCAGTGCGACGACCACGTACCGTCGATCGTGATGACGGTCCAGTCGTCGGAGAGGACCTCGGTCTTCGGGGTCCCGAGGGACACCATCGGCTCGATGGCGAGGCAGAAGCCGGGCACCAGCTTCGGCCCCTTCCCGCGGCGCTTCTCGACGTAGTTCAGCAGATGCGGATCCATGTGCATCTCGGTGCCGATGCCATGACCGCCGTAGTCCTCGATGATCCCGTACTTGCCGCCGCCCGGCTTCGGCTGGCGGCGGATGTACGTCTCGATGGCCCTCGACACGTCCACCAGCCGGTTGCCCTGCTTCATCGCCGCGATGCCGGCCCACATCGACTCCTCCGTGACCCGGGAGAGCTCGATCAGCTCGGGGGCGTGGCCGGAGCCGACGAAGGCGGTGTACGCGGCGTCGCCGTGCCAGCCGTCGATGATCGCGCCGCAGTCGATGGAGATGATGTCGCCGTCCTTCAGGACGACGTCGTCGGACGGGATGCCGTGGACGACGACCTCGTTGACGGAGGTGCAGATGGTCGCCGGAAAGCCGCCGTAGCCGAGGAAGTTCGGCTTGGCGTTGTGCTCGGCGAGCACCTTGCGCGCGACCTGGTCCAGGTCCTTGGTGGTGGCCCCGGGCACCGCGGCCTCACGAGTGGCCGCGTGGATGGCGGCGACGACCAGCCCCGCCTCACGCATCTTGGCGATCTGCTCGGGGGTCTTGAGTTCCACCACGATGGATTGCGCCTCCTGGCCACTGGAATCACGGCCCTTCAGGATACGCGTACGTACTGGCCTGCATTGAACTGGGCGGGAAGTAGCACACCGAGCGCGACGAAGCCCCGGTCGCACGGACCGGGGCTTCGATAGAGCACTGTGCTCAGGACTCGGAGAAGTACACGGAGTTGTACCAGTCGTTGTTGCCGTGCCAGTTCACGATCATGTCGTACGCCTGGCGGCCGATGATGTCGTAGGTCTTCCAGTCACAGCCGCTGTCACCACCGTCGTCGATGGTGAAGACCTCCTGGATCCGGCCGTCGACGGCGGTCCGCAGTTTCCCGGTGACGCCGTAGCCGTCAGCCTTGGTGTCACAGACCTCGAACTCATCGCCGTCGTCCCAGTACTCCATGAAGCCACGGCTGGACGGAAGGTAGACGATCTGGCCGCCAGTCGCTGCTGCAGCCGGACCACTCGCAAAACCAACCACTGTGGCTGCGGCCGCGGCGGCCATTGCCACACGCCTCATCGTGGTCTTAGTCATTCGATTTCCCACCCCTCTTATTCATGGGCCTTAAACCGGCCCAACCAATCTGCAGAACCGCTTTGGGGCGGTTCCGATGATCTAGGTTTACCCTACCGACCAAGGTTCTGAATGTCCACAGTCAATCGACTCTTGATAAGCAGGGGAACCAAAAATACGAGCAGCAGTCAGGCGCACGGAAATTTCCAGCGCCGCTGAATCCGGACACCGAAGGCGACGAGACCCAGAGCTCGCGGTAGCCAGAGTCTCGCTCAGTAGGTCAGCGACTGCTGAGGATCGGAGTCCAGCGACTGGGGTCGCGAAGGTCAGAATTCCGGAAGCCGGAAAGGGGGATGACGTCTTTTCCGTCCAGGCTGGAAAGAATGAGTTGGTTTCGGAACTCACCCTTACCGGGTTCACATTGCTCGGGATCACACCTGAAGGCGATGAGCCAATCGTCGTCAGCCCAGGCCAGCAGCTGCTGACCGGGCACGAGTGCGTGGCGCTTCCCGGTCCTGACATCCAACACCTCGGAGACGATCTGATCACCGTCGCCCGCGAACTGGCCTGTCACCAGCTTCCCGTCGGGGGAGAGGATCGCTCGCGGGGATCTCAGTGCCTTCTCCGACCTGGGGGCAGGCACCTCTTCACCGTCCACGCGGTAGAAGACCCTGCCCGCCTTGGTCTCCCAGGGCTCCCACACCAGCGTGCCGTCACGGCTCCAGCCGAGGTCCTGGCGCCCGCCGCCGACGACGAACCCGTGGTCATCCTTCCTGGGCGGGCGCGCAGTGAAATCCGCCCGACCAGAGGCGGCATCGATGACATAAAACCCCGTACGGCTCGGCTTCGGCCCCGGCACCACCTTGCCGTTCAACCGGTAGGACGCGTCCTTGAAAAGCCCATCTGGATTGGCGTCATAGGTGGTTGCCACCAGACGCTTGCCATCCGGCGAGAACTGCACACCGCCAACGCCTCGGTCCGTCTTTATCCACCGTTCCACCTTGCCGGTGGCAAGATCCACCAGCCCGATGCGGTTGACCGGCAGCCCGCGCTCCAAGACCGCCGCAGTCTTCATCCCCGGCGCCACATCGAGCCAGGCCCAGTGAGTTTCGTTATACCGGTCGGTGGTTGAGTTCAGGAGGTTCCACTTGTAGGCAAGGGCTCCATCGCCGTTCGCCCACTTCTCCACCTTCACCGTGTAGTACGCCGAGACGGCGACTTTCCCTGCGGCTATGAAATCCCTCGGCGGCGACTGGTCCGGATGCGTCACCAGGCCCACGGGAGCATTAACAGCCCCCTTCTGCGCATCACCGTCGGCCGCGACCAGTGCCACCGCGACGCCCGCCCCGACGAGCACTGCACAGATGCCGGCCACCACGAAACGGCGGACCTTCCGACGTCGCACGCCAGACGGCGATTCGCCTTTGTTGTGGCGCATTCCCTCCGCCGCCCGCTCGGGATCCTCGCGGACCAATTGTCCGGGTTTCATGTCCGTACCTCCACAGGAAAGAAGACTGGATTGAGAACCTCGTGACCGACCTTGAAATTCACCGATTCGGTCATAGGTCGACAACGAGAAGCAGCACTTGGCCGTGAAGGAACGACTGGGGGTCTGGTCTGCCTAACTTAAAAGCGATCTTATACGTCTGTGATCACCTGGCAAAGGAAATTGAGGTTTCCTTGAGGTTCGCACCCCTTACCGAAGACGAGCGGGCCGGGGGCTCCGAGCGGAGTCGGGTGGTCGAGCGGGGCAGGTTGGTGGCCAGGTACCAGGTCGCCTTCCTCGGCAGGCCGGCCGGGTCGGTGGTGGCACGACCAGGCCGTGCAGGGGAAGTCGGGGCCGTAGTCGGCCAGGCGGGCATCGGTGGCCCACCAGGTGTGCCCGTCGCGGAAGTGGCGCTCTGCCGGCGTCCACTCGCCAGGCCGGTCGGCGTCCGCCCGCCGGACCAGGGCATGGGAGGCGTTGATGGGGTGGTGCGGCTGGTCGGCCGGGCCCAGGTGCCAGCCGAAGCCTGCGTCCTTCGCCTGGGTACCACGGCCGCCATCTGGTCGGCGCCGGGACCTCGCGGATCACCGCGCGACGGCGGCGATCAGTCGGGGTCCCCGCTGCTTGCCCTTGAGGACCCCGGTGGCCTTCACCACCTCGCGCACCGCCCCGAACACCCGGTTGAGCCGGACCGAACACGGCAGACGGCAGCGGAAGTAGGCCGGCAGGGACGGGGCGGACGCCATGTCGCTGAGCCATGCCCCGCAGGCGGCCCGTTCCCCTCACCACAACAGCAGTCCGGCCCCACCGCTCACGCGGCGGGGCCGGAACCCAAGATCTTTACGCGCCTTCTAGTCCTCGTCCCGCTTAAGCGCTTCCATAGCCCGAGCCGTGACTTCTTCCACCTTGCCGAGCGCCGAGATCGTGACCACCAGGCCCTGGGCCTTGTAGTAGTCGATGATCGGCTCAGTCTGGGTGTGGTAGACCTCCAGCCGCTTGCGGACCGTCTCCTCGGAGTCGTCGTCACGCTGGTAGAGCTCGCCGCCGCAGACGTCACAGACGCCTTCCTTCTTCGGCGGGCTGTATGTCACGTGGAACACGTGCGCCGAGTCGTTGCGGCAGATGCGCCGACCGGCGATCCGCTTGACGACCTCTTCCTCGGGGACCTCGAGGTCAAGTACCGCGTCCAGCTTGATGCCCTCGGTCTTGAGCAGCTCGTCCAGCGCCTCGGCCTGCGAGACGTTGCGCGGGAAACCGTCGAGCAGGAAGCCGTTCTCCGCGTCGGGCTGCTCCATGCGGTCCTTGGCCATCGCGATGGTGACCTCGTCGGGGACGAGGTTGCCGGCGTCCATGTAGGACTTCGCGAGTTTCCCGAGCTCCGTCTGCTGGCTGATGTTGGCGCGGAACAGGTCGCCCGTGGAGATGTGCGGAACGCGCAGCTTGTCGGCAAGGCGAGTGGCCTGCGTGCCCTTTCCTGCACCCGGCGGCCCGACGAGGACGATTCGCATCAGCGGAGGAACCCTTCGTAATTGCGCTGCTGGAGCTGGCTCTCGATTTGCTTCACCGTCTCGAGCCCCACACCCACGATGATCAGGATGCTGGTACCACCGAACGGGAAGTTCTGGTTTGCCTTGAAACCAACCAACGCCATTGTCGGGACGAGAGCGATCAGACCCAGATACAGCGAACCCGGCCAGGTGATCCGGTTGAGCACGAACGACAGGTACTCAGCGGTCGGTCGGCCAGCCCGGATGCCCGGGATGAAGCCACCATACTTCTTCATGTTGTCGGCGACTTCCTCGGGGTTGAAGGAGATCGCCACGTAGAAGAACGCGAAGAAAACGATCAGCAGGAAGTAGGTGGCCATGTAGATCGGGTGGTCACCCTTGGTCAGGTTGTTCTGGACCCATGTCTTCCAGCCGGAGTTGCCGCCCGAGAACTGGGCGATCAGGCTCGGGATGTAGAGCAGCGACGAGGCGAAGATCACGGGGATGACACCCGCCTGGTTGACCTTCAGCGGGATGTACGTGGACGTACCGCCGTACGACCTGCGTCCGATCATGCGCTTCGCGTACTGCACGGGGATCCGCCGCTGGGCCTGCTCGACGAAGACCACCAGACCGACCATCACCAGACCCACGGCGATCACGGTGCCGAACTCGATCCAGCCGCCGGCCAGCTTGCCCTGCAGCTTGATCGTCCACAGCGCGCTCGGGAAGGTCGCGGCGATCGAGATGAACATCAGGATCGACATGCCGTTGCCGATGCCGCGGTCGGTGATGAGCTCACCGAGCCACATGACGACGCCGGTACCGGCGGTCATGGTGACGACCATGGTGATGGTGGTGAAGATCGACTGGTCGGGGACGATCTGGCTGGCCACCGGGCAGCCGGAGAACAGCGCACCACTGCGGGCGGTGGCGACCAGACCCGTGCCCTGGAGGATGGCCAGCGCCACCGTCAGGTACCGGGTGTACTGCGTGATCTTCGCGGTGCCGGCCTGGCCCTCCTTCTTGAGGGCTTCGAGGCGCGGGATCACCACGGTCAGCAGCTGCAGGATGATGCTCGCGGTGATGTACGGCATGATGCCGAGCGCGAAGATCGTGATCTGCAGCAGCGCGCCGCCGCTGAACATGTTGATCAGACTGAACAGGCCGCGGTTCGAGCTGGCCACATCCATGCACGTCTGGACGTTCTTGTAGTCGACGCCCGGGATCGGGATGTGCGTACCGACCCGGTACACCACGATGATGCCGAGCGTGAAGAGCAGTTTCTTGCGCAGGTCGGGCGTCCTGAACGCCCGGGCGAACGCGGTGAGCACGGTGCCTCCTGCGACCCCCGCGCAACTGCGTCAAGGGTGACGGTCTTGAGGTTCGACGGATACAAAAAAGAACAGTGCAGGCTACCTTACCGGCGGCACGGCTCCCCTTGGAACGACCGACCGGGGATACCCCACTGTGAGGTATCCCCGGTCGGGACTGCTTACGTCATCGAGACGTCCGAAAAGCTCAGACGAGCTCGGTGACGGTGCCGCCGGCAGCGGTGATCTTCTCCTTGGCGGAGCCGGAGACGGCGTCGACCGTCACCTGCAGCGCCACGGAGATCTCGCCCTGGCCGAGGACCTTGACGAGGCTGTTCTTGCGAACGGCACCCTTGGCCACCAGACCCTCGACGGTGACCTCGCCACCCTCGGGGTAGAGCGCGGCCAGCTTGTCGAGGTTCACGACCTGGAACTCGGTCTTGAACGGGTTCTTGAAGCCCTTCAGCTTCGGGAGACGCATGTGGAGGGGCATCTGCCCACCCTCGAAGCGCTCCGGAACCTGGTAGCGGGCCTTCGTGCCCTTGGTACCACGACCGGCCGTCTTACCCTTCGACGCCTCACCACGACCGACACGGGTCTTGGCGGTCTTGGCGCCCGGGGCGGGACGGAGGTTGTGGATCTTGAGCGGGTTGTTCTCCGCCATGATCAGTCGACCTCCTCGACCGTCACGAGGTGGCGGACGGTGTGCACCATGCCGCGGAACTCGGGGCGGTCCTCCTTGACGACCTGCGTGTTGATGCCCTTGAGACCAAGGGAGCGCAGGGTGTCACGGTGGTTCTGCTTGCTGCCGATGTAGGACTTGACCTGCGTGATCTTGAGCTGCGCCATGATTACGCACCCGCCCCGGCACGCGCACGCAGCAGAGCCGCGGGAGCGACGTCCTCGAGGGGCAGACCACGGCGGGCCGCGATCTCCTCGGGACGCTGCAGACCCTTCAGGGCCTCCACGGTCGCGTGCACGATGTTGATCGCGTTGTCGGAGCCGAGCGACTTCGACAGCACGTCGTGGATACCGGCGCACTCGAGCACGGCACGCACCGGGCCACCGGCGATAACACCGGTACCGGGGGACGCGGGCTTGAGCAGCACGACGCCGGCAGCCTTCTCACCCTGGATCGGGTGCGGGATGGTGCCCTGGATACGGGGGACCTTGAAGAAGTGCTTCTTGGCCTCCTCAACACCCTTGGCGATGGCGGCCGGCACCTCCTTGGCCTTGCCGTAACCGACACCCACGGTGCCGTCACCGTCGCCCACCACGACCAGCGCGGTGAAGCTGAAGCGACGACCACCCTTCACAACCTTGGCGACGCGGTTGATCGCGACGACGCGCTCAACGTAAGCAGTCTTCTCGGCGGCGGCTGCGCCACCGTCACGACCCTTACGGTCCCGCCGCTCGCCGCCACCGGCACCGCCACCGCGGCGCTGGGGTCCAGCCATTGGATTACCTCTCTCTTTCCGCTAGCTACGAGCGGCTCAGAACTTGAGCCCGGCTTCGCGGGCGGCGTCCGCCAGGGCGGCGATGCGCCCGGCGTACTGGTTGCCACCACGGTCGAATACGACGGCCTCGACACCGGCGGCCTTGGCGCGCTCGGCGACCAGGGCGCCGACCTGCTTGGCCTGCGCGGACTTGTCGCCCTCGCCACCGCGGATCGAGGTGTCCAGGGTGGACGCCGACGCAAGGGTGTGACCCTTGATGTCGTCGATCACCTGGGCCACGATGTGGCGGTTCGAGCGGGTAACGACCAGACGCGGACGCTCCGCCGTTCCGTTGATGTGCTTACGGATCCGGATGTGGCGGCGCTTGATCGCGGCGCGCTTGTAGGCGTCGCCCTTGAGGATCTTCTGTCCGTATGCCATGGCTTACTTACCCGCCTTTCCGACCTTGCGGCGGATGACTTCGCCCTCGTACTTGACGCCCTTGGCCTTGTACGGGTCGGGCTTGCGCAGCTTGCGGATGTTGGCCGCAACCTCGCCGACCTTCTGCTTGTCGATGCCCTCGACCGAGAACCGGGTGGGGGCCTCCACCTTGAAGGTGATGCCCTCGGGGGCCTCGACGGTGATCGGGTGGCTGTAGCCGAGAGCGAACTCCAGGTTCGAACCCTTGGCGGTCACGCGGTAACCGACACCGCTGATCTCGAGCTTCTTCACGTAACCCTGGGTCACGCCGGTGATCATGTTCGCCACCAGCGTGCGGGACAGGCCGTGCAGGGCCTTGCTCTGACGCTCGTCGTTGGGGCGGGTGACGTTCAGGACGCCGTCCTCACCCTTGGCGATCTCGATCGGCGCCGCGACGGTGTGGGTCAGCGAGCCCTTGGGGCCCTTGACCGAGACCGTCTGGCCGTCGATGGTGACGTCCACGCCGGCGGGAACCGTGATGGGGAGCTTGCCAATACGCGACATAGCTGTTTCCTCCGATTCCTTTCCGCTACCAGACGTAGGCGAGGACTTCTCCGCCTACGCCCTTCTTGCCGGCCTGCTTGTCGGTGAGGAGCCCGTGGGACGTGGAGATGATCGCCACGCCGAGGCCGCCGAGCACCTTCGGCAGGTTGGTGGACTTCGCGTACACCCGGAGACCGGGCTTGGAGATCCGCTTGATGCCCGCGATGGAGCGCTCACGGTTCGGGCCGAACTTCAGCTCGAGAACGAGGTTCTTGCCGACCTCGGCGTCCTCGACCTTCCAGCCCGTGATGAAGCCCTCCTGCTGGAGGATCTCCGCGATGTGCGACTTGATCTTCGATGCCGGCATCGACACGGAGTCGTGGTATGCCGAGTTCGCGTTCCGCAGACGCGTAAGCATGTCTGCGATCGGATCAGTCATGGTCATGAATTGGCCTTCGGCCTCTCTCGCCGGGGTTTCCAGGTGCCCATCCCTCTCCTCGATCCGAGACGAGGCGGGTGCGGTGCGGTGGACCTACGGCGTAGTAAGTCGTACGGGCAGTCGTCAGACGCCCAACCCTCCAAGCCTAAGCCATGGAAGGGAGGGCGCCTGACACGCCCATTGCTTACCGAGAGCTTCGGGAATCCCTAAAGGGGGGATTACCAGGAGCTCTTGGTCACGCCCGGCAGCTCGCCACGGTGAGCCATCTCACGAAGGCACACGCGGCACAGGCCGAACTTGCGGTACACGGAGTGGGGACGGCCGCAGCGCTGGCAGCGCGTGTAACCACGCACGCCGAACTTGGGCTTGCGAGCAGCCTTCGCGATCAGAGCCTTCTTCGCCATCTCGCTCACGCCTCCTTGAAGGGGAAGCCGAGGTGACGAAGGAGCGCACGGCCCTCAGCGTCGTTGGTCGCCGTGGTCACCACGGTGATGTCCATACCCCGGACGCGGTCGATCTTGTCCTGGTCGATCTCGTGGAACATGACCTGCTCGGTGAGACCGAAGGTGTAGTTGCCACGGCCGTCGAACTGCTTGGGGGACAGACCACGGAAGTCGCGGATGCGCGGAAGCGCGAGCGACAGGGTGCGGTCCAGGAACTCCCACATGCGGTCGCCACGGAGCGTGACGTGGGCACCGATCGGCTGACCCTCACGCAGCTTGAACTGCGCGATGGACTTGCGGGCCTTGGTGACGGCCGGCTTCTGACCGGTGATCGTGGTGAGGTCGCGGATGGCGCCCTCGATCAGCTTGGAGTCGCGGGCGGCGTCGCCCACACCCATGTTGACCACGATCTTGACGAGGCCGGGGATCTGCATGACGTTCTCGTACTTGAACTCGTCACGCAGCTTGCCCGCGATCTCCTCGCGGTACTTCGTCTTGAGACGCGGAGTGGTGGTGGTAGCCATCAGATGTCCTCACCCGTCCGCTTGGCAACGCGGATCTTGTTGCCCTCGTCGTCGAAGCGGTAACCGACACGCGTGACGACCTTGTTGCCGTCCTTCTCAACGACCAGCTGGACGTTGGAGACGTGGATCGGCGCCTCGGTCGTGACGATGCCGCCGGCCTGCGAACCGCGAGCGGTCGGACCGGCCTTGGTGTGCTTCTTGACCCGGTTGACACCCTCGACCAGGACGCGCTCCTCGCGCGGGTAAGCGGCAATGACCTTGCCCTGCTTGCCCTTGTCCTTGCCGGTGATGACCTGGACCAGGTCGCCCTTCTTGATCTTCATGCTTACAGCACCTCCGGAGCCAGCGAGATGATCTTCATGAACTTCTTCTCGCGCAGCTCACGCCCGACCGGGCCGAAGATGCGGGTGCCGCGAGGGTCACCGTCGTTCTTCAGAATGACGGCGGCGTTCTCGTCGAAGCGGATGTACGAGCCGTCCGGACGGCGGCGCTCCTTGACGGTGCGAACGATGACCGCCTTGACGACGTCACCCTTCTTCACGTTGCCACCGGGGATCGCGTCCTTGACGGTGGCGACGATGACGTCACCGATGCCCGCGTAGCGGCGACCGGAGCCACCGAGCACACGGATGCAAAGGATTTCCTTCGCACCAGTGTTGTCGGCGACACGCAGTCGCGACTCCTGCTGGATCACGTCTATCTCCTGTTTGTCTGCCGGTTCCCGCAGGGCCCCTTCGGGGCGGGCCTGCGAGCCTGGCGGAACCGTCCTGCGGATTTGCCCCGCAGGAATTACTTGCGCCTCTTGAGGCGGAAACCCTGTCGCCGGAGGCGGACTCCCGCGCCGGCACGGGGCCGGCGCCGGGGCGCCACCCACCCGGCCCCGAGGGGTCGGGGGGCGATGCCCCCGGCGGGCGCCGGGGCCGAAGCCCCGGCGGGGTCAGCGGGGGCGAAGCCCCCGCTTATTACTTCGCCTTCTCGAGGATCTCGACGACGCGCCAGCGCTTCGTCGCGGACAGCGGCCGGGTCTCCGCGAGGAGGACACGGTCGCCGACACCCGCGGCGTTCTGCTCGTCGTGCGCCTTGAGCTTGTTCGTACGGCGGATGACCTTGCCGTACAGCGCGTGCTTCACGCGGTCCTCGACAGCGACGACGACGGTCTTGTCCATCTTGTCGCTGACGACGAGACCCTCACGGGTCTTGCGGGCGCCACGTGCCTCGGTCGTCTGCTCTTCAGTCACATTGCTCTCGCTCATCAGGCGTTCTCCACCGTTTCGATGCCCAGCTCACGCTCGCGCATCAGGGTGTAGATCCGCGCGATGTCCTTGCGGACCGCCTTCAGACGGCCGTGGTTCTCGAGCTGACCCGTCGCCGCCTGGAAGCGGAGGTTGAACAGCTCTTCCTTGGACTCGCGGAGCTTCGCCAGAAGCTCCTCGTTGCCCAGCTCGCGCAGCTCGGACGCCTTGGTACCGGCCGACATCACGCTTCACCTGCCTCGCGCTTGACGATCCGGCACTTCATCGGCAGCTTGTGAGCGGCACGAGTGAGGGCCTCACGCGCAATCTTCTCGTTGGGGTACGACAGCTCGAACATCACGCGTCCGGGCTTGACGTTGGCGATCCACCACTCCGGCGAACCCTTACCGGAACCCATGCGGGTCTCGGCAGGCTTCTTGGTGAGGGGACGGTCCGGGTAGATGTTGATCCAGACCTTGCCGCCACGCTTGATGTGACGCGTCATGGCGATACGAGCGGCCTCGATCTGACGGTTCGTCACGTACGCCGGGGTGAGCGCCTGAATGCCGTACTCGCCGAACGCAACCTGCGTACCGCCCTTGGCAGCGCCGGAGCGCTTCGGGTGGTGCTGCTTGCGGTGCTTGACCCTACGGGGGATCAGCATGTCGGTCAGGCCTCCGTTCCGGTGCTCTCAGCCGGAGCGGCGGCGGGAGCCTCGGCCTTGGGGGCCTCGGCGCCGGCAGCCTGCTGCGGCTTGCGACCGCGCCGCTCGCCACCGCGGCCACCACGGGCCGGGCGGTCGGCACCACCACGGGCCGGGCGGTTACCCGCACGGGCCGCAGCGTTCTCGGCGCGGACCTCGGCGATGTTCTTGACGTCGCCCTTGTAGATCCAGACCTTCACACCGATGCGGCCGAAGGTCGTCTTGGCCTCGAAGAAGCCGTAGTCCACGTTCGCGCGGAGCGTGTGCAGGGGCACACGGCCCTCGCGGTAGAACTCCGAGCGGGACATCTCGGCGCCACCGAGGCGGCCACCGCACTGGATCTTGATGCCCTTGGCGCCGGCCTTCATCGCCGACTGCATGCTCTTGCGCATGGCACGGCGGAAGGAGACGCGGGAGGAGAGCTGCTCGGCAACGGCCTGAGCAACCAGCTGAGCGTCCGTCTCGGGGTTCTTGACCTCGAGGATGTTCAGCTGGACCTGCTTGCCCGTGAGCTTCTCGAGGTCACCGCGGATGCGGTCGGCCTCGGCGCCACGGCGGCCGATGACGATGCCCGGACGAGCGGTGTGGATGTCCACCCGCACGCGGTCACGGGTGCGCTCGATCTCCACCTTCGAGATGCCGGCGCGCTCCATGCCGGACGTCATCATCCGACGGATGGCGACGTCTTCCTTGACGTAGTCCTTGTACAGCTTGTCGGCGTACCAACGCGACTTGAAGTCGGTCGTGACACCGAGCCGGAACCCATGCGGGTTAACCTTCTGGCCCATTACCGGGTTCCTTCCTTGCTGCTGACGACCACGGTGATGTGGCTGGTCCGCTTGCGGATCCGGTAGGCACGGCCCTGGGCACGCGGACGGAACCGCTTCAGGGTCGGGCCCTCGTCGACGTACGCCTCGGAGATGAAGAGGCTGTCGGCGTCGGTGTGGTCGTAGTTGTGCGCGGCGTTGGCGATGGCGCTGTCGAGCACCTTGCCGACGGGCACGGAGGCTGCCTGCGGAGCGAATCGCAGAACAGCCTGAGCCTCCGTGGCATCCATGCCACGGATAAGGTCCACCACGCGGCGGGCCTTCATGGGCGTAACGCGGATGTACCGCGCCTGGGCCCTGGCTTCCATGGTTGTCCCTCTCAGTTACTTACGTGTCTGAATGCGATCCGCTTTAGCGGCGCTTCGACTTCCGGTCGTCCTTGACGTGGCCCCGGAAGGTGCGCGTCGGCGAGAACTCGCCGAGCTTGTGGCCGACCATCGACTCGGTGACGAACACCGGGATGTGGGTCTTGCCGTTGTGCACCGCGATCGTGTGGCCCAGCATGGCCGGGACGATCATCGAGCGACGGGACCAGGTCTTGATGACGTTCTTGGTGCCGGCTTCGTTCTGAGCATCCACCTTCTTGGCGAGGTGCTCGTCGACGAAGGGCCCCTTCTTGAGACTGCGCGGCATCTAAACCCGCTCCTAGCGCTTCTTGTTCGTCTTGCGGCGGCGGACGATGTACTTGTTCGACGCCTTCTTGGGCGAACGAGTACGACCCTCCTTCTGACCCCAGGGGCTGACCGGGTGGCGACCACCGGAGGTCTTGCCCTCACCACCACCGTGGGGGTGGTCAACCGGGTTCATCGCCACACCGCGAACGGTCGGGCGGACGCCCAGCCAGCGCTTGCGGCCGGCCTTGCCCCAGTTGATGTTGCTCTGCTCGGCGTTGCCGACCTCGCCGACCGTGGCGCGGCAGCGCTGGTCGACCAGGCGGATCTCACCGGACGGCATGCGGAGGTGGGCCATCGTGCCCTCCTTCGCGAGCAGCTGCACGGAGGCACCGGCGGAGCGGGCGAACTTGGCGCCGCCGCCCGGACGAAGCTCCACGGAGTGGATCGTCGTACCGACCGGGATGTTGCGCAGCGCCAGGTTGTTGCCGGGCTTGATGTCGGCGCCGGGACCGTTCTCGATCCGGTCGCCCTGGTTCAGGCCCCGAGGCGCCAGGATGTAGCGCTTCTCGCCGTCCGCGTAGTGGAGCAGCGCGATGCGCGCGGTGCGGTTGGGGTCGTACTCGATGTGCGCGACCTTCGCCGGCACGCCGTCCTTGTCGTGACGACGGAAGTCGATCACGCGGTAGGCGCGCTTGTGTCCGCCACCCTGGTGGCGAACGGTCACACGACCGGCGTTGTTACGGCCGCCCTTGCTGTGCAGCGGGCGGACCAGCGACTTCTCCGGCGTGGACCGCGTGACCTCGACGAAGTCGGCGACGCTGGAGCCACGACGGCCCGGCGTAGTCGGCTTGTACTTGCGGATTCCCATTTCTCAGTCCTCGTCCGATATCGGACGATCCGACCCGCTTACGCGGTCGGACCGCCGAAGATGTCGATACGGTCGCCCTCGGCGAGGGTCACGATCGCGCGCTTGGTGGCCGCACGCTGGCCGAAGCCGGTGCGGGTCCGCTTGCGCTTGCCGATGCGGTTGATCGTGTTGACCCCGGTGACCTTGACCGAGAAGACCGCCTGGACGGCCTGCTTGATCTGGGTCTTGTTGGCACTCGGGTCGACGATGAACGTGTACTTGTTCTCGTCGAGAAGCGCGTAGCTCTTCTCGGAGACGACCGGCTTGAGCAGCACGTCACGGGGGTCCGTGTACGACTTGCTCAGCGGGGTCTCGACGGTGTTCTTGCCCTCGGCGGCGTGGCGACGCGCCTTGGCGACGCGCGCGGCCTTGGCGGCCTTCGCAGCCTTGGAGGCAATGCTCGGGTGACGCGTAGCCATCAGGCCTCGCTCCCTTCGGTGTCGGCGGCCTTGGGGCCAGACACGAAGGACTCGAAAGCGGCCTGGGTGAAGACCACGTCGTCCGAGACGAGAACGTCGTACGTGTTCAGCTGGCCCGGCTCCAGGATGTGGACCTGGGGCAGGTTGCGGGCGGACAGCCACGCGGCCTCGTCGGCGCGCTCGACGACCAGGAGCAGGTTCTTGCGCTCCGAGATCTTGCCGAACAGCGTCCGGGCGGCCTTCGTCGACGGGTTCTCACCCTCGACGACGCCGGAGACGACGTGGATGCGGTTGTGACGGGCCCGGTCGGTGAGGGCGTGGCGCAGGGCCGCGGCCTTCATCTTCTTCGGGGTCCGCTGCGAGTAGTCACGCGGCACGGGACCGTGCACGACGCCACCACCGGCGAACTGCGGCGCGCGGGTCGAGCCCTGACGGGCGCGGCCGGTGCCCTTCTGGCGGTACGGCTTCTTGCCGCCACCACGGACCTCGCCACGGGTCTTGGTCTTGTGCGTGCCCTGACGGGCAGCGGCCAGCTGCGCGACGACGACCTGGTGGATCAGCGGGATGCTGACCTTCTCGACGTCGAAGATCTCCGCGGGGAGCTCGACGGAACCGGCCTTGTCGCCCGCCGGCGAAAGGATGTCAACAGTGCTCATCGGTTACCTCAGGCCCCCTTGGCCGCGGTGCGGACCAGGACGAGGCCGCCGTTCGGACCGGGAACCGCGCCCTTGATGAGCAGCAGACCCTTCTCCGCGTCAACGGCGTGGACGGTCAGGTTCTGGGTGGTGACCCGCTCGTTGCCCATGCGACCCGCCATGCGGAGGCCCTTGAACACACGGCCCGGGGTGGCGCAGCCACCGATGGAGCCGGGAGAGCGGTGCTTGCGCTGGGTGCCGTGACCGGCGCCGAGGCCACCGAAGTTGTGGCGCTTCATGACACCGGCGAAGCCCTTGCCCTTGCTCTTGCCGGTGACGTCGACCTTGACGCCGGCCTCGAACACCTCGGCGGTGATCTCCTGGCCGAGGGTGTACTCGCTGGCGTCAGCGGTACGGATCTCGACGAGGTGGCGGCGGGGGGTGACGTCGGCCTTGGCGAAGTGACCCTTGAGGGGCTTGTTCACCTTGCGCGGGTCGATCTCGCCGAAGGCGATCTGAACCGACTCGTAGCCGTCGCTGTCGTTCGTACGCACCTGGGTGACGACGTTCGGGCCGGCCTTGACGACGGTGACCGGAACAACACGGTTGTTCTCGTCCCACACCTGCGTCATGCCGAGCTTCTCGCCCAGGATGCCCTTGATCTGCTTAGCCATTCTCAGATCACCGACCCTCAGAGCTTGATCTCGATGTCGACACCGGCCGGGAGGTCGAGTCGCATCAGAGAGTCAACGGTCTTGGGCGTCGGGTCGAGGATGTCGATCAGGCGCTTGTGCGTGCGCATCTCGAAGTGCTCGCGCGAGTCCTTGTACTTGTGCGGCGACTTGATGACGCAGTACACGTTCTTCTCAGTGGGCAGCGGCACCGGGCCCGCGACCGACGCACCAGTGCGGGTCACCGTCTCGACGATCTTCTTCGCCGAGGAGTCGATGACCTCGTGGTCGTAGGCCTTGAGCCGGATGCGGATCTTCTGTCCCGCCATGGCTACTCAGTAGTCCTTTGTCTCTTCACGCTCTGGAACCCGGTCCTCCGTACGCTCGTTCGCCGACCCACGCGGTCGGGCGTGTCGCGCTTCCACTGACACAGATGTCCCTTGTTCGGACATCCCTTGCCTGGGAAAGAGGTTCACCCGGGTGCCTGGCCAGTGCCGCACCGCACTTCCCGGAAGATTCCCGTACGTCCGCCCCAGTGCTGCCTTACGGCAGTTAGGGCGACGAGTACTGTGGGACTCGCTTCCGGTCCTCCCGGCGGGAGGCGCGCAGCATCAACACTCGACCGAGCAACTCCGACAGTCTGCCATACGGGGCAGGGGCCTGGCCAATCGAGCCGGAGAGAATACCCCGAGGGTGACGAAGGTCAAACCCTTGGCTCGACCCGCTCCCGCGACGAGCCCTTTCTGTCTCACCTAGGCATTGCCCGGACCGAATGCAGGGGGCCGGACCTGTGGCCCGACCCCCTGTCATTCAGTGATCCGTGATCACGATCCGTGTCTACTCCGTCACATTGGTCGTGAAGCGGTTGTCCGGATCGTCACAGTGGATAACGCTCGACGGCCGGTTTCCGGGACCGTCACCCACGAGCGGAACAGGTGCGTCCACGTTCCACGGGTTGCCGCCGCTTCCCCTTCCGGAGGCATCGCAGTCGTCGAACCCGTTGCCGTCGGGAGCGGTCGGGGGGAAGTTGGAGAAGTTCTTCCAGTCCCCCACGTGCACTCGGCCGCTGGCCGGACGGCCGAGGTCGTCCGTCATCTTTCCGTCGATGTAGACGTAGAGATCGGGCATGTAGCTCTGCCACACGAGGCCGTTGCTCGGATCCGCGTCCTTGTTCGTCTTCAGGTGCGTCGGCTTCACGGAGCCGTCCGCGCAGAACGCGGCGGCGATGTCGTGCCAGATCGGCGGCGCGTTGCCGATCATGCTGCCCCACATGTTGTTGTTCCACTCGCCGGAGTTCTTGAAGAACATCGAGTAGATGTCCCCCGCCACCCGGCGCACCGAGAAGTTGGTGTCAGGGCTGGCGTTGACCTTGTCGAGCCAGGCCTTGACGTTGTTGTTGATGGACTTCTGGCCGATCATGGCGCGATAGCCGTGGACACCTCCGCCGACTGCGCGGATGTCCACGCAGGTCTTGTCCGAGTTCACACGCGCGTTCCTGAGGTGCGGGATGTAGGCCTGTCCCGGCGTGTCCCCGTCCACGAGCGGATCGGCGGTGTAGGTGCGCCCGTACTCCAGGGCGTCGGGGGTCGTGTAGGTCAGGTCGGGGGCCGGGATGTGGTAGTCCGCCGAGATGCCCTTGATCAGCTGGGTGACGAAGACGGGCAGGTGGGCGTTGCCGACCCGGTTGTCGTAGCTCGCGCTCTGGCTGCCCGGGATGACGTGTCCCGTGCTGTCCTTCACGAACGTCACGTCGACAACGCTCTTGATCTTGTAGCTGTTCGGGTCCTGGAACGCCTGGTCGGGAGAGGCCGACATGCTCGGCCGGGAGTTCGACATGCCCATCCACATCGGGATGGACATCGACGGCACCGATCCGTCGGAGTTCGGCGTGTATCCGCCCGCCTTGATGTTCTTGTACCACTGCTCGCCGGCGTCATAGGTCTTGGGACCCGTGCACTCGTCCTTGTTCGTCTCGGTCGTGCAGCGCGGCCACGACGTCAGACCGTTGTCCGACACCTCGTTGCTGGGGGTGCCGTCCCACAGCGGGCCGCCGTCCGTCCCGTGGGAGAGCTCGACCCCCCAGTCGTAGAGCGCCTTCATCGACCGGATGGGCGTGTTGAGGTCGGTGACCGGCCAGTTGGAGTTGAGCTCCTGGTTGGGGTCGAAGACCGAGGCCGCCGTCAGGGTGCGGTGGACGAACGTGCCCTGCACCGGCTGGAAGGCGACGGCGCCGTAGGCGACGTCCTTGTCCGCGCTCCCGGTGGGCGAGTAGTTGGACAGGGACACGCTCGGGGTGCTGTTGAACTTGAAGGCACCCAGCGAGACCCACTTGTTGTTGTTGCCGTTCTGGTCGATGTACCGGTCGTAGGGACCGCCGACAGCACCGGTGACCTCGTAGTGGGCGCGCTTCTCCTGCGCTCCGGTGTCGGGGACGTGCACCCAGACCTGGGCGAGATCGAAGCTGCCGTTCGGGGACCAGGTACCGCGGATCGTCATCGGGCCCGAGGTGGTGCCCCCCAGATGGTCGGTGTCGCGGGTGTGGGTGTACCAGAAGTGACCGCCGTAGCCGCCGCCTATCTGGTGCAGGTCGGCCTTGGCCTCGTAGTGCCCCTGGGTGTCCGCGTAGAACGTGAAGCGGAAGGTGCCGTCGGACTTGACCGCGCCGCAGTCGCTCCAGGTCGGAGTGCCGTTGGGTACGGAGGCGACGACCGTGGCGCCCGACGGGGCCCCGCTGCACACCGGGGTGCCGTTCTTCAGCCGGTAGCCGCGGCCCGGCTCGTTCACGAGCGACTGGTACTTGATGCTCTCGTGGCCGCAGTTGGTGGCGCAGTCGTCCTTCCACTTCGCGTTCGACTGGTTCCACCAGTACTTCTTGTAGCAGGCGGCGTCTGGGCAGTCCGGCGGGCTGCCCGGGTCGCAGTTGTTGTGGCCGTTGCAGAAGGTGCTCTTGGGCGGGGAGACCATGGAACGCTGCACGTCACTGACCCACCAGGCGGGGCGGAAGCCCGCCGAGGAGAACCCGGACTCGCCCTGCCAGTCCTGGCGCCCTGAGGTGGCGTAGGAGAATCCCGTGTCCGTGGACCAGGCTGCCCAGCCCATCACCTTCTCCTCGTACGGCCAGTCCTGCGGGTGTGCCGCGTCGTGGTTGGCGTTGGGGTCGACGGTGGTGTCCATGAACGGGTTGTCGTTCTTGTACACGGGGTTGGCCGGGTTGTTGTACCAGCCCAGACCCCACGCACCGCCCGAAGCGGTCGGAGGGTTGAAACCGAGGTTGTAGTTCCAGACGGCGGTGAACCAGTTCTCCACCCTCGACGGGTCGTCGTCGTTGACGGTGATCGTCTGCCCGGCCTTGTGCACCTCGTTCCACTTGTCCGCGAGGATCTTCATCGACGCGGCGATATTGCTCGCGTAGTCGACAGCGACGATCTTCTGCTTCCCCGGGGAGAGAGACGTCTCGTGGTCCTTCTCGTGCCCCGCCATGCGCATGCCGTCGGTGACCTGGCCCACGCCGTAACCGCAGTCGGACTTGTCCCAGTGGATGTTCCAGAAGTCGGCGACCGTGCCGCCGGTCTTGTGGCCGTAGTAGCCGTCCACCGCGGCGAGCGGGCTGCCCATCTGGCCCGGGATCGCGCCGGACTCGGCCTGCCACAGGTTCGATTCCTGGGACAGGATGCCGAGCAGGACGTTGACCGGGATCTGGGCGCCGGCCTTGGCGTTCAGCGTCGGCCTGGGGAAGAGTCCCTGCGGGTCGACGGTGCCGAGACCGGCCTGGTCCCGGTAGCCGCCCTGCCGGATCCACGAGGAAGTGAGGTTGCCGCGCACGGCCATGTCGGCGGCCCACTCGACCTGGTTGGGGGTCGGCTGGAGCGCCTGTACGTTGACGTCGTTGCGGGAGACCGAGCACCAACGGTCCGGGTCGGTCGGGTCGTGCGCCGGGTCCGAGGCCGTGGCGGTGGCGAGGGCGGTGCGTTCCATCTGGGTGTCCAGCCCGCCCGGCGAGGTCTCCGTGACCGGCTTGGTGCCGCTGCCCAGGGCGGGCGAGGACTCCCCGGTACCCGCCGCCGTCTGCGGCGCCACCTGCTGGGTCACCTCGGCGCCCGTGGTGGTGGCGGTGGAGGTGATGGTGGCCGGTGCCGTCTTCGCCAAGGTCTGCGGCGACACGGCGGACTCGGTCGCCTTGCCCTGCTTGGCCTTCCGGGCCTTGGTGAAGCCGCGGCCGGCGTTCTCGATGCGCTCCAGACCGGCCCGTACGCCGGGCATCAGCACGGGGTCGACGGCGAGTCGGCCCTGCGTGGAGACATCGGTGTCGGCGGGCGCGTCGAGCCGGGTGATGCCCGTGCCCTTCGTGTGCACGGAACCGGTCGTCTTCCCGGTCAGAAACGCCTTGCCGGGAGCGCCGGGCGCGAGGTCGATGGCGCCGGGAGCGCCGGAGGCGACCGTGGCCGGCTTGCCGTGACCGCGCCAGATCTTCGCCGTGTGCTTCTTGTTGCCGCGCTCGACGAACGCGATCGCCTCGCCACGGGCGTCGAGGGGCCGGATGTCGAAGGCGACGGCGTCGGCGGACGTCACCTTGCCGGTCTTTCCGGACGTGCTCGTGCCGGTGTCGCCGAGGCGCACCAGATCGTGGCCGATCGCGCCGACGGCACCGCCGGTGACCGGCGCGGCCGAGGTGACCTCGCCGCGCACCGACGCCTGGGTCAGCTGCTTGCCCCCCGTGTTCACGGTGACCACACGGGTCTTCACCGCGGCCGGGTCGTTCATGTCCCGGTACGCGGTGAAGGCGGCCGTATGAGCGGAGGTGTTGCAGGTCGGGTCGAAGTACGCCAGCGAGGCGGTGAAGCCGAGCTTGGTGACCGAGCCCGTGCCGGTGTCGACGATCGCCGTGAACGCCCCGCCCTGGAACAGGTCGGGCTTGTTGGTGAACGTGCGCGGCGCGTAGACGACGGCGACGTGGTTCCGGTCCATCAGGCACTGGTTGCCGATCCACGAATCCGCCGGCATCCCGGGCTCGGCGAGGATCGCGGCGGTCTTCCACCCGTACGCGTCCTTGGAGTCCGCCACGAGGATGTGCAGGCCGTCGGCGTCAGCGGCGGCGGTGACCGCCCGGTCGGACGAGGACTTCCATCCGGTGCCGAGCTTGTGGCCCGGGTCCTTGATCCGGCCGGTTCCTGACGGACCGGGGGTCGCGGAGGCCGGGTCGGCTTGCGTGGTGGGGCCGGACGCGGATGTCGAGCGGGTTGCGGTGTCCGGCGCGCCGAACGCCGGAACGGCGCTCAGCAGGCCACCGCTCAACGCGGTGCACGCCGCTATGACCACGAGAGGTCTGTGAAGTTTTCGCCTGGGTCTCAAGGCTGAAGTTCCCCGATTTGTATGAGAGTTCGGATCCGCCGCGCCGAGCGAAGGGTGGTCGGCCCCTCAGGCGCGGTCGGACGATGTGGACCGGTCAGGCGCACTCGGACGAGCTGTTGTCGACGGAGAAGACGTAGCCGCCCGTCCAGTTGAAGAGGTTGGCGGTGCCCGCCTCGTTCTTCATCAGCGCGGAGATGCCGACGCAGCGGCCGCCGGACGCGAGGGTGCTGCTGTGCACCGGGCCCGCGTACTCCGAGAAGTTGCCGTGGTCGCGCTCGCCGGCCGCCTTGTTGTCCCCCGGCCAGATCCGCAGGTCCATGTAGTTGGCGCCGCCGGTGGTGTTGTTGTCGAGGATCGCGCAGGCGCTGTTGCCCTTCATGTAGAAGAACAGCGTCGCGGAGCGGTTCGTGGCGCTCGGCAGCGCCTTGGCGTCGACGAACTCGTACCCGGTGCCACAGACCGTCGCGGAAGCGGCGGCGGCCGGGGTGCTCGGCACGGCGACCCCCATCGCGGCAACGGCCGAGGCGGCGACGGCGAGGCGAGTCAGGTTCCTACCGAATGCAGACATAATTCCCCCTGGGATTGGTCGAGTTGTGAGGCATCACCGACCGCGGGACGAGGACTGGCCCCCCCGGCTCAAAAGCCCGTTCGATCGAAGACGTCGGGACTGTACCCACTCGAACTCTTCACAGGCAATGCATAAAATTTGCGCATCGGGAAGGCGCAACGCCTATAAGTAGCGGCCGCATTGGAGCCGCCATCGCCTTTCACTCGGTACTTCACCGTACGCCCGGTTTGGGCGGCTACTCTGCGCTCCTTTTGCAGATGCGGTGACATACACCACAACGTGCAACGATTCAATTCCGGCCCCGAGCACGGAGATGCCTCGCCCTCGCGGGTCAACCACAGGCGGAGCAAGTTCAGTTGGCGAGCAGTCAAATCTCAGCGTCGTCGTCGGTCAGTACGCGCCGGCCGCGGCGGCGGCACGGGTGCGGCACGGCCTCACGGAGCGCTACGCGGAGCGCAACCGCGCAAACGACGTGTCCAGCCCCCGCTTCAACAAGCGGGCCGCAGGCCGCTCCACGAGGCGGTGGACGAGCCAGCTCAGCACGAGGAATCCGGCGATCACGCCGGCAACCAGCACCCGGGGGTCCATGACGTCCCGAAGCAGCCCGATCACCGTCGTACCGGCCACGTAGTGGATCAAATACAGCGGATATGTCAGGCTCCCCGCCGTGACCAGCCACTTCCACCGCACGCGATCCGTCGCACCCAGCGCGATCGCAACCATCACCAGCAGGAACACGGTGTAGATCACCACGCTCCCCCGCCACCCGGAGACATGCTCGGTGTCGTCGATCCTCAGCCCCAGCTGCCGCTGCCCCATCAGCCACGCCATCCCGAGGATCCCCCACAGCAGCAGGTCCTGGCCGAAGCGGTGCATGAGGTAGAGGGCGAGGCCGGCGATGAAGAACCAGGCGCCCTCCGGGTTGGCGGCCAGCGTCAGGAGGTGGAACTCGGAGACCGGGGCGAGCATGGCGGCCGCGCCCCACACACAGCAGAAGATCACGACCTTGCGGTATGTCAGCCCGGTGGCGACGACGACCAGGAAGAGCAGGTAGAACCGCAGTTCCGACCAGAGCGTCCAGTACACGCCGTCGACGCTCGCCACACCCGAGCCCGACTGCAGCATCGTGAAGTTGAGCAGGATGTCGCGCAGCTTCAGCCGGTCCCAGACCGCCGGCCCCGGCGCCACCACCAGCACGGCCGTGGTGAAGACGATCCCGAACCAGTACGCCGGGTACAGGCGGATCACCCGGGAGACGAAGAACTCCCGCGGGGTGCGCCCCCAGCAGGACATGCAGATCACGAAGCCGCTGATCACGAAGAAGATCTCGACGCCGATCCAGCCGTAGGCGGCGAAGTGGAAGACCGTCGGCATGGTGTCGGAGACCGGCCGGCCCCAGACGGCGTTGCCCGGCTGGTCGACGCGCCAGCTGCCGACGTAGTGGTGCACGGCCACCATCAGGGCGGCGACGAGACGGATGCCGTCGATGGCGTACAGGCGAGGGCGCTCGCGGCCGCGCGGGGCCGCCTGACGGCGTACCCGCACCGTGCGCAGCTGCTGCGTCGGCCGGTCAACCATCGTGGACATCAACGACCATCCCTGTGTCTTGCCTGTTCCGAACCCTCACGCTAGGGGTTCACAACCGCCCCACAGCGAGCAGACGGGAACATTCGGGGCACCGGGAACGGGGAGTTGGCGCAAGCCTCCACGAGCCGTCTCGCAAGGTTCGCCGAGACTTCACCGTGCGACCGTCCCCCACCCGGCGACCGGGCAAGCGAAAGGGCCCGTACGACCGAAGTCGTACGGGCCCCTTCAGGAGCTCGCGCTGGAGCTACCAGGTCAGATCAGCAAGCTCACTTGTTGATCTTGGTGACCTGGCCGGCGCCGACCGTCCGGCCACCCTCACGGATGGCGAACTTCAGGCCCTCTTCCATGGCGACGGGCTGGATGAGCTCCACCTTCATCTCGGTGTTGTCACCCGGCATGACCATCTCGGTGCCCTCGGGGAGGGTCACGACGCCGGTCACGTCCGTCGTACGGAAGTAGAACTGCGGACGGTAGTTGTTGAAGAACGGCGTGTGGCGGCCACCCTCGTCCTTGGAGAGGATGTAGGCCTGCGCCTCGAACTCGGTGTGCGGGGTGACCGAGCCCGGCTTGATGATGACCTGGCCGCGCTCGACGTCCTCGCGCTTGATGCCGCGGAGCAGCAGACCGACGTTCTCACCGGCCTGGCCCTCGTCGAGCAGCTTGCGGAACATCTCGATGCCGGTGACCGTGGTGGTGGTCTTCTCCGGCTTGATGCCGATGATGTCCACGGTCTCGTTGACCTTCAGGACACCACGCTCGATACGGCCGGTGACGACCGTACCGCGACCGGTGATCGTGAAGACGTCCTCGATCGGCATCAGGAACGGCTTGTCGACGTCGCGCTCCGGCTCCGGGATCGCGGTGTCGACGGCGGCCATCAGGTCCAGGACCGACTGGCCCCACTCCTTGTCGCCCTCGAGCGCCTTGAGCGCGGAAACCTTGACGACCGGAACGTCGTCGCCCGGGAACTCGTACTCGGAGAGCAGCTCACGAACCTCGAGCTCGACGAGCTCCAGGATCTCCTCGTCGTCCACCATGTCGGCCTTGTTCAGGGCGACGACGATGTACGGAACGCCGACCTGGCGGGCCAGGAGCACGTGCTCCTTGGTCTGCGGCATCGGGCCGTCGGTGGCGGCGACCACGAGGATGGCGCCGTCCATCTGGGCAGCACCGGTGATCATGTTCTTGATGTAGTCCGCGTGACCGGGGCAGTCGACGTGGGCGTAGTGACGGGTCTCCGTCTGGTACTCGACGTGCGCGATGGAGATGGTGATACCGCGCTGGCGCTCCTCGGGAGCCTTGTCGATCTGGTCGAACGCCGAGGCCTCGTTCAGGTCCGGGAACGCGTCGTGCAGCACCTTGGTAATGGCGGCCGTGAGGGTCGTCTTACCGTGGTCGATGTGACCGATGGTGCCGATGTTGACGTGCGGCTTAGTCCGCTCGAACTTCGCCTTCGCCACTGGGGTCCTCCTGTGGAGTGGTTCTGTACGCCTTGGTTCAATCGGCGCCAGGTGATCTTTGCTGTCAAATCCCGGGCCCCGGGTCATTCCGCCACGAATGTGGAGGAACGACCCGTGAGGCTCCAGGGTCAAGCCTAAGGCGTGTGAACGCGGTGCGTTAAACGCAGGTGCGTTACTCGCCCTTGGCCTTCGCGATGATCTCCTCGGCGACGTTCCGCGGAACCTCGGCGTAGGAGTCGAACTGCATGGAGTAGCTCGCACGGCCGGACGTCTTGCTGCGCAGGTCGCCGACGTAGCCGAACATCTCCGAGAGGGGCACGAGGCCCTTCACGACGCGGGCACCGGCCCGCTCCTCCATGGCCTGGATCTGGCCACGGCGGGAGTTGATGTCGCCGATGACCTCACCCATGTAGTCCTCGGGCGTGGTGACCTCGACGGCCATCATCGGCTCGAGCAGCACGGGGGACGCCTTGCGCGCGGCCTCCTTGAAGGCCTGCGAACCGGCGATCTTGAAGGCCAGCTCGGAGGAGTCGACCTCGTGGTAGCCACCGTCGATGAGCGTGACGCGGACGCCCGTCATCTCGTAGCCCGCGAGGATGCCGAACTGCATGGCCTCCTGCGCACCGGCGTCCACCGAAGGGATGTACTCCTTCGGGATGCGGCCACCGGTCACCTTGTTCACGAACTCGTACGAGGCGTCGCCGCCCTCGATGGGCTCGATCGCGATCTGCACCTTGGCGAACTGACCGGTACCACCGGTCTGCTTCTTGTGGGTGTAGTCCACGCGCTCGACGGCCTTGCGGATCGTCTCGCGGTAGGCGACCTGCGGCTTGCCGACGTTGGCCTCGACCTTGAACTCACGGCGCATACGGTCGACCAGCACCTCGAGGTGCAACTCGCCCATACCACCGATGATGGTCTGGCCGGTCTCCTCGTCCGAGTGGACCTGGAAGGACGGGTCCTCCTCGGCCAGGCGCTGGATCGCGACGCCCAGCTTCTCCTGGTCGCCCTTCGACTTGGGCTCGATGGCGACCTGGATGACCGGCGCCGGGAAGTCCATGGACTCCAGGATCACCGGCTGCTTGTCGTCGCACAGCGTCTCACCGGTCGTGGTCTGCTTCAGACCCATGACGGCGATGATGTCGCCGGCGCCCACCGCGTCGATCTCCTCACGCTTGTTCGCGTGCATGCGGTAGATCTTGCCGATGCGCTCCTTCTTGCCCTTGACGGAGTTCAGCACCGAGGTGCCGGACTCCAGGCGGCCCGAGTAGACCCGGACGAAGGTGAGCTTGCCGAGGTGCGGGTCGCTCATGATCTTGAACGCCAGCGCAGAGAGGGGCTCGTCGTCGGACGGCTTGCGCTTGACGACCTCCTCCGGGTCGCTCACGGCGTGGCCCTCGATGGCCTCGACGTCGAGCGGGGAGGGGAGGTAGCGCACGACCGCGTCGAGCAGGGGCTGGACGCCCTTGTTCTTGAACGCGGTGCCGCAGAACACCGGGGTGACCGTGGTGTCCTTGGACTTGCCGGACGCGATGGTGATGCGACGGATCGCGGCGTACAGCTGCTCCACGGAGGGCTCGGTGCCCTCCAGGTACAGCTCCATGATCTCTTCGTCGTTCTCGGCCACGGCCTCGAGCAGCTTGCCGCGGTACTCCTCGGCAGCCTCGGCGTGGGTGTCCGGGATGTCGACGACGTCGTACATCTCGCCCTTGGTGGCCTCGGCGGACCAGACCAGGGCCTTCATCGTCACGAGGTCGACGACGCCCTTGAAGTCGGCCTCGGCACCGATCGGCAGCTGCATCACGATCGGCTGAGCGCCCAGGCGGTCAGAGATCATGTCGACGCAGCGGTGGAACTCGGCACCGGTACGGTCCAGCTTGTTGACGAAGCAGATGCGGGGGACGCCGTAGCGGTCCGCCTGACGCCACACCGTCTCGGACTGGGGCTCAACGCCGGCGACGCCGTCGAACACCGTCACGGCACCGTCGAGCACGCGCAGGGAACGCTCCACCTCGACGGTGAAGTCGACGTGGCCCGGCGTGTCGATGATGTTGATGGTGTGGTCGACGTCTTCCAGCGGCCAGTGACAGGTGGTGGCAGCAGAGGTGATCGTGATGCCACGCTCCTGCTCCTGCTCCATCCAGTCCATGGTGGCAGCGCCGTCGTGGACCTCACCGATCTTGTACGAAACGCCGGTGTAGAACAGGATCCGCTCGGTGGTGGTCGTCTTGCCCGCGTCGATGTGGGCCATGATCCCAATGTTGCGGACCTTGGCCAGGTCAAGTGAAGTGGTAGCCATAAGGCTTCAGTCTTCTCTCGGTCTCGATGTGGGTAGCGACTACCAGCGGTAGTGCGCGAAGGCCTTGTTGGACTCGGCCATCTTGTGCGTGTCCTCGCGCTTCTTGACGGCCGCACCGAGGCCGTTCGAAGCGTCGAGAAGCTCGTTGAGCAGACGCTCGGTCATGGTCTTCTCGCGACGGGCGCGGGAGTAACCGACCAGCCAGCGCAGCGCCAGGGTGTTGGCGCGGCCGGGCTTGACCTCGACCGGCACCTGGTAGGTGGCGCCACCGACACGGCGGGACTTGACCTCGAGGGTCGGCTTGATGTTCTCCAGAGCGCGCTTCAGCGTGATGACCGGGTCGTTGCCGGTCTTCTCGCGCAGGCCCTCCATGGCGCCGTAGACGATGCGCTCGGCGGTGGAGCGCTTGCCGTTCAGCAGCACCTTGTTGATGAGCGACGTGACCAGAGGAGAACCGTAGACCGGGTCGATGATGACCGGGCGCTTCGGGGCGGGGCCCTTACGAGGCATTCTTACTTCTCCTTCTTGGCGCCGTAGCGGGAACGGGCCTGCTTGCGGTTCTTGACACCCTGGGTGTCGAGGGAGCCACGGATGATCTTGTAGCGAACACCCGGCAGGTCCTTCACACGGCCGCCGCGCACGAGCACGATGGAGTGCTCCTGCAGGTTGTGTCCCTCACCCGGAATGTAGGCCGTGACCTCGATGCCGCTGGTCAGACGCACACGCGCGACCTTACGCAGGGCCGAGTTCGGCTTCTTCGGGGTGGTGGTGAACACACGCGTGCAGACGCCACGACGCTGAGGGGAACCCTCGAGTGCGGGCGTCTTGTTCTTCTCGACCTTGTCCTGCCGGCCCTTGCGGACCAGCTGCTGGATCGTAGGCACTACTTCTCCGGTTTCTGTGTGCCGATGGGTACAGCTAACCTGGAACGTCGCCGACCCACGCGGTCGGGTGTGTCGAATCCGGCGGACTCCCGCCGCGAGGCGAAAAGAGCACAGATTACGGTGGCCAGTAACGGCTCGCTATGCGGTTGATGGCACGCACAAGAGCCAGGGCACACCCCAGGCACAAGGTCTGAGCGTACCTACCTCATACGCTGCGGTCAAAACAAATGGGCCGCGCCCGCATCGCCATGCGAAGCATGTCAAGACCCTACGCCGTACATGATCTTCGAATTCACGTTCCAGACACCTTGAGAAGCTACGTCACCGCAGCTCACCGCGTGTCATGTGGAGGCCAGTGCCGCCGCGACGAGGATCGTGATGATCAATGCCCATCCGGCCACCGACAGCCACCCCAGGACCAGCCCGGTCATGGCGAGGCCCTCGCCTCGCTCGCCGGTGCGCTGCATTTCGCTGCGGGCGGAGTGACCGAGGACGACCGCGGGGATCCCGGTGAGTCCGCCGGTGAAGAACGTGAGGATCCCGCAGACCATGGAGCCGACCGCCTTGCCGTTCGTCGGCGGCGGGACCGGCAGAAAGGTCGCGGGCACGTGCGGGACGGCCTGGTTGACGGGCACAGGGCCCTGCGGCAGATCGGCGACCAGCAGGGCCAGCTCCCCCACCGTACGGGCCGCGTACGCCCGCTCCACCCGCCGGTCGAACTCGCCCTTCTCCAGCCGCCCCTCCCCGTACCCCGCCCGCAGCACGTCCACCGCACGCTCACGGTCGGCGTGGGAGGCGAGCATGGACGGCGCGGTCTGCCCCGTCCAGGTCTGCCCCGGCCCCTGGACCGGTGGCAGGCCCCCCTGCCACGCCTGCGGCGCGCCACGCTGCCCCTGCTGCCAGGGCCGCAGGGGTACGTCCTGCCCCGACTGAGGGACATCCTGCGCCCGCTGCGAGTCCCCCTGTCCGGACTGCCAGGGCTGCCACGACGGATTGGACACGAGTTACCTCCCCGAACCCCCGAGTCCCTCCATGATGCGCCGAAAGAGGATTTCCGGCACAGACCACCGCCCAATGGTCCTCGCAACGCCGAAGGGCGGCCACCCCCCGACGGGGGGGCGACCGCCCTTCAACTCAAGCTGCTCGCTTACTGGTTGTACGGACCGTAGTCGTAGTCCTCCAGCGGGACGGCCTGGCCGGAGCCGGTGCCGAACGGCGAGTAGTCGATGTCGTCGTAGCCGACGGCCGAGTACATCGCGGCCTTGGCCTCCTCGGTCGGCTCGACCCGGATGTTGCGGTAGCGGGACAGGCCCGTACCGGCCGGGATGAGCTTACCGATGATGACGTTCTCCTTGAGGCCGATCAGGGAGTCGGACTTGGCGTTGATCGCCGCGTCCGTGAGGACCCTGGTCGTCTCCTGGAAGGACGCCGCCGACAGCCACGACTCGGTCGCCAGCGAGGCCTTGGTGATACCCATCAGCTGCGGACGGCCGGAGGCCGGGTGGCCGCCTTCCTGGACCACACGACGGTTCTCGACCTCGAACTTCGAGCGCTCGACCAGCTCGCCGGGCAGCAGCTCGGCATCGCCGGACTCGATGATCGTCACACGGCGCAGCATCTGCCGGATGATGATCTCGATGTGCTTGTCGTGGATCGACACACCCTGCGAGTTGTAGACCTTCTGGACCTCGCCGACCAGGTGGACCTGGACGGCACGCTGGCCCAGGATGCGCAGCACGTCGTGCGGGTTGGTGGCACCCACGGTGAGCTTCTGGCCCACCTCGACGTGCTCGCCCTCGCTGACCAGGAGCCGGGCACGCTTCGAGATCGGGTACGCCGTCTCGTCGCTGCCGTCGTCCGGGGTGACGACGATCTTCTTGGTCTTCTCGGTCTCCTCGATCCGCACGCGGCCGGAGGCCTCGGAGATCGGGGCGACACCCTTCGGGGTACGGGCCTCGAAGAGCTCGACGACACGCGGCAGACCCTGGGTGATGTCGTCACCGGCCACACCACCGGTGTGGAAGGTACGCATCGTCAGCTGGGTGCCGGGCTCACCGATGGACTGGGCGGCGATGATGCCGACCGCCTCACCGATGTCGACCAGCTTGCCGGTGGCCAGCGAGCGGCCGTAGCACATGGCGCAGGTGCCGACCTGGGACTCGCAGGTCAGGATCGAGCGGGTCTTGACCTCCTCGACACCGTGGTGCACCAGCTGGTCGATGAGCACGTCGCCCAGGTCCACGTTGGCCGGCGCGATCACCTTGCCGTCGATGACGACGTCCTCGGCGAGCATGCGGGCGTAGACGCTGGTCTCGACGTCGTCCGCCTTGCGCAGCACACCGTCGGCGCCGCGGTTGGCGATCCGCAGCTTCAGACCGCGCTCGGTGCCGCAGTCCTCCTCGCGGATGATGACGTCCTGCGAGACGTCCACCAGACGACGGGTCAGGTAACCCGAGTCGGCGGTACGCAGAGCGGTGTCCGCCAGACCCTTACGGGCACCGTGCGTGGAGATGAAGTACTCCAGCACGGACAGACCCTCACGGAACGACGCCTTGATCGGACGCGGGATCGTCTCGTTCTTCGCGTTCGACACCAGACCACGCATACCGGCGATCTGACGCATCTGCATCATGTTGCCTCGTGCACCCGAGTTCACCATCATGAAGATCGGGTTGGTCTTCGGGAAGTTGTCGTTCATCGCCTCGGCGACCTCGTTGGTCGCCTTGGTCCAGATCGCGATGAGCTCCTGCGTGCGCTCGTCCTTGGTGATCAGACCGCGCTCGTACTGCTTCTGGACCTTCTCGTCCTGCGCCTCGTAGCCCTTGACGATCTCCTTCTTCGCCTCGGGAACGACGACGTCGGAGATGGCCACGGTGACACCGGAACGGGTCGCCCAGTAGAAGCCGGCCGCCTTCAGGTTGTCGAGCGTCGCCGCCACGATGACCTTGGGGTAGCGCTCGGCGAGGTCGTTGACGATCTCGGAGAGCTGCTTCTTGCCGACCTCGTAGTCGACGAACGGGTAGTCCTCGGGCAGCAGCTCGTTGAAGAGCGCGCGACCCAGGGTCGTCCGCAGGCGGAAGGTGTCACCCTGCTGCCACTCCGGCTCGCCCTCCTCCTGCGCCGGCGGGGTCCAGCCGCGCGGCGGGATGGTGCCCACCGGGAAGCGGATGTCCACGCGCGACTGCAGCGAGAGCTCGCCGGCGTCGAACGCCATGATCGCCTCGGCGACGGACGCGAAGGAGCGCTCCTCGCCCTTGACGTTGCGCATCTCGCCGTCGGTGGTGAGGAAGAACAGACCGAGGACCATGTCCTGGGTCGGCATCGTCACCGGACGGCCGTCGGCGGGCTTGAGGATGTTGTTCGAGGACAGCATCAGGATGCGGGCCTCGGCCTGCGCCTCCGCGGACAGCGGCAGGTGCACGGCCATCTGGTCACCGTCGAAGTCCGCGTTGAACGCGGTGCAGACGAGCGGGTGGATCTGGATGGCCTTGCCCTCGACCAGCTGCGGCTCGAAGGCCTGGATGCCGAGGCGGTGCAGGGTGGGAGCACGGTTCAGCAGCACCGGGTGCTCGGCGATGACCTCTTCGAGGACGTCGTACACGACCGTGCGGCCGCGCTCCACCATGCGCTTGGCGCTCTTGATGTTCTGCGCGTGGTTCAGGTCGACCAGGCGCTTCATCACGAACGGCTTGAAGAGCTCCAGCGCCATCGCCTTCGGCAGACCGCACTGGTGCAGCTTCAGCTGCGGACCGACGACGATCACGGAACGCGCCGAGTAGTCGACACGCTTGCCGAGCAGGTTCTGACGGAATCGACCCTGCTTACCCTTCAGCATGTCGCTGAGGGACTTCAGCGGGCGGTTACCGGGACCGGTGACCGGACGGCCACGACGGCCGTTGTCGAACAGCGCGTCCACGGCCTCCTGGAGCATGCGCTTCTCGTTGTTCACGATGATCTCGGGCGCACCGAGGTCGAGAAGGCGCTTCAGTCGGTTGTTGCGGTTGATCACACGGCGGTACAGGTCGTTCAGGTCGGAGGTCGCGAAGCGGCCACCGTCCAGCTGCACCATCGGGCGGAGGTCCGGCGGGATGACCGGGACGCAGTCCAGGACCATGCCCTTGGGGCTGTTGGAGGTCTGCAGGAAGGCAGACACGACCTTCAGCCGCTTCAGCGCACGGGTCTTCTTCTGGCCCTTGCCGGTGCGGATGATCTCGCGGAGGCGCTCGGCCTCCTCCTCCAGGTCGAAGGACTCCAGGCGCTTCTGCAGCGCCGCGGCACCCATCGAGCCGTCGAAGTACGTGCCGAAGCGGTCACGCAGCTCGCGGTAGAGGAGCTCGTCGCCCTCGAGGTCCTGGACCTTGAGGTTCTTGAAGCGGGTCCACACCTCGTCGAGACGGTCGATCTCGCGCTGCGCACGGTCGCGCAGCTGCTTCATCTCACGCTCGGCACCCTCGCGCACCTTGCGGCGCACGTCGGCCTTGGCGCCCTCGGCCTCGAGCTCGGCCAGGTCGGACTCGAGCTTCTTGGCGCGGGCCTCCAGGTCGGCGTCCCGGCGGTTCTCGATCTGCTGACGCTCGACCGAGACGTGCGCCTCCAGGGAGGGCAGGTCGCGGGTACGGCGCTCCTCGTCGACGTACGTGATCATGTACGCCGCGAAGTAGATGACCTTCTCGAGGTCCTTGGGCGCCAGGTCCAGCAGGTAGCCGAGGCGCGAAGGGACACCCTTGAAGTACCAGATGTGCGTGACGGGGGCGGCCAGTTCGATGTGGCCCATCCGCTCACGGCGCACCTTGGCGCGAGTCACCTCGACGCCGCAGCGCTCACAGATGATGCCCTTGAACCGGACACGCTTGTACTTGCCGCAGTAGCACTCCCAGTCCCGGGTCGGACCGAAGATCTTCTCGCAGAAGAGTCCGTCCTTTTCGGGCTTGAGGGTGCGGTAGTTGATGGTCTCGGGCTTCTTGACCTCGCCGTGGCTCCACTGACGGATGTCGTCAGCGGTGGCCAGGCCGATCCGGAGCTCGTCGAAGAAGTTGACGTCGAGCACTATGCGTCAATCCCTCTCAGGGTTGTAAGTCTTTGGTCTGATACGGGGGTCCAGGGGCCGGCCGGAGGGTCCTCACCAGGTCCTCCGGCCGGACTCCCGTCAGACCTCTTCGACGCTGCTCGGCTCGCGCCGGGACAGGTCGATGCCGAGCTCCTCCGCAGCGCGGAAGACGTCCTCGTCGGTGTCGCGCATCTCGATGGACATACCGTCGCTGGACAGCACCTCCACGTTCAGGCAGAGAGACTGCATCTCCTTGATGAGCACCTTGAAGGACTCGGGGATGCCGGGCTCGGGGATGTTCTCGCCCTTGACGATGGCCTCGTAGACCTTCACGCGACCGGTGACGTCGTCGGACTTGATGGTCAGCAGCTCCTGGAGGGCGTAGGCGGCGCCGTAAGCCTCCAGCGCCCACACCTCCATCTCGCCGAACCGCTGGCCACCGAACTGGGCCTTACCACCCAGCGGCTGCTGGGTGATCATCGAGTACGGACCGGTCGAACGCGCGTGCAGCTTGTCGTCGACCAGGTGGTGCAGCTTCAGGATGTACATGTAGCCGACCGAGATCGGCTCCGGGAACGGCTCACCGCTACGGCCGTCGAACAGCCGCGCCTTTCCGGACGGGAGCACCATGCGCTCGCCGTCACGGTTCGGGATGGTGTGCTGCAGCAGACCCGCGAGCTCGTCCTCGCGCGCACCGTCGAAGACGGGGGTCGCGACGTTCGTGCCCGGGTCGACCTGGTCGGCGCCGATGGCCTGCAGGCGCTGCGCCCACTCGTCGGCGAGACCGGAGACGTCCCAGCCACGGCTGGCGAGCCAGCCGAGGTGGATCTCGAGGACCTGTCCCGGGTTCATTCGGGACGGCACACCCAGCGGGTTGAGGATGATGTCGACCGGAGTTCCGTCCTCGAGGAACGGCATGTCCTCGATGGGCAGGATCTTCGAGATGACACCCTTGTTGCCGTGCCGGCCGGCGAGCTTGTCACCGTCGGTGATCTTGCGCTTCTGCGCCACGTACACGCGCACCAGCTGGTTCACACCGGGGGGAAGCTCGTCGCCCTCCTCGCGGTCGAAGACGCGGACGCCGATGACCTTGCCGGTCTCGCCGTGCGGCACCTTCAGCGAGGTGTCACGGACCTCACGGGCCTTCTCACCGAAGATCGCGCGCAGCAGGCGCTCCTCGGGGGTCAGCTCGGTCTCACCCTTCGGGGTCACCTTGCCGACGAGGATGTCACCGGCGATGACCTCGGCACCGATACGGATGATGCCGCGCTCGTCGAGGTCGGCGAGGACCTCCTCGGAGACGTTCGGGATGTCCCGGGTGATCTCCTCGGGGCCCAGCTTGGTGTCACGGGCGTCGACCTCGTGCTCCTCGATGTGGATCGAGGAGAGGACGTCGTCCTGCACGAGGCGCTGCGACAGGATGATCGCGTCCTCGTAGTTGTGACCCTCCCACGGCATGAACGCAACGAGCAGGTTCTTGCCCAGCGCCATCTCGCCGTTCTGGGTGGCCGGACCGTCGGCCAGGACCTGGCCCTCGATGATCCGGTCGCCCTCGTTGACGATGACCTTCTGGTTGACCGAGGTGCCCTGGTTGGAGCGGGCGAACTTGGCCAGGCGGTACGTGATGTACGTGCCGTCGTCGTTGGCGGTGGTGATGTAGTCCGCGGAGACCTCCTGGACCACACCCGCCTTCTCGGCCTTGACCACGTCGCCGGCGTCGACGGCGGAGCGGTACTCCATGCCGGTGCCGACGAGCGGGGACTCGCTCTTGATCAGGGGCACGGCCTGACGCATCATGTTCGCGCCCATGAGGGCACGGTTGGCGTCGTCGTGCTCGAGGAACGGGATCATGGCGGTCGCGACCGACACCATCTGGCGCGGCGAGACGTCCATGTAGTCCACGTCGTCACCGGCGACGTAGTCGACCTCACCGCCACGGCGGCGGACCAGCACCCGGTTCTCGGCGAACCGCAGGTCGTCCGAGAGCGTGGCGTTGGCCTGCGCGATGACGAAGCGGTCCTCCTCGTCGGCCGTCAGGTAGTCGACCTCGTCGGTGACCTGACCGTCGACGACCTTGCGGTACGGCGTCTCGACGAAGCCGAACGCGTTGACACGGCCGTAGGAGGCGAGCGAGCCGATCAGACCGATGTTCGGGCCTTCAGGGGTCTCGATCGGGCACATGCGGCCGTAGTGGGACGGGTGCACGTCACGGACCTCGAAGCCGGCCCGCTCACGGGAGAGACCACCCGGGCCAAGAGCCGACAGACGGCGCTTGTGGGTGAGACCCGACAGCGGGTTGTTCTGGTCCATGAACTGCGACAGCTGGCTGGTGCCGAAGAACTCCTTGATGGAGGCGACGACCGGCCGGATGTTGATCAGGGTCTGCGGCGTGATCGCCTCGACGTCCTGAGTCGTCATCCGCTCGCGGACGACACGCTCCATACGCGCCAGACCCGTACGGACCTGGTTCTGGATGAGCTCGCCGACGCTGCGCAGACGACGGTTGCCGAAGTGGTCGATGTCGTCGGTCTCGACGACGATCGACTGGCCGCTGTCACCAACGGTCTCGGTCTCGCCCGCGTGCAGCTTCACCAGGTACTTGATCGTCGAGATGATGTCCTCGACGGTCAGGATGCCCGCGTCGAGCGGAGCGTCCGCACCCAGCTTCTTGTTGACCTTGTAGCGGCCGACCTTGGCGAGGTCGTAGCGCTTCGGGTTGAAGTAGAGGTTCTCGAGCAGCGTCTGCGCGGCCTCACGCGTCGGGGGCTCGCCCGGGCGCAGCTTGCGGTAGATGTCGAGCAGCGCGTCGTCCTGGCCCTGGGTGTGGTCCTTCTCCAGGGTGGCGCGCATGGACTCGTACTCGCCGAACTCCTCCAGGATCTGCTCGGTCGTCCAACCGAGAGCCTTGAGCAGAACGGTCACGGACTGCTTGCGCTTGCGGTCGATGCGCACACCGACCATGTCGCGCTTGTCGATCTCCATCTCCAGCCAGGCACCCCGGGACGGGATGATCTTGGCGGAGAAGATGTCCTTGTCGGACGTCTTGTCGATGCTGGAGTCGAAGTAGACACCGGGCGAACGGACCAGCTGCGACACCACGACACGCTCGGTGCCGTTGATGACGAACGTGCCCTTGTTCGTCATGAGCGGGAAGTCGCCCATGAAGACCGTCTGGGACTTGATCTCGCCGGTCTCGTTGTTGGTGAACTCAGCCGTCACGAAGAGCGGGGCGGCGTACGTGAAGTCGCGCTCCTTGCACTCGTCGATGCTGTTCTTCGGCGGTTCGAAACGGTGGTCGCGGAACGTCAGCGACATCGACCCGGAGAAGTCCTCGATCGGGGAGATCTCCTCGAAGATCTCCTCCAGACCGGACTTGGTGGGGACGTCCTGACCGGACTCCAGAGCCTCCTCGACCCGACTCTGCCAGGCGGTGTTCCCGAGCAGCCAGTCAAAGCTCTCGGTCTGCAGCGCGAGCAGGTTGGGAACCTCGAGGGGCTCCTTGATCTTTGCAAAGGAGATGCGCAGCGGGGCGGTGCTGGCACCGTTGTTCGTATTCGCGGTCGAGGCAGTGCGCGAGGCGGCCAAGAGGGGGTCCTTCCGAGGGCTCGGACTCACTACGCGCGTACCGGTCCCTCTCCCGCACACAGAGACAGGACTCCCCGATTTGGCCGAAAGGCCAGGTCAGGGACGTTCCGATCGTCGGTGCTCAAGCGAGGGCATGCCCCTGGTGACGGGCAGGGGACAGCTAACAGGCAGCGCAAAGGGTCAGTGTAGCCACTCGGCACACTGATGTCCAGCCCCGGTTTTCTGAGACCCTCGTTGTTCTCAACACCTGCGGCAAGCCCACGCCCTCAATGCACGTTGATACTGCCCTCTTCGCCGTCGATCCATGCCTCGGATTCGGATCCTTGTGACGACGCGTCCTGAGAATTGCGCGCTGCGTGCAGTTCGTCAAGGCCCCCATGGCCCAAACCACATACCACCTGGGGTGCTTGGAGGCACGACGAAGATCACCATACTCCGCACACCCGAGGGTGCAAGGCAGCCACCACCCGACGCTCAGGAACGCCGAAGAGCGACCACCCGGATGGATGATCGCTCTTCAGAGCTCAGGCGTTACAGCCCCTGGGGGGCCGAAGAAGCCTTACTTGACGTCGACGGAGGCGCCAGCGCCCTCGAGGGCCTCCTTGGCCTTGTCCGCGGCGTCCTTGGCGACCTTCTCGAGAACGGGCTTCGGGGCGCCGTCCACGAGGTCCTTGGCCTCCTTCAGGCCCAGCGAGGTCAGCTCACGCACGACCTTGATGACCTGGATCTTCTTGTCGCCGGCGCCGGTGAGGATGACGTCGAACTCGTCCTTCTCCTCGACCTCGGCGGCGCCACCGGCGGCACCGCCGGCAGCCGGGGCGGCGACGACGGCCGCGGCAGCGGCGGTGACGTCGAACTTCTCCTCGAACGCCTTCACGAACTCGGAGAGCTGGATGAGGGTCATGCCCTCGAACTCGGCGAGCAGTTCGTCCTGGGTGAGAGCCACGATGGCTTTCCTTCCACTAATTTCGGCTGGTGCCGGATGTACATGTCTGGCGGGCGTACGTTCGGCCCGCTGTGACCGTTGCCTCAGGCGGGGAGCCTCAGGCGGCGGTCAATGCGCGAGCCGAGTTACTCGGCACCGCCCTGCTCGTCCTGCTTGGCGCGAAGGGCGTCCACGGTGCGGACGAGCTTCGTCGGAAGCGCCTGGAAGAGCTGTGCAGCCTGCGTCTGCTTGCCCTTCAGGGCGCCCGCCAGCTTGGCGAGCAGAACCTCGCGGGACTCGAGGTCCGCGAGCTTCTTGATCTCGTCGGCGGACAGCGCCTTGCCGTCAAGGACACCGCCCTTGATGACGAGGTTCGGGTTGTCCTTGGCGAAGTCACGAAGACCCTTCGCCGACTCCACCGGGTCACCGGTGACGAAGGCGACCGCCGTCGGACCGTTGAACAGGTCGTCGAGCGTCGAGATCCCGGCCTCGTTGGCCGCAATCTTGGTCAGCGTGTTCTTCACCACGGCGTACTGGGCGTTCTCACCGAGCGAACGACGCAGCGTCTTGAGCTGCGCCACGGTGAGACCCCGGTACTCGGTCAGCACGGCAGCGTTCGAGCTACGGAACTGCTCCGCGAGCTCGGCCACCGCGGCAGCCTTGTCGGGCCTTGCCATGAGCGTCGGCCTCCTTCCGGGTGATGACGACCGCTCGGAAGGGGCTGGAGCAAACGAAACGCCCCGGCGCAGGCGCACGGGGCGTAGCTCGACCAGAATCCCCCTGGACAGGGGCTTTCCGGGAGCACTTCCACAGTCACCTGCGCGGGTCGTCCGCGGTTCAGCGGATCCTTCGGCCACCGCACCCTCCAGGAGCGCACGGCAACGACCAGCGGTCTTTGGCTTCTCCAGGAGGGTACGTGACCGGATCGCTGTCAAGCAAATCCGGCTCTACGGCTCAGCTCTGGGCGCCCTTCATCATCTCGGCGAGGTCGGCGGTGTCCTTGGCCGGCGGGGCCGTGACCGTGACCGGCTTGTTGATGTCGAGGAAGGTGATCGTCAGGTCGAGGGGACCCTTGTCGGCCTCGCCACGCATCCGGAACTGCTTGGTGTGGTCGTCGCCGTCGATCCACGCGTCCATGGTGAACGAGTCGACGCCCATCTTCTCGAACTGCTCGAGGCTCTTCTCGCGCTGTTCCCGGACGGTCTTGTTGACGGTCTTGTCCTTCTCCTTGAGCGAGGCCCTGAGGTCCTCGACGGTGACCTTGCCCGCGTAGTGGGTGGTCTTCACGCCGCCGACGGTCTCGGTGCCGACCTTCTTCACGTCCTTGGAGCCGGTGAGGAAGGTGGAGTTGGCGGCCGGATTCTGGTCGGCCTGGCCGGCGCCCAGCTGATCCGCGTTCAGCCCCTTGCCGCCGAGCGCGGACATGTCGAGCTTGATCCAGCTCTTGCCGTCCATCTCCTTGGCCATGGAGGCGTTCCCGCCTATGTACATGGCCTTGCCGACGAGGCGGATCTCGACCGGGCCCTTGGTTCCCTGGCTCGGGGCCGTCATTTTCATGCTCATCGCCAGCGGCTTGATGCTCACCGCCGCCTCGGCGGACACCTGGCCCGCTCCCGGGACCTGGCCCGTCATCCGGTAATGCGCGGACTTGATGTCTTCGCTGTTCTTCGCCGCCTTGGCGACGGCCGCCGCCGGAGTCATCGCGGGCGACTCGGCGGAGTCGCTCTTCTGACAGCCGACCGCTCCCCCGGCGAGCAGCAGGGCGGCCAGCCCGGCCCCGGTCGCTTTGCGGTGCGCTGAAACCCGTACGGAAGTCCCCATTGATTCCCCCCATGGAATGCATGGCTGATACACAGTAAGGAGGCGAGCCTAGCCTCAGGAAGCTGCGGGAGTCTTCCCTATTCCCCCGAACACCAGCAGCCCCGCCGGCCTCAGGAGCTGCTGCCGGATCCGCTCGCGGTGTCGCTGCTGCCCGGTGTCCAGCCCTGCTTCTTCATCAGCTGCTTGAAGTCCTCGGTGTCACTCGCGGGCGGCTTGGTCGCGGAGACCTTCACGCCGTAGTCGCTGTAGTACGCGGTCTGGGTGTACTCGCCGGCCGACATGCGGCCCTTCTCGACCTTCTTGACCAGGAGGTTCTGGTCGTCGACCCAGATGTCGACGGACTCCGTGCTGACGCCGGCCTGGGTGAGCTGTTTCTTCAGGCCGGCGAGCTGGCCCGGGGTGAGGTTGGAGTTCTTGCGGGCGAGGTCCGCGATGTCCACCGTGCCCGAGTAGTGCGTGGTGTCGACTCCGCGCACCTTCTCGGTGCCGACCTTCTTGACGCCCCCGGAGGCCAGCAGGAGCCTCACCGACTGGTTGGGCGTCGTGTTCTGCATCTGGTCCCGGAGGTAGGCGCCGGAGCCGCCGCCGAGGTCGGCGAGGTCCGCGTAGCCGTAACGGATCCAGTGCTTGCCGCCCGCCTGCCCGGCGAACTTCTCGCCCATCTTCGCGTAGTAGGCGTCGGGCAGATAGCGGGCCTCCATCGACGTGGTGCCGATCCGGCGCATGGTGTCCGCCATGGTGCCGCCGGTGTACGTGATGGTCATGGTGCCGGTGAGGCCGTCCGCCCAGCCCAGGGCGCCGTCGCCCTTCATGGAGATCAGGGAGCCCATGGTGGTCGTGGACTCGACCTTCGCGGAGTCGGCGCCGTCGGTGGACTTCTCGGCGGTGCGCAGGGCCGCTATGGGGCTGACGTGCGTCACGCCCTTGCCGGAGGCTCCCGTGCCCTTGCCGGAGGAGTCCGCGGAGCTGCACGCGGCCACGGCCGACAGCGCGGTCACCGCTGCGATCGAAAGGCTCACCCGGCGCACGGTCGTGCTCTTCATCGGTCCCCCACCCCTGTGCGATTGCCGTGCCCTGACGCTAACGCAGGGCACTGACATCCGTCCGGGAAAAGGGACGAGCCCCGCAACCCTGAGGTGGCGGGGCTCGTGCGAAAAGACGCGTACGCGCGGCTGTCGTCAGGATCAGACGGCGGCCGGGTCCTCCTCGACGAGGAGGTTGCGGGTGCGGTTCGGGTCGACCGGAATGCCGGGGCCCATGGTGGTGGAGACCGCGGCCTTCTTGATGTAGCGACCCTTGGCGGCGGACGGCTTCAGACGGAGGATCTCCTCCAGCGCGGCGCCGTAGTTCTCCACCAGCTTGTCGTCGTCGAAGGACGTCTTGCCGATGATGAAGTGCAGGTTCGAGTGCTTGTCGACGCGGAACTCGATCTTGCCGCCCTTGATGTCGTTGACGGCCTTCGCCACGTCCGGGGTCACGGTGCCGGTCTTGGGGTTCGGCATGAGACCACGGGGACCGAGCACACGGCCGAGGCGGCCGACCTTGCCCATGAGGTCCGGGGTGGCGACGACGGCGTCGAAGTCCAGGCGGCCCTTCGAGACCTCGTCGATCAGTTCGTCGGAGCCGACGATGTCGGCGCCCGCGGCCTCCGCGGCCGCAGCACGGTCACCGGTCGCGAAGACCAGGACCCGGGCGGTCTTACCGGTGCCGTGCGGAAGGTTCACGGTGCCACGGACCATCTGGTCGGCCTTGCGCGGGTCGACACCCAGACGGAAGGCGACCTCGACGGTGCCGTCGAACTTGGTCGTGGAGGTCTCCTTGGCGAGACGGACGGCCTCGAGCGGGGCGTAGAGCTTTTCCCGGTCGACCTTGGCGTCCGCAGCGCGGAGAGACTTGCTGCGCTTGCTCACTGCTTCTCCTGGTGATTCTTAGGAGTCGTGGTCCGGGCCGAGCAGGCCCTGCCACTTCTGCTGATGTACGGGGGAGTTGGGGCTCAGCCCTCGACCGTGACGCCCATGGAACGCGCGGTACCGGCGATGATCTTCGCGGCGGCGTCCAGGTCGTTGGCGTTGAGGTCGGGGAGCTTGGTCTGGGCGATCTCGCGGACCTGCGCCTCGGTGATCTTGGCGACCTTGGTCTTGTGCGGCTCGCCGGAGCCCTTCTCGATGCCCGCGGCCTTGAGGATCATCTTGGCGGCCGGCGGCGTCTTGGTGATGAAGGTGAAGGAGCGGTCCTCGTAGACCGTGATCTCCACCGGGATCACCCAGCCACGCTGCGACTCGGTCGCGGCGTTGTACGCCTTGCAGAACTCCATGATGTTGACGCCGTGCTGACCCAGCGCGGGGCCGACCGGCGGGGCCGGGTTGGCGGCGCCGGCCTGGATCTGGAGCTTGATGAGCCCCGTGACCTTCTTCTTCTTGGGAGGCATTGCTCTCCGGGTCCTTTCGATTGAGGCGTGCCTCCGTCCGGGTCGCGTCCCGGATGAAGGCATACCGCACAACGATAACGGGTATGGATGCGCGGCCAAAAACCGAGCAGGTCAGGCAGGCTGCGAACAGCCCACCTGACCTGGCCGGAAGCTCTTTCCGGAAGAAGCTAGTTCTTCTGGATCTGGTCGAACGAGAGCTCGACCGGGGTCTCACGACCGAAGATCTCCACCAGACCCTTGACCTTCTTGGAGTCGGGGTTGATCTCGTTGATGGTCGCCTGGAGCGTGGCGAACGGGCCGTCGGTGACGGTGACCGAGTCGCCCACCTCGAAGTCCAGCACCTGGACCTCGACCTTGCGCTGCGGAGCCGGCTTGCCCTCGGCCTCGGCGGCCTCGCGAGCGGCCTTCTCCTCGGCCTCCGGGGCGAGCATCTTGACGATCTCGTCCAGGGTCAGCGGGTAGGGGTCGTAGGCGTTGCCCACGAAGCCGGTGACGCCGGGGGTGTTGCGGACGACACCCCAGGACTCGTTCGTCAGGTCCATGCGGACGAGGACGTAGCCCGGGAGCTTGTTCTGCTTGATCGTCTTGCGGTCGCCGTTCTTGATCTGGACGACCTCTTCCTGCGGCACCTCGGCCTGGAAGATGTAGTCCTCGACGTTCAGCGAGACGGCGCGCTGCTCCAGGTTGGTCTTCACGCGGTTCTCGTAACCGGCGTAGGTGTGGATGACGTACCACTCGCCGGGCAGGGAGCGCAGCTCCTCGCGGAGGGCCTGGACCGGGTCGACCGGCTCGGACTCCTCCTCCGCGATCTCTTCCTCGGCGGTCTCGTCCTCGTCCACGACCTGCAGGGCGGCCTCCTCGGCCGGCTCCCCCGCCTCGGCCTCGGCAGCCTCGAACTCGTCCTGCTCGTCCGCGCCCTCGACGATGTCGAGCTCGTCGTCCACGGACTCGTCCGGCTCGATGGCGTCGTCGTTCAGGTTCGTGTCAGACACGGTGGCTGCTTCTTCCTGGATACATAGGGGTGGAACATGCGAAAGGGGCGCCGGGTACCTCGGCGCCCTTCGCTCTCGGCTCAGCCGAAGACGTACTTGGCCGCGTGGTTGAGCCCATAGTCAATCACGGTCACCAGGGCGATCATGACGGCGACGAAGAAGATCACCACGGTGGTGTACGACGTCAGCTGGTTACGCGTAGGCCAGACGACCTTGCGGAGTTCGGCGATGACCTGGCGGTAGAAGAGGGCAAGCCTCTTGAACGGACCTTTCTTGGCCCGCTTGCCGCCCTTACGGGCCTTCTTCTTCGACTCCTGCGCCTCGTCCTGGGCACCAGGCGTGTCGATGGAGCCCACGGCGTCCGCCATTCGTCCTCACCTGTTCCCGGGTCGTGGCCGTGCCGCGCCCGGTCTGAGCCGCACGGCGTTGCATTGCTGTACGTACATGCGCACACATCCTGGCGAAGGTGTGTGTAGCAGGGCCGGAGGGACTTGAACCCCCAACCGCCGGTTTTGGAGACCGGTGCTCTACCAATTGAGCTACGACCCTTTGTGTGTCCCCCAACGTACCGCATCCGACCGGGTGCTCGGTGTGCACCGCCTGCGGCGCGGCTGCTGATGGCCAACGAGGTGAGAGTGTACGTGCTCCGGAGCGCATCGTCGAACAGAAAGCGCCCGTAGGCGCCTTGGCGGAGGAAGATCGCCGGAAAACCGATGGAAGATCACCCAGGCCACCGGCTGATTCCGGACAGGTGTTCAGTGGTCGACCCACACATGTTCAGTCTGTGAAACCCGCGTGCCGGGGCCGTTTCCGGTCTGAAACGATGGGCCCCATGAGCGCTGCAACCCCTCCCACCGAGCGCCGGGTCTCCGCCCGAGTCGGCGCGATCTCCGAGTCCGCCACCCTCGCCGTGGACGCCAAGGCCAAGGCCCTCAAGGCCGCCGGGCGTCCGGTGATCGGCTTCGGCGCAGGTGAGCCCGACTTCCCGACCCCGGACTACATCGTCGAGGCCGCCGTCGAGGCCTGCAAGAACCCGAAGTACCACCGGTACACACCGGCCGGCGGTCTGCCCGAGCTGAAGGCCGCGATCGCCGCGAAGACGCTGCGCGACTCCGGCTGGGAGCCCGACGTCTCGCAGATCCTGGTCACCAACGGTGGCAAGCAGGCCATCTACGAGGCCTTCGCCGCGATCCTCGACCCGGGCGACGAGGTCATCGTCCCGGCGCCGTACTGGACGACGTACCCGGAGTCGATCCGGCTCGCGGGTGGCGTGCCCGTGGACGTCGTCGCGGACGAGACCACCGGCTACCGCGTCTCGGTCGAGCAGCTCGAGGCGGCCCGCACGGAGAAGACGAAGGTCGTCCTGTTCGTGTCGCCGTCCAACCCGACCGGTGCGGTGTACTCCGAGGCCGAGACCGAGGAGATCGGCCGCTGGGCCGTCGAGCACGGCCTGTGGGTGCTGACCGACGAGATCTACGAGCACCTGGTGTACGGCGACGCGGTGTCCGTGTCGCTGCCCGCGCTGCTGCCCGAGCTGCGCGACAAGTGCATCGTGGTCAACGGTGTCGCGAAGACGTATGCCATGACGGGCTGGCGCGTGGGCTGGGTCATCGGCCCGAAGGACGTGGTCAAGGCCGCGACCAACCTGCAGTCGCACGCCACCTCGAACGTGTCGAACGTCGCCCAGGTCGCGGCGCTGGCCGCCGTCTCCGGCGACCTGGACGCCGTCGCGAAGATGCGGGAGGCCTTCGACCGCCGCCGCAAGACCATCGTGCGGATGCTCAACGAGATCGACGGCGTGGTCTGCCCCGAGCCCGAGGGCGCCTTCTACGCGTACCCGTCGGTCAAGGGCCTGCTCGGCAAGGAGATCCGCGGCAAGCGCCCGCAGGACACCGTGGAGCTGGCCGCGCTGATCCTGGAGGAGGCCGAGGTCGCGGTCGTCCCGGGCGAGGCTTTCGGTACGCCGGGTTATCTGCGGCTGTCGTACGCCCTGGGTGACGAGGATCTCGTCGAGGGTGTCAGCCGGATCCAGAAGCTGCTGGCGGAAGCTCAGGACTGACGTCCACCCTGTACAGGGGGCGGCTCCGGTTTTTCGGAGCCGCCCCCTGTTTCTTTGTGCGAGCAAGACCACGTACGGGCAATCCGCTACCGGGACGGCAGTGACGTACGGCAGGATCCTGGAATGGAGCGTGTACGTGATGTCTCTGAGCTGCCGAAGGCCCATCTCCATCTGCACTTCACCGGGTCGATGCGGCCCACCACCGTGCTGGAGCTGGCCGACAAGTACGGGGTGCGACTGCCCGAAGCGCTCACCGAGGCGTTGACCAGTGGTGAGCCGCCGAGGCTGCGGGCGACGGACGAGCGGGGCTGGTTCCGCTTCCAACGGCTGTACGACGCGGCGCGCTCGTGCCTGAGGGAGCCCGAGGACATCCGGCGTCTGGTGCGGGAAGCCGCCGAGGAGGATCTGAAGGACGGCTCGGGGTGGCTGGAGATCCAGGTCGACCCGACCTCGTACGCACCCCGGCTGGGGGGTCTGATCCCGGCGCTGGAGATCATCCTGGACGCGGTGGAGACGACCTCGCGGGAGACCGGGCTCGGGATGCGGGTGCTGGTCGCCGCGAACCGTATGAAGCATCCCCTGGACGCGCGGACGCTGGCCCGGCTGGCCGTGCGGTACGCGGACCGGGGCGTGGTCGGTTTCGGGCTCTCCAACGACGAACGCCGGGGCATGGCGAGGGACTTCGACCGGGCGTTCGCGATCGCCCGCGAGGGCGGGCTGCTGTCGGCGCCGCACGGCGGCGAGCTGACGGGTCCTTCGTCGGTACGGGACTGTCTCGACGACCTGGACGCGAACCGGATCGGGCACGGGGTGCGGGCCGCGGAGGACCCCCGGCTGCTGAGGCGGCTCGCGGAGCGGGGGGTGACGTGTGAGGTCTGCCCCGCTTCGAACGTGGCCCTGGGCGTGTACGAGAAGCCCGAGGACGTCCCGCTGCGGACGCTGTACGACGCCGGTGTCGCGATGGCGCTGGGCGCCGACGACCCGCTTCTGTTCGGTTCCCGGCTGGCCGCGCAGTACGAGATCGCCCGACAGGCCCACGGTTTCTCGGACGCCGAACTCGCCGAGTTGGCCCGCCAGTCGGTGCGGGGCTCGGCCGCCCCGGAAGACGTCAGGGCACGGCTGCTGGCCGGCGTGGACGAGTGGCTGGCCCGCCCGGCGGCCTGAAGTGCGCGTAGGGCGGATACGCCTTGAAGCAGATCATCACCTCGACCGGATGTCCGCCGCCGGGCGGGTCGACCAGGGGGCGGATCGACCCCATGTACGCCATGCGCCCCTCGCCGGCACGCTTCTGAAGGGGCCCGTGGCCCGCCGCATCTGAGAGCCGGACCGCGGTGTCGGCGAACAGGGCGCGGTCGCCGAAGAAGAAGAGCGTACGCGCGTGCGTGGCGTGCCTCAGCGCGTCCCGGGAACCGGTCCGCTCCTGGCGTGTGCGCCACGCGGCGGCGTCCCGCGCGGTGCGCGCCTCGTCGGTGCGGACGGTGAGCGGGGTGCCCTGCCATAGCCTGCGCCGCAGTTCGGGCCACTGGCCGGCGCGCAGGCCGAGGCTGTGGTGGACCAGGACGAGGTCGACCGGCTCGCCGACGCCCTCGTCGGGTGGCACGCCGTCGCGCAGCGGCACATGGACGATGGTGCGCCGGGAGCAGGCGGCGAAGGAGAACAGCCCCGCCGGCCTGCTCAGTCCGTGGTGGTCGCCGAGCAGCAGGCCGATGGGGTCGGGAGCGCGCAAGGAGGTGTGCAGCAAGGAGTGCCGGGGCTGGACGACGCGGTAGGTGTGTGGTCCGGTGCGGGGACGGAACCGGCGCAGCCTCAGTCGCATACGGTGCTGCCCGAGGCGCCCGCCCGGGTGCTTGTCATGCACCCAGCGTGACGGTCACGCGCGCGTGGGCGCAACGGAGATTCCGCCCAGCAGTGTCCTCGCGAGCCGTTCGGCGAACGCGTCGACCGGGGGCCGCTCCCCCGTGCCGGTCATGTCGTAGGCGAACGCGCGCTGTGCGCAGGCGCCCAGCAGCAGGGAGGCCGCGGCGAAGGTGTCGGCATCGGCGCGGACGCGGCCGAGGGCCTGTTCGGCGCGCAGGTAGGCGTCCAGGTCCTGGATGGGCCGGTGCGGGCCGGCGCCGAGCGTGCGCATGGCGTCGTCGTGGCGCCGTTTGAGCTGGGGCTCGGCGTACAGGGAGGCGGCGATCGGGAAGCTCTGCTCGTAGAAGAGTGCGGCCTGGCGGGCGATCCCGGTGAGGTTTCCCTCCAGGGTGCCCTGCCCCGGTTCGGCGGCGAGGGCGGCCAGGAGGGGCGTGAGCCGGGGCAGCCGCTCGGCGAGCACCCGCACGAACAGCTCCTCCTTGCTGTCGAAGTACTTGTAGAGGGCCGCTTCGGAGCACCCGGCCGCGCGGGCGATCTCCTTGGTGGTGGCGCGGGCGAGACCGACGGTGAGCATGAGCTCGTGGGCGGCGTCGAGGATGCGGACACGCGCCGGCTTCGGCTCCATGGGGCGTCCAATCGGCTTGACGGGTGGGTGAGTGATTACCCACTCTAGAAGGAAGCAGGGTGAGTGAGTACTCACCCACCAATCCCGAGTACGGGAGCACTCATGAACCTCACCGTTTTCGGCGCCACCGGCGGCATCGGCCGGGAGATCGTGCGCCAGGCCCTCGGGGCGGGCCACCGGGTGACCGCGGTGGTCCGCGATCCGGCCCGGCTCGACGTCACGGGGGACGCACTGGAGGTGTTCCGCGCCGACCTCACCGACATCGAGGAGTTGCGTGCCGCCGTCAGCGGCCGGGACGCCGTCCTCTCCGGTCTGGGCGCGCGCAGCCGCAAGGACGCCGGGGTCGCCACCCGGCTGACCCGTACGGTGCTGCGCGCCATGGAGACCGAGCGCGTACGACGGCTGCTCGTGGTCAGCGCCGCTCCCGTCGGCCCCGCCCCCGACGGCGACGGCGCCATCGACCGTGCGATGCGCGGTCTCGTGTCGGCCGCCCTCAAGGACGTCTACACCGATCTGCGCGGCATGGAGGCCGAGCTGGCCCGCAGCGGCACGGACTGGACGTCCGTACGGCCACCGCGGCTGCAGAACAAGCCGCTCACCGGCCGCTACCGCACCGTCGTCGGCGGCTTCCCGCGCAAGGGCCGCTTCATCGCACGCGCCGATGTCGCGCACGCCATGCTGGCGATGATCGACGACGTGGGGACGGTGAAGCAGGGGGTGGGACTGGCGTACTAGGGCTGCGCCCTGTGCGCCTGTCCGTCCGCCCGGGCCGGCCTGGCGCTACAGGCTGACGCCGACCGTCACCGGCTCGTTGACGAGCGTGATCCCGAAGGCCTCCCGGACGCCCGCGACCACGTCGCGGGCCAGGGCGAGCAGGTCCTCGGTGGTGGCGGTACCCCGGTTGGTGAGGGCGAGGGTGTGCTTGGTGGAGATCCGGGCCGGGCCGGTGCCGTAGCCCTTGGTGAACCCCGCCTTGTCGATGAGCCAGGCCGCGGAGGTCTTCGTAAGGCCCTCCCCCGCCGGGTAGGCGGGCGGCTCCACGCCGTCGCCCAGGCGTTCGCGCACGCGTGCGTGGAAAGCGGCGAACTGCTCGTCGGTGAGGATGGGGTTGGTGAAGAAGGAGCCGGCGGACCAGGTGTCGTGGTCCTCGGGGTCGAGAACCATGCCCTTCCCGGCGCGCAGTTTCAGCACCGTCTCGCGGGCGGTGGCGAGCGGCACCCGCTCCCCCTGCTCGACGCCGAGCGCACGCGCGACCTCGGCGTACTTCACGGGCGCGGACAGTCCGCCCGCGTCCTCCAGCTCGAAGCGGACGCGCAGCACGACGTAGCGGTCGGGGGCGGCCTTGAAGCGGCTGTGGCGGTACGAGAAGGCGCAGTCGGCGTTCGGGACGGTGACCGTTTCGCGGGTGTGGCGGTCGTAGGCGATCACCTCGGTGATGGTCGAGGAGACCTCCTGGCCGTACGCCCCCACGTTCTGGATGGGGGTCGCGCCGGCCGAGCCCGGGATGCCGGCCAGGCACTCGATACCGGCGAGTCCGGCCTCGACGGTGCGGGCGACCGCGTCGGTCCACACCTCGCCGGCGGCCAGCTCCAGGCGTGTGCCGTCGAGGTCGAAGCCCTTGGTGGCGATGACCAGTGCGGTGCCGGCGAAGCCCTTGTCGCCGATGACCAGGTTCGAGCCGCCGCCGATCAGCAGGAGCGGGGTGCCGGTGTCGTCGGCCTCGCGGACCGCCGCGATCACCTCGGCGTCGGTGGTGGCGGTGACCAGACGGGTCGCGGGACCGCCCAGCCGGAAGGTGGTCAGTGGGGCGAGGGGGGCGTCGTGTCGTTCCTGCACGGGCTCAAGGGTACGAGACGGGGTCCGGGCGGCTGGGGAGCGGATGCCTGCGGCGCCTCTGTGCCTTCGGTGGGGGTGTGGGTGGCGCCTGCGGCGCCTGTGCGGCTTCGGCGGGTGCGGCTGCCTGCGGCGCCTGCGCGGCTTCGGCGGTGCAGATGCCTGCGGCGCCTGCGCGGCTTCGGCGGTGCAGATGCCTGCGGCGCCTGCGCGGCTTCGGCGGGGGTGCGGGTGGCGCCTGCGGTTCGGTGGGTGGGGCGGGGCCGCGCCGGGGGGTGTCCGTCCTCGGTCCGGCGGTTGCTGGTGGTTGCGGCTGTGCTCGGGGGTGACGCCGGCCGCTGCGGGCGGGCACCCCCCGACACGTCCCCTTCCCGCCGTACGCGACTGCGGGTGCCACTCACCGCCGTAGCTGCGGGCAGCCGTACCGCCGGGGTGCCACTCGCCCCGTAGCTGCGGGCAGTCGTGCCGCTGGGGCGGCACGGGTGGGCGCAGCGGCACCCCGCCGGCGCGGGCGAGCGGACCCTGCCCCGCTCCGGTTCCGGCCGCCGGGGTGCCACCCGCCGCCGTAGCTGCGGGCAGCCGTACCGCCGGGGCGGCACGGGTGGGCGCAGCGGCACCCCGCCGACGCGGGCGGGCGAACCCCGCCCCGGTTCCGGTCGCCGGGCGTATGCGGCGGCCCCGCCCTTTCGGGCGGGGCCGCTGTGGTGGGGGTCAGCCTGCGACCGGCTCCAGGGTCGGCGTCGGTTCGTCCGTGGACGTCGGCGCGGAGGGCTCCGTGGTGCGCCGCCTCGGGATCAGCAGCGCCGCCACACCGGCCAGCGCAACGACCGCGGACCCGGTCACCAGCGCCGGCTGCAGGCCGTCGACGAAGCTCTGCGCGGACTCGTAGCCGCCCTGTGCCGAGAAGATCGACGACATGATCGCGATGCCGAGCGCCCCGCCCACCTCGCGCAGCGCGTTGTTGGCCCCGGACGCGATGCCCTGTTCCTTGGCGCGGACACTGGACATCACCAGGTTGGCGGCCGGCGCGAAGTACAGCCCCATGCCGATGCCGCTGATGATCAGGGCGGGCAGCTGGGCGGTGTAGGAGACGCCGGGCGCCACCACGGAAGCCATCCAGCCGAGGCCGACGGCCTGCAGGAAGAGGCCGGTGGCGACGACGGGTCGGCCGCCGATGCGGTCGGACAGGATGCCGGCGATCGGCGCGGCGATCATCGGCATGCCGGTCCAGGGCAGCATACGCAGGCCCGCCTCCGTGGGCGAGTAGCCGAGGACGCCCTGCATGAACTGGCTCAGAAGGAAGATCGAGCCGAACATGCCGAGGAACATCAGCAGGCTCGCGGCGTTGATGCCGGAGAAGGCACGGGAGCGGAACAGTCGCATCGGGAGCATGGGGTTCTTGGCTCGCAGGCTGTAGCCGACGAATGCTGCGAGCAGCGCGGTACCGGCGACGAGGCCGGTCAGGACCAGGGGGGCGGTCCAGCCGTCGGAGGGGCCGCGCACCAGGCCGTAGACGATCCCGAAGAGACCACCGCTGGCGAGCAGGGTGCCGGGGACGTCGAGCGGGGCGCCGGTGCCGTACGACTCGGCGAGGCGCAGGCGGGCCAGGGGCAGCAGGGCGAGGCCCAGCGGGACGTTCAGCCAGAAGATCCAGTGCCAGGAGACGTGCTCGGTGAGGCTGCCGCCGATCAGCGGGCCGGAGGCCACGGCGAGGCCGTTGACGGCACCCCAGATGCCGTACGCCATCCCGCGCTTGGCCGCGGGCACGGCGGCCGTGAGGAGGGTGAGCGTCAGGGGCATCATGATCGCGGCGCCCACGCCCTGCACCGCACGGGCGGCGATCAGGGAGTTGATGCCGGTCGCCATGGCCGCGGCCGCGGAGGCGCCGGTGAAGACGGTGAGGCCGGCGAGGAAGAGCCGGCGGCGGCCGAACCGGTCGCCGAGCGCCGCGCCGAACATCAGGAGGACGGCGAAGGTGAGGGTGTAGGCGCTGACGGTCCATTCCAGGTCGCCCAGCGCTCCGCCGAGGTCCTTTCGGATGGAGGGCAGGGCGGTGGTGACGACGAGGTTGTCGAGGGCCGCCATGAATCCGGCGACGCTGGTGATGACGAGGGCCCAGACGGTTCCCCCGCGACGTGCGGTCTGCTGTGACATCGCTCCCCCAGAGGGTGATCAGTCGCTCGGTAGGTCTGTTTGGTTAGTTATTGATGACTAACTTTCACGGGCAAGAAAAGGCGGTTGCGGCGCCCTTCCCGCGGAGTGCGTGGACTACTTCTCCAGACGGCCTTCCAGCCGCGCCTCTGGATACAGCCCCTCCCAGACTCGATGCTCGGGAGGAAAACCCATGGCCACCAGGCAGTTGATGAGCATCCCGTACGCCATGAACGTCGTCGTTCCGTCGATGTCGGCACCCAGCGGCAGATGGACCGTGTCCCACAGCCGCATCCATCCGTTGCGCACCGCTTCGCCGAGCTCGTGGTCGCCCGCCTGCTCGGCGGCGCCCACGGTGACGTACATCTGCATCTGCATCAGCAGCCGCTCGGGCCGCTCCGCGATGACCTTGGTGTACGCGTTCGCCATGGCGCGCAGGGCCTCCTCGCCCTCCAGCCCCTTGGCGGCCTCCTCGAAGGTGCGGATGGTGTCCTCCATGCACCGCTGCGCCACCGCGAGGAAGAGTGCCTTCTTGCCCGGGAAGAGCCGGAAGAGATACGGCTGCGAGACACCGACCCGCTTGGCGATCGCCTCGGTCGACGTGCCGTAGTAGCCGCCGCGGGCGAACTCCGTGGTCGCCGCCCGAATGACGCTCTCGCGCCGCTCTTCTGCGCTCATCCTGGCCATGCGAGTAAGTTAGTACTCAATCACTAACTAGGTCAAGCCCCTGCCGGAACGTTCCTCGCCCGCGAGACGTTGTCGCAGGCAGGGGGCCACACACACGTAAGGGGCGCCCTCCATGGAGAACACCCCTTACACCAGGCCGTAGGCGCGGCTGTCAGGCCAGCCGCACGACCGCCCGCGACATGCCGAGCACCTTCTGCCCGGCGCTGGTCGCCGTGAGGTCCACGCGGACCGTGTTGTCGTCCAGCTTGGCCGCCACCTTGGCGCCGACCTCGATGAGGGCGCCCTGGTCGTCGTTCGGGACGACGACGGGCTTGGTGAAGCGGACGCCGTACTCGACCACCGCACCCGGGTCGCCGGTCCAGTCGGTGACCACCCGGATCGCCTCGGCCATGGTGAACATGCCGTGCGCGATGACGTCCGGGAGGCCCACCTCCTTGGCGAACTTCTCGTTCCAGTGGATGGGGTTGAAGTCCCCGGAGGCGCCGGCGTACTGGACGAGGGTGGCGCGGGTCACGCGGAAGGTCTGGGCGGGCAGTTCGGTGCCGACCTCGATGTCGTCGTATGCGATCTTCGCCGTCATGTTCTCGCTCACGCCTCCTCTGCCGCGCGCGCGACCAGCTTCGTCCAGGCGGTCACGACGTGCTCGCCCGCCTCGTCGTGGACCTCGCCGCGGATGTCCAGGATGTCGTTGCCCGCCATGGACTTGATCGCCTCGATGGTGGAGGTGACGGTGAGGCGGTCGCCGGCGCGGACGGGGCGGACGTAGGAGAACTTCTGGTCGCCGTGGACGACCCGGCTGTAGTCCAGGCCCAGCTGGGGATCCTGGACGACCTGTCCGGCCGCCTTGAAGGTGATCGCGAAGACGAAGGTCGGCGGAGCGATGACGTCCGGGTGGCCGAGTGCCTTGGCTGCCTCCGGGTCCGTGTAGGCGGGGTTGGGGTCCCCGACCGCCTCGGCGAACTCGCGGATCTTCTCCCGGCCCACCTCGTAGGGCTCGGTGGGCGGGTAGCTCCGCCCCACGAAGGACTGGTCGAGCGCCATGGCTCGGCACCTCCTGTGTCTGCCTGCTGATTGCTGTGAGCCGACTCCTGAGAGCCGACTCTGAATGGTGAGTCTGGATGCCGACTGCTGACCGCCGGTGTCTGCGGATGCCCGCGGGAGATCCGTTCCGGCCGCCCCGTGATCGGTCGGAACCGGTCGGTAACCGGGGCTGAAACGACGCGAGGCCGCCCCCGGTTGGTGGGGGCGGCCTCGCGTACGAGCCTGATTTATCGCGTCTCGCGGTGCGCGGTGTGCGCGTTGCAACGCGGGCAGTGCTTCTTCATCTCAAGACGGTCCGGGTTGTTACGCCGGTTCTTCTTGGTGATGTAGTTCCGCTCCTTGCACTCCACGCAGGCCAGCGTGATCTTCGGGCGGACGTCGGTGGCAGCCACGTGAGTGCTCCTTGACGAACGGATGGGATGGTTTAACGCATAGAAGAGTAGCCGATCGAAGGACCGACCCCGCAATCGGCTACTGTCAGTAGCGGTGACCGGACTTGAACCGGTGACACAGCGATTATGAGCCGCTTGCTCTACCGACTGAGCTACACCGCTGTGATGCGATCCGTTCCCGTCTTGCGACGGGAACCTCACACACCAGAGCCCCAATACGGAATCGAACCGTAGACCTTCTCCTTACCATGGAGACGCTCTGCCGACTGAGCTATTGGGGCGAGCGATGAAGACATTACACGCTCCGCCGCCGTTCACCCAAATCCGTTTCGCGGCCCCCGTCCCGGCCTGTTCCACGGGCGGCCGAGGCCTCCGCCCCGGTCCGTTTCCCGGCTGTCCCGGGAGCCACTGAGGGCGCTTCCATACGGCGGACCACACCGGTACGACTATTGCGCTCCTCCCCGACACGGGCGGATCGCCACCCTAGGCTCGACTCACTCTGCGTGATCTTGCGTTCCCCTGCGCAGCCCCCGAGCCCCTGGAGTGCGATGCCCGACAGCCAGCCGCAGCCACCACCCTCGTCGTCCTCCTCTTCGGGGTCGTCCTCCTCATCGGGGTCCTCGGGTTCTCCGGGGTCCTCGGGGTGGGTGGGCGACCCGGCCGCCCTGCTGCTGTGCGGGGCCCGGCTGACCGACGGCCGGACCGTGGACGTGCGGCTGAGCGGCGGGCGTATCGAGGCGGTCGGCACGGCCGGGAGCCTGGCCTCCGGCGGAGCGCGGGACTGCGGCATGCGCGTGGATCTCAGCGGCTATCTGCTGCTGCCGGCCCCGGCCGAACCGCACGCGCACGGGGACACCGCGCTGTCCGCCGAGGACGACGGTCCGGCCTCGTACGAGCCCCAGGACGTCCAGCGCCGGGCCACCGAGGCGGCGCTGCTGCAGCTGGGGCACGGGGCGACCGCGCTGCGGGCACATGTGCGCGTGGGGGACGTTCAGGGTCTGGGCGCGCTGGGTGCCGTACTGCAGGCGCGGCGTTCGCTGCGTGGGCTGACGGAACTGACGACGGTGGCGATGCCGCGCATGCTGACCGGCGTGGCCGGGGCGGACGGGCTGGCGATGCTGCGGGACGCCCTGAAGATGGGCGCCTCCGTGGTGGGCGGCTGTCCTGACCTGGACCCGGATCCGACCGGTTACGTGGAGGCGATCCTCGAGGTGGCCTCCGAACACGGCTGCCCTGTCGACCTGCACACCGACGCCGCCGATCCGGCCCGCCTCGCCCGCATCGTCGCGATGGCCGGGGGGCTTCGTCCCGGGGTGACGCTCGGACCGTGCGGCGGTCTCGGCCGGCTGCCCGCCGAGACGGCGCGGCGCACCGCCGACCAGCTCGCGGCGGCCGGGGTGACGGTGGTGTGTCTGCCTCAGGGCGGCTGCGGCGGCACCGACCGGCGCGACACGGCTCCGGTACGGCTGCTGCGGGCGGCCGGCGTACGGGTGGCAGCGGGCAGCGGCGCCCTGCGCGACGTGTCGAACCCGGTGGGACGCGGCGACCCCTTGGAGGCGGCCTATCTGCTGGCCTCCCGGTACGGGTTGCGGCCCGAGGACTCGTACGACGCGGTGAGTTCCTCGGCGCGGTCGGCCATGGGGCTGCCCGAGGTGCGGGTGGAGGCGGGTTTCCCGGCCGAGTTGCTGGCCCTGCGCGGCGACCGGCTGGCGGGCGCGTTGTCGCTGGCCTACAGCCGCATCGTGGTGCATCGGGGGCGGGTGGTGGCGCGGACGAGCGCGGTACGGGAGTACTGCAACTCGGCCGCGGCGGCTGAGCTGGGGTTGCCTCGGCAGGGGCGGGGGGAGTTGTCGTGACGGGTGGGGCGGGAGTGGGAGTGGGGTCTCATGTGAGAAGTGGGCGCACCGGTTGTGGGGGTGCGCGGGGTCGGGGTGCGGTGCTGCGGCCGTGGTGAGGAATCCCGGCGGGTGTCGAGGGGCGTGCAGGGCGCGCGTGTAAGCGTTAGGGGCGGTCGGCGTGAGGCTTGTGCGCGGGGCGCGTACGCCGGGAGTGTGCACCCGCGCAGCTTGCGCGCCGTGCTCCGGCCCACGCGCGGACCGGTGCGCAGCCAAGCCGTCGGTTCGGGCGACGGGAATGCGTGCCACCGGAACCACTCCGGGGTCTTGCGCACGGAGCGGGCGGGCAGGGCGAGCACCAGCGATGCGCGCCGGGAGCGCATGGTCGGGGGTCGTGCGCTCAGCGCGCACCCTCCGGCTGTGCGCTCCGCGTGCGCACGGTGAGGCGTGGCTCAAGTCGTGCGGCGGACGCGGTCGTCCGGGCGTACGGTCGGAAACATGCGCATTGTCATCGCTGGTGGTCATGGTCAGATCGCGCTGCGGCTGGAGCGGCTGCTCGCTGCGCGCGGAGACGAGGTCGCGGGGATCATCCGTCACGCCGAGCAGGGCGACGACCTGAGGGAGGCCGGTGCCGAACCGGTCCTGCTCGATCTGGAGTCTGCCTCGGTCGAGGAGGTCGCGGCGCATCTGCAGGGCGCCGACGCGGCGGTGTTCGCGGCGGGTGCGGGTCCCGGCAGCGGGGCGGCCCGCAAGGACACGGTGGACAAGGGAGCGGCGATCCTGTTCGCGGACGCGGCGGTTCGGGCGGGCGTACGACGACACGTGGTCGTCTCGTCGATGGGCGCCGATCCCGCGCACCAGGGGGACGACATCTTCGACGTGTATCTGCGCGCGAAGGGCGAGGCCGACGCCTACGTACTGCGACAGGACGCCCTGGACGCGACGATCCTGCGCCCCGGGATGCTGACGAACGACCCCGGCACCGGCCTCGTACGACTGGAGGCGCACACGGGCCGCGGCACGGTCCCGCGCGACGACGTGGCCGCCGTACTGGCGGAGTTGGTGGAGACCCCGGCGACGGCCGGACTGACCCTGGAACTGGTCGGCGGATCGGCGCCGGTGTCGGTCGCGGTGAAGTCGGTGGCCGGGAACTGAGGATGGGCGGCGAGGCGAAGGGTGCGGCTTGAGAAGATCTCTCTGGGTTTGCTGTAAGTCCCTTTTAGAACAGGGGCAGTTGGCCGGGCATCTCCGGGACGACGTATCCGTCCAGTGACGGCTGGGCCGCGTCGAGTTGTGCCTGGTGGCGTGAGCCGGGGCAGGAGACGAGTACGCCGTTCTCGCGCGCGCCGGGCGGGTCGTGACGAGCGAACCGTCCGGCGACGACGGCGATCTCGCGACGGCATTCGGGGCAGCGTCTGCGGCGAGTGGACATGGGGCAAGTGTGCCTCGGGCGGGGTGCGTTGTGCGCGGGGCGCACGCTCCGGCCTCCGCATGGACCTCGCACGCTGTTGTGTCACCCAGGGAGCCCCCAAGCGCCCGCGTCACCCCCGAAGCCTTCACCGGGGGCCTAAGCGGGGAGTAGTTGCCCCGCAGTTCTCGAGTGGTTCCGTCTGCCCAGGTGCGCTCCCCCGCTGCGAACTACGGTACGCCGGGGAACGGGCCGGACGCTGAGACCGGCCCGCCGGGGTCAGGAACGGATGAACGCGAGGATGTCCGGGTTGAGGACCTCCGGGTGCGTCGACAGCATCCCGTGCGGATAGCCCTCGTAGGACTTGAGGGTCCCGTTCTTCAGAAGCTTGACCGTCAGGGGTGCCGAGTCGTCGTACGGGACGACCTGGTCGTCGGTTCCGTGCGCGACGAGGACGGGCACCTCGATCTGCTGCAAGTCCTCGGTGAAGTCGGTCTCGGAGAACGCCGCGACGCACTCGTAGTGCGCGTTCGCCGCGCCCATCATGCCCTGGCGCCACCAGTTGTCGATCAAACCCTGCGACACCTGCGCTCCGGGACGGTTGAAGCCGTAGAACGGCCCCGAGGGAATGTCGATGAAGAACTGGGCCCGGTTGCGGGCAACGCCCTCACGGAAGCCGTCGAAGACCTCCATCGGCAAGCCGCCCGGGTTGGCCTCCGTCTTCAGCATCAGCGGTGGCACGGCGCCCACCAGGACCGCCTTTGAGACACGGCCGGGCTTGGCGCGGGCGACGTAGCGGGCGACCTCGCCACCGCCGGTGGAGTGGCCGATGTGCACGGCGCCCCGCAGATCGAGTGCGTCGGTCAGGGCGGTGACGTCCGCGGCGTAGGTGTCCATGTCGTGGCCGGTCGCGGTCTGGGGGGATCGTCCGTGGCCACGGCGGTCGTGAGCGATGACTCGGTAGCCCTGCGCCAGGAAGAACAACATCTGATTGTCCCAGTCGTCGGCGCTCAGCGGCCACCCGTGGTGGAAGACGACCGGCTCCCCATCCCGAGGACCCCAGTCCTTGTAGAAGATCGTGGTGCCGTCGTCGGTCGTGACTGTACCCATCGCAGATCCTCCGCTGGTCCAGGCGCACCCCAGCTACGGAGCAATGGGTGGGGGGCACGCGGGACTTCACGCCCAGCGGGCGCGGTCCGGATTGCCCACATTACGCCCTGTCCCTGCGGGCCACATCCGCAGCTTGTCGACGTCCGCCAAGCCTCAGAGATCGTCTCAACCGGCTTGATCGTCAGGCCGGCGGCCGTAATGCCGCCGCTGCGGCATCCATCCTCCTCAAAAGCCCGGCGAACTCGAAGGCGACCTCGGAAGAGCCGTGGCGGAGTTTCGGCATGCCGCCCCTGACGACAGCCTGCTGCGGGACCGCACTTGGGGAGGCCAGGAGTGGCGCCCGTACGTCTCACACGTAGCCGCGCCGCCGTACGAAGCCCAGGGCGAGCCCGCCCAGCGGGACGTTCAGCCAGAAGGTGAGCAGCCGGTAGACCAGGACCGCGGAGGTCGCCGGACCGGCGGGGACGCCGAGGGCGGTGAGGGCGGCGATCAAGCCGGCCTCGAGGGCGCCCAGGCCGCCGGGGACGGGGGCCGCGTTGGCGAGCAGACGGGCCGCCATGTAGGCGGCGCCCACCTGTACGAAGGGCAGGTCACCGCCGAGCGCGTGCAGGCTCAGCGCGAGGCCGACGACCTGGACGAGCGGCAGGCCGAGCGCACCCACAACGCCGATCGCGAGCTTGGCGGGGTCGGAGGCGATGCCGGTCAGCGTCGTCCCCGCTGAGCGCAGGAACGGCCAGACCTTCTCGCGCAGGAAGCGGCGGCCCGGTGGGGTGAGGCCGAGCAGCCCTCCGGCGGCCAGCAGGAGCGCGATCACGGGCAGGGCGTACTTGCCGGCGGGCAGGTCCAGGTGCACACCGCCGTGGTGCTGACCGGCCGCGGCGAAGAACACAGCGGCGACGACCGCGTTGGAGACCGCCCCGGCCAGGCTCTGCACCCCGATGGAGGCCGTCGCAGCGCCGGTCTCGATGCCCGTCTTCTGCAGATAGCGCAGGTTCAGCGCCATGCCGCCGACGTTGCCCGGGGTGATCCGGTTCAGGAACGAACTCCCGAACTGCACCTGGTACGTGGGCCAGAACGGCAACCGCCCGGGGACACTGCCCAGTTGCAGACAGGTCGAGAACGCCTGCGAGACGAACGTGACGGGCACGACCGCGAGCAGCCACCACCAGTCGGCGTCACGCAGTGCGTCAAGGGCGGCCGGGGCGTTGGCCAGTTGTGGCAACACCAGGTGCAGCACGAGAAACGCGCCGAGCAGGCCCAGGACGCTCTTCCAGGTGAACCGCGCGAGCTGGGCCGGCTTGGCCGCCGGGGCATCGCACGCCGTGCGCACCTCCTCGGCGAGGTCGTGCATCAGGTTCGGCCGGCCGCCCGGGCGCAGGGTGCGCCGCCGGCTCCCCTGCGCGGCCTCGCGGGCGCGGGCCTGGTCGTAGCGGGCCACCTCGCGTCGCGCGGGGCCGACCAGGGCCAGCGGTTGCAGATACGGCAGTGCGGTCGCCAGCGCCGTGGGGCCGAGTCCGGCCAGCGCGCAGGCCGTCGCCCGGGTCGGGCCGACCCGTACCGCGGTCGTGGCAAGGAGTTCGGCCAGGTCGGCGCCGAGGACCTCGGGCGGCGCGTTGAGCTGCGCCCGTGCGAAGGCGGTCAGCCGCGGCTTGCCGTCCGGGGCGAGCACGATGTGCTCGGGGCGCAACGCCCGGTGCGCCAGCCGGTGTTCCTGCAGGCGGGCCACCGACGTCCACACCGCGCCGAGCAGCGCGTCGGTGCATTCTTCGTCCGGGACTGGGGCATCCTGCCCGACGGTCACCAGCAGCGCACTCGAGCCGGTCACGGGGTAGGCGATGACGGGCTCGGCGACCCGGGCTCCGGTGCGGCCGGCGAAGACCAGCATGAGCAGTTCGTGCTCGGCCGCGCCGAGCGCCGTCTGCTCGCCGGGGTCGGCGGGATGCCGCAGCAGCAGGCGCCGGGCGAGCCGGAAGAACAGGTCGCGGTTGCGGTCCTCCGCGGCCAGGACGCGGACGGTCAGCCGCGCGCCCTCGGTGGTCTCGGCGCCGTAGAGCATCCCCTCTCCCACGAGCTGTCGGTGGTCGGGGGCCTGGCGCAGGGCGGCGAGCGGGATCCCGCAGGCGACGAGCGCGTCCGCGACGGCCCGGGCGGCGGGCGGTCGGTCGGACCGCCCGCCATGAGCAGGACCGCCGAACCCGCGGTGCCGCCCACGGCGAGGGCACCCACCGCGTCCAGCGGGACGAGCGAGGCGGCCAGCACGCCGAGTGCGGCGCAGCCGACGACCAGGGCCCACAGGGCCCGCCGCCACGGCCGTGCTAGCCACGGTCCTGCGGCGACGACCGCCGAGGCGCAGGCCGCCAGGTACACCGCCGGCGGCCAGCCCACGTGCAGCAGCCCGCCGCGGCCCACCAGGACCTCCGGCCACAGCTCGGGGCGGCTGTCGGACAGCGCGAGCCGGGTGAGCGTCCAGGCGACCACCGCGCCCAGGGCCGCGGCGGGCAGCACGCGCAACACCGCGTCCACGCGGCGCTGTACGACGAGAACGACCAAGGCGGCGACCGGCGCCAGAATGGCGATCACCTGGACCGTGCCGACGAGGCCGTCGCGCAACCCCGGTGACAGCGCGGTGGCCGCGGAGAGCAGGCCCTGCTGGGCCTTGCGGGCGAAGTCGCGGGTGGCGACCGCCAGCAGCACCGTCACTCCGAGCGCGGCAAGGGACACCAGCAGGCGCAGCAGGTCGGCCGCCCGGCGCACATCGTGCGGCGCGGCGACGTCGATGTCGGGCTCGGCCCCGCCCTCCGACGTGCCCACGAGGTCGGAGGAGAGCACCGGGCCGTGGTGGTCGGTCATTTCCGGCCGCCGGCTGAGGTGCGAGAACGGCGCATGCGCTCACTCCCTCGGGCACAGGTCCGGCTCGGCCGGACATGTCTCCATGCTTCCACGCGGCCGTGGTCCGCGTAGGGGGACGATGCTGTCGTTTCCGGGGCCGTCAGCCTCCTGTGGAAGGCCGGGCGGCGCCGTCCAGGCGGGCGCGGTTCTCGGCGAGCATCTCCTGGACGCGGCGCTCGACCTCCACGGGGTCGACGCCGAGGGCGCGGCCCATGTGGATGGACCACACCTCCGAGCGCACGTTGGTCTCGAAGTCCAGGTCGGCGCGGACGTTCTCGCGGGCGGCCTGACGGTTCTGGCTCACCATGACGAAGGTGGACAGGAAGATCGCCTCCAGGCTGACGATCATGGTGAGCAGTCCGAAGGGAAACGGGTCCCAGATCGCTCCGTCCCCGAAGACCCCCTCGTTGCACACGATCCACACCGTGAACCACGCGGCATGCAGATACACGAACGTCATGGTCCCGGAGAAGGCGGTGATCCTGTCCGCGATCTTGTCCTGGGTCCCACGCATCCGCGCGAGAACGTCCTGTTCATTGACGATCCGTACGCCCGGCCGCTTCGGCGCAGTGCCCATCCCTTCTCCCTGCCCGGTGTCCGACGAGGAATCGCCGTCAGCGTACGGCGGGCTGTAGCGAAGTCGACCCGATGGAACTCGCCCGTCGGGCCGGACCACTCCGTTGCCGTGCTGCCGCGCGTCTGCGCGAAGGTTCTGGCGCATGCCCAGCAGCGGGCGAACCGCCAGATTGAGGGTGGCCTGCGGGAATGGGATGAGACCGGTCCGTGCCCCGGGGGACGCCTGAGGGACATGCCCTGATCAGGGGTGGGACTCACCTGAGATCAGGTGAGTCAAGTCGCCCTTTTTCGGTTCTCGTTCGAATGAGGTTGCTCGAATACGAAAGGACCCCCTCCATCCTGCTCTTACACAGGTCAGAGGGGGTCTCTCTCAGCGTGGCGGCGCCAGGATTCGAACCTGGGAAGGCTGAGCCGGCAGATTTACAGTCTGCTCCCTTTGGCCGCTCGGGCACACCGCCGGGTTTGCTGCCGTTCGAACCGCTTTTCGGCGGTGCTCCCTGGCAACGACGTAAACAATACCCGATGCCGAGGGGTGCTCCGCCACCCGATTGATCTGCGCCCGGAGGACCGCGGGTGGCTAGGCTTGTCCGGATGCGGCCCGGGACCACGCCGGGCTCGGCGCCCGCCCCCACGTACGCCGATACGCCTCCGTACGCACCCCATAACGCACCGATACAAGGAGCCACAGGACATGGCCGACTCCAGTTTCGACATCGTCTCGAAGGTCGAGCGGCAGGAGGTCGACAACGCCCTCAACCAGGCCGCCAAGGAGATCTCGCAGCGCTACGACTTCAAGGGCGTGGGCGCCTCGATCTCGTGGTCCGGTGACAAGATCCTCATGGAGGCGAACTCCGAGGACCGGGTCAAGGCCGTCCTCGACGTCTTCCAGTCCAAGCTGATCAAGCGCGGGATCTCACTGAAGGCGCTGGACGCGGGCGAGCCCCAGCTCTCGGGCAAGGAGTACAAGATCTTCGCATCGATCGAGGAGGGCATCTCCCAGGAGAACGCGAAGAAGGTGGCGAAGATCATTCGCGACGAGGGCCCCAAGGGAATCAAGGCGCAGGTGCAGGGCGACGAACTGCGCGTCAGCTCGAAGAGCCGTGACGACCTGCAGGCCGTGATCGCGCTCCTGAAGGGCAAGGACTTCGACTTCGCGCTGCAGTTCGTGAACTACCGGTGAGCCACCGCTTCACCGTCATCGGCTGACAGCCACCGGCCGGCCGTCCTCGGCCGCCGGTCCACGAGGAAGGGTGGGCACCTGGCGGGTGCCCACCCTTCTCGCCTGCTGGCTGCGGTCCGGGGCGTGCTCGTCGTGCTCAGTTGCGCGAGTTGCCGAACAGGATGCGGTAGACGATCAGGAGCACGAGTGAGCCGCCTATCGCCGCGGCCCATGTCGCGCCGTCGTAGAAGTTCTTGGTGATCGGATGGTCCAGCCAGCGGGCCGAGATCCAGCCGCCGATGAACGCACCCGCGACGCCGATGAGCGTCGTGCCGATGAAGCCGCCCGGGTCGCGGCCGGGCAGCAGGAACTTGGCGATGGCTCCGGCCAACAGCCCCAGGATGATCCAGCTGATGATGGTCATGCCGTGAACCTGCCCTTCCGCACTGGGCCTGCACTTTCCGGACAGTGAGATTTCGGTCAAGATCCGCTGTGCGCCACGTGCTTGTTCCTGCTCTGTTGATGAGCAGGACGTCCCGGCGGCACTCATCGGTTGCAGTGATCAGTAGGGTGCCGGACATGGCATCGAGTTCTGCTTCCGAACTGCGGCGCACGCTGGGCGTGGGCGACGCCGTCGTCATCGGGCTGGGCTCGATGGTGGGTGCCGGGATCTTCGCCGCCCTGGGGCCCGCGGCGCGTGCGGCCGGGTCAGGGCTGCTGCTCGGCCTCGCCGTCGCAGCGGCCGTCGCCTACTGCAATGCCATGGCGTCGGCGCGGCTGGCCGCCCTGTATCCGGCCTCGGGCGGCACATATGTGTACGGGCGTGAGCGGCTCGGCCCGTTCTGGGGTTATCTCGCGGGCTGGTCGTTCGTGGTCGGGAAGACCGCCTCCTGCGCGGCGATGGCGCTCACCGTGGGGGCGTACGTCTGGCCGGGGCAGGCGCACGCCGTGGCGGTCGCGGCCGTGGTGGCGCTGACCGCGGTGAACTACGGCGGTGTCCAGAAGTCCGCGTGGGTCACCCGGGTGATCGTGGCGGTGGTGCTGGCTGTCCTCGCTTCCGTCGTGGTGGTGTGTCTGGGGGCCGGGACGTCCGCCGCGGGGCGCCTGGGTGTAGGCACCTCGGGCGGGGTGGGCGGGGTACTGCAGGCGGCGGGTCTGCTGTTCTTCGCGTTCGCCGGGTACGCACGCATTGCGACCCTGGGCGAGGAGGTACGGGATCCGGCGCGCACCATCCCGCGCGCGATCCCCTTGGCACTGGGCATCGCGCTGGCGGTGTACGTGTGTGTGGCGGTGGCTGTCCTTTCCGTGCTGGGGGCCGGGGGCCTCGCGCGTGCGGGTGCTCCGCTGGCCGACGCGGTGCGGGCGGCCGGCGTGCCGGGGCTGGTTCCGGTGGTGCGGGTGGGGGCCGCCGTGGCGGCGCTTGGTTCGCTGCTCGCCCTGATCCTGGGCGTCTCGCGGACGACCCTGGCCATGGCCCGCGACCGGTACCTTCCCGGCGCGCTGTCGGTCGTACATCAGCGCTACCAGGTGCCGCACCGGGCCGAACTGGCCGTGGGTGCCGTGGTCGCCGCCCTGGCCGCCACGGTGGACGTACGGGGTGCGATCGGCTTCTCCTCCTTCGGTGTGCTGGCGTACTACGCCGTGGCCAACGCCTCTGCCTGGACGCTGAGTTCGGCCCCGACGGCTCGGCTGTTGCCTGCGGTGGGTCTTCTCGGGTGTGTGCTGCTGGCGTTCTCGCTGCCGGCGGTTTCGGTGGTTGTCGGCGCGGGAGTGTTGGCGGTGGGTGTGGGCGCGTATGGCGTACGGCGATGGGTGGCTGCGCGGTAGCGGCGTGGACCGAACACCGTTCGGGGCGGGCACCTGATCAAGGCTTCCGACCCAGGATGGGCATGCTCGGCCATCAGGGCCGGGGGCAGGGCACGTTCTTCCGGCTGCCGGCTCGCGGGATCTCCGCAGTCGCCGTGCCAGAAGGATCGCTGCGATGTCGTACGCATGGTGTCGCGGCTGCTAGGACGCTTGCGCCGCCGTCGTGCGTATGCGGAAGTCGGTCCAAGGGGCCATCTCGAGCTCCTCGTTCGTCTCCTCGTACCAGCCCGTGCCGTCCACCCAGGACCTCAGCCAGGCCGTGAGGCTGGGGGCGTCGACATACCAGGCGTGGTCGGCGCTGTCGGCGTTCGGCTCGAAGAGGAGGACTGGTGCTTCCGGGTTGCGGCAGTCCACGCACGCGTACATCGCGCAGCCCCAGTGGGATATCGGCAGGACGCCTTCGGGCCAGGGCCAGTCGGGGTCTCTGCGGGCGCTCTCGCGGTTGGCCAGGTACTGGACTACGGCGGCGGGCTCGCCGGCGGGCGGGCTGTCGAGGAGGGGCAGCAGGCCGTACTCCGGTCCGAATCCGCCGTCTCCTATGCGGAGGTAGAGGTCGGCGAGCAGGGGCGGCAGGGGGAAGCCCAGGGTGGTTTCCGCGCGGGCCAGCGTGGACGCGTCAACGGGCTCGGGGAGTGAAGGCCAGCCCCATGGGCGGGTGTTGCGTGCCTTGACTGACACCCGTGCCAGCAACTGCTCGTTCTCGGTCATGGGTTCATGATGCAAGGCACCACTGACAATCGGGCCGGGCTGTGGACAACCCTCGGACTGTGGAAAACCCGGTCACTCGGACGGGGGCGAGCGCTCCGCACCCGCCCTGGTCCCAGTCGGTCAGCGAGGGGCGAACGGCTGGTCCGTCGGCACGATTTCGCGGCCGAGCGGCAGCAGCGAGACCGGGATCAGCTTGAAGTTGGCGATGCCGAACGGGATGCCGATGATCGTGATGCACAGGGCGATGCCGGTGACGATGTGCGTGAGCGCGAGCCACCAGCCCGCGAGGACCAGCCACAGGACGTTGCCGACGCAGGAGGGCGCACCTGCGTCACGGCGCTCGACCGTCGTGTACCCGAAGGGCCACAGGGCGTAGACACCGATACGGAACGCCGCGATGCCGAACGGAATGCCGATGATCGTGATGCAGAGGAGAACGCCCGCGGCCAGGTAGCCGAGGAACAGCCAGAAACCGCTGAGGACGAGCCAGATGACGTTCAGGATGGTTTTCACTGGGGGCGACCTGCCATCTTCTCGAGCCGGGCGATGCGCTCCGCCATCGGCGGGTGAGTCGAGAACATCTTGGAGAGTCCCTGGCCCGGGCGGAAGGGGTTCGCGATCATCATATGGCTCGCGGTCTCGATGCGCGGCTCGGGCGGCAACGGCAGCTGCTGGGTGCCTGCTTCCAGCTTGCGCAGCGCGCCGGCGAGCGCGAGGGGATCGCCGGTCAACTGGGCGCCGGAGGCGTCGGCTTCGTATTCCCTGGAACGGCTGATGGCCAGCTGGATGACGGTGGCCGCGAGCGGGCCCAGGATCATGATCATCAGCATGCCGAGGATGCCCGGGCCGTCGTCGTCGTCGGACCGGCCGACCGGGATCAGCCAGGCGAAGTTGACCAGGAACATGATCACCGAGGCCAGGGCGCCCGCGACCGACGAGATGAGGATGTCGCGGTTGTAGACGTGACTGAGCTCGTGGCCGATCACGCCGCGCAGTTCGCGCTCGTCCAGAATGCGCAGGATGCCTTCCGTGCAGCACACGGCGGCGTTGCGCGGGTTGCGGCCCGTGGCGAAGGCGTTCGGCGCCTCCGTCGGGGAGATGTACAGGCGTGGCATGGGCTGGCGGGCCTGGGTGGAGAGGTCGCGGACCATGCGGTACAGGGCGGGAGCCTCGAACTCGCTGACGGGGCGCGCGCGCATCGCGCGTAGCGCCAGCTTGTCGCTGTTCCAGTACGCGTACGCGTTCGTGCCCAGTGCGATCACAACCGCGACGACGAGCCCCATGCGGCCGAAGAAGCTGCCGATGACGATGATGAGGGCGGACAGTCCTCCGAGGAGAACCGCGGTCCTTAGCCCGTTGTGCCGGCGGTGCACGGTACGCCCTCCAAGTCGTGCAGCAGGGGAACCCTTTGCTTGCTGATCTCGGTGCCACTGGTGCCGTGGTGTCACGTCCAGTGGACCCTCCCGTACTGGTCAACGCCAGGCGAGGGCCACTAGTTCCCTTGTGCGTACGGCGGCCTGCGTGGGCCGTCCGGGTGATGGCGCCCCTGGGTGGCCGACGTCGGCTCAGAAGAGGGCTGTGCCGGCGAAGCGCAGGACCAGCTGGGGGGCTCCGGAGAGGGCGATGCCGAGGACGCCGGTGAGGGTGATCGCCGCGGTGAGGGGCGCGGGGAGGGGGTGCTTGACGGGCTCGCCCTCGGGGGCGCGGAACAGCAGTGCCGTCCATTGGAGGTAGTAGAACAGGGCGATGACGACGTTGACGGCCATGACCACGGCCAGCCAGCCGAGTCCGGCGTCGACCGCCGCCGAGAACACGGTGACCTTGGCGAACAGGCCGATGATGCCCGGGGGCAGTCCGGCCAGGCAGAGCAGGAAGAAGGCCAGCAGGAGGGCCGCGATCGGATTGCTCGCATAGAGGCCGCGGTAGTCCGTGATGCGGTTCGCGGACCTGGTACGGCCCACCAGTGCGGCCATCGCGAAGGCTCCCAGGTTCACCGCGGCGTACATGAGGGCGTAGGCGACCGTGGAACCGATCGAGTGTTCGGCGTTGTCGGAGTAGGCGGCCGCGGCGATCGGTACGAGGAGGTAGCCGGCCTGGCCGACCGACGACCAGGCGAGCAGTCGTACCGCGCTGTACGCGCGCGTGGCTTGCTGGCGCAGCGCGCCGACGTTGCCGACCGTCATGGTGAGCGCGGCCAGCGCCGCGAGCGCGGGACCCCAGACGTCGGCGTACGAGGGGAACGCGACGACCGTGACGAGGATCAAGCCGGAGAAGCCGACCGCCTTGCCGACGACGGACAGATAGGCGGCGATGGGCAGGGGCGCGCCTACATAGGTGTCGGGGACCCAGAAGTGGAAGGGCACGGCGGCCGTCTTGAAGGCGAAGCCGACGAGGGTGAGGACGACGCCGGTCTGGGCGAGCGTGTGGAGCTGTCCGTCGACGTGCTGGATCCGGTCGGCGACCTGGGTGAGGTAGAGGGTGCCGGTGGTGGCGTACACGAAGCTGATGCCCATGAGGCTGACGGCGGTCGCGGTGACCGACGACAGGAAGAACTTCAGGGCAGCTTCGGAGGACTTCTTGTCGCCGTGCCGGATGCCGACGAGGGCGAAGGCGGGCAGGGAGGCGACCTCCAGGGCGACGATCAGGGTGGCGAGGTCGCGGGAGGCGGGCAGGAGCGCGGCGCCGGCCGCGGAGGAGAGCAGCAAGAACCAGTACTCCCCTTCGGGGAGTTGTCTGTCGGCGTCCTTCAGGGCTGTGACCGACAGGAGGGCGGCGAGGAGGGCGCCACCGAGGACCAGGAACTGGATGACGAGCGTGAAGCGGTCCGCGGTGTAACTGCACGCGTGTGTGCCGTTCACGCAGAAGGTGCTGCGGTCGCCGTCCAGGAGGGGCAGCAACAGGAGCGCGGAGGCGGCGAGGCCGGCGACCGACACCCAGCCGAGGAGTGCCTTCCTGGCGTCGGCGACGAACAGGTCGGCGACGAGGACGACGAGTCCGACGACCGCCGTAAGGGTGGGTGGCGCGACGGCGAGCCAGTCGACGGACTGGACCAGACTCTCGGCCAGCGGCTGGGCCAGGGAGCTCATCGGGTGCCTCCTGAGAGGAGCTGCTGCACGGCCGGGTCGGTCAGGCCGAGAAGGGCCTTGGGCCACAGGCCGGCGGCGACGGTGAGGGCGACGAGCGGGATCCAGGCCGCGAACTCGTACGTGTGGACGTCGGCGAGCTGCGGCGCTTCCTGCGGTACGGCCCCCATGCAGACGCGGCGGACCACGACCAGCATGTACGCGGCCGTGAGGAGGGTGCCGAAGGCCGCGATCGCCATGAAGGTGAGGAAGGCCGGTCGGCTGAGGTCGCCGGCGGGCTTGAACGCGCCGAACAGGGCCAGCATCTCGCCCCAGAATCCGGCCAGGCCCGGCAGTCCGAGCGAGGCGACCGCGCCGAAGGCGAGCAGGCCGCCGAGCCGGGGCGCCTTGCCGTAGAGCGCGGCACCGGTCTCCTCGGCGAGGGTGTCGAGGTCGGTGGTGCCCGTGCGGTCCTTGAGCGCGCCGACCAGGAAGAACAGCAGGCCGGTGATGAGGCCGTGGGCGATGTTGGCGAACAGGGCGCCGTTCACGCCGGTCGGGGTCATCGTCGAGATGCCGAGCAGGACGAAGCCCATGTGCCCGACGGAGGAGTAGGCGATCAGGCGTTTGAGATCGCCCTTCGCGCCCTGCTTGGCGAGCGCCAGGCAGGCCAGCGAACCGTAGATGATCCCGACGACGGCGAAGGCGGCGAGGTAGGGCGCGAAGGTGTGGAAACCGTCCGGCGCGATCGGCAGGAGAATCCGGACGAAACCGTACGTACCCATCTTCAGCAGGACACCCGCCAGCAGGACCGAGCCGACGGTCGGGGCGGCGGTGTGGGCGTCGGGCAACCAGCTGTGCAGCGGCCACATCGGCGTTTTGACCGCGAGCCCGATCCCGATCGCCAAAACAGCGATGACCTGCACGGATGCGGTCAGCGACCGGCCGTTGTCAGTGGCGAGTGCCACCATGTCGAATGTGCCGGCCTTGATCCCGATCAGGAGCAGGCCGAGCAGCATGACGACCGAACCGAGCAGTGTGTAGAGGATGAACCGCCAGGCGGCCTGGGTCCTGCCCTCGCCGCCCCAGCGGGCGATGAGGAAGTACATCGGGATGAGGACCATCTCGAACGCGAGGAAGAACAGCAGCAGATCGAGGACGGCGAAGCTGGCAAGGGTGCCGGACTCGAGGACCAGCAGCAGCGCGACGAAGGCCTTCGGGGTCGGGCCCGCAGGCATCTTGAAGTAGGTGTACAGCGCGCAGAGGAAGGTCAGCAGCGCGGTCAGGACCAGAAGGGGGAGGGAAATGCCGTCGATGCCGAGGTGGATCCGCACATCGAGCGCGGGGATCCAGCTGATGTCCGTCGTGGCCTGCATCTTCGACGGGTGGTCGTGGTCGAAGCCGAGCGCGAGGACGACCGCTGCGATGAGCACCACGCCGGTCACGGTCACGCCGTGGCGGAGCACGGCCTGCTCGGGAGACTTCCCCTTCAGTCCGGGCGGAGCGGGCAGCAGAGCGGCGACGGCCCCGAGGAGCGGGCCGACGACGACGAACGCCAGAAGGAACTGCATCACGGACTCGTTGATATCGATCACGCCTGCTCACGCTCCCGTGGCGACGAGGAGGACGGCGACCGCCAGGACGACGGTGCCGGCGAGCAGCGCGCTCACATAGGTCTGCACATTGCCGGTCTGGGCGCGCCGTACGGCGGCACCGAGCAGGCGCGGCAGGGCGCCCGCGCCGCGTACGTAGGTCTCGACGACCTCGCGGTCCAGGAAGCGGACGAGACTCGCTCCGGCCTGGACGGGGCGGACGAAGAGGGCTGCGTACACGGCGTCGAGGTGGAAGCCGACGGCTGCGTGCCGGTGCAGCGGGCCGAGCAGCAGTCGTCCCGGGTCCGCCGGGTCGGGTGCGTAGGCCACTCCCCCGTATGCGGGCGCGTGGCTGGCGATGGCCTCGGCCTCGACGAGCCCGGCGTCGCCCTCGGGGTGGGCCGCGACCGCGCCGAGCGGGACACGGGACGCGAGGGCCGTGGTGTGCCGCCAGGCCGCATAGGTGACGATGCCGCCGACCAGGGCCACGCCCGTGCCGAGCACGGAGGTGGTGAGCGTCGGGGTGAGGTCACGGCCGTCGAACCAGTCGGGCAGCGAGCGGTAGGCGAGTCCGCCGAGCGCCAGGGAGGGTACGGCGAGCACCCACAGCACCACGGTCATGGTCAGTGGCTGGCGGCCGTGGTCGGGGGCCTCGGCACCCCGGCCGTGGAAGGCCAGCAGCCACAGGCGGGTCGCGTACGCCGCGGTGAGTACGGCGGTGAGCAGGCCGGCGACGAGAGTGATCCAGCCCGCGGCGGCGGGGGCGTGCCCGGTGTGGCCGGTGGCCACGTGCTCGGCCGCGCCGAGGACGGACTCCTTGGAGAAGAAGCCGCTGAAGGGCGGGATCGCGGCGAGCGCGAGAAGCGCCACGGTCATCGTCCAGTAGGCGTCGGGGATGCGTTCGCGCAGGTTCCGCATGCGGGACATGGTGGCCAGCGAGTTGGTGCCGGCGGCGTGGATGATCACGCCGGCCGCGAGGAACAGCAGCGCCTTGAAGGCGCCGTGGGACAGGAGGTGGAAGACGGCCGCTCCGCGGTCGCCGACGGCGAGGGCTCCGGTCATATAGCCGAGCTGCCCGATCGTCGAGTAGGCGAGGACGCGCTTGATGTCGTCCTGGGCGAGTGCGGCGAGACCCGAGCCGACCATCGTGACAGCCGCCATGACGGCGAGGACGACCATCGCGGCCCGTGAGGCCTCGAAGACCGGGAGGAGGCGGGCGATGAAGTAGACGCCGGCGGCCACCATCGTCGCGGCGTGGATCAGCGCGGAGACGGGCGTAGGGCCCGCCATCGCGTCGGGGAGCCAGGTGTGCAGCGGGAACTGTGCCGACTTGCCCGCCACGCCCGCGAGGAGCAGCAGGGCGACCAGTGTCGGGTGGTGGAGTCCGCCGCTCGTGACGGTGCCGAGGACCTTGGTGATGCGGAAGGAGCCGGCGTCGGTGGCGAGGGCGAACAGACCGATGAGGAAGGGGACGTCACCCAGCTTGGTCACCAGGAAGGCCTTGATGGAGGCGGCGCGGGCCTCCGGGGTCTCCCAGTAGTGGCCGACCAGGAAGTACGAGCAGATGCCCATGATCTCCCAGCCGACCAGCAGCACGATCAGGTCGCCGGAGTAGACGACGAGCAGCATCGCGGAGGTGAAGAGGGAGACCAGGGCGGCGTACGAGGGGTAGCGCGGGTCCTCGCGCAGGTAGCCCGTCGAGTAGATCTGCACGCAGGTGGCCACGACGCCGACCAGGACGGCGACGAGGGCGGCGAAGCCGTCGATGTGCAGGGCGAGTTCGATGGGGACCGAGCCGGTGGGCGTCAGCTCGGTGGCGGAGTCGATCGCCTGGTCGCCGCCCTGGCGCACGGCGACCAGTACGGCAAGGACGAGGGAGGCGAGGGTCGGCAGGACGGCGAGCGGTCGGACGAAGCCGGGTGCCGTGCGGCCCAGGAGCAGTCCGCAGGCGGCGCCCAGGAACGGCAGGAGGGGGACGAGGACGGCGAGGGTGGTCGTGGTCACGCGGCGGCCTCAGCCTTCCCGGTCTCTTCCGCCGTGAGGGCGCCCCCGTCGGGGCCGTCGCTCTCGTGACCCTCGGCGCTGTCGCGGAGCTTGTCGATGTCGGAGGTGCCGCGGTTGCGGTAGACGGCGAGGACGATCGCCAGGCCGATGCCGATCTCGGCGGCGGCGATGGCGATGGTGAACAGGGTCAGGGCCTGGCCGGAGTGCAGCTTTTCCTGGGCCGCCTTGCTGAGCCATACGTCGAAGGCGACGAGGTTGAGGTTGACGGCGTTGAGCATCAGCTCGACAGACATCAGGACGAGGATCGCGTTGCGGCGGGCGAGGACGCCGTACAGGCCGGTGCAGAAGAGGAGGGCGGAGAGTACGGCGGGATAGGCGAGGTGCATCAGCGGGCGCCTTCCTGCTCGGCCGGGCTGGTTCCCTCGACCCGGCCATTCCGCTCGATCGGGTGATTACGGGAATCCGGGACGGATGGGGAACTGCCGGTTGCTGCCCGGGAGTTCACAGGGGGAGAGCTCATCTCCGCCTTCGCCTTGCGGGACAGGACGATCGCGCCGACCAGGGCGGCGAGGAGGAGGACGGAGAGGGCCTCGAAGGGGAGGACCCAGTTCTGGAAGAGGCTCGCTCCGGTGACGGCGGTGGAGCCGGCCGCCGGGCCGTCCAGGTCGATCCAGGTCGTGCGGAAGGCGTCGACGACGACCCACACCAGGGCGGCGGCCGCCGTGACGGCCACGGTGAGCGCGGCCCATCGGTTGCCGGAGTCGGCGTCCGGGGAGCGGCCGATCGGGGCCTTGGTGAGCATCAGACCGAACAGAAGGAGGACGACGACGGATCCCACGTAGATGAGGACCTGCACCCAGGCGATGAACTCGGCGGTGAGCAGGAGGTATTCGACGGCAAGGCCCCCGAGGGTGACCACCAGCCACAGGGCGGCGTGCACCAGCTGCCGGGTCGTGACGGTGACCAGGGCCGCCCCGAAGGTGGCCAGGCCTACGAGGAGGAAGGCGATCTCGACACCGGTCGGCGAGAGGAAGCCGTGGGTGCCGGCGGCGGCCGTGGTGGCGTGGGCGTGAGCTGCCCTCGCGTGGGTTGCCGTGGCCTGTGCCACCGTCGCGGTGGCTGCGATGAAGGTCACGACGCGCCTCCCTCGGTTTCGGTCGGCCGGGCAGGGTCGGCAGGGTGCGAGGGCTCGGCCTGCGCGGCCGCGAGCTTCTCCGCGGTCTTGCGGGCGGCGGCGATCTCCTTCGGCTCCTCCGCGCCGGGGTCGAGGGCGGGCGGGGCCGGGACCGTCCACATCCACTCACGGAGCTTGTCGCGTTCGTGGGTGAGTTCGTGGATGTCGGTCTCGGCGTATTCGAACTCCGGGGACCAGAACAGGGCGTCGAAAGGACAGACCTCGATGCAGATACCGCAGTACATGCACAGGGAGAAGTCGATGGCGAAGCGATCGAGGACGTTGCGGCTGCGTTCGCGGCCGCCGGGGGTGGCCGCCGGCACCGTCTCCTTGTGGGAGTCGATGTAGATGCACCAGTCCGGGCACTCGCGGGCGCAGAGCATGCAGACGGTGCAGTTCTCCTCGAACAGGCCGATGACGCCGCGGGTGCGGGGTGGCAGGTCGGGCTGGACGTCCGGGTACTGCTCGGTGACGGTCTTCCGCGTCATCGTGCGGAGGGTGACCGCCAGGCCCTTGGCCAGGCCGGAGCCGGGGATGCGGGACCGGGTGGGTGGAAGCGGCTCAGCCATCAGGAGATCACCACCTTGACGATGCCGGTGAGGGCGATCTGAGCGAGGGAGAGGGGAACGAGGAGGGTCCAGGAGAGTTTCTGGAGCTGGTCCTCGCGCAGCCGGGGATAGGTGACGCGGAGCCAGATCACGAGGAAGGCGAGGACGGCCGTCTTCAGCAGGGTCCAGACCCAGCCGAGGCCGTCGGCGCCCCAGGGGCCGTGCCAGCCACCCAGGAAGAGGACGGTGGTCAGGCCGCACAGGACGATGATTCCGGCGTACTCGGCGAGGAGGAACAGAGCGAAACGCAGGCCGGTGTACTCGGTGTACGCGCCGAAGATGATCTCCGAGTCGGCGACGGGCATGTCGAAGGGCGGGCGCTGGAGTTCGGCGAGGCCGGCGACGAAGAAGACGATCGCGCCGACGATCTGCCAGGGCAGCCACCACCAGTGGAAGGCGTCCAGGATGCCGGGGAGGGAGACCGTGCCGGCCGCCATCGCGACGGAGGCGGCGGCGAGGAGCATCGGGAGTTCGTAGGCGAGGAGCTGCGCGGCGGTGCGGAGGCCGCCGAGGAGGGAGAACTTGTTGGCGGAGGCCCAGCCGGCCATGAGGGAGCCGAGGACGCCTACGCCCATCACCGCCAGGACGAAGAAGATGCCCGCGTCCAGGACCTGGCCTACGGCGCCCTCGCCGGGGCCGATGGGGATGGCGAGGAGAACCAGGAGGTACGGGAGGAGCGCCACGGCGGGGGCGAGCTGGAAGATGCGGCGGTCCGCGCCCGCCGGGACGACGTCTTCCTTCTGCGCGAACTTCACGCCGTCCGCGACGAGTTGGGCCCAGCCGTGGAAGCCGCCGGCGTACATCGGGCCGAGGCGGCCCTGCATGTGGGCCATGACCTTGTGCTCGGTCTGGCCGACGATCAGGGGGAAGGTGAGGAAGACGACGAACACGATCAGAAGTCGCAGGGTGACGTCCAGAGCGTCGGTCACTGCGTGCCTCCTGCGGGGTCTTCTGGGTTCGGGGTCGGATCTTCGGCGGACGGATCTTCGGGCGCGGCGTGGGGGTTCGATTTCGCCGCAGGCCTCGGCTCGTTCTCCGCGGGCGCCTCGCCCTCCAGGCTCCGCTCGCTCTCAGGCCTCGACTCTTTCTCCGGCTTCGGCTCGGTCTCCGGGCTCGGTCCGGTCTCCGGCTCGTCGAAAGCCGGGCGGGCGTGGTGCCACGGGGCGTCCGAACTGCGGGGGGCGGGTGCGGGTCGGGTGGTCGGGGCCTCCGACGACTGGGTCCGGGGGGCCTGCGAGGCGGAGCCTTCACCGGCGCTGTGTGTGCGTCGCGGCGTTGCCGCACCCGAGGCACCCGGCTCCTGGTCGGCCGAGGCGCCCGCCGCCGGAGTCGACGCCTGCCGGTCGGCCGAGGCACCCTCAACCGGGGTCGGTGCCGCCTGACTCGCCGACCCTTCCGCGGCCGACCGCGCCCGCCGCGGAGCAGCCGGAGCCGCCTCAGCACCCTCCGCCGGAACCGACCCCGCCTGACTCGCCGACCCTTCCGCCGCAGACCGCGCCCGCCGCGGAGCAGCCGGAGCCGCCTCAGCGCCCTCCGCCGGAGCCGGTGCCGCCTGGCTTGCCGAGCCCTGGGCTGCCGAGCGGGCGCGGCGGACCGGGCGGTCGGCTGCCGCGCGGTCGGCCGGGGGGCGGCCTGCGGCTCGGGTGGGGCGGGCCGGGGCAGGGGGAAGCTGGCCCTTCAGGGGGCCCCATTCGTTGGGGTCGGGGACGCCCGGGGGGAGCATCTGGCGGCGCTTGGGGCCGCCGTGGTCGGACTCGCCGGGTTCCTTGGCGCCCGGCCAGGCCTTGGCCACGCGGGCGGCCAGGACGAAGTCCTTGCGCAGGGGGTGGCCCTCGAAGGTTTCCGGGAGGAGGAGGTGGTCCAGGGCGGGGTGGCCCTCGAAGACGACGCCGAACATTTCGTGGGTCTCGCGTTCGTGCCAGGCCGCGCCCGCGTACACCCCGACGGCGGAGGCCAGTGTCGGCGCCTCGTGCGGGACCGTGGTGCGCAGCAGCAGACGGCGCACGGGAGACAGGGAGACGACGTGGGCCGAGACGCGGAAACCCGTGCCCGGTTCGTCGACCGCGCTCAGCCAGTCGAAGTAGGTGCACGACAGCCGGTCGCGGGCCACCTCCAGCGCTTCCACCCAGGTCGCCGGCGGGACGTCGACCGTCAGGAGTTCGTACGACTCCTCGGCGGTGGCCTCCGTACCGAACAGCTCGTCGGCGGGGGCGGGGAGCCAGCCGACCGTGCTCATCGCTCCTCCCCCGAAGGAGCGTCGGGAGCCGACGGGGATCCGGCAGCCGGTGGCTTCACCAGGCCGCTCTGCAGGGCCTCCGCCGAGGGGCGGGCCGGTCCGGTTGCGTACCGCTCCCCCAGCGACTCCCGGGCGATCTTCTCCTGGAGTTTGAGGATGCCCTGGAGGAGGGCCTCGGGCCGGGGCGGGCAGCCGGGGACGTAGACGTCGACCGGGATGATCTGGTCGACGCCCTTGGTGACGGAGTAGGAGTCCCAGTAGGGGCCGCCGCAGTTGCTGCAGGCGCCGAAGGAGATGACGTACTTGGGTTCGGGCATCTGTTCGTACAGGCGCTTCACGGCCGGGGCCATCTTGTCCGTGACCGTGCCGGACACGACCATCAGGTCGGCCTGGCGGGGACCCGGCGCGAAGGGGATGACGCCCAGGCGGATGAAGTCGTGGCGGGCCATCGACGCGGCGATGAACTCGATCGCGCAGCAGGCGAGGCCGAAGTTGAAGACCCACAGCGAGTACCGGCGGCCCCAGTTCAGGACCACCTTCATCGGCTCGGGGGCCAGGCGGGCGAGGGCGCCCAGCCGTTTCGGCTCCGGGAGGAGTACGGGCTGACCGTTGGTGTCCGGCGTCGTCACGTCCATGCCAGGACGCCCTTCTTGTATGCGTACAGCAGGCCCACGGCAAGGAAGCCGAGGAAGATGAACATCTCCACCAGTGTGGTCACGCCGTACCCGTGCGCGGCAAACACCGTCGCCCAGGGGAACAGGAAGATCGAGTCGACGGCGAAGATGACGTACAGGAAGGCGTAGACGTAGTAGCGGACCTGGGTGTGGGCCCAGCCCTCGCCGACGGGGTCGACTCCGCACTCGTACGTCAGGAGTTTCTCGGGGGTGGGGACCACGGGCCGCAGCAGTCGGCCGGCGCCGAAGGCGACGGCGACGAAGAGCACGCCGACGACGGCGAGCAGTCCGACGACCGAGTACGACTGGAAGTAGTCCGCCGCGACGACGGTCGTATCGGCGACGGTCGATTCCCGCACGTCCGTACCCCTCGCTCCCTGCGACCTTGATGAACGCTGCTGTTCGACGATCTGTACGCACGGGAGTCTAGGCCCTGATAAAGAGACGGTAAGCAGCCCGTCACCGCTTGAGACGACCTTGAGATCCCAGGAAGCCGCCGAGGAGCTGCCGGGGTGGGGTTTTCCCCAGGAGACGCGGGCGGCCGACCTCATGGCGCGGGCGCCCGGCGCGCGGCACGCTAGCCCATATGACCGAACGACACGCGCGCCCGATGGGGGCCCCGGAAGGTGACGGCGACCGTCTGCCGCCGGCCCGTTTCGCCTACGACCGGCACACCTGGAAGGAGATCGCGCATCTGCTGGCGAACCTTCCGGTGTCACTGATCGGGTTCGTCTACGTCGTGACGGTGCTGTTCACCGGCTTCTGGCTGACCGTGACGGTGATCGGGTTCCCGCTGCTGGCGGCCGGTCTGACCGGCGCCCGGCTGCTGGGCAGGATGGAGCGGGCGCGGGCCAGGAAGCTGCTCGGGGTGCGGGTGGACGAGCCGAGCCGGCTGCCCGGACGCGGCACCGGCTTCCTCGCGTGGATGTGGATGCGGGTGAAGGACCCGGTGGGCTGGCGGACGGTGCTGTACGACTTCATCCGGCTGCCCTGGGGGATCCTGACCTTCGTCATCACGCTGACCTCGCTGTTCGTGCTGTGGCCGGTGCTGCCGTTCATCGCGCGGGGGCTGGCCAACGCCGACCGGGCGATGGTGCGCGGGCTGCTGTCGCCCTCCGACGAGCTGGAGCGGCGTATCGCGGAGCTGGAGTCGGACCGGGGGGTCGTGGTCGACACGGCCAACGCCGATCTGCGGCGGATCGAGCGCGATCTGCACGACGGGGCGCAGGCCCGCCTGGTCAATCTGGCGATGGGTCTTGGCCTGGCCAAGGAGAAGCTCCTGGAGGACCCCGACTCGGCCGCGGAGATGGTCGCGGAGGCGCACGGCGAGGTGAAGCTCGCACTGCAGGAGCTGCGGGATCTGGCCAGGGGGATCCATCCCGCCGTACTGACGGACCGGGGGCTCGATGCCGCGCTGTCCGCGGTCGCCTCGCGCTGCACGGTGCCCGTGAAGGTGACGGTCGATCTGGCCTCGCGGCCCGCCGCGGCCATCGAGGGCATCGCTTATTTCACCGTGTCCGAGCTGCTGCAGAACGTCAGCAAGCACAGCGCGGCGAAGACCGCGTCCGTCGAGGTGTGGCGGGCGACGGACCGGCTGCTCATCCAGGTCGAGGACGACGGCCGCGGGGGCGCGCGCCTCGACGGCGGCTCGGGGATGCAGGGGCTCGCCGACCGGCTGGACGCCGTGGACGGACTGTTCGTCATCGACTCGCCGCCAGGTGGCCCGACCGTGGTCACGGCGGAGCTGCCGTGGCGCGACCGCGCGCCCGGCAAGGGGTAGGGAAAACCCCCCTTCCAAGAGGCCGACGGCCTCCATGGTCCGCGGACCTGCGGCGCAGCAGTGTGAGGGTACGGCAGGACAGCCGCAGCCGGACAGGGCGAACGGGACGAGTAGAACGGACGACGCCGATGGCCACGGAGTACGGACAGGGCTACGGGCACGACAGCGGGCTCGCCTTCACCGAGGGGACGCGGCGCCGGCTGCCGGCCGGGCTGCGGGCGCCGTTCGAGGGGCGCAGCTGGCGCGAGTTCGGGTATGTGCTGCTGAGCCTGCCGATCGGCATCATGCTCTTCGTGTACGCCGTCACGATGGTGTCGCTCGGGGCGGGACTGCTGGTGACGTTCCTCGGCATTCCGGTGCTGGCGGCGGGGCTGGCCGGCTGCCGCGGCTTCGGGGCGCTGGAGCGGGCGCGGGCGCGGGGGCTGCTGGGCCTCGAGGTGGCCGAACCGGAGCCGCTGCGGATGCGCAAGCCCGGGGTGATGGCCTGGATGGGGGCCGTGCTGAAGAGCGGCACGTCATGGCGAGCGCTGCTGTACGCGCTGGTGCAGTTCCCGTGGTCGGTGTTCTCGTTCGTGGTGGCCGTGAACTTCTGGGCGTACGGGTGGGGGTTGCTGACGTATCCGCTGTGGTTCTGGCTCTTTCCGATGTACGGCGGTCAGGGCGGGCTTCAGCTGTACGGCGACGGCAGCCACAGCATCTACCTCGACAACCCCTTCGAGATCACCGTCACGGCGCTGGTGGGGCTGTTGTTCACGCTGGCCACGCCGTGGATCGTGCGGGCGCTGACGATGGTGGACCGGGTGCTGGTGCACGGGCTGCTCGGGCCGTCCCGGCTGGCGACGCGCGTGGTGGAGCTGGAGTCGGACCGGGGCGTGGTGGTGGACACGGCGGCTGCGGATCTGCGGCGGATCGAGCGGGATCTGCATGACGGGGCGCAGGCCAGGCTGGTGGCCTTGGCCATGGATCTGGGGCTGGCGAAGGAGAAGCTGGCGGAGGATCCGCGGGCGGCGGCGCGGATGGTGGACGAGGCGCACGGTGAGGTGAAGACGGCGCTGCAGGAGCTGCGGGATCTGGCGCGCGGGATTCATCCGGCGGTGCTGACGGACCGGGGGCTGGATGCGGCGCTGTCCGCCGTGGCCTCGCGGTGCACTGTGCCGGTGCAGGTGGAGGTGGATCTGGTGGAGCGGCCGGCGCCGGCGATCGAGGGGATCGCGTACTTCACGGTGTCGGAGCTGCTGCAGAACATCAGCAAGCATGCGCGGGCGACGTGGGCCGCGGTGGACGTGTGGCGGGTGGAGAGCCGGCTGATGGTGCAGGTCGTGGACAACGGGGTGGGTGGGGCGGATGCCTCCGGGGGGTCGGGGCTCGGGGGGCTTGCCGAACGGCTGGATGCGGTGGACGGGATTCTGGTGGTGGATTCGCCGGTGGGGGGGCCTACCCGGGTGACCGCGGAGTTGCCGTGGCGGGGGGAGCGGGCGCTGGGGTGAGCGCCGGGGGCCTGCGGCGGAGCCGCTGATGGATGCAGTCGCCCCTGCCGCCCCTACCCGTCCCGTCCCATGGGCGCTGCCCCTGCGGCCCCGCCAGGGGGCTCCGCCCCCTGGACCCCCGATCGGCCTGAACGGCCTCGTCCTCAAACGCCGGACGGGCTGAAAGTGCCTGACCGGAAGCCGTCGTACCGTGCGTGTAGTCGCATTGATTCCCGTTGGTCACGGGCAATCGGGTCCGAATGCTGGAATGCTGGACTACTGGCAGACGGAGTCGGGCTGGGGGGCCGGGGATCGTGGAGGACAGGGTGCGGGTGGTCATCGCCGAGGATTCAGTGCTGCTCAGGGAGGGGCTGACCCGGCTGTTGACCGACCGTGGGCATGACGTGGTCGCCGGGGTGGGTGACGGGGACGCGCTGATCAAGACCATCACCGAGCTGGACGCGCAGGGTGAGCTGCCCGATGTCGTGGTCGCGGACGTGCGGATGCCGCCGACGCACACCGACGAAGGGGTGCGGGCCGCGGTGCAGCTGCGCAAGGCGCATCCGGGGCTCGGGGTGCTCGTGCTGTCGCAGTACGTGGAGGAGCGCTACGCCACCGAACTGCTGGCCGGTTCCAGTCATGGCGTCGGATATCTGCTCAAGGACCGGGTCGCCGAGGTCCGGGAGTTCGTGGATGCCGTGGTGCGGGTGGCCCAGGGGGGTACCGCGCTGGACCCGGAAGTGGTCGCACAGCTGCTCGGGCGCAGCCGTAAGCAGGACGTGCTGGCCGGGCTCACCCCGCGGGAGCGGGAGGTGCTGGGGCTGATGGCCGAGGGGCGGACCAACTCGGCGATCGCGCGGCAGCTGGTCGTGAGCGACGGCGCGGTGGAGAAGCACGTCAGCAACATCTTCCTGAAGCTCGGGCTGTCCCAGAGTGACGGGGATCACCGGCGAGTTCTCGCGGTCCTCACCTATCTGAACTCCTGACGGGCTGACACTGAGTCAGTAAGCGCGCGTTCAGTCGTCGATCCACTGTCCGTCCGGCGTCCGTCCAGCCCCAGAACCGAACCCATCGCACGGAGCGTCTTCACTGGAAGCGCCGGGGGGCGAGAAATCATGACAAGTCAGGGCGTCGCACCGTCTCAAAACTGTGTCCATGATGCGAATGGCCACGGGAAGGCGACCCTAACCGACGTAGGGTTGATTTTGGGAAGGCCTACGGGAAGGCCGGTCCCAGACAGCCGCCTCGAGGGAGGTCCAGTTCAGTGACCAGCCAGGTCAGCAGGACAGCGGAGCAGGCAGACGGAGCCGTCGTAGGAGAGCAGCGGGGGCCGGGCGGAACGAAGGACGTACGCAAGCTGGACCGGGTGATCATCCGCTTCGCGGGGGACTCCGGCGACGGTATGCAGCTCACCGGTGACCGTTTCACCTCCGAAACCGCGACCTTCGGGAACGATCTGTCCACTCTTCCGAACTTCCCCGCCGAGATCCGGGCCCCTGCCGGGACCCTGCCCGGTGTGTCGTCCTTCCAGCTCCACTTCGCCGACCACGACATCCTCACCCCGGGCGACGCGCCCAATGTGCTGGTCGCCATGAACCCCGCCGCCCTCAAGGCCAACATCGCCGATCTGCCGCGCGGCGCGGAGATCATCGTCAACACGGACGAGTTCACCAAACGGGCGATGCAGAAGGTCGGGTACGCCGCCTCTCCGCTGGAAGACGGCTCGCTCGACGGGTACAGCCTGCACGAGGTGCCGCTGACGACACTGACGGTCGAGGCGCTGAAGGAGTTCGATCTCTCCCGCAAGGAGGCCGAGCGCAGCAAGAACATGTTCGCGCTGGGGCTGCTGAGCTGGATGTACCACCGGCCCACCGAGGGCACCGAGAAGTTCCTGCGGACCAAGTTCGCGAAGAAGCCGGAGATCGCCGAGGCGAACCTCGCCGCGTTCCGTGCGGGCTGGAACTTCGGCGAGACGACCGAGGACTTCGCGGTCTCCTACGAGATCGCCCCGGCCACGACCGCCTTCCCGACCGGCACCTACCGCAACATCTCCGGGAACCTGGCCCTCGCCTACGGCCTGATCGCCGCCTCGCGCCAGGCCGATCTGCCGCTGTTCCTGGGCTCGTACCCGATCACTCCGGCCTCGGACATCCTGCACGAGCTGAGCAAGCACAAGAACTTCGGCGTACGGACCTTCCAGGCCGAGGACGAGATCGCCGGCATCGGCGCGGCGCTGGGCGCGGCCTTCGGCGGCTCGCTGGGGGTGACGACGACCTCCGGCCCGGGTGTGGCGCTCAAGAGCGAGACCATCGGGCTCGCCGTCTCGCTGGAGCTGCCGCTGCTCGTCATCGACATCCAGCGCGGCGGGCCGTCCACCGGTCTGCCGACCAAGACCGAGCAGGCGGATCTGCTGCAGGCCATGTTCGGGCGCAACGGCGAGGCCCCGGTCCCGGTGATCGCCCCCAGAACCCCGGCCGACTGCTTCGACGCCGCCATGGAGGCGGCGCGGATCGCGCTGACGTACCGCACCCCGGTGATGCTGCTCTCCGACGGCTATCTGGCCAACGGCTCGGAGCCCTGGCGCATCCCCGAACCGGACGAGCTCCCGGATCTGACCGTGCAGTTCGCGCAGGGCCCGAACCACACCCTGGAGGACGGCACCGAGGTCTTCTGGCCGTACAAGCGCGACCCGCAGACCCTCGCCCGCCCCTGGGCCATCCCCGGCACTCCCGGCCTCGAGCACCGCATCGGCGGCATCGAGAAGGAGGACGGGACCGGGAACATCTCGTACGCCCCCGCCAACCACGACTTCATGGTCCGCACCCGGCAGGCCAAGATCGACGGCATCGACGTGCCAAAGCTGGAGGTCGACGACCCGCACGAGGCGCGCACGCTGGTGCTCGGCTGGGGTTCGACCTACGGACCCATCACGGCGGCGGTACGGCGGCTGCGCACGGCCGGGGAGTCCATCGCGCAGGCCCATCTGCGCCACCTGAACCCCTTCCCGCGGAATCTCGGCGCGGTTTTGAAGCGTTACGACAAAGTGGTGATTCCCGAGATGAACCTCGGACAGCTCGCCACGCTGATCCGGGCGAAGTACCTGGTCGACGCCCACTCGTACAACCAGGTGAACGGCATGCCGTTCAAGGCTGAGCAGCTCGCCACGGCTCTCAAGGAGGCCATCGATGGCTGAGACGTCCACGGAAGGCACGGGCACGATCGAGGCGCTCTCGCTCGTCCCCAAGGCCGAGGCCCGCCAGTCCATGAAGGACTTCAAGTCCGACCAGGAAGTGCGCTGGTGCCCCGGCTGCGGTGACTACGCGATCCTGGCGGCCGTCCAGGGCTTCATGCCGGAGCTTGGCCTCGCCAAGGAGAACATCGTCTTCGTCTCGGGCATCGGCTGCTCGTCACGCTTCCCGTACTACATGAACACGTACGGCATGCACTCGATCCACGGCCGCGCGCCCGCCATCGCGACCGGGCTCGCCGCCAGCCGGCGGGACCTGTCGGTGTGGGTGGTCACCGGTGACGGCGACGCCCTGTCCATCGGCGGCAACCACCTCATCCACGCGCTGCGCCGCAATGTGAACCTCAAGATCCTGCTGTTCAACAACCGGATCTACGGTCTGACCAAGGGGCAGTACTCGCCGACCTCGGAGGTCGGCAAGATCACGAAGTCGACGCCGATGGGCTCGCTGGACGCGCCCTTCAACCCGGTGTCGCTGGCGATCGGCGCGGAGGCCTCCTTCGTGGCCCGCACCATCGACTCCGACCGCAAGCATCTGACCGAGGTGCTGCGCCAGGCGGCCGCCCACCCGGGAACCGCGCTGATCGAGATCTACCAGAACTGCAACATCTTCAACGACGGCGCCTTCGAGGCCCTGAAAGACAAGCAGCAGGCCGAGGAGGCGGTGATCCGGCTCGAGCACGGGCAGCCGATCCGCTTCGGCAGCGGCCTGTCCAAGGGCGTCGTCCGGGATGCGGTCACCGGTGACCTGAAGGTGGTCGACGTGACCGCGGAGAACGAGTCCCGGATTCTGGTCCACGACGCCCACGCCGAGTCGCCGACCACCGCCTTCGCCCTGTCCCGGCTGGCCGACCCGGACACCCTGCACAACACCCCGATCGGTGTGCTGCGATCGGTGGACCGGCCGGTGTACGACACCCAGATGGCCGACCAGCTGGACACGGCGATCGTGCAGAACGGCAAGGGCGACCTGGCCGCGCTGCTGGCGGGCGGGGACACCTGGACGGTCGTCGGCTGACCTGTGCGTAAGGGCCCGGACGCTGTACGGCGTCCGGGCCCTTACGCATCGATGTCACGCGTCGGGGATGTCCCGCTTCGCACGCAGGAGCGTCTCCCGAGTGATGACGACGATGCGCTCGTAGTCGGCGCGGGCGGCGTCCTCAGGGAGCAGGGCATCGAGCTCTTCGGTACGGTCCGTTCCGATGACGGCGAAGCTTCCGTCACTCAACTCGAAGAGATCGGGGCAGGTTTCCCCGGTCCAGCATCCGCGCGACTTGGGAGGATCTCCGAGACGGCGGCGGATATAGGGGCTCCACAACTCTTTGGGCATGGGCAATTGACTGACCTTTTCTCGATGCAGTGACCACCCTGAATTCGAGGTCGGCGTACCCCCACGACCGCACCCCGGATCTGCTGGCCCGAGTAAACATGACTCGCACCCAACGCGGGGACGTTTCTGCCTGTTTACTCCCCAGTCAGTCGACCGGCCCGCCCGCCGGAGGGGCATCCCGCGGCGCGGCCTCCTGCTCGGCCCCCACGACCCACCATTCCTCCAGGTCGTCCCAGCGTTCACCCATGATGACGTCGACCGCCCTGCCGATCCGCGCCTCCAGGGAGTCGAAGGGCAGCGCGTGCCGGTGCTCCCCCGTCCGGTCCCAGTACTCGGCGAACACCGCGTTCTTCCCCAGGATCCGCAGGGCACCGAGGAGTTCGCCCCGGTCGATCGCACCGATCTGGTAGGCCAGCAGGATCAGGCCGTACTGGCGGTTGGCGAAGAGCATCTGCCGCCGCCTGCTCTCGGAGACTCCGTCCAGCGTGCTCACCACCTCGGCGAGCAGCGGATCCTCGATCGCCCGGTCCAGCTGCTCCACGAACAGGCGGTGCAGCTCGATGAGGTTCGCCCGGCGCAGCTCCTCGCCGGCACGGGCGAGCTCGTCGGTCAGACGGCCGACCTGCTGGAGTAACTCCCCGACGAGCGTGTCCTGTTGCGGTACGGCCATGTCCGAGTCCCCCGATCCGACGCCCCGCTAGGAGGGGTGTTCCCCGAGCGGTTCGGCCGCATGCGTCAACGCGCCCGTGCGGGCACGTCAGCCCTGCTCAGGAGCCTGCTTTTCGCGCGTCGTACGCCTCGCGCGCCTCCTGTACCGCCCCCATGCGCCGCTCGGTCCACACCGCCAGGGCCCTCACCTGCTGTGCCGCCTCGCGCCCGAGGTCGGTCAGGGAGTAGTCGACCCTCGGCGGGATCACCGGCTTGGCGTCGCGGTGCACCAGTCCGTCGCGCTCCAGGGTCTGCAGGGTCTGGGTGAGCATCTTCTCGCTGACGCGGCCGATGGCCCGGCGCAGTTCGCTGAAGCGGTAGGGGCGCTCCAGGAGTTCGATCAGGACCAGGACGCCCCAGCGGCTGGTGAGGTGCTCCAGGACGAGGCGGTAGGGGCACATCGCCTCGCCGGTGTCGTACTTGCCGACGGGTACCGGTTCGACGGCGGACTCCGGAGTACTTACTGCCATGCCAGTACCTTACTTCAAAGTGGGTACTTTCCAATAGTTAGCGCCACTCCTAGGGTTAGTGGCACATCCGCACCCCACAAGGAGATCGCAGATCATGAGCATCGTCGTCACCGGGTCCACCGGACACCTCGGCCGTCATGTCGTGGAGCAGCTGCTGGAGAAGGTCCCGGCAGAGCAGATCACCGCCGTCGTACGCGACGAGGCGAAGGGCGCCGACTTCGCCGCGCGCGGTGTAAAGCTCGCGGTCGCCGACTACAACGCGCCCGAGACCTTCGACAGCGTCTTCTCGGCCGGTGACAAGGTGCTCCTCATCTCCGGCAACGAGTTCGACAAGGGCCGTGTCGGCCAGCACAAGGTGGTCATCGAGGCCGCGAAGGCCGCCGGCGTCGCCCTGCTCGCCTACACCAGCGCCCCCGGCAGCCTGACGGCCGCGCTCGTCGACGACCACCGCGGCACCGAGGAGGCCCTTCTCGCCTCCGGCGTGCCGTTCACGCTGCTGCGCAACGGCTGGTACCACGAGAACTACACCGAGAACCTGGCCCCCGTGCTGGAGCACAACGCCGTCGTCGCCGCCGCCGGTGACGGCCGGGTCTCCTCCGCCTCGCGCGCCGACTACGCGGCCGCCGCCGTCGCCGTACTGACCGGCGAGGGCCACGAGAACAAGACGTACGAGCTGGGCGGCGACGAGGCGTGGAGCTTCGCCGAGTACGCGGCCGAGCTCAGCAAGCAGACCGGCAAGGAGATCGTCTACAGCCCGGTCTCGGTCGAGGCCTACACCGGGATCCTGACCGGCGCCGGGCTGCCCGGCCCGCTCGCCGCCGTTCTTGCGGGCGTGGACGCCTCCATCGAGAAGGGCGAGCTGGTCGTCTCCACCGGCGACCTGTCCCGCCTGGCCGGCCGTCCGACCACCCCGCTCGCCGACGCGATCGCGGTGGCGGTCAAGGGCTGACGCTCCCGGGCGCCCGGGTGCGATACCCCCGCCTGTCATGACCGTATGGCGATACGGGCATGACAGACGGGGGCGCTCGGCGTTACCTTCTGCCTGGCACGCGTGCGCGACGAGGTGAGGAGGGGCCCGTGACCGGGAAGTCGAGGGGCGATCGGCGCATAGGACTGCTGAACGGCTTCGCCGCCTACGGGATGTGGGGACTCGTCCCCCTCTTCTGGCCCCTGCTGAAGCCCGCCGGCGCGGTCGAGATCCTCGCCCACCGGATGGCCTGGTCCCTTGTCTTCGTGGGCGCCGCGCTCGTGGTGATGCGGCGCTGGGCCTGGGCGGGCGAGCTGCTGCGGCAGCCGCGCAGGCTGGCGCTGGTCGCGGTCGCCGCGGCCGTCATCACCGTCAACTGGGGCGTGTACATCTGGTCCGTGAACAGCGGGCATGTGGTCGAGGCCTCGCTCGGGTACTTCATCAACCCGCTGGTCACCATCGCCATGGGCGTGCTGCTCCTGAAGGAACGGCTGCGGCCCGTGCAGTGGGTGGCGGTCGGGACCGGCTTCGCCGCGGTGGTCGTGCTCACGGTGGGATACGGGCAGCCGCCGTGGATCTCGCTCACGCTCGCCTTCTCCTTCGCGACGTACGGGCTGGTGAAGAAGAAGGTCGGGCTCGGCGGGATCGAGTCGCTGGCCGCGGAGACCGCGATCCAGTTCCTGCCCGCGGTGGGTTATCTGCTGTGGCTGAGCTCACGGGGGTCGTCGACGTTCGCCACACAAGGGGTGGGGCACGGGGCGTTGCTCGCCGCCACCGGGGTGGTGACCGCGTTGCCGCTGGTGTGTTTCGGGGCGGCGGCGATTCGGGTGCCGTTGTCGACGCTGGGGCTGCTGCAGTATCTGGCGCCGGTGTTTCAGTTTCTGCTCGGCGTTCTGTACTTCCACGAGGCGATGCCGGTGGAGCGGTGGGCCGGGTTTGCCCTGGTGTGGGTCGCCTTGTGTCTGCTGACCTGGGATGCGTGGCGCTCCGCGAGCAGGCCCGGCCGGGTTCGCGTGCCGAAGGTCGAGGCGGCGCCGCCCGCCGCTGTGGACGCCTGACCGGGGGCTCTGCCCCCCGGCCCCCGTGCCGGCCTGAACGGCCTCGCCCTCAAACGCCGAACGGGCTGATAGTGCCTGCCCAGCCAGAACGTGGACGCCGGTCCGGGCTGAGTGTCGTACCCGGCCGCTATAAGTGGTCCCATGACACAGACATCCGAAGCCGCCCCCGTTCACTGGAAGCTCGTCATCGACGCGGCCGATCCCCATGCGCAGGCCGACTTCTGGGCCGCCGCGCTGCGGTACGAGGTCGAGGACAACAGTGCGCTCGTCGAGCGGCTGCTGGAGCTCGGGGCGCTGCCTGTAGCGGCCACCGTCGAATTCCATGGGCGCCGGGCCTTCCGGGACCTGATCGCCGTACGGCATCCGGACGATCCGTACGACAAGGAGCGGGGGACGGGGCTCGGGCGGAGGCTGCTGTTCCAGCGGGTGCCGGAGGCGAAGAGCGTCAAGAACCGGCTGCATCTCGATCTGCACCCCGGCAAGGGGCGGTGGGAGGGCGAGGTCGAGCGGCTGGTGGGGCTGGGGGCGAGCGTGCTGCGGCAGGTGAAGGAGCCCGCCGGGGAGTGGGTGGTGATGGCGGATCCGGAGGGGAACGAGTTCTGCGTGCAGTAGGTCACAGCAGGGGAACCCCCGTGGGCCGGATGTTCCGTTATGCGAAACGGCTGTCCTGATAACGCTCTTGACGGGTGATTGGTAAAGGATTCACCATCCGGGGACCCAATTCACTCCAAGGAATTCGGAGCCCCCACATGAACTTCTCCGTTTCCGGGCGTGCGATGGCAGCGATCGGCGTATCGGCTGTCATGCTCCTGACCGGCGGTTCCATAGCCGGTGCGGCGCCCTCGTCTGCGGCGGCCGCCGCGCCCGACATCTCCGTGGCGAACGTCAGGGCCCACCTCGCCCAGCTGCAGTCCATCGCCACCGCCAACGGCGGCAACCGCGCGCACGGCAGCGCCGGCTACAAGGCCTCGCTCGACTATGTGAGGGCGAAGCTGGACGCGGCCGGATTCACCACCGCCGTCCAGCAGTTCACGTCCTCCGGCCGCACCGGATACAACCTGATCGCCGACTGGCCGGGCGGGAACGCCGACCAGGTCGTCATGGCCGGCTCCCACCTGGACAGCGTCAGCAGGGGGCCAGGCATCAACGACAACGGCTCCGGCTCGGCCGCCGTCCTGGAGACCGCCCTCGCCGTCTCACGGGCCGGCTACCACCCCGCCAAGCATCTGCGTTTCGCCTGGTGGGGCGCGGAGGAGCTGGGCCTCGTCGGCTCCAGCCGCTACGTCGACGGCCTCTCGGCCGCGAATCGCTCGAAGATCAGCGGCTATCTGAACTTCGACATGATCGGCTCGCCGAATCCCGGTTACTTCGTCTACGACGACGACCCGGCGATCGAGAAGACGTTCAAGGACTACTTCACCGGACTCGGCATCGCCACCGAGCCCGAGACCGAGGGGGACGGCCGCTCCGACCACGCGCCGTTCAAGGACGCGGGCGTCCCCGTGGGCGGGCTGTTCAGCGGCGCCGACTACGTGAAGACGGCGGCGCAGGCGGCCAACTGGGGCGGTACGTCGGGGAAGGCCTTCGACGCCTGTTACCACCGCTCCTGCGACACGACGACCAACATCGACGACACCGCTCTGGACCGCAACAGCGACGCCATCGCCCATGCGGTGTGGAAGCTGTCTCAGTAGCCGCCCGGACCGTCAACCCGATGTCTGCTGGGCCGACTTGCGGGCGCGTTCGGTGAGCCGGCCCATGCGGGCGCGGGCCGACTCCAGCCGCTCGATGTCCTCGGCCGCCGGGCCGTCCTCCGCCGCGAGCTCGGCCCACAGGCCGATCAGTTCGCGGCCGAGGTCCAGGCCCTGCTGCGGATCGCGCACGGCACGCCAGGCGGAGGCCGCGCTCTGGATGTTGCCGTAGGCCGCCTCCGCGTCCCGGGCGCGACGGTGGATCCGGGCCAGGTCGAGCGAGAGCCGGAACGCGCGGATCGGCTCGCCCGCCAAGTAGGCGATGTACGCGGTGAGTTCGCGCAGCCGGAGCACTTCGGGGTGCTCCGGCCCGAGCACCGCCGACGCCTCCTCGACCGTGGTCTCGGCCAGCCCGGCCGCCGTGTCTGTCCGCCCCGCCTTCACGGCCTCGTTGATCCGCGCCATCGGCTCGGCGAGGAAGGCGGGAGCGGTGGACGGTTCGTCACCGAGGACGGCCTCGGCCACGGCGTCGAAGCCGCGGGCGGGGGTGGGCTTGGGGTCGGGATCGAGGGCCGGGTCCGGGGGGACCAGGAGGAGGGGGCCGGTCGTCGAGCGGTGGGGGGCGGGGGCGTCCGCGGGTTCCTTGCGGGGTGCGGATTCCTCGGGAGGTGCGGATTCCTTGGCGGGGACGGGTGCGTCCTGGGGTTCCAGGTGGCGCTGCGGGACCGCGTCCATCGGTGGGGGCGGGCCGAACTCGCCGGTCGGGGCCGCCACCGTGCCCGGGGCCCTGTCCTGTACCGGTTGCGGCAGCGCACGCAGCACGAACGTCGGCGGGCTCTCCCGCGTGGGCTCCGCGGACGCCCGCAGCACGTGCGTCGGCTTGTCGCCCTGGGGCGGCAGCGGCTCGGGCTGGGGCGGCGGGGGCGGCGGACCCTCCGCCGCCGGAACAGTCATCCCTACGGGTTCCCCGGTGAAACTGCTGGACCCGTCCGTGTCCACCTGAAGGTGTACGACGCAGCCGATCCGCTCGTCGTGCACGGTGGCGTGGACGGGGCGGCCGGTGGCGAGCGCGATGCGGTGGAGGTGGTTCAGGACGGTCTGCTGGATCTCCTCGCCGGTGGCCGCGGTGACCGGCACACCGCCGACCCAGGCGCCGACCGCACCGGTTTCGGGTACGCGAACGTCGATCGGTGCTCCCACAAGGGCCGTGGAGCCCTCGGCGCGCTGGTGTTCCCGCTGCTTCTCGCGGCTGAGTCGAGCCATCGGTTCCCTCACTCGGATGCGTCGGGGAGTCTGCGGACAGCGCGTTCGGGTTCCATGGTGCTCCCTCCCGCCGTCGGGTTTCCGCTCCCCCGGCGTCAAGATCCGTTCGTGCACGTACTGTTGAGTCTCGCCGGTCGCTGCCGGTTCTCCGGTCACCGTGGCGTCACAGACTCGTCCCAGGAGCTCGCCCCCGTCGCCCGCCCGGCCGGTGCCCGGAGCACCGGTGGGTGTACGAGGGAGGAAGACGGGCAGGCGGACGGACGTGCAGCAGGGACCTGAGATCTGGATCCGCGGCCCGGTCACCGTACCGGAGCCGGGACCGCGGCAGCCCGCCGCGTCCGCGGCCACCGCCCGCCGCTACTCCTGGGTGGGCACGCACGGCGGCGCGGGCGCGTCCACACTCGCCGCCGTCTACGGCGGTCACGACTGCGGCCGTGCCTGGCCCGGCCCCGAGGACCCCCCGTCCGTGCTGCTCGTCGCCCGTACGCATGCGTCGGGGCTGGCGGCCGCCCTGCGCACCCTGGAGGTCTTCCGCCTCGGAGAGGTCCCGCCGGGGCTCGACCTCGACGCGGTCGTGCTCGTCGCGGACGCACCCGGGCGGTTGCCGCGGCCCCTCGACCGGCAGGTGCGGCTGATCGAGTCGCTCATCGACGTCTACCGCGTGCCCTGGGTGTCCGACTGGCGCCTCGGTGACCTCGGCGGGAGGCCGCCGCGCGAGACGGAGGCACTGGCCCGCCTCACGGGGGCGGCTAGGCGGTGATGTCCTTCGCCGTGAACCGCGCCCACGCCGCCGAACCGAACACGGCCGCGTACAGGGCCTGGATCTCGAGGTTCTTCACCAGGTCGTCCCAGTAGACCGGGTCGCGCATCAGGTCGGCGAAGGACAGCCAGTAATGGGAGAAGAAGTACGGCTGTATCGCGTGGAGCTGGGGTATCTGGTCGAGGATCTGGACGGTGATCAGCAGTCCGACGGTCGTCGCCATCGCGGCGATGCCGCTGCCGGTGAGGGTGGAGACGAACAGGCCGAGTGCGGCCACGCCGATGAGGGACACGGCGACGACCAGGGCGATGAGCAGGGCTCTGCCCAGGCCCTCGGTGAAGCTGATCTGCGTGCCGGAGATGGTCGTCAGACCGCCGAGCGGGAAGAGTATCGCCCCGACGGTGAGCGCCGAGACGGCCACCACGAAGGTGGCGACCAGGCAGAACACCATCACGGTCGCGTACTTGGTGAGCAGCAGACGGGTGCGCCCGGCGGGGGCCACCAGCAGATAGCGCAGGGTGCCCGAGTTCGCCTCGCCGGCGATGGCGTCACCCGCGATGACACCGATCGCCATCGGCAGGAAGAACGGGAGCGTCGCGGCCAGCGCGGTGAACACCAGGAACAGGCCGTTGTTGGTGATCTGCGAGATGAACGCGGGGCCGCCTCCGCCGCGACCGGGGCCGGCCGAGGAACCGTCGCCGGTCTCGATCTTGACTGCGATGCCGACCAGGATCGGGACGGCGGCGAGTACGGCGAGCAGGGCGAGGGTGCGCCAGCGCCGGAAGGTGGTGATCAGTTCGCTGCGCAGGAGCCCGAAGGTCCACAGCAGCCGTGGAGTGCGGAGACCGCCCACTGCTTCAGCCTGCGACATCGAAGCCCTCCCCCGTCAGCGCCACGAACGCGTCCTCCAGGGACGCCCGTTCCACACCGAAGCCGCGGACGCGGATGCCGGCCGTGACCAGCGCGGCGTTCACCTCGGCGAGGTCGCGGTCCGGGGGCTCGGCGGTCACCCGGTCGTCGGTGACGACGACGTCGGCGGCGCCCTGCTCCTTCAGCACCCGCGCCGCGTCCCCGGGGTCGGGCGTGGTGACGACCAGCCGGCCGCGCACCCCCGCGGCCAGGTCGGCCACGGCGCCCTGGGTGATCAGACGGCCCTGCGCCATCACCGCGGCATGGGTGCAGACCTGCTCGATCTCGTCGAGGAGGTGGGAGGAGAGGAAGACCGTCGTACCGTCGGAGGCCAACTCCCTGACCAGGGAACGGATTTCGCGCATTCCCTGCGGGTCGAGCCCGTTGGTCGGCTCGTCGAGCACCAGCAGTCGGCGGGGCTGGAGCAGCGCCGCCGCGAGGCCGAGCCGCTGCTTCATGCCCAGGGAGTACGCCTTCGCCTTCTTGCCGGCCGCCGCGGTCAGACCCACCCGGTCCAGCGCGGCCGCGACGCGGGTACGGCGGGTGCGCGGATCGGCGGTCGGGTCGGCGGCGTCGTAACGCAGCAGGTTGTCGCGGCCGGAGAGGAAGCCGTACAGGGCGGGGCCCTCGATGAGGGCGCCGACGTGCGGGAGCACGGTGCGCGAGGCCCGCGGCATGGGCTGTCCGAGCACGCGCGCAGCACCCGAGGTGGGCTCGATCAGGCCCATCAGCATGCGGATGGTGGTGGTCTTGCCCGAGCCGTTCGGACCGAGGAAGCCGAAGACGCTGCCCGCCGGGACGGTCAGGTCCAGGCCGTCGACGGCGAGTTGTCCGCCGCGGTAGCGCTTGGTGAGCCCACGGGTGGCGATGACGCTGTCACCCGGCGGCTCGCTCCGCTCCGGCTCCGTGGCGGACTCCTCGTCCATCGGCTTCCTCGATTCGTGCATGTGCTGCCTCTCGCGCGGCGGCTACGTACAGTGACTACGTACGAGCATCGCGCAAGGTTCCCGGCCAGGCGCTCGACGCATCGATACAGCCTCGCGCCCCTTTCGGGGCGCTGCGCTCAGCCCGCGTTCGCCGCCTTGACCAATGCGTCCTTGTTCACCGCGCCGACGTAGACCTTGCCCTTGTCGGTGATCAGGGCGTTGATCAGACGGGTCTTGAAGACCGTGCCCGAGCCGAACTTGCCGGAGACCTTGTCGCCGAGCGAATCGAGGAATCCGCCGAAGTTCCCGCCGACCTCGGAGCCGGACGGGATGCCCTTGCCGCCGGTGTCGAAGGTGGCGATGGAGGTCCAGCCCTTGCCCAGGACGTTCAGTCCGTCGAGGCCCTTGCCGAGGTCCTCGTCCGGCCTGCCGGGCTTGCCGGGCTTGCCGGGGAGCTTGCCGGCCTTGTGGTCGCCCTTCGGGGCGCCCTCGAAGTGGCCCTTCGCGTGGTCGCCCTGCTTGTCCTCGGTGACCTTCGCGCCCTTGGGCGGGGTGAAGTCGAAGGTCGATGCGCTCGGCTTGGCGAAGCTGACCCGGGTGAAACCGGCATCGATCACGGCGGCTCCGCCGCTCGCCGGGGTCAGGGTGAACTTCAGCGGCAGCCCGGTCTTCGAGTCCACGGCCACCGTGATCTGACCGACCGTCGAACCGGACTGCTTCGGCTTGATGACGAGCCGGTACGCGTCACGGCCCGCGACCTGGGCGGTCCCCTCGACGGTCACCGAGGTGGTGGAGTCGACCGACTTCAGGGCGTCCTTGGTGAGGTCCTGGGGCGTGGCGGGGACGTCTTCCTTCTGCTGCTTGTCCGCGCCGGCCGGGGCGGTCGAGTGGTAGACCTCGTTCGACTGGCTGTCGTAGCCCCAGACGTCCTTGCCGTTGTGGATGATGCTGTATTCGGCCGCGTTCTCCAGCAGGGACAGCTTCTGCCTGTCCTGGCCGTCGGCCGCGACGCGCAGGGTGTGCGTGCCGGTGGCGAGCTCCGTCAGCTTGGAGCTCGGGTCGGCGGACGAGCCGTCACCCGACGTGCCGGCGCCGGACGTCAGACTGCTCTCGAGACCGCCGAGGTCCGGCAGCCCCAGGTCAGTGGTGATCTTCACCGTGCCGGACAGCTGCTGCACGTCCGACTTGGCGATCTTGTCGATGAGTTGCTGCGCGCTGATCTTCGGCAGGTCGGGGTCACCGGAGTCGGCGAGCGCCGGGACGAGCCCGATGGTCGCCGCCGCCACCCCCACCACCGCGACCGGGACCACGTACCGCGCGGCCTTGCGCCGACCCGCGCGCAGGTCGTCGGCCTCCCCGGCGGTCGTACTGTCGTCGGATTCGTACGGTGCCATGTGTGCGCTACCTCCGTCGTCGGCGGCGGCTTGTCCAACTCGCGTGTTTCTGTTGTCCACCCCGAGCCGCCATTCTCACCCGAATCGGTGATCAGTGGTGATTTCCGTGGTTTCCATCTCACCAAATCGGCCAGGAGGAAGCGTCAGCCCCGGGGGCCAACTCCGTGTACACCTGGGGTATGACGCGACAGGGCGGCGCCTGCCCCCGACCCGTAGGGGTCGCAGGGGGAAGACGCCGCCCTGGGTGAGCTCCCGTCAGTTCTGCAGGAAGACGTAGTCCGCCCGGTACGGCACTCCAACGATCGCGCCCGGAGTGCAGGAGCCGGCCGGGGCCACTCCGCCCACGGTGTTGAGCCGCAGGATCTCGGTGGTGTTCGCGAGCAGACCGTGGTGCTTGCCGGCCTGAGTGGCCTTGAGGTCGAGCTCGGGGATGTTGCCGTCCCCGTTCGGCGTCTTGGCCAGGACGGCCCCGGTCACCGCGCTTCCGTCCGGCGCGACCCACTGCGGCGTACCGGAGTTGGGCGCCACGAAGGAGTGCCGGATGCCGCCGCCGAGCAGGGCGCCGACGTCTCGCTGGGCGAAGGCGTAGCCGCCGCCGGTGGCCGGCTTGCACTCGTAGATCTGCTTGCCCTTGATCACGGACGCCTGGAAGTTGTGCAGGGCGTGACGGAAGTCGAAGGCGGCGACGGTGACCTTGTGGAGCTGGCCGCGGACGGCTCCGCCGGGGAACTCGGTGGTGTGCAGGTTGGCGTAGAACGAACCGGGGTCGGACTTGAGGGCGGCGAGCAGCCCGGCGTCCTTGACCTCGACCGTGCCGGTGACGCTGTGCCGCTTGCTGTTCTTCAGCAGGTCGGTGAAGTCGACCTTGACGCCCCCGTTGGTCCCCCGGGCGCCCTGGTGGATGTGGAGCATGGTCGGTTTGCCGGTGCCGCGCCAGGTCACGGCGACGGACACCTTGTCGTCCTGCACCTTGATGAACTCGAGCGCGGCGCCGTCCTTGTCGCCGACGGCCGGACCGCCCGCCACGGGAACCTCGTTGGCCCCCCGCAGACTGGCGGCAAGAACGGTTCCCCCGGTGTCGCCGGACAGGGTCCCCCCGGCGGCGTGGGCCGGGATCACCGCGGCGGCGATCCCCCCTGCGGCGGCCACCGCGGCGGCGGCCACCATCAGGCTCTTACGGCGCTTCGAGAACGTCGTGTTCATGCCCATGATTCTGTTTTCTCCCCGTAGACCGGCCGACACCCCCTGCGTCGGCCTTCTGGGGAGGACTACGGAAGCGATCTTATTCTGGACTCAGTCCAGATATGTGACGTGTATCACATCACTCGAACATGCAGGTCGGAGTGGCAGCTCAGCCGGCCCGATGGACGACGGCGTCGCACATCTCCATCAGCGCCAGCTTCGCATCGCACTCCGGCAGCGGGGCCAGCGCCGCTCGCGCGTCCTCCGCGTACCGCACCGTGTCCCGGCGCGCCTGCTCCAGCGCGGGATGCTCCCGCAGCCCGGCGAGCGCCTCGGCGTGCCGCGCGTCGTCGCTCAGGTCGGAGTCCAGCAGCTCGCACAGGGCGATGTCCTCGGCGAGCCCCAGCCGGGCCGCCCGCTCCCGCAGTCGCAGCACCGGAAGGGTGGGGACCCCCTCACGGAGGTCGGTCCCGGGCGTCTTCCCGGACTCGCGCGACTCGGAGGCGATGTCCAGTACGTCGTCCGCCAGCTGGAAGGCGACCCCCAGCCGCTCCCCGTACTGCGTCAGTACGTCCACGACCGTCTCGTCGGCGCCCGACATCATCGCCCCGAAGCGGCACGACACGGCCACCAGGGAACCCGTCTTGCCGCCGAGCACGTCCAGGTAGTGGTCGACCGGGTCCCGGCCGTCCTGCGGCCCCGCCGTCTCCAGGATCTGCCCCGTGACCAGGCGCTCGAACGCCTCGGCCTGGACCCGGACCGCCTCGGGGCCGAGGTCGGCGAGGATGTGCGAGGCGCGCGCGAACAGGAAGTCGCCGGTGAGGACCGCCACCGAGTTGCCCCAGCGGGTGTTGGCGCTGTCGACGCCGCGCCGCACGGCGGCCTCGTCCATCACGTCGTCGTGGTACAGCGTCGCCAGATGGGTCAGCTCCACCACCACGGCCGACGGCACGACACCCGGCGCATACGGATCACCGAACTGGGCGGCGAGCATCACGAGCAGCGGGCGGAACCGCTTCCCGCCCGCCCGCACCAGGTGCTGGGCGGCCTCCGTGATGAAGGGCACCTCACTCTTGGTGGCTTCGAGCAAACCTTCCTCGACGGCCGCCAATCCGGCCTGGACATCGGCTTCCAGAGCCTGGTCCCGCACGCTCAGCCCGAACGGCCCGACGACGGTCACGAGGGGTCTCCTGTCTGCTGGTGTCTACTGGCGGTTACACGGTTTGTCGATAGGTCGCTGACATCACTCAAGTCAGCGTATCCGGTCACCTTTCGATCACCGATGCCACCCACCCGTCCAGCCCGGGCGGTATCGGATCACGACCGGTATGTTTTTGATCAACCGATAAGAACGGATATCTATCGACTTGTCTATCGGGGTGTCGGCCGACCCGCCTCTCGGAGCACCCCCCGGCTCGTCCCCGGCGCGCCGCTCGGCGTGTCCCTCGTTTGAACGAGCCCGAAACATCCTTCCCCCACGAAACGACTCACGAGGACCTCCGGATCCCGGGCCCGGGGTGCTCGACGGGCGACCGTCATGACAACGACGTGCACCACATGACAGGTTCCGCTTTCGCCCCCCAATGAGGCGATGGGCGGCTGGTTGACTATGAGTTGGGGTCATTGCCCTTTTTGCCGTTCTTGCGGATGCCGGTGACTTGACTCACACGGCACGACGGACGCGCGGTGCCGATTCCCCCGCCGCTTCCCCACCCCCGCAGGCGAGTTGAGGCTTGGCAACCGCAAAGGATCAAGCACCCCATAAGCCTCAGACCAAGGTCAATAGGCCTGATCTGTGAGCCCGACACTTGTTCCCGCCATGTGCTCTCGCATACGTTCCCGGCCTGTCGGGCGGACGCCGAATCCTGCCGCCGCCCGCGCACGACCATCGACCGAACCACTCGCACGGCAGGAGCGGGGGAACCAGGTAGGCCGCCGGACCGGGCATCCCGGTGCGGCTAGGGGTGAAGCCGCGTCGCCGTACGGCTGCGCGGCCGGGCATCTCCCCGCCCGAACCCGACAGCTCACCTCGCAGGCGACGGAGAGGATCCCGCCATGCCTGCAACAGGTCAGCACCGCCGTCCCAGAAGCAACCGCCTCGCCCGCAAGCTCGCCGTCACCGGCACCGGCGCCGCCGTTCTCGCCCTTCCGCTCATCGGGGCGAACACCGCGTCCGCCGCCACCCCGACCGTGGCCAACGTGAAGTCGATGGGCTACGCCGACAATCTCGACGGCTGGATCAGGGGCGCCCTCCAGGTCATGAAGCAGAACGGAATCCCCGGGACGTACAACGGGATCTACCGCAACATCATCCGCGAGTCCTCGGGCGACCCGGCCGCCATCAACAACTGGGACTCGAACGCGCTCGCAGGCACTCCGTCCAAGGGGCTGCTGCAAGTCATCGACCCGACATTCCTCGCCTACCACGTGCCCGGCACGGCGATGAACCCCTTCGACCCGATCGCAAACATCACGGCCGCCTGCAAGTACGCTGCCGCGCGGTACGGGTCGATCGACAACGTGTTCGGCGCCTACTAGGCGCTTTGCGGCGGAGCCGCACAGGGATACAGCCCCGCGCCCCTTCGGGGTGCGACCGCTCACAGCCCCTCGAGCTGGCCGAGCTCCACGAGTTCGTCGAGCTCCCCGAACTCGACGAACAGTCGCTCGAGGACGACGGCGATGCCGTCGTCCTCGTTCGACAGGGTGATCTCGTCGGCCACCGCCTTGAGTTCGGGGTGGGCGTTGGCCATGGCGACGCCGTGGGCGGCCCAGTCGAACATGGGAATGTCGTTGGGCATGTCGCCGAAGGCGATCGTCTGCTCAGGACCGAGTCCCAGGTGTGCGGCGGCCAGTGCGAGGCCCGTCGCCTTGGTGATGCCGCATGGCTGGAGTTCGACGGTCCCCGGTCCCGACATGGTGACGGTGGCCAGCGAACCGACGACCGAGCGTGCCGTCGCCGCCAACTCGTCGTCGGACAGTGCGGGATGGCGCAGCAGCACCTTGCTGATGGGTTCGCACCAGAGGTCGTCGCGCCGGTCGACCCGGACCGCCGGCAGCGTCGGATGCGGCATCAGGTAGCCCGGTTCGATGAGCGTGAGGCCCTCCACACCGTCCTGGTCGACAGCCGCGTACACCTGGCCCACCTCGGCCTCGATCTTGCCGAGGGCGGTCTCGGCCAGCTCCCGGTCCAGGGTGACGGACCACAGCAGACGGTCCGCGCCCACGTCGTACACCTGCGCGCCCTGCCCGCACACCGCGAGCCCCCTGCTGCCCAGTTGGTCGAAGAGCGGCCGCACCCTGGGGGCCGGCCGGCCCGTCACGACGAGGTGCCGGGCGCCGGCCCCGGCGACCCGGGCGAGCGCGGCGAGGGACCGGTCGGACAGCGTGTCGTCGCCTCGGAGCAGCGTGCCGTCCAGGTCGGTGGCGATGAGTGCATATGCGGTGGGTGCGGCCATGATCAGAGAATACGGACAGGACGCCCCACCGACTCATCGCGAACCGGACGACGGCCCGTTGCTCCACCGTCCCTCGCCCAACTCCCTTATCCTTGTGGGCTCTTCATCATCAGGCCGGGGCCCGCGGCCCCGGCCTAGCCGTGCGCTGCCGCCAGGTGTTTGGCCAGCCTCGGAGAGGCGAACTCGGTACCGCACACGAAACGCATCACCGGGCCGTACGACGCCGCGGCCGGCAGGCCGGTGAAGTACAGGCCGGGGACCGAGGAGACGTATCCCGCGCCCAGTTTGGGTGTGCCGCGGCTCACCGCGAGACGCGTGCGCAGTTCGTGGCCGAGGAAGTCCATGGCCGCGATGTCCACCCGGTAACCGGTGGCCGCGATGACGTGGTCCGCGGACATGTCCTGGACGCGGCCCGCGTGGGTGCGCACCGTGAGCTCGCAGCAGCCGTCGGCCGCGTCCGCCCGCACGATCCGGTCGACCTCGCTGACCTGTACCTTCCCCTCGAAGCGGTCGCGCAGCCACCAGGCGCCGAGCGGGCCGAGTACGCGCCGCACCAGGTAGTGGCGGGTCTCGGCCGGCAGGTAGCGGTAGGGGTGCGGGTAGTAGCTGAGGGCCCACAGGGACCAGGCGCGGCCGAAGGGCGACTCGGGGCGCAGCCTCGGCTGCTTCCACGGCGGTGCGCCGAAGGCGACCCTGCCGCGGCCCCGGGAGACCACCCGCACCCGTGCGCCCGCCTCCGCCGCCAGCGCCGCCGTCTCCAGCGCGGACTGGCCTGCGCCGATCACGATCAGTTCCTTGCCGGCGTAGCGCGTCAGGTCGTGCTGCTGGGAGCTGTGGGAGACCGGGCCCGTGGGGGTGGGTCCGTCCGCCGCGGCGGTGGCCAGTTCGGCCGGCAGGTACGCGAGGCCGGACAGACCGGTCGCCACGACGACCGCGCGGGCGGTGAACAACTCACCGGAGTCCAGCTTCAGTTCGAAGCCACCACCCTTGCGCCGGTCCACCGACACCACCCGCACCCGCTCCAGTTCGGGCACCAGCTTCTGCTGGAACCACTCGCCGTAGGAGATGAAGGTCTCGACGGGGATGATGTCCTCGTCCGTCACCAGCCGCCTGATGCCGGCGGCGTCGCAGTAGTCTGCGAGTGTGTGGCCCTGCTGCGGCGCGTCCAGACTGGAGGCGGCAGGGGTCGACTTGAGGAGCATTCCGGCGGGCATGTGGTCGCGCCAGCTGACCATGGGCTCGCCGAAGACACGGACCGGCAGTCCGCGTGCTCGGAGATGGGCGGCGGTCGACAGGCCGAAGGGCCCGGCGCCGATGACTGCAACCGGTTGAATCACGAAGTCCCTCCCCAGGACGCTCACTTCGTCACTTCGTGTGGTTCGTCTCGGGCGGCCGACCGGTCGGCTAGCCGCCTGAACTGGTGGTGCTGCCGCGGCGGTTGGTCCGCCACAGCTGGTACAGGTGCTTCGCGCCCGGCCGCACGAAGCGCGCGAGCATCGTGAGGAACGGCAGCGGGTCGTCACCCGCGAGCCAGGCCAGCTCCGTCCCGCTCGCGCGCGCCGGTGCGTGCGGCGTCGTATAGCCGCTGCGGCGGTAGGCGAGCAGGGCGGGCAGGTCGATGTTCTCCACGATGTACCGGTGGCCGGCCCGCTGTTCCCCCTCCGGGACGGAGCGGCCGGTCAGGTCCAGATGCATGGCGCGGACGACGTCCACCCCCGACTCGTTCTCGAAGAGCCGGAACTGGGCGCCCATGCGGGGGTTGAAGTCGAGGAGTTTGTACTGTCCGTCGCGCCGGTCGAAGCGCAGGTCGAGGTCGATGATGCCGGTGAAGCCGATCTGCTTGATGAAACGCGCGGCGATGTCCGCGAGTTCCGGGTTGTCGACGACGTACGCGTTCGCCGTCATGCCCGCGTGCGGCGGCCAGGAGCGCACCTTGACGCCGGTGAACATGGCCAGCGGGGTGGAGTCCTGGTCGAAGTAGGCGTGCACGATCCAGTCCTCGGCGTCCTCCCTCGGCAGGTACTCCTGGAGGATCACCCCCGGGCACTCGCCCCAGTCCCGAGCGAGGCGCAGCAGGCCCTCGGGGGTGGAGATCCGCGTGGTGCCGTTCACCGCCGGCTGCCTGCGGCGGACGAACGCCTCACGGTTCTTGGCGACCACCGGGAAGCGGGCCTTCTCGGCGAACGTGACGATGTCGTCGTACGACTGCGGGAAGGCGGCCGTGGGGCTCGGAATGCCGTGTTCCACGCACAGTTCGTGCAGTCCCTGCTTGCTCGCGAGGCGGCGGGGCAGGGCGGGCTCGACCCGTGGGAACAGGAAGCGGCCGGCGAGCGCGTCCTGGTGCTCTGCGATCAGCACCGCCGCCTCCTCGTCGGTCGGGACGAGGACGGCCGGGCGGCCGATGCGGCGCCCGATGCGCAGCAGGCCCTCCACCAGACGGGCGGGTTCCTCCGTGCCGGTGGTCGGCCAGACGAAGGCTTTCTCGAGATAGCGGGAGGAGGCGGCGGGTGTGTAACGGTCCTCGGCGATCGCATACATCGGCACGCCGAGACGGCCCAGGCTGCGGATCGCACCGACACCGCCGTGGTGCAGCGGGTAGTCGCCGAACTTGACGATCAGGCCCGGCACTTCACGGTCGGCCGCGAACGGCACACTGCGCGCGCTGCTGGCCACGGGTCCCCCCACGCGTCCCCCCTACGGACCGGACCCACCCCGTCCGTGTCCCCCAAAGGACGCTAAGCCGGAATTGCCACGTCCGACAAGCCCAATTCGGACATTGCAAACTCTTTAGACACTGCCCAAGACTGGCAACCCGGCCGTAACGTGTGGCGCGTCCACACAGCGGCCATGTAACGGTTCGCGCAGGTGGCACACGACAGACGGTCCGCGACACAGTGAGAGTGAGGCAGCACCCCATGCCCCCCTTCGATGTCCCCGAGGGCGATCCCTTCGGTCCGCACAACCTTCCGTACGGCGTCTTCTCCCCCGCCGGCTCGACGGAGCGGACCGTCGGCGTCCGGCTCGGCGAGCATGTCCTGGACGCGGGCGCGGCGGCGCGGGCGCTCGGTTCGCCGTACGCCTCCCTGCTCGCGCGGCCCTCGCTGAACCCGCTGCTCGCCGCGGGCCGCACCACCTGGTCGGACGTACGCCGCGCGCTGACGGCGTGGGTGACGGTACCGGCGCACCAGGAGGCGGTCGGGGCCTTTCTGCATCCGCTGGCGTCGGTGACGCTCCACCTCCCGTTCGAGGTCGCGGACTACGTCGACTTCTACGCCTCGGAGAACCACGCCCGGAATGTCGGCCAGATCTTCCGCCCGGACGCCACGGACTCGCTGACGCCCAACTGGAAGCATCTCCCGATCGGTTACCACGGGCGGTCCGGCACGGTCGTGGTGTCGGGCACGGACGTCGTACGGCCGTCCGGGCAGCGCAAGGCCCCGGCCGACGCGGCGCCCGTCTTCGGGCCGTCCGTCCGCCTCGACATCGAGGCCGAGGTCGGATTCGTGGTGGGTGTGCCCTCGGAGCGCGGGCGGCCGGTGGCGCTCGGCGACTTCCGGGAGCACGTCTTCGGTCTGTGCCTGCTCAACGACTGGTCCGCGCGGGACATCCAGGCCTGGGAGTACGTCCCCCTCGGCCCGTTCCTCGGCAAGTCCTTCGCCACGTCGGTGTCGGCGTGGATCACCCCGCTGGACGCGCTGGAGGACGCGCGGGTGGCACCGCCGGAGCGGACCCACCAGCTGCTGCCGTATCTGGACGACGCAGCCGACTCGGGCAACGGTCCCGGCGGGTACGACCTGCGGATCTCCGTCGCGATCAACGGCTCCGTCGTCTCCGAGCCGCCGTTCTCCACCATGTACTGGACGGCCGCGCAGCAGCTGGCCCATATGACCGTGAACGGCGCCTCCCTGCGGACCGGCGATCTGTACGGGTCGGGCACGGTCAGCGGTCCGGAGCCCGCGCAGCGCGGGTCGCTGCTGGAGCTGACCTGGAACGGGCGGGATCCGCTGGAACTTCCCGAGGGCAAGCGGACGTTCCTGGAGGACGGGGACGTGGTGACGTTGTCGGCGTGGGCGCCCGGACCGGGCGGGACCCGCGTGGGCCTCGGCGAGGTGAGCGGCCGGATCGTGGCAAGCGCGACTGAGTGAGCGGGAGTTGCGGGGCGTGACGGCGGCGGCACGGGTCGTGCGGGTGGTCGTACGAGACGTGCGAGATGTACGAGGTGTGTCGTACGGGACGGCCGTCGTCCCCTGACTCCTGGGCCGTTCGCCGTCATACTGGCGGCGGCGCCTTGTGCGCCGAGCCGCACCACCCGAGCGCCCCGCCCCTTCCTCCGACCAGGATCCGGAGACCGTGGCATGACCGTCTGTCTGCTCCTGCTGAGCCTCGTCGCCCTGATGGCCGCCGTGCCGGTGCCGCGTGCGCTGGTGCGGTCGGCGTGGCCCGAGCGGGAGCCCGTGGTCGCGCTGTGGGTGTGGCAGTGCCTGGTCGCCACGGTCCTGCTGTGCTGTCTGACGGCGCTCGTGCTGGGCGCGGCCGCCGTCTTCCACACCTTCCGCGACCACGTCTTCGCGCCGGCGCCGCCGGCCGTGACCGCGGCGTACGACCTGACCGCCGCGCCCGCCTGGTCCGCGGCCCTCACCCTGCTGCTGGCCTGCGGCGCCGCCTGGACGACGGCGATGCTCGCCCGCGAACTCGTCGAGGCGCGCCGCCGCCGCGGGCAGACCCGGGCGCATCTGCGCGAACGCGCCCCCGAGCTGCCCGCCGGGCTGGAGGAGGCGGCGCGCGGCCCCCTGCTGGTGCTGGAGGACGAGTACCCGGACGCCTGGTGGATGCCCGGGCACCCGCCCCAGCTGGTCGTGACCACGGGCGCCCTGCACCGGCTCACCGACCACCAGCTCGACGCGGTCCTGACGCATGAACGCGATCATGCGCGGGCGCACCACGACTGGCTGCTGCATCTGTCGAGCGCGCTGGCCACCGGGTTTCCCCGCATCCCGCTGTTCGCCCACTTCTGCGAGCAGACGCACCGGCTGGTGGAGCTGGCCGCGGACGACACGGCGTCCCGCCGGTGCGGCCATCTGACCACCGCGCTCGCCCTGATCGAGCTGAACCAGCACCGCGGCGTACTGTCCTGCGCCTCCAGCCACCGCCTCCTCGGCGAACGGGTCGACCGCCTCCTTGAGCCGCCGCCGCGGCTCGGGCGCCGGCACCGGGCGCTGACGACGACGGTGGCGGCGCTGGTGCCGTTGCTGCCGCTGCTGATCGCGTTCGCACCGGGGCTCACGGCGCTCGGCTGAGCCTTGCCCTGAGGGCTGCTTTCTTCGGGACGGGCGCTTTCGGCCCGACGGCCTCGTCCTCAACGCCGGACGGGCTGATCCGTCGTGGCAGATCTTGCTTGAGGGTGAACGTAATCCCAGGTCAGCGCCCCACCTGACGCCCCGGCAAGTGGCGCAACACTGCTGCAACACTCCGTTCCCTACCAGCTCGCTATGGTTCGAAGCATGCCTCCCGCCGACCGCATCCGAGACCACGCCGGACAGGGCGCGACCACCGTCGCCGCCCACCGTGCGCGGCGTCGGCTGCGCGCCGACCAGGCAAGGCAGCTTGCCGACCTGCTCCGCCACCAGCTCCTGGCCGGCGGTTTCCCGGACGGCACACTCCCGCACGAGACGACCCTCGCCACGGAGTACCGCGCCACCCGCAACACCGTCCGCCAGGCGCTGGACCTGCTGAGGGCCGAAGGCCTCGTGGAACGGCTCCCCGGAGTGGGCACCGTGGTCGTCGCCGAGAAGTACCCGCACGGCCTCGACCATCTGATGGGGCTCGCGGAGACCCTCCACGAACACGGCCGCGTCACCAACGAGGTCCGCACCGTGGGCCCCGCCCCCGCACCCGCCCCGGTCGCCGAACGCCTCCGCGTCCCCGCCGGCGACGACGTCCTCTACATCGAACGCCTGCGCAGGCTCAATGGTCTGCCCCTCTCCCTCGACCTCACCTACATCCCGCTCGACATCGGCACCGCCCTGCTCGGCGCCGACCTGGAGAACACCGACGTCTTCCGCCTCCTGGAGACGATCACCGGCCGGCGTCTCGGGCACGCCGAGATCACCCTGGAGGCGGTCAACGCGGACGCCCACTCCGCCGCCGTACTCGAAGCCCCGCGCGGCGCGGCCGTCCTCATGCTGGAACGGCTCACGCACCTCGCCGACGGCCGCCCGGTCGACCTGGAGTTCATCCGCTTCCGCGGCGACCGCATCACCATGAGCGGTCTGCTGCACCGCTCCCTCTGACCTCTCCCCGCCCTCTTTCAGACCCGTTTCCCGGAGACAGCCATGCCTTTGGTGCCCCAGCGGGCCGACGTGCCCGTGACCATCGACGAGTCGAAGTGCATCGACGGCTGCACCCTCTGCGTCGACATGTGCCCGCTGGACTCCCTCGCCATCGACGAGAGCAGCGGCAAGGCCTATATGCACGTCGACGAGTGCTGGTACTGCGGCCCGTGCGCGGCCCGCTGTCCCACCGGAGCCGTGACGGTCAACATGCCCTATCTGCTTCGGTGAAAGGCCCCGAACTCCCATGAAACACAAAGCAGTTGCCGCAGCCGCCGCCCTCCTTCTCCTCCCGCTGACCGCCTGCGGCGGCAACGCTGCGGCCGGCAGCGACGGCTCCACGGTCACCGTCACCGTCGGCTACCAGTCCAAGACCATCAACACGGTCACCGCGGGCACCCTCCTGCGCTCCCTCGGCTACTTCGAGAAGGAGCTGAACTCGCTGGGCGACGGCAAGCACTACAAGGTGGACTGGCAGGACTACGCCACGGGCGCCCCCATCACCGCGCAGATGACCGCAGGAAAGATCGACATCGGCTCGATGGGCGACTTCCCGCTCCTCATCAACGCGGCCCGCGGCAAGCAGCTCGGCAAGCCGACCCACCTGGTCTCCGTCACCGGCTACAACCTGCGCGGCGGCCTCAACACGATCGTCACCTCCCCGGACTCGAAGCTGGCCACCCTCACCGACCTGAAGGGCAAGAAGGTCTCCACGAGCGTCGGCTCCGCCGCCGACGGCACGCTCGTACGGGCCCTGCAGCGCGCCGGCATCGACCCCGACAAGGGCATCCAGAAGCTCAACCAGCAGCCCGCGGTCGGCGCCTCGGCCCTGACGGCGGGCAGCGCGGACGCCTTGTCGCAGTTCGTCGCCTGGCCGGGCCTGCTCACCTTCCAGGGCAAGGCGAAGGCCCTGTACGACGGCGGCCGGCTGAACCTCCCCACCTTCCACGGCGTCACCGCCCGCGAGGACTTCGCGGGGCAGCGGCCCGCCGTGCTCGAAGCCTTCCTCAAGGCCCAGTCGGAGGCCACCGACTACCTCAACGCCCACCCGGTCGCCGCCGCCGAGTCGGTCGCCAAGGCCACCGGACTACCCGCCGAGGTCGTCTACCTCTACAACGGCGCCCACGGCATCTCCACCTTCGACCCGGCGGTCAAGCCGCAGCTGATCTCCGCGCTGAAGAAGGACGTCGCGGTCCTGAAGTCGGCCAAGCTGACCGGCGACATCGACGTGGACTCCTTCGTCGACGACCAGTACGTCAAGAAGGCCCTCGGCTCGGACTACGCCCAGCGGCTCGCCGCGACCCCGCCGGCCTCCGCGAGTGAGGTGTGGCCCAAGGGCGCCGAGAAGACCGTCTCCTTCAAGTCGCCCGCCGAGTTGCTCGGTTACGTGAAGAAGCACACGGACGGCATCCGCGCGGCCTACGTCCCCGACGCCACCACCGGCACCCTCTGGTTCGCCGACAAGGCGGTCTGGGTGGCCGACGGCAGCCGGCTCCTCCCCTTCGTCGCCCCCGCCACCGCCAAGGCCTACGTCACCGCACACGGGGGTGCCCGCGTCATCACGTACGCCGACGCGCTGGGGCAGGCGTCGTGACCCGGCGAACGCCACAACCGGAGAACCGGTTCGCGCCCCGCCGTCCGCGGCGCGCGGGCCGGTATGCCCTGCGGCTCGTCTCGCTCGCGGCCGCCCTCGGCGCCTGGCAACTGCTGGCCGGACTCAACGTCGACCTGTGGCTGCGCTTCTCGCAGTTCCCGACCGTCACCGATGTGGCCCGCACCTTCGCCGACCGGCTGTCCGGCCCTGACTACTGGACGGATCTCACCGACAGCCTCACCCGCATCCTCACCGGCTTCCTCCTCGCCGCCGTGCTCGGCGTGGCGACGGGCGTGCTCGTGGCGCGCTCCCGCCTCGCCGAGGACCTGCTCGGGCCGGTGCTGGAGGTCGTCCGCCCGATCCCGGCGATCGCCCTGGTCCCCGTCGCGATCCTGCTCTTCCCCTCCAACGAACAGGGCATCGTCTTCATCACCTGCACCGCCGCCTTCTTCCCCGTTCTGGTCTCCACCCGGCATGCGGTCCGCGCGCTGACGCCCGTGTGGGAGGAGGCGGTCCTCACCATGGGCGGCGGCCGGTGGCGAATCCTCGGCTCCGTCGTCCTGCCGGGCGCGCTGCCCGGCATCTTCGGCGGGCTGTCGGTCGGCATCGGCGTCTCGTGGATCTGCGTCATCTCCGCCGAGATGATCTCCGGCCAGTACGGCGTCGGCTACCGCACCTGGCAGGACTACACCGTCGTCAACTACGCGGGTGTCTTCGTCGGCATGATCACGATCGGTGTGCTCGGCTGGGTGACGTCCACGGCCGTGGAGCTCCTCGGCCGCCGCCTGACCCGCTGGCTGCCGCGCACGTCGTATCTCCCCGGCGCACGGACTCCACGCCCGGCGCGCGGTGCCGCCGCCCCCGCGCCGGTGAGCCCCACCACCAAGGAGGAGGCGCCCCATGACCAGCTCGTCTGACCTCCGCTCGCCCGCCCGCACCGGCGCGGGACTGACCCTGCGGGACGCCACGCTCGGACGGCCCGGCGCACCCGTCCTGGAGGGAGTCGACCTCGACGTGGCCCCCGGCGAGATCCTCACCCTCGTCGGACCCTCCGGCTGCGGCAAGTCGACCCTGCTGCGCACCCTGGCCGGACTGCTCGCACCCCTCGCCGGAGACGTCGGCCAGGACGGACACCCGCTGACCGGCCCCGCCGCCGACCGCGCCCTGATCTTCCAGGAGGACGCTCTCCTGCCCTGGCGCACCCTGCGCGCGAACGTCGAACTGCCCCTCGCCGTCAAGGGACTGCCCCGTGCGGAGCGCCGGCGCCAGGCGGAGGCCTGGCTGGAGCGCGTCGGCCTCGCCGAACAGTCCCGGCAGCTGCCGCACCGCGTCTCCGGCGGCCAGCGCGGGCGGGCCCAGCTGGCCCGCGCGCTGGCCGGCGCACCCCGCGCCGTCCTCATGGACGAACCCTTCGGCGCCCTCGACGCCCAGACCCGCGCCGGCATGCAGGACCTGCTGGTGGAGGTACTGCGCGGCACGGGCGCGACGGTCGTCTTCGTCACCCACGACGTGGACGAAGCCCTCTTCCTCGGCGACCGCGTGGCCCTCCTCGGCAACGGCCGGCTGACCGCCGTACGCGAAGTGCCGCGCCCGCGCGACCGTACGGCGCACGACGATCCCGCGCGCGTGGCGCTGCGGCGCGACGTCCTCACCTCGCTCGGTACCTGAAAGGCCCTCCGGTGACCACCCCCTCCCTGAACACGCCCCTGGAGATCCCCGCCCTCACCGACGCCGAGGAGATCCACTGCGACGTCCTCGTCGTCGGCGGCGGCACGGCCGGCACCATGGCCGCGCTGACCGCCGCCGAGCACGGCGCGAACGTCCTCCTGCTGGAGAAGGCCCACGTCCGCCACTCCGGAGCGCTCGCCATGGGCATGGACGGCGTCAACAACGCGGTCATCCCCGGCCGCGCCGAACCCGACGACTACGTCGCCGAGATCACCCGCGCCAACGACGGCATCGTCGACCAGTCCACCGTCCGCCAGACCGCCACCCGCGGCTTCGGCATGGTGCAGCGCCTGGAGTCGTACGGCGTGAAGTTCGAGAAGGACGAGCACGGCGACTACGCGGTCCGCCAGGTCCACCGCTCCGGCTCCTACGTCCTGCCGATGCCGGAGGGCAAGGACGTAAAGAAGGTCCTCTACCGGCAGCTGCGGCGACGCGAGATGCGGGAGCGGATCCGCATCGAGAACCGGGTGATGCCGGTACGCGTGCTCACCGCCGAGGGGCGCGCCGTGGGGGCGGTCGGCTTCAACACGCGCACCGGCGCGTTCGTGGTGGTGCGCGCGGGCGCGGTGATCCTCGCGACCGGCGCCTGCGGCCGACTCGGCCTCCCGGCCTCCGGCTATCTCTACGGCACGTACGAGAACCCGACCAACGCCGGTGACGGCTACGCCATGGCCTACCACGCCGGCGCCGAGCTCACCGGTATCGAGTGCTTCCAGATCAACCCGCTGATCAAGGACTACAACGGCCCCGCCTGCGCCTACGTCGCCAACCCCTTCGGCGGCTACCAGGTCAACCGGCACGGCGAACGCTTCGTCGACTCCGACTACTGGTCGGGCCAGATGATGGCCGAGTTCGCGGCGGAGGTCGCAAGCGACCGGGGTCCCGTGTACCTGAAGCTGAGCCACCTCCCGGAGGAGTCGATCTCCGCCCTGGAGTCGATCCTGCACTCGACGGAGCGGCCCACGCGGGGGACCTTCCATGCGGGCCGGGGTCACGACTACCGCACCCACGACGTCGAGATGCACATCTCCGAGATCGGCCTGTGCGGCGGCCACTCGGCTTCGGGCGTAAGGGTCGACGACCACGCCCGCACGACCGTCCCCCGTCTGTACGCTGCCGGTGACCTGGCCTGCGTACCGCACAACTACATGATCGGCGCGTTCGTCTTCGGTGACCTCGCGGGCGCGGACGCGTCCCAGTACCAGGCCTACGAGGGCGAGTTGCCCGAGGAGCAGCTGCGCGAAGCGCACGAACTGATCTACCGTCCGCTGCGCAACCCGGACGGCCCCCCGCAGACCCAGGTCGAGTACAAACTGCGCCGCTTCGTGAACGACTACGTGGCGCCGCCGAAGTCCGGCGCCCGCCTGTCCCTGGCCCTGGAGGCCTTCGAGCGGATGCACGACGACATCGCGGCGATGGGTGCGCGCACCCCGCACGAGCTGATGCGCTGCGCCGAGGTCTCCTTCATCCGCGACTGCGCGGAAATGGCCGCCCGGGCCTCCCTGGCCCGCACGGAGTCGCGCTGGGGGCTGTACCACGACCGCATCGACCACCCCCGGCGCGACGACGCCTCCTGGTTCCACCACCTCGACCTGCACAAGTCCCCCTCCGGTTCGATGGAGTTCACGGCCCGTCCCGTGGCTCCCTATCTGGTCCCTGTCGACGAGTTCACGCCGGTGGGCGGCCCGTCCCGGCACATCGGCGAGGTCCACGCCGACGACGTGGCGACGGCCGGGTCGCGGGATGCGGCGCCGGTCGCCACGGGGCCGACCTCCGCACCTGCCGCCGGGCCCGTGGGCCATGGCTCGGGCGAGACCGCCTCGCCCCGGCTCCTGGAACTGCTGGAGCTGGCCGAGGAGCAGCCGGAACTCGCCGCGATCGAGCCCTACTTGACCGACCTCGACGCCGCCGTGCGGCGCACCGCGGTCTCGGTTCTCACCGAGACGGTGCCGCCCGGCACCGGGCAGGCCCTGGCCGGCGCCCTCGGCGACCCCGACGGTGACGTACGTGCGGCCGCCGCTGCCTCGCTGCGCGAGCTGGTCGAGACCCTCCCGCCCGAACCCGACCTGGGTGCCGCCCTCGTCGCCGCGGTCGCCGAGGCCGACCCCGTGGTCCGCGCCGCCGCCCTCGACGTACTGCGCGCCCTGCGCCTGGGGAACGTCGGCGTGTTCGCCGGGGCGCTGGACGATCCCGACATCGCCGTCCGTATCGAAGCCGTGCGCGCGCTCGTCTCGGTCGATGCGGTCGAACCGCTGTCCCGTGCGGCGGCCGACGCCTCGCGCGAGGTCCGCGTCGCCGTGGCCAAGGCGCTCGCCGCCGTCAGCCCCAGGGCCCTTGCCGCGAGCGGCCGGGAGCTGCTCACCGGCACCCTGGACCGGCTCTCCGAGGACAGCGACCCCCTGGTCCGCGGTGCCGCGCTCGGCGCCCTGTCCACCGTCGGCTGCCCGGCCCCGCTCGCCGCGCGTGCCGTGGCCGCGCTGGCCGATCCGGCGTGGCAGGTCCGCGCCGGTGCCGCCGCCGCCCTGTCCGCCGCGCCCGCCGACACCGCCGTGCCCGCCCTCGCCAAGACGCTCGCCGACGCCAACGCCGACGTGCGCAAGGCGGCGGTGCTCGCCCTGACCCGGCACAACGGCACAGCGGAGGCCCGGGCGGCCCTCGCCACCGTCACGTCGGACCCGGACGCGGACGTCAGGGCGTACGCGGCGCGGGGGCTGTGACGGCGCCTCGGACCCTGCGACCGCGCCTCCGCCAGGGGCTGACGCCGACCCGCCGGCCCGCCCTTATATCCAGTCCGGCTCCGGCTCCGGCTCCGCATCCATCTCGGGCCAGTCGTCCTCGGCGCCCGCACCGGCTCCCGCATTCCCCGGGGCCGTGTGAGGTGCTGTGACGGCGCCCCGCACCCTGTGACCGCGCCTCCGCCACAGGCCGGCGCCGACCCGCCGGCCCACCCCTATATCCAGTCCGGCTCCGGCTCCGCATCCATCTCGGGCCAGTCGTCCTCGGCGCCCGCACCGACCCCCGCATCGGCATCCCCGGCGGGAGCCGTGTGCGGTGCGCCGCTCAGTGAGGACAGCACCTCCAGCACCCCTTCCCCGTACGTCGCCAGCTTCTTCTCGCCGACCCCGCTGATGCCGCCGAGCTGCGTCACCGATGTCGGCCAAGCGGTGGCGATCTCCCGGAGCGTGGCGTCGTGGAAGATGACATACGCCGGGACGCCCTGTTCCCGGGCCTGCTCGGCGCGCCAGGCGCGCAGCGCCTCGAACGCGGGCTGCAGTTCCTCGGGCAGCTCGGCCGCCGCGGCCTTGGCCTTCCGCTCACCCCTGCCGGAGGAGGAGCCCGAGGCCGAGCGCGAGGTCGCCGGCTTCTTCGGCTCCTTGCGCAGCGGTACCTCCCGCTCGCGCCGGAGCACCGAACCGCTGGCCTCGGTCAGCACCAGCGTGCCGTACTCCCCCTCGACCGCGAGCAGCCCCTGCGCCAGCAACTGCCTTATGACGCCCCGCCACTCGCCCTCGTCGAGTTCCTCGCCGATACCGAACACGGACAGCTGGTCGTGGTCGAACTGGATCACCTTGGCCGTGCGCTTGCCGAGCAGGATGTCGACGATCTGGACGGCACCGAACTTCTGCCCCCGCTCCCGCTGCAGCCGCACCACCGTCGACAGGACCTTCTGGGCGGCGACCGTGCCGTCCCAGGTCTCCGGCGGGACCAGGCATGTGTCGCAGTTGCCGCAGCCCGCGGGATCGGGCTCCTGGCCGAAGTAGGCGAGCAGCTGGCCGCGCCGGCACTGGGCGGTCTCGCACAGCGCCAGCATCGAGTCGAGGTGGGCGGCGGCCCGGCGCCGGAACGCCTCGTCGCCCTCGCCGGACTGGATCAGCTTGCGCTGCTGTATGACGTCGTTGAGGCCGTATGCCATCCATGCCGTCGAGGGCAGTCCGTCCCGGCCGGCACGTCCCGTCTCCTGGTAGTAGCCCTCGACCGACTTCGGCAGGTCGAGGTGGGCGACGAACCGGACGTCCGGCTTGTCGATGCCCATGCCGAAGGCGATGGTCGCGACCACGACCAGGCCCTCCTCCCGCAGGAAGCGGGACTGGTGTGCTGCGCGCGTGCCCGCGTCCAGACCTGCGTGGTAGGGCACCGCCTCGATGCCGTTGCGGCTCAGGAACTCCGCCGTCGAATCCACCGACTTGCGGGACAGGCAGTAGACGATGCCCGCGTCCCCTTCATGCTCCTGCCGCAGGAAGCTCAGCAGCTGCTTCTTGGGGTCGGCCTTGGGCACGATCCGGTACTGGATGTTGGGCCGGTCGAAGCTGGCGACGAAGTGCCGGGCCGTCGGCATGTGCAGCCGCTGGGTGATCTCCTGGTGCGTGGCGTGCGTGGCCGTGGCCGTGAGCGCGATCCGTGGGACGTCCGGCCAGCGCTCGCCGAGGAGGGACAGGGCGAGATAGTCGGGGCGGAAGTCGTGGCCCCACTGGGACACGCAGTGCGCCTCGTCGATCGCGAAGACCGCGATCTTGCCGCGGGAGAGGAGGTCCAGCGTCGAGTCGAGGCGCAGCCGCTCCGGCGCGAGGTAGAGCAGGTCCAGCTCCCCGGCCAGGAACTCGGCCTCGACGACCCTGCGCTCGTCGAAGTCCTGCGTGGAGTTCATGAACCCGGCGCGCACGCCGAGCGCACGCAGCGCGTCCACCTGGTCCTGCATCAGTGCGATGAGCGGCGAGACCACGATGCCTGTGCCGGGTCTGACCAGGGCGGGGATCTGGTAGCACAGCGACTTGCCGCCGCCGGTCGGCATCAGGACCACGGCGTCGCCGCCGGTCACCACATGCTCGATGACGGCTTCCTGCTCGCCGCGGAAGGCCTCGTAGCCGAAGACCCGGTGCAGCGTGGCCAGCGCCTCGCTGTCTGTCACCCCTGGCATCTCGCTGATCCCGCCCGTCCCACCCATAGTTCCGTCCCCCGTACGTCGTCCCTCGACCACTGCCTCCACGATAGGGGCCCGGACTGACAGCCCAGGAGTTATCCACAGGCCCGTACCCCCTCCTTACGGCAGTGTGGGCCCCGGTTCCTGTTCGAGAACCGGGGCCCACGCCCACTCAACGCAGGTTCGTGCGGGTCAGCGCACGAACACTCCTGCCTGGCTCGCCAGGTCCAGGAAGTACTGCGGTGCCACACCGAGCACCAGCGTGACCACGACGCCGAGCCCGATCGCGGCCATGGTCAGCGGCGACGGCACGGCGACGGTCGGGCCCTCGGGCCGCGGCTCGCTGAAGAACATCAGCACGATCACGCGGATGTAGAAGAAGGCCGCGATGGCGGACGAGATCACACCGACGACGACCAGCGGGGCCGCCCCGCCCTCCGCCGCCGCCTTGAACACGGCGAACTTCCCGGCGAAGCCGGAGGTCAGCGGAATGCCGGCGAAGGCCAGCAGGAACACCGCGAACACGGCCGCCACCAGTGGCGAACGCCTGCCGAGCCCCGCCCACTTGGACAGATGCGTCGCCTCGCCGCCCGCGTCGCGCACCAGCGTCACGACCGCGAAGGCGCCGATGGTCACGAAGGAGTACGCGCCCAGGTAGAAGAGGACGGAGGAGACGCCGTCCTTCGATGTGGCGATGACACCCGCGAGGATGAATCCGGCGTGTGCGATCGACGAGTACGCCAGCAGCCGCTTGATGTCGGTCTGCGTGATCGCGACGATCGCACCGCCGAGCATGGTGACGATCGCGACGGCCCACATGACCGGCCGCCAGTCCCAGCGCAGGCCGGGCAGGACGACATAGAGCAGCCGAAGGAGCGCACCGAACGCGGCCACCTTGGTCGCCGCTGCCATGAACCCGGTCACCGGGGTCGGTGCGCCCTGGTAGACGTCCGGGGTCCACATGTGGAACGGGACGGCACCGACCTTGAACAGCAGCCCCATGACGATCATCGCGCCGCCGACGAGCAGCAGGGCGTCGTTGCCCATCGTGTCGGCGAGCGCCGGGTCGACGTTCGTGACCGAACCGTCGACGACATGCGCGATGGTCGCGTACGACACGGAGCCCGCGTAGCCGTAGAGCAGTGCGATGCCGAACAGCGTGAACGCGGAGGCGAACGCGCCGAGCAGGAAGTACTTCACCGCGGCTTCCTGCGACATGAGCCGCTTGCGGCGGGCGAGGGCACACAGCAGGTACAGCGGCAGTGAGAAGACCTCCAGGGCCACGAACAGGGTCAGCAGGTCGTTGGCCGAAGGGAAGACCAGCATGCCGGCGATCGCGAAGAGCAGCAGCGGGAACACCTCAGTGGTGGTGAACCCGGCCTTCACGGCCGCCTTCTCGCTGTCGCTGCCGGGCACGGAGGCGGCCTGCGCGGCGAACGAGTCGACGCGGTTGCCGTGTGCCTCCGGGTCCAGGCGCCGCTCGGCGAAGGTGAACAGGCCGACCAGTCCGGCCAGCAGGATCGTGCCCTGCAGGAACAGGGACGGCCCGTCGACCGCGATCGCGCCCATCGCCGCGATGTGCGCCTTGGTGGTGCCGTACCCGTCGGCCGCGAGTCCGACGACCGCGGCGAAGGCGGCGCAGAGCGCGACGGCGGACACGAACACCTGGGCGTAGTAGCGGGACTTGCGCGGCACGAAGGCCTCGATCAGTACCCCGACGATCGCCGCGCCCACGACGATCAAGGTGGGCGACAGCTGCCCGTACTCGATCTTCGGCGCATTGATCTTGGAAATCGGATCGGCCGCGGTTGCCGCCGTTGTCCACAGGCTGTGGACGGCTGATGCGCTCACTTGGCCACCGCCTCCACCTCAGGCTTGGGGTCCTTCTTGTGTACGTCGGACAAGGTCGACTTCACCGCCGGATTGACGATGTCGGTGACCGGCTTCGGATAGACGCCCAGGAAGATCAGCAACACGATCAGGGGGGCGACGACCACGAGTTCGCGTGCCCTGAGGTCCGGCATCGCGGAGACCTCCTGTTTCACCGGGCCCGTCATCGTCCGCTGGTAGAGGACGAGGGTGTAGAGCGCGGCGAGCACGATGCCGAAGGTGGCGATGATCCCGATGGCCGGGTAGCGCGTGAACGTGCCGACCAGGACCAGGAACTCACTCACGAACGGCGCGAGACCGGGGAGCGACAGGGTGGCCAGGCCACCGACCAGGAAGGTGCCGGCGAGGACGGGGGCGACCTTCTGCACACCGCCGTAGTCGGCGATGAGCCGCGAGCCGCGCCGCGAGATCAGGAAGCCCGCCACCAGCATCAGCGCGGCGGTGGAGATGCCGTGATTGACCATGTAGAGCGTCGCTCCGGACTGGCCCTGGCTGGTCATCGCGAAGATGCCCAGGATGATGAACCCGAAGTGCGAGATCGACGCGTACGCCACCAGCCGCTTGATGTCCCGCTGCCCGACGGCGAGCAGCGCCCCGTAGATGATGCTGATCAGGGCGAGGACGAGGATGGCGGGCGTCGCCCACTTCGAGGCCTCCGGGAAGAGCTGGAGGCAGAAGCGGAGCATCGCGAAGGTGCCCACCTTGTCGACGACCGCCGTGATGAGGACGGCGACCGGGGCGGTGGCCTCCTGCATGGCGTTGGGCAGCCAGGTGTGCAGCGGCCACAGCGGCGCCTTCACCGCGAAGGCGAAGAAGAAACCGAGGAACAGCCAGCGTTCGGTGCTGGTCGCCATGTGCAGCGAGCCGTTCGCGCGGGCCTGGGCGATCTCCTGGAGGCTGAAGTTCCCGGCGACCACATACAGGCCGATCACCGCGGCCAGCATGATGAGGCCGCCGACCAGGTTGTAGAGGAGGAACTTCACGGCCGCGTACGACCGTTGCGTGGACGCCGCCTCCTCGCCGTGCTCGTGGGCACGGTCCCCGAAGCCGCCGATGAGGAAGTACATCGGGATCAGCATGGCTTCGAAGAAGATGTAGAAGAGGAAGACGTCGGTGGCCTCGAAGGAGATGATCACCATCGCCTCGACGCCGAGGATCAGGGCGAAGAAGCCCTGCGTCGGCCGCCACCGCTTGCTGCCTGTCTCCAGCGGGTCGGCGTCGTGCCAGCCCGCGAGGACGATGAACGGGATCAGCAGCGCGGTCAGCGCGATCAGCGCCACCGCGATGCCGTCGACACCCAGCTCATACCTGACCCCGAAGTCCTTGATCCAGGCGTGGGACTCGGTGAGCTGGTAACGGCCGCCGTCCGGGTCGAAGCGGACCAGGACGGTGATCGCGAGGGCGAGGGTGGCGAGCGAGACGATCAGCGCGAGCCATTTGGCGGCGGTGCGCTGCGCGGCCGGCACGGCGGCCGTGGCGATGGCCCCGATCGCCGGGAGCACCGCTGTCGCTGTCAGCAGAGGAAAGGACATCGGTATCAGACCGCCCTCATCAGCAGGGTCGCGGCGATGAGGACCGCCGCACCGCCGAACATCGAGACCGCGTACGACCGCGCGAAGCCGTTCTGCAGCTTGCGCATGCGTCCGGACAGGCCGCCGACCGACGCGGCCGTGCCGTTGACGACGCCGTCGACCAGGGTGTGGTCGACGTACACCAGGGAGCGCGTGAGGTGCTCGCCGCCGCGGACCAGGACGACGTGGTTGAAGTCGTCCTGCAGCAGATCGCGGCGGGCGGCCCGGGTGAGCAGCGATCCGCGGGGGGCGACGGACGGGACCGGGCGGCGGCCGTACATGGCGTACGCGATGCCGACGCCGATGATCAGGCAGACCATCGTCCCGCCGGTGACCGCCGCCGCGCTCAGCGGGGAGTCGCCCTCGCTGTGACCGGTGACCGGCTCAAGCCAGTGCAGGAAGCGGTCGCCGATGCTGAAGAACGCGCCGCCGAAGACCGAGCCGACGGCCAGCACGATCATGGGGATCGTCATGACCTTCGGGGACTCGTGCGGATGCGGTTCGGCGTGCTCGCCGTGATGCTCGGCAGCAGGCTCCGCGCTGGGCGCCTGAGGGGAGCGGGTGGGCTGGTTGCGCCAGCGCTCCTCGCCGAAGAACGTCATCAGCATCACGCGCGTCATGTAGAAGGCGGTGATGGCCGCGCCCAGCAGGGCCGCGCCGCCGAGGATCCAGCCCTCGGTGCCGCCCTTCGCGAAGGCCGCCTCGATGATCTTGTCCTTGGAGAAGAAGCCGGACAGACCCGGGAAACCGATGATCGCGAGGTAGCCGAGGCCGAAGGTGATGAAGGTGACCGGCATGTACTTGCGCAGGCCGCCGTAATTCCGCATGTCGACCTCGTCGTTCATACCGTGCATGACCGAACCGGCGCCGAGGAAGAGCCCGGCCTTGAAGAAGCCGTGCGTCACCAGGTGCATGATCGCGAAGACGTAGCCGATGGGGCCGAGGCCCGCCGCCAGCACCATGTAGCCGATCTGCGACATGGTCGAGCCGGCCAGCGCCTTCTTGATGTCGTCCTTCGCGCAACCGACGATCGCACCGAACAGGAGCGTGACGGCACCGACCACGGTGACCGCCAGCTGTGCGTCGGGCGCGCCGTTGAAGATCGCTCCGGAGCGGACGATGAGGTACACACCCGCGGTCACCATGGTCGCGGCGTGGATGAGGGCCGAGACCGGGGTCGGGCCCTCCATCGCGTCCCCGAGCCAGGACTGCAGCGGCACCTGGGCGGACTTGCCGCAGGCGGCGAGCAGCAGCATCAGGGCGATCGCGGTGAGCTTGCCCTCCGACGTGTCACCGACGCTGTCGAAGACCGGTCCGAAGGCGAAGGTCCCGAACGTCGTGAACATCAGCATGATCGCGATGGACAGGCCCATGTCGCCGACGCGGTTGACCAAGAAGGCCTTCTTCGCCGCCGTCGCCGCGCTGGGCTTGTGCTGCCAGAAGCCGATCAGCAGGTAGGAGGCGAGGCCGACACCCTCCCAGCCGACGTACAGCAGCAGGTAGTTGTCGGCGAGGACGAGCAGCAGCATCGCCGCGAGGAACAGGTTCAGATAGCCGAAGAAGCGGCGGCGGCGCTCGTCGTGCTCCATGTATCCGACCGAGTACAGGTGGATCAGCGAGCCGACGCCGGTGATCAGCAGGACGAACGTCATCGACAGCTGGTCGAGGCGGAAGGTGACGTCCGCCTGGAAGCTCTCGACCGGGACCCAGGTGTACAGGTGCTGGATCAGGGTCCGGTGTTCGGCGTTCTTGCCGAGCAGGTCGGCGAAGAGGACGACGCCGATGACGAAGGAGGCGCCGGCGAGGACCGTGCCGATCCAGTGGCCGACGGCGTCGAGCCGCCGGCCGCCGCACAGCAGTACGGCCGCTCCGAGCAGTGGCGCCGCCACCAGCAGCGCAATCAGGTTCTCCACGATTCAGCGACCCCTCAGAGCTTCATCAGGCTGGCGTCGTCGACCGAGGCCGAGTGGCGGGAACGGAACAGGGACACGATGATCGCGAGCCCGACCACGACCTCCGCGGCGGCGACGACCATCGTGAAGAAGGCGATGATCTGGCCGTCGAGATTGCCGTGCATCCGGGAGAAGGTGACGAACGCGAGGTTGCAGGCGTTGAGCATGAGCTCGATGCACATGAACACGACGATCGCGTTGCGCCTGATCAGTACGCCGGTGGCGCCGATCGTGAACAACAGGGCGGCGAGATACAGGTAGTTGACTGGGTTCACTTCGACGCCTCCTCGGCCCGCTTGAGGTTCGCCGGATCGATCGCGGTCCGCTCCAGGCGCTCCTCCGCGCGCTGCTCCAGCGCCCGCAGGTCGTTGAGCGCCTCCGCCGAGACGTCACGGATCTGGCCGCGTTCACGCAGCGTCTTGCTGACCGTGAGCTCGGACGGGGTGCCGTCGGGCAGCAGGCCCGCGATGTCCACCGCGTTGTGCCGGGCGTACACGCCGGGCGCCGGCAGCGGCGGTACGTACTTGCCTTCCCGGACGCGCTGTTCGGACAGCTCGCGCTGGGTCTTGGCGCGCTCCGTGCGCTCGCGGTGCGTGAGCACCATGGCGCCCACGGCGGCCGTGATCAGCAGGGCGCCGGTGATTTCGAAGGCGAAGACGTACTTGGTGAAGATGAGGGCCGCGAGGCCCTCCACATTGCCGTTCGCGTTCGCCTCGCCCAGGCCGTTGAAGTCCTTGAGGGAGGCGTTGCCGATCCCGGCGAGCAGCAGGATGCCGAAGCCGAGCCCGCACAGAAGGGCCAGCCAGCGCTGGCCCTTGATGGTCTCCTTCAGGGAGTCCGCGGCCGTCACGCCGACGAGCATCACCACGAAGAGGAACAGCATCATGATTGCGCCCGTGTAGACGACGATCTGCACGATGCCCAGGAAGTAGGCGCCGTTGGCGAGGTAGAAGACCGCCAGGATGATCATGGTGCCTGCCAGCGACAGCGCACTGTGCACGGCCCTCTTCATGAAGACGGTGGCCAGGGCGCCGATCACGGCGACGGTGCCGAGGACCCAGAACTGGAAGGCCTCTCCGGTGGAGGTGGAGTAGGCGGCGAGTTGCGCGCTCATCGGCCGATCACCTTCTCCGAGGCGGGCTCTTCCTCGCCGAAGGTCGAGGCGGCCTCCTGGACGACCTCGCCCTTGGAGTGGGCCGCCTGGCGCTCGGTGCCGGGCGCGGCCTCGGTGACGAGCCCCCGGTAGTAGTCCTGCTCGTCCATCCCCGGGTAGATGGCGTGCGGGGTGTCGACCATGCCCTCTTCGAGGCCGGCGAGCAGCTGCTCCTTGGTGTAGATGAGGTTGGCGCGGCTGCTGTCCGCCAGTTCGAACTCGTTGGTCATCGTGAGCGCCCGCGTGGGACACGCCTCGATGCACAGGCCGCACAGGATGCAGCGGGCGTAGTTGATCTGGTACACGCGCCCGTACCGCTCGCCCGGCGAGTAGCGCTCCTCGTCCGTGTTGTCGGCGCCCTCCACATAGATGGCGTCGGCGGGGCAGGCCCAGGCGCACAGCTCGCAGCCCACGCACTTCTCCAGGCCGTCCGGATGGCGGTTGAGCTGGTGCCGTCCGTGGAACCGGGGGGCGGTGGTCTTCTGCTGCTCCGGGTACTGCTCGGTCAGCCGCTTCTTGAACATGGCCTTGAAGGTCACGCCGAAGCCTGCGACGGGGTTCATGAAACCGGGCTTGGTCTCCTTGGGCTCCTCAGCCATCGGACGCCTCCTTTCCATCCGAAGATCCGTCACTGGCAGTATCCGACCCACCACTGACAATCAGCTCTCGCTCGCGGCGCGGACTGCGCCTCGGCACCGGCGGCAACTCCTGTCCCGGCAGCGGCGGTACGGGGAACCCGCCCGCCATCGGGTCGAATCCGGCGGCCTGTTCGGCAGGCTGCTCGGCCTTCCCGGCCTTGTCGCGGAAGATGTCGGCGACGAAGGACAGAAGCAGCAGGGCGAGGACGCCGCCGCCGATGTAGAGGGCGATGTCGGCGAAGTCGTAGTTCTCGTTCCTGAGAGCCCGGACGGTCGCGACCAGCATCAGCCAGACCACGGAGACCGGGATGAGGACCTTCCAGCCGAGCTTCATCAGCTGGTCGTAGCGGACCCGTGGGAGCGTGCCGCGCAGCCAGATGAAGAGGAACAGCAGCAGCTGCACCTTGATCACGAACCAGAGCAGCGGCCACCAGCCGTGGTTGGCGCCCTCCCAGAAGGTGCTGATCGGCCAGGGGGCGCGCCAGCCACCGAGGAAGAGGGTGGTCGACACGGCCGAGACCGTCACCATGTTGACGTACTCGGCGAGCATGAACATCGCGAACTTGATCGACGAGTACTCGGTGTTGAAGCCGCCGACCAGGTCGCCCTCGGACTCCGGCATGTCGAAGGGCGCGCGGTTGGTCTCGCCCACCATCGTGACGATGTAGAGGATGAAGGAGACCGGCAGCAGGACGATGTACCAGCGGTCGTGCTGCTGCTCGACGATCGTCGACGTCGACATCGACCCCGAGTAGAGGAACACGGAGGCGAAGGCGGCGCCCATGGCGATCTCGTACGAGATCATCTGTGCGCAGGAGCGCAGACCGCCGAGGAGCGGATAGGTGGATCCGGAACTCCAGCCCGCCAGCACGATGCCGTAGATGCCGACCGAGGCGACCGCGAGGATGTACAGCATCGCGATCGGCAGGTCGGTCAGCTGCATCGCCGTACGGTGGCCGAAGATCGAGATCTCGTTGCCGGCCGGGCCGAAGGGGATCACCGCGATCGCCATGAAGGCCGGGATGGCCGCGATGATCGGCGCGAGGACGTAGACGACCTTGTCCGCGCGTTTGACGATGACGTCTTCCTTCAGCATCAGCTTGATGCCGTCGGCGAGCGACTGGAGCATGCCCCAGGGGCCGTGCCGGTTCGGGCCGATGCGCAGCTGCATCCAGGCGACGACCTTGCGCTCCCAGACGATGGAGAACAGCACGGTCACCATCAGGAAGGCGAAGCAGAAGACCGCCTTGATGACGACCAGCCACCAGGGGTCGCGGCCGAACATCGAGAGGTCTTCAGCGGCGAGGTACGGGCTCATGCCTCCACCTCCTCGGGGGCCGCGCCGACGAGCGTCGCCGGGCCGATACGGACGAGAGCGCCGGGCAGCGCCCCGGTGTCGGAGGCGACGCCCCCGCCTGCGGAGTTCAGCGGGAGCCAGACCACCCGGTCGGGCATCTCAGCGATCCGCAGCGGCAGTTCGACCACTCCGGAGGGACCGGTCACCGCGAGGGTGTCGCCGTCCTTGACGCCCGCCTCGGCGGCGGTCGCGGCCGACACGCGCGCGTGGGCGGCGTGCCGGGTTCCGGCGAGCGCTTCGTCGCCCTCCTGGAGGAGCCCCTGGTCGAGCAGGAGCCGATGGCCGGCCAGTACGGCTTCCCCGGCGGCGGGCCGCGGCAACTGGGCGGCGGTCTCCAGGGGTTCCGTGGCCCGGGGGCCGTCCCACGGACCGAGCCGGTCGATCTCCGCGCGTACGGTGCGCAGATCCGGCAGACCCAGGTGGACATCCATGGCGTCGGCCAGCATCTGCAGCACGCGCGCGTCGGTGGGCGCGGGGCGGCGGGTCATCTGGTCCGGCTTGATCGCGGCCTCGAAGAACCGCACCCGGCCTTCCCAGTTGAGGAAGGTCCCGGCCTTCTCGGCGACCGCGGCGACGGGAAGGACGACATCGGCGCGTTCGGTGACCTCACTGGGGCGCAGCTCCAGGGACACCACGAAGCCGGCCTCCTGCAGCGCTTCACGCGCGCGTGCCGGGTCCGGCAGGTCGGCGACCTCGACACCCGCGACCAGCAGTGCCTGCAGCTCGCCGGTGGCCGCGGCCTCGACGATCTGGCTGGTGTCGCGGCCGTAGCGGTGCGGAAGTTCGGCGAGGCCCCAGGCCGCGGCGACCTCCTCACGGGCGCGTGGATCGGTGGCCGGGCGGCCGCCCGGCAGCAACGACGGCAGCGCGCCCGCCTCCAGGGCACCGCGCTCACCGGCCCGCCGCGGGATCCACACCAGCCGGGCACCGGTCGCGGAGGCGGCCCGTACGGCTGCGGTCAGTCCGCCCGCCACGGCGGCCAGCCGCTCGCCGACGACGATCACCGCGCCCTCGGCGCGCAGCGCCTCGGCCGCCCTGGCCCCGTCGTCCTCCAGCCCGACCCCGCTCGCGAGTGCGTCCAGCCACTCGGTCTCGGTACCCGGGGCGGCCGGCAGCAGCGTGCCCCCGGCCTTCTCCAGACCGCGCGTGGCGTGCGTGGCGAGCGAGAACACCTGCTGGCCGTGCCTGCGCCAGGCCTTGCGCAGCCGCAGGAAGACGCCGGGCGCCTCCTCCTCGGCCTCGAACCCGACCAGCAGAACGGCGGGCGCCTTCTCCAGAGAGGTGTACGTGACGCCCGTACCGTCGAGATCACGTCCGCGTCCGGCGATCTTCGCGGCGAGGAAGTCGGCTTCCTCGCTGCCGTGCACGCGCGCGCGGAAGTCGATGTCGTTCGTGTCGAGGGCCACGCGCGCGAACTTGCTGTACGCGTAGGCGTCCTCGACGGTGAGGCGGCCGCCGGTCAGGACGCCGGTCCTGCCGCGGGAGGCGAGCAGTCCCTGCGCCGCGATCTGCAGCGCCTCCGGCCAGGAGGCCGGTTCGAGGTCGCCCTCCGCGTTCCGTACGAGGGGTGTCTGGAGCCGGTCCCGCTGCTGTGCGTAACGGAACCCGAAGCGCCCCTTGTCGCAGATCCACTCCTCGTTGACCTCGGGGTCGTTGGCGGCGAGCCGCCGCATGACCTTGCCGCGCCGGTGGTCGGTGCGGGTGGCGCAGCCGCCGGAGCAGTGCTCGCACACGCTCGGCGAGGACACCAGGTCGAAGGGGCGGGAGCGGAAGCGGTAGGCCGCCGAGGTGAGCGCGCCGACCGGGCAGATCTGGATGGTGTTGCCGGAGAAGTACGACTCGAAGGGGTCGCCCTCACCGGTGCCGACCTGCTGCAGCGCGCCCCGCTCGACCAGCTCGATCATCGGGTCGCCCGCGATCTGGTTGGAGAAGCGGGTGCACCGGGCGCACAGCACGCACCGCTCACGGTCGAGCAGCACCTGCGTGGAGATCGGCACGGGCTTCTCGTACGTGCGCTTCTTGCCCTCGAAGCGGGACTCGGCCTGCCCGTGGGACATCGCCTGGTTCTGCAGGGGGCACTCGCCGCCCTTGTCGCAGACCGGGCAGTCCAGCGGGTGGTTGATGAGGAGGAGCTCCATCACACCGTGCTGGGCCTTCTCGGCGACCGGCGAGGTGAGGTGGGTCTTCACCACCATGCCGTCCGTGCACGTGATGGTGCAGGACGCCATCGGCTTGCGCTGGCCCTCGACCTCGACGATGCACTGGCGGCAGGCACCGGCCGGGTCGAGGAGGGGGTGGTCGCAGAACCGGGGGATCTCGATGCCGAGCTGCTCGGCGGCCCGGATGACCAGGGTGCCCTTGGGCACGCTGATCTCGGCGCCGTCGATCGTCAGCGAGACGAGATCCTCCGGCGGGACCGCCGCCTCTCCCCCGCCGGAGGGAGCGTTGGTGGTCACGGTCATGCGTTCACCTCCGTGCGGGAGTCGGCCCAGGCCGTCGACTTGGCCGGGTCGAAGGGGCAGCCGCGGCCCGTGATGTGCTGCTCGTACTCCTCGCGGAAGTACTTCAGCGAGGAGAAGATCGGCGAGGCGGCGCCGTCGCCGAGGGCGCAGAACGACTTGCCGTTGATGTTGTCGGCGATGTCGTTCAGCTTGTCGAGGTCGGACATCACGCCCTTGCCGGCCTCGATGTCGCGCAGCAACTGCACGAGCCAGTACGTCCCTTCACGGCACGGTGTGCACTTGCCGCAGGACTCGTGGGCGTAGAACTCGGTCCAGCGGGTGACGGCGCGTACCACGCAGGTCGTCTCGTCGAAGCACTGCAGGGCCTTGGTGCCGAGCATGGAACCGGCGGCGCCCACTCCCTCGTAGTCGAGGGGTACGTCGAGGTGCTCGTCGGTGAACATCGGCGTCGAAGAGCCGCCCGGCGTCCAGAACTTGAGGCGGTGGCCCGGCCGCATGCCGCCGCTCATCTCGAGCAGCTGGCGGAGCGTGATGCCGAGCGGGGCCTCGTACTGGCCGGGGCTGGCGACATGGCCGCTGAGCGAGTAGAGCGTGAAGCCGGGGGACTTCTCGCTGCCCATCGACCGGAACCATTCTTTGCCCCGGTGCAGAATCGCGGGAACCGACGCGATCGACTCGACGTTGTTCACAACAGTCGGGCACGCATAGAGGCCCGCCACAGCGGGGAAGGGGGGACGGAGCCGCGGTTGACCCCGGCGGCCTTCGAGCGAGTCGAGCAGTGCGGTCTCCTCACCGCAGATGTACGCGCCGGCGCCGGCGTGCACGGTGAGCTGGAGGTTCAGCCCGCTGCCCAGGATGTTCTCGCCGAGGTAGCCGGCCTCGTAGGCCTCGCGCACGGCCTCGTGCAACCGCCGCAGAACGGGGACGACTTCACCACGCAGATAGATGAAGGCATGCGAAGACCTGATGGCATAACACGCGATGACAATGCCCTCGATGAGGCTGTGCGGGTTCGCGAAGAGGAGCGGGATGTCCTTGCAGGTTCCCGGCTCCGATTCGTCGGCGTTGACAACTAGATAGTGCGGCTTTCCATCTCCCTGGGGAATGAACTGCCATTTCATTCCCGTGGGGAATCCCGCGCCGCCGCGGCCGCGCAGCCCGGAGTCCTTGACGTACGCGATCAGGTCGTCCGGGGACATCGCGAGCGCCTTGCGGAGCCCCTCGTATCCCTCGTGCCTTCGGTAGACGTCCAGAGTCCAGGACCGGTCCTCGTCCCAGAAGGCCGACAGCACGGGTGCGAGCAGCTTCTCGGGACTGTTGTTCCTGAGTTCGGGTGCCAAGGTCATCACTCCCCCTCCTCGGCGGCAGGCCCTGCCGGGTGGGCCGGGTCGGAGGCCGACGTGTCCTGTGGCGCATCGTGTGAGCTGAGGTGCTCGGTCGGCGACGGCTCGTGCACTGCGCTGTCCTGCGGCTCGTCCTCGTGCGGGCCGCCGTCCCGCGGATGGACCACGCGCGCGGGTGCGGCCTCTCCCCTTGCCAGGCGAAGGCCCACCAGCGACGCCGGTCCCGCACTGCCGCTCTCCTCGACGGCCCCTGGCCGCTCGTCGGGGAAGCCGGCCAGAATCCGCGCGGTGTCCTTGAAGGTGCACAGGCGCGCCCCGCGCGTGGGCTCGACGTCCCGTCCCGCGCGCAGGTCGTCGACGAGGCGCTTGGCGCTGGCCGGGGTCTGGTTGTCGAAGAACTCCCAGTTGACCATCACCACCGGCGCGAAGTCGCAGGCCGCGTTGCACTCGATGTGCTCCAGGGTGACCTTGCCGTCGTCGGTGGTCTCACCGTTGCCGACGCCGAGGTGCTCCTGGAGCTCCTCGAAGATCGCGTCACCGCCCATCACCGCACACAGGGTGTTGGTGCAGACGCCCACCTGGTAGTCACCGCTCGGCTTGCGCCGGTACATCGTGTAGAAGGTGGCGACGGCGGTGACCTCGGCCGTGGTCAGGTTCAGCACGTCCGCGCAGAACTGCATCCCGGTGCGCGTGACATGGCCCTCCTCCGACTGCACGAGATGCAGCAACGGCAGGAGCGCGGACCGGGAGTCGGGGTAGCGGGCGATCACCTCGCGCGCGTCCGCCTCGAGCCGGGCCCGGACGTCGTCCGGGTAGGCGGGCGCGGGCAGTTCGGGCATGCCCAGGCTGACGCCCCGCTCCGAAGAACTGGTGGTCACCGGTCGACGCCTCCCATCACGGGGTCGATGGACGCGACGGCGACGATGACGTCGGCGACCTGGCCGCCCTCGCACATCGCCGCCATGGCCTGCAGGTTGGTGAAGGACGGGTCACGGAAGTGGACCCGGAAGGGGCGGGTGCCTCCGTCGGACACGGCGTGCACCCCGAGTTCGCCCTTGGGCGACTCGACGGCCGCGTACGCCTGTCCCGGCGGGACGCGGAAGCCCTCGGTGACCAGCTTGAAGTGGTGGATCAGGGCCTCCATGGAGGTGCCCATGATCTTCTTGATGTGGTCGAGGGAGTTGCCGAGCCCGTCCGGTCCCAGGGCGAGCTGGGCGGGCCAGGCGATCTTCTTGTCGGCGACCATGACCGGTCCGGGCTGCAGCCGGTCCAGGCACTGCTCGACGATCCTGAGCGACTGGCGCATCTCCTCCAGGCGGATCAGGAAGCGCCCGTAGGAGTCGCAGGTGTCGGCGGTCGGGACGTCGAAGTCGTACGTCTCGTAGTCGCAGTACGGCTGCGTCTTGCGCAGGTCGTGCGGGAGGCCGGTGGAGCGCAGGATCGGGCCGGTGGCGCCGAGGGCCATGCAGCCGGCCAGGTCGAGGTAGCCGACGTCCTGCATACGGGCCTTGAAGATGGGGTTCCCGGTGGCGAGCTTGTCGTACTCCGGGAGGTTCTTCTTCATCTTCTTCACGAACTCGCGGATGTGGTCCACCGCGCCGGGCGGCAGGTCCTGCGCGAGTCCACCGGGGCGGATGTACGCGTGGTTCATCCTGAGGCCCGTGATGAGCTCGTAGATGTCGAGAATCATTTCACGATCACGGAATCCGTAGATCATGATCGTGGTGGCGCCCAGTTCCATACCGCCGGTGGCGATGCACACCAGGTGCGAGGAGAGCCGGTTCAGCTCCATCAGGAGCACCCGGATGATCTTGGCCCGCTCGGTGATCTGGTCCTCGATGCCGAGGAGCTTCTCGACGGCGAGGCAGTAGGCGGTCTCGTTGAAGAAGGACGTCAGGTAGTCCATGCGCGTCACGAACGTGGTGCCCTGCGTCCAAGTGCGGAACTCGAGGTTCTTCTCGATGCCGGTGTGCAGGTAGCCGATGCCGCAGCGGGCCTCGGTGACCGTCTCGCCCTCGATCTCCAGGATCAGACGGAGCACTCCATGGGTGGAGGGGTGCTGGGGCCCCATGTTGACGACGATGCGCTCGTCGTCGGCGCGGGCCGCCGACTGGACGACCTCGTCCCAGTCGCCACCGGTGACCGTATATACGGTGCCTTCAGTGGTCTCGCGAGGAGAGGCTTGCGAAGTGCTCACGAGTACGACCTCCGCTGGTCCGGAGCCGGGATCTGGGCGCCCTTGTACTCGACGGGGATGCCGCCGAGGGGGTAGTCCTTGCGCTGCGGATGGCCCTGCCAGTCGTCCGGCATCATGATCCGCGTCAGGGCCGGGTGACCGTCGAAGACGATCCCGAAGAAGTCATAGGTCTCGCGCTCGTGCCAGTCGTTCGTCGGGTACACCGACACCAGCGACGGGATCTTCGGGTCGGCGTCCGGGGCGCTGACTTCGAGGCGGATCAGCCGGTTGTGGGTGATCGACCGCAGGTGGTAGACGGCGTGCAGCTCGCGGCCCTTGTCGTGCGGGTAGTGGACCCCGCTGACGCCGGTACAGAGCTCGAAGCGCAGGGCCGGGTCGTCGCGCAGGGTGCGGGCGACGCGCAGCAGGTGCTCGCGTTCGATGTGGAAGGTGAGTTCGCCGCGGTCGACGACCGTCTTCTCGATCGCGTTGTCCGGGAGGAGGCCTTGCTCCTCCAGGGCGCCTTCCAGTTCGTCGGCGACCTCGTCGAACCATCCGCCGTAGGGGCGGGCCGCCGGTCCCGGGAGACGGACCGAGCGGACCAGGCCTCCGTAGCCGGAGGTGTCGCCGCCGTTGTTGGCGCCGAACATGCCGCGCTGGACGCGGATCTCCTCACCGCCCTCGCCGCGCATGCCCGGGAGGTTGGAGGCGCCGAGATCCTTCTCCGGGTTGACCCCGTTGGTGCCGTTCGCGTCGCTCACCGCAAAAGCCCCTTCATCTCGATCGTGGGCAGGGCCTTGAGCGCCGCTTCCTCCGCCTCGCGGGCCGCTTCCTCGGCGTTCACGCCGAGCTTGGAGGACTGGATCTTCTGGTGCAGCTTGAGGATGGCGTCCATCAGCATCTCGGGCCGTGGCGGGCAGCCGGGCAGATAGATGTCGACCGGCACGATGTGGTCGACGCCCTGGACGATCGCGTAGTTGTTGAACATGCCGCCCGAGGAGGCGCAGACCCCCATGGAGATCACCCACTTGGGGTTCGGCATCTGGTCGTAGACCTGGCGCAGCACCGGCGCCATCTTCTGGCTCACGCGGCCGGCCACGATCATCAGGTCCGCCTGGCGGGGCGAACCGCGGAAGACCTCCATGCCGAAGCGCGCCAGGTCGTAGCGGCCGGCGCCGGTGGTCATCATCTCGATGGCACAGCAGGCGAGGCCGAACGTGGCCGGGAAGACGGACGCCTTGCGCACCCAGCCCGCGGCCTGCTCGACGGTGGTCAGCAGGAATCCGCTCGGCAGCTTTTCTTCGAGTCCCATGTGTTAAGGCCCCTCAGTCCCATTCCAGGCCGCCGCGCCGCCATACGTACGCGTACGCGACGAAGACGGTGAGCACGAAGAGCAGCATCTCCACGAGCCCGAAAATCCCCAGGGCGTCGAAGGTGACGGCCCAGGGGTAGAGGAAGACGATCTCGATGTCGAAGACGATGAAGAGCATCGCCGTCAGGTAGTACTTGATGGGGAAGCGCCCGCCGCCGGCCGGCGTGGGGGTCGGCTCGATTCCGCACTCGTAGGCCTCGAGCTTGGCCCGGTTGTACCGCTTCGGACCGATCAGCGTGGCCATGACCACGGAGAAGATCGCAAAGCCTGCCCCGAGGGCTCCCAGTACGAGGATGGGCGCATACGCGTTCACCGCTCCTCGCTCCTCTCAGTCGGCACTGACTGCTGGCGATGGCATCGGACTCACACCGACCTCATACGTCTCTCCAACCCCGCGCGTCCCGGCGAAGATCGAGAACATGTGAAGCAGGTCACAAGCCCAACTGCCTCGCATCTTATGCCCGCCGCTCTGTGATCTGCGACACGGGGTATTACACAACCTTTGTGATCTCCACCACCTGATGAAGGATCATGAAGTCGGATGAGCGGTGATCTTCGTACGCGAAGCGTCCAAGTGATCACCAGAGGTGACATTTTCGCTCGTCCGCGCAGCTCGGGAGGGGCGTCTCAATATCAAGAGACTTCCCTTGCATGCAAATTGGTCTTGGACGAGATGTCCTGATAATGCGCCCCGTTCACACATCAGAGGGAGGTGTGCGGTGCGGTGTGGACGCGTGCACGCATTCACGAGCGGGAGCCCTGTCGTGACCCGGGCGCAATCTGGTCGTGATCTTCGCGCGAGACGCGCACATTGCCGTGACCGTTGCGTGACCTCCGCCACACCATGAGAGGCGCCTGAGAACGGGGCTTGGCCACCTGCGCCAACCAATGGTAGGCGCGGGGCAATTCGGGCGTAATCATGAAACGCCGTGATCACAGGCCTGATGGGACGCGTCCGCAATGTCCGTTACGGCGTCAATAAAGAGCGAGCCGCCCGGAATTCGGGCCGACGGCTGAACAACTGTGGCGCACCACACGTTTCTTGAAGGTATGGAGGAGCCCCTGATACCCGTTGTTCTCATGTCCCACACCGCTCACATACGCAGCCACCGGAAGCCCCGCCGCAGCGCGACGACGAGTCTCGCGGTGCGCGCCGGAGTTGCCGGTGGCGTCCTCAGCATGGCTGCCGCGGGCGCGTCGGCCTCGGCGAGCGCCGCCGAGACCACGCAGACCCTGCAACTGCCCACCCTGACGGCCGATCTGGCCACTCAGGTCGCCCAGTCCGCGGACGCCACGCAGCAGGCAGCCGCGAACTACGAGCTGCAGGCCGAGCGTGACGCGGCCGCCGCAAAGGCCGCGAAGCAGGCCAAGGCGGACCTCGCGGAGGCGAAGAAGAAGGCCGAGGCCAAGAAGAAGGCCGAGGCCGCCCGCAAGGCCGCTGCCGAGCGGGCCGCCTCCCGCAGCGCGGAGCGGACCACGCTCTCCGCCACGACGAGCACTTCGACGTCCACGGCCACCGGTTCGGCCGCCGCGATCGTCAACTTCGTCAAGGCTCAGGTCGGTAAGGCCTATGTGTCCGGTGCGACTGGTTCGTCCGCTTACGACTGCTCGGGTCTGGTGCAGACCGCTTTCAAGCAGATCGGCATCAGCCTGCCGCGGGTCTCGCAGGACCAGTCGACCGCCGGCACCCAGGTCTCGCTGAGCAACCTGCAGCCGGGCGACATCCTGTACTGGGGCAGCGCGGGCAGCGCGTACCACGTGGCGGTGTACGTCGGCGACGGCATGTTCGTCGGCGCGCAGAACCCGTCCACCGGTGTGGTCGAGAGGCCGCTCTCCTACGACCCGCCGACCGGCGCGGTGCGGGTGCTCTGACGCCCCCCTCCGCAGCACAACCCGTGCTGCACGGACGCACGGAAGGGCCGCAGCCGCTCGGGGGCAGCGGCCCCTCCGTCCTTTCGCCGTCGACCCGCTTCAGGGGTTCCGTTTCCGGCGGCCGGTACGGCTCCCGGATCTCACACGGTTCGGCGTCCGAATTGTCCGCGTCCAGGAGGGCGTTGAGGGCCCGTCGCGCGGACTCGTCGGCGCCTTCCGTCGTCGCCAGGTCGATGTCGGTGTGGACGTAGTCGCCGGCGAGGAAGAAGTTCGGTGCCTTCGTTCGGGCCGCCCAGGTCCGTCACCGCCGGGTCCATGAGCGAGCCGAGACGGTCCTCGTCCGTGAGGGCCGTCTCACCGGCGTCGTTGGGGGGCCGTCCTTCAGCTGGGCCCCACAGCTCCCGGACCGGGCGGTGGTGCGCGGGTGGGACAAGGACGGCGAGCCCCTCAGCATCGAGGGCTCGGGGTGTTTCGGGCGCTGCCCGGCATACGCGCCGACCACTACCACTGCAACGGCCAGGTCTGCCTGGACAGGCTCTCCGAGCGGGAGCGGCAGGACGCCCTCAGGCAAATGGCGGCCCGGCGCGACGAGGTGTTCGCACGCCGAGCCGCCACCGTGGAGGCTCTCAGCAGCTGGTCACGCCTTCGGGGCCACCCTGCTCAGTCCGTTGATGATGCGGTCCATCGCGTCGCCGCCGGTCGGGTCCGTCAGGTTCGCCAGCAGCTTCAGGGTGAACTTCATCAGCATGGGGTGGGTCAGACCGCGCTGGGCCGCGATCTTCATGACCTTCGGGTTGCCGATGAGCTTCACGAAGGCGCGGCCCAGCGTGTAGTAGCCGCCGTAGGTGTCCTTGAGGACACGCGGGTAGCGCTGCAGGGCGAGTTCGCGGCTCGCGGGCGTCGGGCGGGCGTGGGCCTGGACGATGACGTCGGCGGCGATCTGGCCGGACTCCATGGCGTAAGCGATTCCCTCGCCGTTGAAGGGGTTCACCAGGCCGCCGGCGTCGCCGACCAGCAGCAGGCCCTTGGTGTAGTGGGGCTGGCGGTTGAAGGCCATCGGGAGGGCCGCGCCGCGGATCGGGCCGGTCATGTTGTCCGGGGTGTAGCCCCAGTCCTCCGGCATGGAGGCGCACCAGGCCTTCAGGACCTCGCGCCAGTCGAGCTCCTTGAAGGAGTCGGAGGTGTTCAGGACGCCCAGGCCGACGTTGGACGTGCCGTCGCCCATGCCGAAGATCCAGCCGTAGCCGGGGAGCAGGCGGTCCTGGGGGCCCCTGCGGTCCCAGAGTTCCAGCCAGGACTCCAAGTAGTCGTCGTCGTGGCGGGGCGACTCGAAGTACGTACGGACCGCGACGCCCATCGGGCGGTCCTCACGGCGGTGCAGGCCCATCGCCAGCGACAGGCGCGTCGAGTTGCCGTCGGCGGCGACCACGAGCGGGGCATGGAAGGTGACTTCGCGCTTCTCCTCGCCCAGCTTGGCGTGCACGCCGGTGATACGGCCGGTGCGGTCGTCGATGATCGGGGCGCCGACGTTGCAGCGTTCGAAGAGCCGGGCGCCCGCCTTCTGGGCGTTGCGGGCGAGCTGCTCGTCGAAGTCGTCGCGCTTGCGGACGAGGCCGTAGTCCGGGAAGGAGGCGAGATCCGGCCAGTCCAGCTGGAGGCGGACGCCGCCGCCGATGATGCGCAGGCCCTTGTTGCGCAGCCAGCCGGCCTCCTCGGAGACGTCGATGCCCATCGCCACGAGCTGCTTGACCGCGCGCGGAGTCAGGCCGTCGCCGCAGACCTTCTCGCGCGGGAACTCGGTCTTCTCCAGCAGCAGTACGTCGAGGCCGGACTTGGCGAGGTGGTATGCCGTGGTGGAGCCGGCCGGGCCCGCGCCCACGACGATCACATCGGCGGTGTTCTCGGAGAAGGGCTCGGGGGAGGGCTCGGAGTGGGGCTCGGTCACGACGGTCACGGCGGGATCTCCCCAAGTTCGATAAATCTCTGTGCCGAGCGGCACTGGACACAGGCAGTCTATTCAGCAGAATTGATCACCAGGCTGAAGGGCTGCCCTCGTGAACCGAGCTCTCCCCGTAGTACGGCTGCGCGTCCCCACCGACGAGGACGCGGTTGCCTGGCACCGCGTCTTCGACGACCCGGACGTCATGGAGTTCCACGGCGGGAAATCCGCCGACCTCTCCGTCTACGAGGAACTCACCGCCCGGCAGCGCAGACACGACGCGGAACTCGGCTTCTGCCTGTGGACCATGGTCGACGAGTCCGGTCAGGTCATGGGCTTCACCGGCGCCCAGCCGTGGCCGCAGGACTGGGGCCCCAAGGGCGAGATCGAGATCGGCTGGCGGCTCGGGCGGGACTTCTGGGGCAAGGGATATGCCACCGCGGCCGCGCAGATGACCCTGGAACGGCTCAGAGCGGCGGGCGTGCCGAGCGTGGTGGCAATGGTCAGGCCCGGGAACGAGCGGTCCATCGCGGTCACCAGGCGGCTGGGCATGGAGCCGGCGGAGAGCTTCCCGCACCCCCGGTTCCAGGAGGACGCCCTCTGCTTCCGGCTCCGGCTCCACAGCTCGTGACGCACAGTAACCGACTGCTACAGAAAGATACTTGACGCTTCCGGTCGGCGCCCCCGTGCGGTTACCCTTCCAGTACCGCTGGGGGTGACATCTGTGCGAATAACACCCAAAACGCCCGAGGTACGCGTACCACGGCTGGTCGGACTGATGGCCATGGACGCGCGCAGGACGGCGGAGGCGACCGGCCTCTTCCTGAATGCGCCGGACCGGCCCGACTTCCACCAGACCGTGGTCGAGTACGTCGTACGGCAGTATCCGCAGCCCAATGCGGAGGTGCCGCGGGACTCCGTGATCTACGTCTGGTTCGACTTCGGCGAGGGAGAGGGCGGCGGAGGCGTGCGCGAGCCGCGCATCCCGAGGCCCCCCACCGGCGGGCTGCAACGCGAGCTGGACGAGCCGGGCGACCCGTACGTCGTCAGCTCCGCCTGAACGTCAGGCCTTGAAACCGCGGTGCAGGGCCACGACCCCGCCCGTGAGGTTGCGCCACGCCACCTTCGACCAGCCGGCCTTTTGCAGGTGCTCGGCCAGCGCGGGCTGGTCGGGCCAGGCGCGGATGGACTCGGCGAGGTAGACGTAGGCCTCCGGGTTCGAGGAGACCGCGCGGGCCACCGGCGGCAGGGCGCGCATCAGGTACTCGGTGTAGACCGTGCGGAAGGGCGCCCAGGTCGGGTGCGAGAACTCGCAGATCACCACGCGGCCGCCGGGCCTGGTCACCCGGTACATCTCGCGCAGGGCGGCGTCGAAGTCCTGCACGTTGCGCAGCCCGAAGGAGATCGTGACGGCGTCGAAGGTGTCGTCCTTGAACGGCAGCTTCGTCGCGTCGCCCGCGGTCAGCGGCAGCCAGGGGTGCTTCTTCTTGCCCACCTGGAGCATGCCGAGGGAGAAGTCGCAGGGGACGACGTACGCGCCCGCACGGGCGAAGGGCAGCGAGGACGTGGCCGTGCCGGCGGCCAGGTCCAGGATCTTCTGCGCGGGCCGGGCGTCGACCGCCCGGGCCACCTCCTTGCGCCACACCCGGTCCTGGCCGAGCGACAGCACGTCGTTCGTCAGGTCGTACCGTTCCGCCACGTCGTCGAACATCGAGGCGACTTCGTGCGGCTGCTTGTTCAGGGAAGCGCGGGTCACGCCGCCATTCTTGCAGCCCGGCCCGCGGCTCCCGCTCAGGGGAGGACCCTGGGCTTCTTCTTCGCAGCGACGTCCTCCACCCATCCGCACACCACGACGAACACTTTGCGGGCTAACGGCGCCGGTGCACGAGGCGCCCCGCGCACACCGTCGCGAGGCACGCGCCGGTTTCGTCGAACACGGCGAGGTCGGCCCGGCCGGACTCGACCAGGGCCGAAGGCACCGCACCGGACAGTACGAGGACGTCGTTCCGGTCGGCCGCCGCCCGCAGTTCCGGCGAGTCGGCGTGCTGCGCGAGGATCGCCACGGCGCCCGACTTCAGCACGGCGTGGATGCGTTCGCGCGGGCTCGGCGCATCGGGAAGCGGGCCCTCGTGGAGCCGCCCGGGTTCCAGGACGCCCGGCCAACTCCGCACCCGCGCCTGCGGAAACCGCTCCCGCACCTGAGCAAGCGGACCCACCGCGGCGATCCGGTTCCCCTCGACCGCCACGGCTCCGTCCTCGATCGCTTCGACGTCCCGGCCGGTGCGGACCTCGTCCGCCGTGTGAATCGTCAGCACCGGTGCGTCAGTTGGAGGCCAGCAGCTTCAGCTCGGGATGCGCGGTGCCGCCCGCGATCGCCGTGGACGAGATGTGCGACATCACCCGCTCGTCGACGGGGTCGTTCGCCGGGTCGTCATGGACGACGATGTGCTCGTACGTCGTGGTCCGCTGGGCGGGAACGCGCCCGGCCTTCCTGATCAGGTCGATGATCTCGAGCCGGTTGGAGCGGTGCTTGGCGCCGGCCGAGGAGACGACGTTCTCCTCCAGCATGATCGAGCCGAGGTCGTCGGCGCCGTAGTGCAGGGACAGCTGCCCGACCTCCTTGCCGGTGGTCAGCCAGGAACCCTGGATGTGCTGGACGTTGTCCATGAACAGCCGCGCGATGGCGATCATCCGCAGGTACTCGAAGAGCGTGGCCTGGGTGCGGCCCTTCAGGTGGTTGTTCTCGGGCTGGTAGGTGTACGGGATGAAGGCGCGGAAGCCGCCCGTCCGGTCCTGTACGTCACGGATCATCCGCAGGTGCTCGATCCGCTCGGCGTTGGTCTCGCCCGTGCCCATGAGCATGGTGGACGTCGACTCGACCCCCAGGCGGTGCGCGGTCTCCATGATCTCCAGCCAGCGCTCGCCGGACTCCTTGAGCGGCGCGATGGCCTTGCGCGGCCGCTCGGGAAGCAGCTCGGCACCGGCGCCCGCGAAGGAGTCGAGCCCGGCCGCGTGAATACGGGAGATGGCCTCCTCCACGCTCACCTTGGAGATCCGGGCCATGTGCTCGACCTCGCTCGCCCCCAGGCTGTGGATGACGAGCTGCGGGAACTCCTTCTTGATGGCGGCGAAGTGCTTCTCGTAGTACTCGACGCCGTAGTCCGGGTGGTGCCCGCCCTGGAACATGATCTGGGTGCCGCCGAGTTCGACGGTCTCCGCGCAGCGCCGCAGGATGTCGTCCAGATCCCGCGTCCAGCCCTTGGCGGTGTCCTTGGGAGCGGCGTAGAAGGCGCAGAACTTGCACGCCGTGACACACACGTTCGTGTAGTTGATGTTGCGCTCGATGATGTACGTCGCGATGTGCTCGGTGCCGGCGTACTTACGGCGGCGCACGGCGTCGGCGGCGGCGCCCAGCGCATGCAGCGGGGCGTCGCGGTAGAGGTCGAGTGCCTCTTCGGGGGTGATCCGACCACCGGCCGCGGCACGGTCGAGGACGGACTGAAGGTCGGCCTTCTCGGTCACCGGGGCGTCCCTTTCGTCAAGGGTTGTGGACAGACCAGCCCAGCCTACGTCAGGCCGTGTACGCCCCGATCAGCAGCCCGAGAAACGCCCCGCCGAGCAGGAACGGCCCGAACGCGACTGCCTCCTCCCGCCCGGCCCGCCCCGTGACGGCGACCGTGCCCCCGTACAGCGCCCCGAGCAGGAACGCAGCGAGGGTGCCGAGCATGAGCGTGGGCCAGCCGTACCACCCCAGGGCGGCGCCCAGCCCGAGCGCCAGCTTGACGTTCCCCAGGCCCATGCCGTCCGGCTCGATGAGGGACAGCACGAAAAGGAACCCGCCGAGCGCGAGGGCGCCGTACAGCGCCGTCGTCCAGTCACCGGCGTGTTCGGGCAGCGGTGCCACCGCTCCGAGCAGCACGAGGACCGCGCCCGCGAGCGGCAGCGTCAGAGCGTCGGGCAGTCGCCGCAGCCTCAGGTCGACGACCGCCAGCAGCACCCCGACGGGCCCGAGCAGCAGCCAGACACCGAGTTCGAGGCGGGTGCCGGTGGCGGCGGCGAGGGCGGCACAGAGGGACGCGGTGGTGAGGGCGAGGACGCCCGGGCCGCACGACTGCACGGAGAACCGGTGGGCGGCCCGCGGCAGCAACACCCCTGCTGCCGCGCCCCAGAGCGCGGCGACGGCGATCAGCAACTTCATCCGTCCCGGGGGTCGTTGGCCGGCGAAATGGTGCCCCCCAGCCTCACACAGCGCCGAACAGAGAGGCGAGCCCCCGGTCGAGGGCCGGTTCCAGGGGCTCGCCGCCCGGCTCGGTGACCGTGTAGGAGCGGAGCAGGAAGCGGTGCAGGGCGGTGGTTTCGAAGCGGACCGCGGCAATGCCCTGCGGGGCGTGGAGTTCCACGACGGTGTGGGCCGGGCCGTAGGGGCGGAGCCGTACCGTGCCGAGACCCGCGGGGCCGCCCAGGCCCTCCTCCAGGAGGCTGCGGGCGAAGGTCCAGGTCACCTCCTCCTCGTCGAGCGAGATCCAGGCCGGGAAGACGAGATGCACCGCCAGCGGGTCGTCGGAGAGATATCGGAGGGTGACGGGCACCGCCAACTCCTGCTGGTCTGGGGTGAGCAGGTGGGCGCCGGTGGGCTGCTCCAGGGCTATGTACACGAGGGGGCTCCCTTTTCGGGCATCTAGAGCATTTCGAGCATGTCGGGTTCTGCGGCGGCCCGTTGGGCCTGTGCATCTCTTGGGAGCCCCTTCGGGGGGCGGGTATTACGCCGTAACGGAAATCAACTCTCGTGACGTGCGTCACATCGGCAATACGCCGCAACTTTGATTGAACCTTTTGCCATCTAGGCTTACAAATCTTCCTCGCCCTCAGTAGTAGGCAACTGGAGCGTTCCGCCATGTCCGACGGTTCCACTGCAGTGTCCGCACCGGCTTCCGCGTCCCATGCCGCCACGGCTGCGTATGCCCGGATCTATGAGGAACAGCAGCCGCGACTCGTCGCCTACGCCCGCTCGCTCACCCGGAACGCCTGGACCGCCGAAGACCTGGTCGCCGAGGCGCACTTCCGGGTGTGGCGGCGGCTGGCCGCGGGGCACGAGATCGACAACGTGCCGGCGTATCTGATGACGACGGTGCGGCACCTCGCGATCGCCGCGGGGAGCGCGGTGCGCGAGACGCCGCGGGACCCGCACGGCGAGGAGCGGGGCGAGACGGACGCTCATCCGCACACGGACGACCCAGCCGAGCGGGTGTCCTCCGTCGACCTGGTGGTACGGGTGCTGGGGCAGTTGCCCGAGCGGTGGGTGAAGGCGCTGTGGCTGGCCGAGGCGGAGGGACAGCCGCTGGCCGCGATCGGTCCGCAGCTCGGGACCAAGGAGGGCGCCACGGCCGTGCTGTTGCACCGGGCCCGGGAGGGTATGCGGCAGGCGTTCCTGCGGACGCAGACCGGTGCGCCCGACGACCCCGCGTGCCAGGTGTACTGGGCACGGATGCCCGCGTATGTACGGGGTGCGGCCACGGCGAAGCAGTCCGAGCGGCTGCTCGGGCATGTGGACGCGTGCGACGACTGCCGGGCGCGGCTGGCCGCGCTGATGAGCGCCAACGACCGGCTGCCCGCGCTCGTCGGGCCGGCGCTTCTCGTGTTCGCGGTGGGCGGTGCGGGCAAGTTCCTGCTCGCCTTCGCCGCCGGGTCCGCCGGTGCGGCGACGGCGGCCGGCGGGCACGCCGGGCTGCTGCACGGAGTGCGCCAAGCGGCGGTCGGCGGTTCGAAGACGCAGGTGGCGGCGGCTGCCGGGGCGGTCGTGGCGAGCGCCGCCGCGCTCCTGCTCGTCCTCGGCCCGGCCGAATCGGGCCGGATTCCGCACCGGACGCCGGTGGCCGACGCGCCCGTGGCTCACGCCCCGGTGGCCGAGGCGCCGGCGAGGGGCGGCGGGAGTGGGGCACCGAAGAAGGCCGGTGCGTCGACCCGTGCGGCCGGCGTTCCGAGCAGCGAGCGCGTGCACACGACCGACAACGGCAGGCCGGACGACACACCACCGCCCACCAGAACCGCGCCGGAGGCGCCGACCGCGCCCGCACCGAAGGGCACGGATCCGGCTCCCCCGAAGACCCCGGCACCTCCCACCAAGCAGCCCCCGAAGACCCCGGCACCTCCCACCGAACAGCCCCCCAAGACCCCAGCACCTCCGACCAAGCAGCCTCCGAAGACCTCGGCGCCTCCCACCAAGCAGCCTCCGAAGACCCCGGCACCTCCCACCAAGCAACCCCCCAAGACCCCGCCACCTCCGGCCCAGGAGTATCCGGAACCTCCCGGCGAGGACGCGCCGGAAACCCCGGCCGTCCCCTCCTCCCCGCCCGCATCGCAGCCCGAGACCCCGACTCCCGTGGAGCCCGGGCCTGTTGAGGACCCCCAGGACCCGACTCCCAGCCCCGCGGGGACCGAGCCGCCATCCGGGTCCGCGCCCACCGCCCCACCGGTCTCCGCACCTCCGGGGGACGGCTGCGGGAACCAGCACGACAGCGCGGGGCACGGCTCGGAGTAGACCCGCCGCCACCACGGACCCGCCGACGCGACGACCCGCCGTGGTCACACGGGCACGGTGCGTCGGCCGAGCACCCGCCGGTCGGGTGGGCACGACGTCTACAGTGGTGGCGAGGAGGCCTGATGAGCAGCGGAAACCACACCGGAACGCGTACCTCGCGAGCCCGCTCCCCGCTGCCACCACAGGTGCTGATCCCGTCGCCGACGGCGGCATGCACGGGCCGCCGGTCCGCCCCCGGGCCTGATCTCCGGCAGGAAACCGTCCCCAAGGGGAGCCCGCCGTGAAGAGATGCCTCGGACATCGCGGTCTCGGCGCTGTCGCCGTCCTCGCCGTCGCCGCGCTCAGCGCGTGCGGTGGCTCCGGTACCGACTCGGGGGGCGGCGCGAAGGGTGCCCCGGTGGTGGGTGTCGACTATCCCCGCTCCGACACCGACTTCTGGACCTCGTACATCAAGTACACCCCTAAGTTCGCCAAGGAACTCGGCCTGCGGCTGGAGACGACCAACTCGCAGAACGACGTCGGCAATCTCGCCGCCAACGTGCAGACGCTCATCATCCACGGGGTGAAGGGCGTGGCGATGGCTCCGCAGAGCACGGGTGCCATCGGGCCCGTCCTGCGGCAGTTGTCCGCCCAGAAGATTCCCGTGGTCACCCTGGACACCCGCCCCGACACCGGCCGCGTCTACATGATCGTCCGCGCCGACAACCGCGCATACGGCGAGAAGGCCTGCCGGTTCCTCGGCACCAAGCTGGGCGGTGAGGGCAAGGTCGTCATGCTCGAAGGCGACCTCGCCTCGATCAATGCCCGGGACCGCACCGAGGGGTTCAGCGGGTGCATGAAGAAGAACTACCCCAGGATCGAGGTCTTCGGCGAGGCGACCGGCTGGGACGGGGCGGTCGCGGCCCGGAAGCTGCAGACGGATCTCACCGCTCACCCCGACATCAAGGGCGTCTACATGGAGGCCAGCTCCATGCTCTCCGGCACCCTGCAGGTGCTCAGGCAGCAGGGTCTGCTGGTCGGTCCGAAGGACGACAGGCACGTGTTCGTCGTCTCCAACGACGGCACCCCCAGAGAGCTCCAGTACATCGCCCAGGGCAAGATCGACGCCACGGTCTCCCAGCCCGCCGACCTCTACGCGAAGTACGCCCTCTCCTACCTGAAGGCGGCGATCGAGGGCAGGACGTTCAAACCGGGCAGGACCGACCACGACAGCACGATCGTCCAGGTCCGCGGAGGTGTGCTGGAGGACCAGCTCCCCGCCCCGCTGGTGACCGCGGGCGGCGGGACGTACGGCGGGGTTCCCAGCCTCAGGAGCGACGACACGTCCCTCTGGGGCAACAACCCCTGACCTGGGCTTCGTCTACTTGACCTTCGACATCCGCGCCTTGGGCTTCCCCTCCGCGTCGCTGTCCGACATGTACATGAGGTCGTTGCCCTCCCGGGCCAACCGCACCGTGTGCGCCACCGGGTTGCACCCCGCGTGGTTGGACTTGGCACCCACCGACGTCGTGACGAGCTCCTGCTTCGTCACCTTCTTCAGGGTCAGTACGTCGTTGCAGACGCCCCCGAGCTGGTCGGTCTGCCGGACCCTGCCCACCTCCTCGCCCACGACCGCCTGATGGACCGTCACCCGGAAGGTGCCCGCGGGCAGGGCACCGTCGAGGACGAGGCCCTGGCCCTCCCAGGTGCCGAGGTAACCGGCGGGGACGGCGGCGCCGTCGGCGGCGGTGGTGGAGTCGGCGCTGGGTGAGGCACTCGAAGTGGCGCCCGGCCCAGGGGAGTACGCACCGCTTCCGGAACTGCCCCCGTCGTTCTCCCCGTTGCCCGGCAGCAGGTGGAACAGGAAGACCGACCCCACCGTCACGGCCGCCAAGGCCCCCGCGACCGCCAGTGCCACCGTGCAGCTCAGCCGCCGCCCACGCCCGCCGTCGCCCGTCGTGGACGCGGCCGTCACGGTCACGCTGACCCTGCCGGGGTGCTGCTCGACGGGAGGGGCGTCCCGCGGCTCGGGCACAGAGGCGGCAGACGCGGGAGTGGAAGAGGCAGAAGCCGCGGGTGCGGGCGCGGAACCGGAAGGGCCGGAGAGCGACGCAGCCGTCGGCATGACCGGCGCCGGCCCGAACTCCCCCATCGTCGGCTGCCCGGTCACCTCCCGGCCGGCCGTCGACCGCCCGGCTCCTTCCCCGCCCGCCGTCACCGCGTTCCCGACCGAAGGGCTGCCGAATGCCACCGGCCCCGAGGCCGCCTCGTCCCCCGCCTCCAGGTTCAGCAGCTTCACGACACTGCGGCTCACCTGTTCCACCAGCGTCCCCGGCAGCCACCCGGCCGCCACCAGCCGCGCCGCCCCCTCGGGAGCCAGCCGCCGTGCCACCTCACCGGGCGTCGGCCGCCGGCCCGGCTCCTTGACCAGGCACGCCTCCGCCACGTCCCGCAACTCACCGCTCAGCGAGCCGAGTTCGGGCTCCTCGTGGACGACCTTGTAGAGCAGGGCCGCGGACGAGTCCCCGGGGAACGGAGGCTCCCCGGTCGCCGCATACGCCAGCACCGCGCCCAGCGAGAAGACGTCGGCTGCTCCCGTGGCCCCTTTCCCGAGGATCTGCTCGGGCGACATGTATCCGGGCGAGCCGATGGACACGCCGGTGGACGTCAGGGAGGCCGTACCGTCCGTCGCCCGCGCGATACCGAAGTCGATCAGCAGCGGGCCGTCGAGCGTCAGCAGGACGTTGGAGGGCTTGACGTCCCGGTGCACCAGGCCCAGTTCGTGCACCGCCGCCAGCGCCTCCGCCAGCCCCGCACCCAGCACCCGTACCGAATGAGCCGGCAGCGGGCCGCCGTCCGCGATCGCCGACGCCAGCGACGGACCCGCCGCGTACGCCGTGGCCACCCAGGGGACGGCCGCCCCCGGGTCCGCGTCGAGCACCGGGGCCGTCCAGGCGCCGCCCACCCGCCGCGCGGCCTCCACCTCGCGGCGGAAGCGGGCGCGGAACTCCTCGTCGAGCGCGAAGTGCGGGTGCACGATCTTGACCGCGACCGTGCGGCCCCCGGCGCTGCGGCCCAGGTAGACGCGGCCCATCCCGCCGGAGCCGAGCCGGCCGAGCAGCCGGTAGGGCCCCACGACGGTGGGCTCGTCGGCTCCGAGCGGCTGCATGGCGTCCACCCCTCCCCCGTATCCCCCGTAACGACGAGAAAAGGGTAGTGCGCCGTTCCCGAACCGCTTACGGCTGCAGCAGATCCACCTTCACGTCCGCGGGGAAGCCGGTCGTCGGACCGATCCGCCGGGCGAACTCGGCGACCGCGGCCAGCTGCGGCCCGCCGAAGCGGAAGTCGAGCGTGGTGAAGTACTGCTCCAGGACCCGCTCGTCGAACTCCTCCCAGCGGGCCGCCTGTTCGGCGACCTTGCCGACCTCCTCCAGGGAGAGGTTGCGGGAGGCGAGGAAGGCCTCGTGGACCTTGCGGGTGATCTCCGGCTCGCGCTCCAGGTAGTCCCGGCGCGCCGCCCAGACCGCGAACACGAACGGCAGCCCGGTCCACTCCTTCCAGAGTGTGCCGAGGTCGTGCACCTGGAGGCCGAAGCGCGGCCCGTCGTGGAGGTTCGCCCGCAGGGCCGCGTCGCCGATGAGTACGGCCGCCTCGGCCTCCTGCATCATCAGGCTGAGGTCGGGCGGGCAGGTGTAGTAGTCGGGCTGGACGCCGTAGCGGTCGGCCAGGAGGAGCTGGGCGAGACGGACGGAGGTGCGCGAGGTCGAGCCGAGCGCGACCCGGGCGCCGTCCAGCTCGTCCAGCGGGACCTGCGAGACGATCACGCAGGACATCACCGGTCCGTCGCATCCCACCGCGATGTCCGGGAAGGCGACCAGGTCGTCCGCGTTCTTGAGGAACTCGACGAGGGTGATGGGACCGATGTCGAGGTCTCCCTGCACCAGCTGCTCGCTGAGCTTCTCGGGGGTGTCCTTCGTCAGCTCGAAGTCGAGGAGCGTGCCCGTTCTCGCGAGCCCCCAGTACAGGGGCAGGCAGTTCAGGAACTGGATGTGGCCGACGCGCGGCCGGGTGCGAGAATTGTCCACATCGCGAGGCTAGACCCCATGGGGTACGGTGCAGCCTTCAGGGTGGTGTGTCGCCGTCTCCGGTGCCCCGTCAACACCACCCGGACGATCTTCAAACGTCTGGGGGACGTGATCTTGCCCTCTATTGCTTTCGGCTGCCCGCGTGCTAGGCTCGCCGCAAGTTGCAGTTTGGTTTCCCTTGCAGTACAGAGCCTGCGGAGCATGTAACCGCGGGCTCTCGTCGTTTTCAGACGTATGCAGTTGTGCGGCACTGTTTTCACACTTGCAGGTTCTGGAGCAGGGCAACCCTTTGGGCCCAAGGAGGGCTTATGGCTACCGGAACCGTGAAGTGGTTCAACGCCGAAAAGGGCTTTGGCTTCATCGCCCAGGAAGGTGGCGGCCCGGACGTGTTCGTCCACTACTCCGCCATCAACGCGAGCGGCTTCCGCTCGCTGGAGGAGAACCAGCAGGTCTCCTTCGACGTGACCCAGGGCCCGAAGGGCCCGCAGGCGGAGAACGTCACCCCCGTCTGATCATTCGGTCTCGGAGCCTGGTGCTTTGATCCGGAACTGAGAGCAGTACCCAAGGAGCCCCGCGCCGCAAGGCGGCGGGGCTCCTGCCTTTCCCGCTTCGTTCAGCTCATACGTGCTGCATGACCAGCACGAACGTCGTCCCGGGCGCCAGTGCCTCGTACGAGTGCGGCACGTCCCCGCGATACGTCATGTAGTCCCCCGGCCCGAGTTCCTCGGCCTCCCCCGCCGGCCCGGCCTTCAGCCTCCCCGTGGACACGATCAGGTGCTCCACCGAGCCCGGGATGTGCGGCTCCGACACACGGGCGGGTCCCGGCTCCGCACGCAGGTGGTAGATGTCGCGCCGGGCGCCGGGCGGGCTCGCGGACAGCAGGGTGGCCCGGTAGTCCGCCCGTTCGGAGGCCACGACCGGCCCTTCTCCGGCCCGGATCACATGCACGGCCGGGGCGGGCGGCTCCACCAGCGCGCTGAACGGCACCCCCAGGGCCACCCCCAGCGCCCACAGCGTCTCCACGCTCGGGTTTCCGCTCCCGCCCTCCAGCTGCGACAACGTCGACTTCGCGATGCCGGCCCGCTTGGCCAGCTCGGAGAGGGACAGCCCGGCACGGGTGCGCTCGCGGCGCAGCGCGGCCGCGATCCAGTCCAGGGGGAGCCGGGGTGGCACATCGGACGTCATGTTCGCTCCATCGGTACGACCGTTCGTCTTGACGAACAGAGGCTCTGGCGTTCATTCTAGAGAACATGCGTACGGTATGGCGAACGCCCCGAAGGTCCGGCCCGTCGTCCCTCGCCCCGCCGCGGGATCTGATCCGCGACGCCTCGCTCGTCTGGCTGGCCAGCGGCATCGTCGGTGTCTCCTTCGGCGCGATCGCCGTGGCCGGGGGTCTGCCGGTGTGGGTGCCCGTGGTGATGTCCCTCGTGGTCTACGCGGGCTCCGCCCAGTTCAGCGCGGTCGGCGTGCTGCTGGCGGGGGGTGGCCCGATCGCCGCGGCGGCCACCGGTCTGCTCCTCAACACCCGTACGGCGGCCTTCAGCCTCGCGATCGCCGACACCCTCGGGCCGGGCCGCCTCACCCGCCTGATCGGCGCCCACCTGGTCACCGACGAGACGGTGGCCTTCGCCCTGGCCCAGGCCGATCCGGTACGACGGCGGAGGGCGTTCTGGGTCTCGGGGATCGGCCTGTTCGTCGTATGGAACGTGGGCGTCCTGGCCGGAGCGCTGGCCGGGGGCGCGCTGGGCGACACGGCGACGTACGGCCTGGACGCGGCCTTCCCCGCGGTGCTGGTGGCCCTGGTGCTGCCCACCCTGCGCGGGGATGCGCGGATACGGCGATGCGCGCTGCTCGGCGCCGCCGTGGCCCTCGCGGTGACGCCGGCTGTCCCGGCGGGGGTGCCGGTGCTGCTGGCGCTGGTGGGACTGGTCCTGCACGGCCGCAAGGGGGTCTGCGCATGAGCGCCACGGTCGCGCTGATCCTGGCCCTGGCGGCCGGGACGTACGCCTTCCGGCTGGTGGGTCCGGCGCTGCACGGGCGCGTGGAGCTTCCCGCGCGGGTGCAGGAGCTGCTGTCGACGGCAGCGGTCGTGCTGCTGGCCGCCCTGCTGACGACGGGCGCCCTCACGGAGAGCGGCGACTTCGCGGGGTGGGCGCGTCCGGCCGGAGTGCTGGCCGGGGGCCTACTGGCATGGCGGAGGGCCCCGTTCGCGGTGGTGGTGCTCGGCGCCGCGGGGACGGCGGCGGTGCTGCGGGGGGTGGGGGTGGGGTGAGCGGGGCGGTCGGTTGTCAGTGGTGGTCGCTACCGTTTTGACCATGACCGAGATCCGCGACGAGAGCGCGCCCGAACCCGACTTCGTCACCAGGACCCGGGCGTTCTACGACGCCGTGGCCGAGGACTACGCCGCCCGGTTCGAGCGCGAGCTCGCGGACAGGCCGCTGGAGCGGGCGATAGTCCGGGCGTTCGCCGAACTCGTCGGTGGCCAGGGGCCGGTGGCGGATCTCGGGTGCGGTCCGGGGCGGACGACGGCCCGCCTCGCCTCGCTCGGACTGGACGTCTTCGGCCTCGACCTGTCGGAGTCGATGCTGGCGGTCGCCCGCCGGGAGAACCCGCGGCTGCGTTTCGAGCAGGGCTCGATGCTGGACCTGGACCTCCCCGACGGGGCACTGGCCGGGGCGCTCTCCTGGTACTCCTCCATCCACACCCCCGCGGACGAACTGCCCGCCCTGTTCGCCGAGTTCCACCGGGTGCTCGCACCCGGCGGCCACCTCCTGCTCGGCTTCCAGGCGGGCGACAAGCACCGTCACCACGACCGCCCCTGGGGCCGTCCGGTCTCACTGACCTTCAGGCGCCGCCGACCGGAGGACATGGTCCGGCTGTTGGCGGACGCGGGCTTCACGCTCCTGTCGCAGACGGTCCGGGAGCCGGAGGAAAGCCTGGAGGAGGCCTGCCCGCAGGCCTTCCTCATAGCCCGGAAGCCGGCAGCGGTGGCCTCCTAGAGCACCCCGGCGATGTCCAGCGCCGCGATGTACCCGAACGTCATCGCGGGCCCGATCGTGGAGCCGGCCCCGGCGTAGCTGTGTCCCATCACGGCGGCGCTGGCGTTCCCCGCGGCGTACAGACCCGGGATCACCGAGCCGTCCGGACGCAGCACCCGCGCCCGCGCGTCCGTGACCAGCCCGCCCTTCGTCCCCAGATCCCCGGGGACGATGCGGAAGGCGTAGTAGGGCGGCAGCCACAGAGGTGCGAGGCAGGAGTTGGGGAGGACGGAGGGGTCCGTGTAGTAGTGGTCGTAGGCGCTGTCACCGCGGTGGAAGTCGCTGTCGGTCCCTTTGAGGGCAAGGGAGTTGAAGCGGCCGACCGTGGCGCGCAGTGCCGCGGCGGGGACGCCGACGGAGGCGGCGAGGGCATCGAGGGTCCAGGCCTTGTGCGCCGCCCCCGAGGTGTACCAGTCGTCGGGGAAGGTGAGGGTCGGGGCGACGTCCTTGAACAGGTACCGGTTGCGGTAGTTCTGGTCGACGATCAGCCAGGCCGGGATGTCCGGGTCGGTGGGGTCGCGGTCGTACATGGTGTGGACGACGTCGCTGTAGGGCCCGGCCTCGTTGACGAAGCGGAAGCCCGCCCGGTTGATGAGCAGGCCGCCGGGGAGGGTGCGTTCGGCGAGACAGAAGTAGGGCTGGTCGGGGAGCGGGATGGCCGGTCCCCACCAGGCGTCGTCCATGAGGGCGAGTGCGGCGCCCAGTTGCCGGCCCGCCCGGATGCCGTCGCCGGTGTTCTCCTTCGCGCCGACCGTCCATTCCGTCCCGATGGGCTGCCGCTGGTACTGGGCGCGCATGGCACCGTTGTGCTCGAAGCCGCCGGAGCCGACGACCACGGCACGGCGGGCGCGTACGAGACCGGGGGCGCCGTCCTGCGTGACCACCGCCCCGGTGACGGCACCGCCCTCGACGAACAGGTCGGTGAGCGGGGTGCCCAGCCGGACGGGAACGCCCGCGTCCAGCAGTCCCTTGCGCAACCCGGCGGCCAGCGACTGCCCCATGGTCAACGGCGTCTGCCCCAGCAGCGCCGCCTTCGTGCCGCGCGCCAGGCACTCGGCGGCCACGGCGGCGCCCTTGACACTCACGGCGGCGAGGGCGAGCCACTTGTAGTCGGCGCTGAACACGACCATGCCGGAAGGGACTTGCATGTACGGCGGATTGAGATGAGCGAGTTCGGCACCGAGGAGGTTGCCGTCGAACTGGGCGGGCTCGATGGAGCGGCCGCCCGGCAGACCGCCCGGCAGCTCCGGGTAGTAGTCGCTGTACCCCTCCATCCAGCGGAAGCGGAGCGGGCTGTTGGCCATGACGAAGGAGATCATGTCGGGGCCGTGGGCGAGGAAGGCGCTCTGCCGGGCGACGGGCACGTCCGGGCCGACGACCGCGGCGAGGTAGGCGGCGGCCTTGGCGGGGGTGTCCGGGACACCGGCCGCGAGGATCACGGGGTTGTTGGGGATCCAGATACCGGCACCGGAACGGGCGGCGGATCCGCCGAAGGTGGGGGCCTTTTCGACCACGACGGTGCTCAGTCCCCGCTTGGCCGCCGTGAGCGCGGCGGTCATTCCGGCCGCGCCGGAGCCGATCACGACGACGTCATGGGTGCCGAGGAGGGGGAGGTCGGCGGCGGTGGCCGTGCGGGCGCCGGGACCCGCGCCTGCGGCCAGGGCGAGACCGGTGGCACCCGCGGTACCGAGCACCTGCCTCCGGGTGGGTCGTGCTGTACGTCTCACGGGTTCCGCGCTCGTGACCATGGCAGGTCGCTCCAACCGGACGTGGGGTGGGGTGAGTTGCGCAGGTGCGGAGGTGCGGGGTGGGAATGTGGCGCGGGGGTCTTGGGAAGTCAAGGCCGGAGGCAGAAGCGGTACGAGGACTTCGCCATGGACTACAACCAGACCGCAGACCGGCATCGCCGCCATCGGCGACGTACGAGAGATTCACAAGCGGCGGCTCACCGCTCGTACAGAGCCTCGATCTCCGCGGAGAAGTCCCGCATCACGGCCTCCCGCCGCAGCTTCATCGACGGGGTCAGATGGCCCTCCTCCTCCGTGAAGTCCCGGGAGACGATGACGAAGCGCCGGATGGACTCCGGGCGGGAGACCAGTTTGTTCGCCTCGTCGACCGCACGTTGCAGGATCGCCCTCAACTCCTCGTCGTCGACGAGGAGTTCCGCGGGGACGGGGTGCCGGCCGTTCATCCGGCGCCAGTGGCTGACGCCCTCCATGTCGAGGGTGATGAGGGCGGCGATGTACGGGCGGCGGTCGCCGACGACCATGCACTGGGAGATCAGGGGGTGCGAGCGGAGCCAGTTCTCCAGTGGGGCCGGTGCGGTGTTCTTGCCGCCCGCCGTGATCAGGATCTCCTTCTTGCGGCCGGTGATCGTGAGGTAGCCCTCGTCGTCGAGGCGGCCGATGTCGCCCGTCGGGAACCAGCCGTCCGCCGAGGAGGGGATCACTCCGCCACCGTGCGGGTCCCAGTAGCCGCGGAAGACCTGGCCGCCCTGGAGGAGGATCTCGCCGTCCGCCGCGATGCGGACCTTCGTGCCGGGCATGGGCCAGCCCACCGTGCCCAGGCGGGGCTTGAGGGGCGGGGTGACCGTGGCGGCCCCGGTGGACTCGGTCAGGCCGTAGCCCTCGTAGATCTCCAGGCCGGCGCCCGCGTAGAAGGCGGCAAGGCGGCGGCCGAGCGGGGAGCCGCCGGAGATGATGTGGCGGATGCGGCCGCCCATCGCGTTGCGGATGCGCCGGTAGACGAGCGGGTCGTAGAAGGCGCGGGACGCCTTGAGGGAGGCGCCGGGGCCGGAGCCGGTGCCGGCGTGCCGGGCCTCCATCGCCTCGCCGTAGCGGACGGCCACGCTCGCCGCGCGGTCGAAGGCGGAGACCCGGCCGCCGATCTCCGCCTTGGCACGGGCGTTGTTGTAGACCTTCTCCAGCATGTACGGGATGCAGAGGAGGAAGGTCGGGCGGAAGGTGCCGAGGTCGGCCAGGAGGTCGTCCGCCTGGAGGCTCGCGGCGTGGCCCAGGCGGACCCGGGCACGGATACAGGCGATCGCCACCATGCGGCCGAAGACGTGCGACATGGGCAGGAAGAGGAGCGTGGCCGGGTCTTCCGACTTCGACTTGAAGATGGGGTAGAGGAGTTCGGTCGCGTTGTCGACCTCGGCGAGGAAATTGCCGTGCGTGAGTACGCAGCCCTTGGGGCGGCCGGTGGTGCCCGAGGTGTAGACGACCGTGGCGAGCGTGTCGGGCACCAACATCCCGCGGCGCACGGCGACTTCCTGGTCGGGGACGGGCGCGCCGAGCTCGGCCAGCCGCTCCAGGTGTCCCTTCTCCACGACCCACATGTGCTTCAGATCGGGCAGACGGCTGAGCTCCGGGCCGAGGGCCGACGCCTGCCCCGCGGTCTCCGTCACCAGGGCCACCGCGCCGGAGTCCTGGAGGATCCAACGGGTCTGGTAGACCGAGGAGGTCGGGTAGATCGGGACGGTGACGAGGCCTGCGGCCCAGGCGGCGAAGTCGAGGAGCGTCCACTCGTAGATCGTCCGCGCCATGACGGCGATGCGGTCGCCTGCCACCAGCCCTTCCGAGATCAGCCCCTTGGCCAGGGCCAGGACCTGCTCCGCGAACTCCGCCGCGGTCACGTCCGCCCACTCCCCGTCCTGGGTACGGCGGCTGAGGACGCGGGCCTCGGGTGCCGCCTCCGCGTTGTCGAACGGCAGGTCGGCGAGCGAACCATGGGTGGGCGGCGGGACGAGCGGCGGCACCGACGCCTCACGCACTTCGCCGTCCAGCCGCCGTATTTCGGGCGCCACCAACTGGGGCACGCCGTCGTAGTCGGACGCGGACGGGTAGGGCACGGACACGGACATGGCAGCTCCTGGGGCGTGCAGCTCGGTACCGCTGTGCTGTTGTACGTACTGCGCGTACCGAGACGTTCACCAGCGGTGTGCGGCTTCGGGGTTACCGCGGGTTAGAACGGCGATCGTACGGTGCGGGCGTGCCGAGTTGGTGCGGGCCCTCCGGGGGTTTTGCGGTGGGGTTGTGCCTTGGTCTGCCATCTGCGCGCCCCTACAGGGGCGCTCCCGTGCCGCGAGGGTCGTAGAGCTGCTCGATTTGCTCGGCGAATTCCTCCGCGATCAGCTCCCGCTTCAGCTTCATCGACGGGGTCAGATGTCCCGCCTCCTCCGTGAAGTCGACCGGGAGGATGGTGAAGCGGCGGATGGACTCCGGGCGGGAGACCAGTTTGTTGGCCTCGTTCACCGCGCGCTGCAGGACCTGTCTCAACTCGTCGTCGTCCAGGAGGAGTCCCGCCGGTACCGGGTACTTGCCGCGCATCCGGCGCCAGTGGCTGACGCCCTCCATGTCCAGGGTGATCAGGGCGCCGACATAGGGGCGGTTGTCGCCGACGACCATGACCTGGGAGATCAGGGGGTGGGCACGGAGCCAGTTCTCCAGCGGTGCCGGGGCGACGCTCTTGCCGCCCGCCGTGATCAACAGCTCCTTCTTGCGGCCGGTGATGTAGAGGTAGCCCTCCTCGTCGAGGCGGCCGATGTCGCCGGTGGCCAGCCAGCCGTCGACGGTCGCCGGGACGACGCCGCCCGCGTTCGGGTCCCAGTAGCCGCGCAGGACGTGGTCACCGGCCAGCAGGATCTCGCCGTCGGCGGCGATACGGACCTTCGTGCCCGGTATCGGCCAGCCCACCGAGCCCAGACGGGGTCTGAGCGGCGGGGTCACGGTGGACGCGCCCGTCACCTCCGTGAGGCCGTAGCCCTCGTAGATCTCTATGCCCGCCCCGGAGTAGAACGCGGCCAGCCGTCGGCCCAGCGGGGAGCCGCCGCAGATCATGTAGCGGACCCTGCCGCCCATGGCGCCCCGGATACGGCGGTAGACGAGCGGGTCGTAGAAGGCGCGGGCGGCCTTCAGCGCGGCACCCGGGCCGGGGCCGGTGCCCGCGTGGCGGGCCTCCACCGCCTCCCCGTACCGCCGGGCCACGCCCGCCGCGCGGTCGAAGGCGGTGACCCGGCCGCCGGTCTCCGCCTTCGCGCGGGCCACGTTGAACACCTTCTCCAGCATGTACGGGATGGCGACCAGGCAGGTCGGGCGGAAGCTCGCCAGGTCGGGAAGGAGTTCGTCCGCCTTCAGGCTCGGCGCGTGGCCCAGCCGTACCCGGGCCCGGATGCAGGCGACCGCCACCATGCGGCCGAAGATGTGCGACATCGGGAGGAAGTGCAGGACGGACGCCTCTTCGCTGGTCCGTGAGCGGAACACCGGATAGAGGAGTTCGATGGCATTGTCGACCTCGGCGAAGAAGTTGCCGTGGCTGATCGCACAGCCCTTGGGGCGGCCGGTGGTGCCCGAGGTGTAGACGACGGTGGCGAGCGTGTCGGGGCTCAACATCCCACGCCGTACGGCCACTTCCTGGTCCGGCACCTGGCCGCCCCGTTCCGCCAGCCGCTCCACATGGCCCTTCTCGACGACCCAGAGGTGCCGCAGGTCCGGCACGCGGTCGAGTTCCGGGCCGAGGGCCGCGGCCTGGGCGGCGGTCTCCGTGACGAGTGCGACCGCGCCGGAGTCCTGGAGGATCCACCGGGTCTGGAAGGCCGAGGAGGTCGGGTAGATCGGGACGGTGACGAGGCCCGCGGCCCAGGCGGCGAAGTCGAGGAGCGTCCACTCGTAGATCGTCCGCGCCATCACGCCGAGCCGGTCCCCCGGGACCAGCCCCTCGGCGATCAGCCCTTTCGCCACCGCCAGCACCTCGTCGGCGAATTCGGCCGCCGTGACGTCCGCCCACCGGCCCGATTCGGTGCGGCGGCTGAGCACCTTGTCGTCCGGGGCGATGCGCGCGTTGTCGAAGGGCAGGTCGGCGAGCGAGCCGTGGGTCACCAGCGGGACGAAGGGCGGCACGGAGACCTCGCGCACCTCCCCGTCCAGCCGCCGGATCACGGGCTCCACGAGAACCGGCGTGCCGTCGTACGTCGTGGAGTGGACGACGGCGGGCGCGGACGGCTGCGAGGTGGACACGGGCGACTCCAGAGGTTCACCAGAGTTGCCCTGCGGGGGAGTTGCCGCAGGCTGGGAGGGAGGTGATCGTACGGCGCGCCCGTGATGAGCCGGTGTGGGTTCCAAGGTGGTCCGGCGGCGGGGATGCGTCGGGGATGTGCAAGCTCGTGGCTTTTCTGGCCGATAGCGACGGGCCGGACGGGATGGTGAACGTTTTTCATCTTCTGCCCCGCCCCCACCTGCCCTTACCTCGGGTAACCTGACTCTGGAGTAAGCAGAGCCGCCCGTGGGGAGTCTCGGAATGTCGATGTCCGTCGTCCTGCCCGGTACGCCCGCCCTCGGGCCGCTGCTCGCCCGCGGCGCCCTGCTGTCCCCCTTCAAACGCCCTCGCCCTGACGCCGACTTCCCCCGCAACCGGCTCGTCCTGCCCGGGCTGCGGATCGACCTCGCGCGGCTGGCGGCGTACGAGCGGGTGTGCGGCTTCGCGACCGGCGCCGACGCGCTGCCCCCGACCTATCCGCATGTGCTGGGCTTCCCGCTGGCCATGCGACTGATGAGCGACCGGGGCTTCCCGCTGCCGCTGCTCGGCCTCGTCCACACCTCGATCGAGATCACGCAGCGGTGCGCGCCCGCGGCGACCGGCGAGTACGAACTCGCCGTGTACGTCGGCGGTCTGGAGCCGCACAGGCGCGGCACCGAGGCCTCGGTGATCACCGAGATGCGGGCCGGCGGGGAGGTCGTCTGGGAGTCACGCAGCACCTATCTGGCCCGGCACCGGACGCGGCATTCCGGTGAGCCGCCCAGGGACGACCGGGAAGAGCTGCCCGCCGTCGCCGAGTGGCGGCTGGCCGCCGACGTCGGGCGGCGGTACGGAGCCGCGTCCGGCGACCGCAACCCGATCCATCTGCACCCCCTCACCGCCCGCCTCTTCGGCTTCCCACGCGCCATCGCGCACGGCATGTGGACGGTGGCCCGCTGCCTCGCCGCGCACGGGGTGCCGCAACGGGCCCGGGTGGAGGCGCAGTTCAGGGCGCCGGTGCTGCTGCCGGGGACGGTGACGTATGCGGCGGACGGGGAGCTGTTCGAGCTGCGCGGGAGCGGGGGCCGCGTTCATGTGAGCGGAAGTGTCAGCGACCTCGCGGCGGCTGACGCCGCGTCATGACTCCGGGGTGGGTGGCGGCGACCAGGGCCGCCCGTCCATGAGGTTGCCCAGGCCCGCCCAGGCGAAGTTCATCAGGGTGGCCGCCGCCTGGCGGGCCGAGGTGCCGGGGGTGGCGTTGGCCCAGGCGGCGAGGGCTTCGGCGGCGCCGACCAGAGCCTCGGCGAGCCCGGCGACCTCCCGCTCGGGGAGGTTCGGATTGCGGTGCGCCTCCCTCGCCGCGACGACGATGAGCTGCGTCACGAACGCGACGATCTCCTCGCGCATCGCGGTGACCTCGGCCGCGAAGGGTTCGCGGGTACGGGCCTGAAGGTGCAGCACGGCCCAGCCGTCCGGGTTCTGCGCGGTGTGCGTGAAGAACGCCCGCAGTCCCTCCCAGAGCTGGCGGTCGGCGGGCAGTTCGGGCCTGACCCCGGCCCTGACCGCCTCGACGAGCGCGGTCGCCTCCCGGCGGATGCAGGCCGTGAACAGGTCTTCCTTCGAGTTCAGGTACAGGTACACCAACGGCTTGGACACGCCCGCCAGTTCGGCGATCTCGTCCATCGACGCGGCCATGTACCCACGCTGCCCGAAGGTCCGCACGGCGGCGTCCATCATCTGCTGCTCACGGACCGCCCGCGGCATCCGCTTGGTCTTCACGGCACCCATGGGGCAAGGGTAATTGGGAGCGGGCGCCCGCAACCCCCTCAAGAAGCCTGGGGTGCCTGGCCCTGCGGGCGGCTCGCGTCGTCCGCCTCGTCCTCCTGGGCGGCGTTCGCCGCGAAGCCGGCCTTCATCCGGTCGACGCGATGGGCGACCGTCACGGAGGCGCGGTCCCGCTCCTTGCGCAGGACGACGAAGCTGATGGGAGCGGAGATCACCAGCGCCAGCAGGCAGATCCACATGAAGTTGGAGGCGCCGTAGCCGCGCGGGACGATGCCGGAGTAGACGAGGCCCCAGACGACCACGAAGCAGCCCGCGAAGATCCCGAGGCGCATCAGCGTGTAGCGGAGCATCTCAATCCACTCTTCCGTCAACGGTACGAACATTCCCAAAGGGCACCGTCCAGTGAAGCACGCCCGGGACCCGATCTTGCAGGGGGGTGGGCGGGCTCTCAGCCCAGCGGCAGCAGCATGAAGACGTCGTCGCGGTAGTCGTCCGGGGCGACGCGGATGGCGCCCGGGACCCGGCCGACCTCCTTGTAGCCGCAGGAGCCGTAGAACCGCTCCAGGCCGTTCCCGCCGCGACAGGTGAGCCGGATCGCGTCGATCCCCTCGAAGCCGCGGGCCGCGTCCTCGGCGGCGGCGAGGAGGTCCCGGCCGTATCCCCTGCCCTGGTGGCGGGGGTGGACCATCACCGTGTACAGCCAGACCCAGTGTGTCATCAGCCGGTGAGTGTTGAAGCTGAAGAAGGCGGTCGCCGCGACCTCGCCGGACGCGTCCAGGCCGACCAGCAGCCGGGTCCGCCCCTCCGTCATGGCGAGGAAGTGCTTCATGAGCTCCGGTCGGATGTCCTCGGCCGTGACCGGCGGTACGAAGCCGACCGAGCCGCCCGCGTTCGAGACGTCGGCCCACAGGTCGAGGATCCCGTCGCGCAGGGCGGGAGTGACGGCGGGGTCGAGAGTGAAGGTAAGGGACACCGCGCCATAGTACCCATTACGACAGTGCTCGCGCCGCCACCTCCAGATCCGAGACGAGGCCCCGGTAGGCCGCCTCCCTGTCGTCCGCCCGCAGTACGGCCGAGGGGTGCACGGTCGGCACCAGCCGCTCCCGCCTGCCGTGGATCTCCTCCTCCAGGACCGTCCCGCGCACCTGGGTGACCCGGAACGAGGAGCCCAGCAGCGCCTTGCCGGCGGTCGCCCCCAGCACCACGATCAGCTCGGGTTCCACCACGGCCAGCTCGGCGGCCAGCCACGGCCCGCACGCCGTCATCTCCCGCAGACTGGGCGCCTTGTGGATACGGCGCTTGCGGGGTTCGGCCTGGGTGAACTTGAAGTGCTTGACGGCGTTGGTGACGTACGCGTCCGCGGGGTCCAGACCGGCCTCGCCGAGAGCCCGGTCCAGCAGCTTGCCCGCCGGGCCGACGAACGGCTTTCCCTGGCGGTCCTCCTGGTCCCCGGGCTGCTCGCCGACGAGCATCACGCGCGCGTGCGCGTTCCCCGCCCCGAAGACGGTCTGCGTGGCGTCCCTGTGCAGGGGGCACCCCCTGCACTCGGCAGCCGCCTTGCGCAGGGCCGGAAGCCCGCCGCGCTCCGGAAGGAAGGGTTCGGCGGTATAGGCATCCTCGGGCGCCTTCGTAACCATGCGCCCCGGGTACCCACCCCAGGGGCGCGGGACCGTATCTCTTTGCGGCTGCGCCGCGGGGCGCGACAAGCCCCCACTCAGCGGCAGCCGAAGAACAAGCCGAAAATCACACCCGCATCGGCTGCGGCGACTCCCGACGAGCCGGATCCGGGCCCTCGTACTCCCGAATGATCTCGTACCGGGTGTTCCGCTCCACCGGCCGGAACCCGGCATCCCGGATCAGATCCAGCAGATCCTCACGGGTCAGCTTGTTCGGCGTGCCGTAATTGTCCGCATCATGGGTGATCTTGTACTCGACCACCGACCCGTCCATGTCGTCCGCACCGTGCTGCAGCGCGAGCTGAGCGGTCTGGACGCCGTGCATGACCCAGAAGACCTTGACGTGCGGGACGTTGTCGAACAGCAGCCGGGAGACCGCGAAGGTCTTCAGCGCCTCCGCGCCGGTCGCCATCTGCGTCCGGGCCTGGAGCCGGTTGCGGACCTTGCCGTCCTTCATGTCCACGAAGTCGTGCTGGTAGCGCAGCGGGATGAAGACCTGGAAGCCACCGGTCTCGTCCTGGAGTTCGCGCAGGCGCAGCACGTGGTCGACACGGTGCCGCGGCTCCTCGATGTGGCCGTACAGCATGGTGCACGGGGTCTTCAGACCCTTCTCGTGCGCCAGCCGGTGGATGCGGGACCAGTCCTCCCAGTGGGTCTTGTGGTCCACGATGTGCTGCCGGACCTCCCAGTCGAAGATCTCCGCGCCGCCACCGGTGAGGGACTCCAGGCCCGCGTCGATCAGCTCGTCCAGGATCTCGCTCGCGCTCAGCCCGGAGATCGTCTCGAAGTGGTGGATCTCCGTCGCCGTGAACGCCTTCAGGGAGACGTTCGGCAGGGCGGCCTTGAGCTCCCGCAGCGAACGCGGGTAGTAGCGCCACGGCAGGTTCGGGTGCAGGCCGTTGACGATGTGCAGCTCGGTGAGGTTCTCGCCCTCCATCGCCTTGGCGAGCTTCACCGCCTCCTCGATGCGCATCGTGTACGCGTCCTTCTCCCCCGGCTTGCGCTGGAAGGAGCAGTAGGCGCAGGAGGCGGTGCAGACGTTGGTCATGTTGAGGTGCCGGTTGACGTTGAAATGAACCACGTCACCGTTCTTGCGCGTGCGCACCTCGTGGGCGAGGCCGCCGAGCCACGCCAGGTCGTCCGACTCGTACAGTGCGATGCCGTCCTCGCGGGTCAGCCGTTCACCGGCCCTGACCTTCTCCTCCAGCTCGCGCTTGAGCCCGACGTCCATACCCTCAACCTCTTTCTACGACAGCTCGACCCCACCGTACGCCTACGATCTCAGACCTCTTCGGGCAGTTCCCCGACCCGGTTCTCCCACTTCGTGGAGAGCACGATCGTCGTACGGGTACGGGAGACGCCCTTGGTGCCACTGAGCCGCCGGATGATCTTCTCCAGGCCGTCCACGTCGTTCGCCCGCACCTTGAGCATGTACGAGTCGTCGCCGGCGATGAACCAGCAGTCCTCGATCTCGCTGAGCTCCTTCATCCGCTGGGCCACGTCCTCGTGGTCGGCGGCGTCCGAGAGCGAGATGCCGATGAGGGCGGTGACACCGAGGCCCAGCGAGGCGGCGTCCACGGTGGCGCGGTAGCCGGTGATGACGCCGGCCGCCTCCAACCGGTTGATGCGGTCGGTGACGCTGGGTCCCGACAGGCCGACGAGGCGCCCCAGCTCCGCGTACGAGGCCCGGCCGTTCTCCCTCAGGGCCTGGATGAGCTGCCTGTCCACCGCGTCCATGCGATTCGATGCCTTCCGCTGAAGATTCCCGAGTAGATGAGAGGTACTGCGGCGTGCCTACCGGCCGGCGCTCCCGCCGCCCAGTTCGCCCGCCCAGCGCCGGTACAGACCGTGCTCGACGCCCGCCGCGTCCAGCACCCGCCCGGCGACGAAGTCCACCAGGTCCTGGATGTGGGTGGCACCCGCGTAGAAGGCGGGCGAGGCGGGCACCACGGTCGCGCCCGCGTCGTCCAGCGCCACCAGGTGCCGCAGGGTCTGACCGTTCAAGGGGGTCTCCCGTACGGTCACGACCAGCGGCCGGCGCTCCTTGAGCGTGACGCTCGCCGCACGCTGGAGCAGATCCTTGGACAGCCCGAGGGCGACACCGGCCACACAGGCGGTGGAGGCGGGCACGATCAGCATGCCCTTGCTCGGGTACGAGCCCGAGGACGGCCCCGCGGCCAGGTCCCCGGCGGGCCAGTACCGCACCCCGTCGATGTCCGCGTCGTGGACCCCGGGCTTGCCGTCGGCTCCCCGGCCCAGCCATTCCCGCAGGTCGTCCCGCCAGTGCGCGTCGCGGAACGAGATCCCCGTCTCGTCCAGCAGCGTGAGCCGCGAGGCCCGGCTGACGACCAGGTCCACGCTCTCGCCGGCCTCCAGGAGTGCGCGCAGCACCGACGCGGCATAAGGCGTGCCGGAGGCCCCGGACACCCCTACGATCCAAGGTGTACGCGCCGTCTCTCCTGGCTTGGCTGGGTTCACAACACCGAGCCTATCCGGCCTCGCAGGGTGGGAACCGGTCGAGGGGGCTCGGGCGTTCTCCAGGCGGGGACGAGTGAGCGGTGGGGGTTGCCATGTCGGACAGCGGGCTCGAGTGGTCGCGCGGGGACCGGGCGAAGGCCGCGGCCAAGCTGATGGTGGGCTGGGTCGCGCTGCTGTGGCTGCTGGAAGTGGTCGACGTGATCAGCGGCCATGCGCTGGACGGGCTGGGCATCACGCCGCGCGAGCCGTCCGAGCTGGTGGACGTCGTGCCGGCCGCGTTCATCCACTTCGGCTTCGCCCATGTGGCCGCCAACAGTGTGCCGCTGCTGGTCATGGGCTTCCTCGCGGCGCTGGGCGGGATACGCCGGTTCGCCGCGCTGTGCCTGTTCGTCATCGTGGCGGACGGACTGGGGGTGTGGCTGATAGCCCCGGCGCACACCAACACGGCGGGCGCCTCCGGCCTGATCTTCGGCCTCTTCGGCTTCCTGCTGGTCAGCGGCTTCGTGGAGCGCCGGCCGCTGGGCGTGCTGGTGGGCCTGCTGGTGGGTGCGGTCTGGGGCGGCTCGATCCTGCTCGGCCTCTCCCCGTTGCAGACGGGCGTCAGCTGGCAGGGCCACCTCATCGGCCTGGCGGCGGGCGTGGGGGCGGCGTTCTGGTTCCGGCGGCGGCCCGTGGAGGCTCGCGCGATTCAGGGCTGAAGCCAGCTGCGCGAACGGTCCCTGGGGCGGACCGTACTCAGACGGTCAGACCCCGCACCAGAAGATCGAGCAGCGCACACACGAACAGGGCGATCCCGATGAACCCGTTGACGCTGAAGAACGCCCTGTTCAGGCGGGACAGGTCGTTCGGGCGCACGATGTTGTGCTCGTAGACGAACGCGCCCGCGACGATCATCAGGCCGACCCAGAAGAAGCCGCCCGCGTCCGTCGCCACGGCGTACCAGATCAGCAGTGCCGTCACCACGGCGTGGCAGATCCGCGCGCCCCAGATGGCGGCCGGGATGCCGAAGCGCGCCGGGACCGACATCACGCCGATCTCACGGTCCGTCTCCACGTCCTGGCAGGCGTAGATCAGGTCGAAGCCGCCGATCCAGATGCCGACCGCGAGGCCGAGGATCACCGCGTCCCAGGACCACTCCCCGCTGATCGCCAGCCAGCCGCCGACCGGGCCCATCGCCTGGGCCAGGCCGAGGATGGCCTGCGGGAAGTTCGTGAAGCGTTTCCCGTACGGGTAGACCACCATCGGGATCACCGCGATGGGGGCCAGGGCGAAGCAGAGCGGGTTGAGCAGGGCCGCCGAGCCGAGGAAGACGACGACCGCGATCAGCGCGCCGGTCCAGGCGTGCTTCACCGACATCGCGCCGGTGACCAGTTCCCGCTGTGCCGTGCGGGGGTTCCTGGCGTCGATCTCGCGGTCGATGATCCGGTTGACCGCCATCGCGAAGGTGCGCAGGCCCACCATGCAGATGGTGACCAGGAGCAGCCGCCCCCAGTGGATGTTCCTGTCCCACTGGAACATCGCGGTCAGCGCGGCGATGTAGGCGAAGGGCAGGGCGAAGACCGAGTGCTCGATCATCACCAGGCGGAGGAACGCCTTGGTGCGTCCTGGCTGCGGGATCGCGGCGGAGGCGCTGCTCACAGGCCGTACTCCTTCCAGCGGCGGTCGACCTTCGCCGCCGTCTCCGGGTCGGACAGGACCATGTCGGGCCAGCCGCCGTCGCGTGTGTAGCCCTCCTCGGGCCACTTCTTCGTCGCGTCGATGCCTGCCTTGCCGCCCCAGAACTGCTGGTAGGAGGCGTGGTCGAGGTGGTCGACGGGCCCTTCGACGACGCTGAGGTCACGGGCGTAGTCCGTGTTGCCGAGCGCGCGCCACGCCACCTCGTGGAGGTCGTGGACGTCGCAGTCGGAGTCCACGACGACGATCAGCTTCGTCAGGGACATCATGTGTGCCCCCCAGATCGCGTGCATCACCTTCTGCGCGTGCTTGGGGTACTTCTTGTCGATCGAGACGATCGCACAGTTGTGGAAGCCGCCCGCCTCCGGCAGGTGGTAGTCCACGATGTCCGGCACGATGATCTTCAGGAGGGGCAGGAAGAAGCGCTCGGTCGCACGACCCAGCGGTCCGTCCTCCGTCGGAGGGCGGCCTACGACGATCGACTGAAGCAGCGGCCGCTTCCGCATCGTCACACAGTCGATCTTCAGCGCGGGGAAGGGCTCCTGCGGGGTGTAGAACCCGGTGTGGTCGCCGAAGGGCCCCTCGGGGAGCATCTCGCCCGGCTCCAGCCAGCCCTCGATGACGACCTCCGCCTGCGCCGGCACCTGGAGCGGCACGGTCTTGCAGTCGACCATCTCGATCCGCTTCCCGGCGATGAACCCGGCGAAGAGGTACTCGTCGATGTCGCCGGGGAGCGGCGCGGTGGAGGCGTAGGTGACCGCGGGCGGGCAGCCGAAGGCGATCGCGACCGGCAGCCGTTCGCCCCGCCTGGCCGCGACCTGGTAGTGGTTGCGGCTGTCCTTGTGGATCTGCCAGTGCATGCCGATGGTGCGCCTGTCGTGGCGCTGCAGCCGGTAGAGCCCGAGGTTCCGGATGCCGCTCTCCGGGTCCTTGGTGTGGGTGAGCCCGAGGTTGAAGAAGGACCCGCCGTCCTGCGGCCAGGTGAACAGCGCCGGCAGCTGGTCGAGGTCCACGTCGTCGCCGGTGAGGACGACCTCCTGGACGGGGGCTTCCTTCACCTTCTTCGGCGGGACGTGGGTCATCGCGCCCAGCTTCCCGAAGGCCTCGCGGACACCGACGAACCCGTGCGGGAGCTCGGGGCGCAGCAGCCCGCCGATCTTCTCGCTGATCTCGCCGTACGACTTCAGGCCCAGGGCCTTCAGCAGGCGCCGGTCGGTGCCGAAGACGTTCATCGCGAGGGGCATGGCGGAGCCCTTCACGTTCTCGAAGAGCAGCGCCGGGCCCCCCGCCTTCTGCACCCGGTCGACGATCTCCCCGACCTCCAGATACGGGTCCACCTCGGCCTTGATGCGCTTGAGGTCACCCTCGCGTTCCAGTGCCCTGAGCAGGGAGCGAAGATCGTCGTAAGCCATGCGTCCCAGTATCGCCGAGCCCCTCGGACCCCCGACGCCCGCCCCGCCCTCAGGCGGTTCGCCGGCGCTCCCGCTCGGCGGTCAGCCGGGCGGCCGCACGGCGTGCCTCGGCGAGGCGGTGCGGCGAGTCCCAGGCGGACGCGACGCGTTCGGCCAGCGCGTAGTTCTCGGCCGCGGCCCCGTCCTCGCCGAGGAGCCGGTAAAGGTCCGCGAGGGCGTGGGCCAGGGGCCGGGTGGCGTAGGCGGCGCCGGCCGTCCCGGCGAACTGGTCGCGGATCGGCAGCAGATGCCCGAGCAGCATGGCCGCCGTCTCCGTGTCGCCGAGCAGGACCGCGAGTTCCGAGCGGTAGTCCAGCTCCAGGCCGTAGAGGTGGTCCGTCACCGGTCGCGGCGCGATCGACACCGCGGCCGCCTCGTCCAGCCGTCCTAGCCGGGCCAGGACCAGGGCGTGCGCCACCGCCACCGGGGTGCCGATCTCCGCGTAGAGGTCGCGGAAGACCCCCTCGATGTCGGCCGCCCGGCCCTGGGCGAGCCGGATGGTCAGCAGGCCCAGCGTGCGGGGTCCGGTGGCGTGGTGGGCGCCCACGCGCCGCAGCAGGCCGTCGGCCTCGGCGTAGCGGGCCTCCGCCTCGTCGAAGCGGCCGGTGACCGTGGCCAGCATGGCCGAGGTCGCGGCGGCGATGCCCTGCGCCCACAGCATGCGGTAGCGGCGGGCCAGTTCCAGGGCTTCGGCGTTGTGCCGGCGCAGCCCGTCGGGGTCGTTGCGGGTCGCGGCGGTCATGCCGTCGAGGTGCTCGCAGACCCAGCGGTAGGCCGGCAGGTCGTGCGCCTCGGCCAGCTGCCGCAGCTCCGCGACGAGCGGGGTGCGCAGCGCGCCCTGGGCCTCGTGCGGGAGCAGCTTGGCGGACGTCATCAACGCCGAGGCCAGCAGACGCGGTTCGCCCTCCGCCCGGGCCAGCGCCAGTTGCGCGTGCGCCGCCCGTACGGCCCGCGGCGCCTCCTCGGCGGCCACCGCGTCGACGAGGACCTGGAGGACCCGGGCGCGGGTCGCGCCGTCGAGCGCCGCGTCGTCGGCGAGCCGTTCCAACCGGGCCAGGGCGGTGCGGTCGAAGAGCCCCTCCAGCCGGGAGCGCCAGGGCGAGGGCTCGGTCCAGGCGCCGTAGACCGCGGCGACCAGGTCGTCCCGGCCGGCCCGCACCGCGAGGTCGACCGCCCGCTGCCGGGTGTGCCGGGCGGCGTCGGTGGACCCGGCCCGCAACTGCGCCGCCAGCAGCCGTACGTGGAGGGCCACCGTGTCGTCCGGGGCGGCGTCGGGGTCGGCCACGGCCGCCCGGTGTGCCTCCAGGGCGTGCTCGATCAGCTCGACGGCCACGTCGTGCGCGTACCGTCGTTCTGCCAGTTCGGCCGCCCGCAGCGCGTAGTCGACGGCCAGGGGCGCGTTCGCGGTACGGCCCGTGCGGGCGAAGTGGAAGGCGAGGGCCGCGAGGTCGTGCGGGCGGTGGCGGCGCAGGCCCTGTGCGACCCGGTCGTGCAGACGGGCCCGCCGGACCCCGGACAGGTCGGTGTAGACGGTGTCACGGACCAGTGCGTGCACGAAACGGACCCGGCCGAGAGCGGGCTCGGTCGTCGTCCTCGTCGTCACGGTGGCGGCAACGGCCGGCGTCCGGGCGCTCGGCCGCCGGCCCCACCAGCCCACCGACACCGACCGGATCCGGCACGTGATGCGCTCGCCCCACCACTGACCGGCGTACGGGAGAGGAGTTGCGGCCACCCGCTACCCTGACCCCGTCACCGGGGCCCGACAGCGCCCCGTCACCGCCTTTGGGGGATCGCACACCATGTTCCGGTATCTGCCGTTTCTGCTGGTCCTGGCGCTGTGGATCTATGCCTTCATCGACTGCCTGAACACCCCCGAGGAGCAGGTGCGCGGGCTGCCCAAGGTGGTCTGGGTCATCATCATCCTGCTGTTCGGGGAGGTGCTGGTCGGGCCGATCGCCTGGCTGGTCGCGGGCAAGTACCGCGGGCCCGTCCCGGCCGGCGGAACCACGCCCTCCGAGTGGCACCGCAACCACCGCGCCCAGTTCGTCGCACCCGACGACAATCCCGAGTTCCTGAAGTCCCTCAAGGAGGAGAACAAGAAGGACGAGGCGCTGCTCAAGGACTGGGAGGCCGATCTGCGGCGCCGCGAGGAGGAGCTGCGGCGGCGGGAGCGCGGCGAGGACCCCAAGGCGGACTGATGGAGCTGCGGCTGCTCGTCACCTTCGAGAAGGTCGCGACCGTGCTGAGCTTCACGCAGGCCGCGGCCGAGCTGAAGTACGCGCAGTCCAGCGTGACCAGTCAGGTACGGGCCCTGGAGTCGTCCCTGGGTGTCGAGCTGTTCGACCGGCTCGGCAGCCGTATCCGGCTCACGGAGGCGGGTGAGCGGCTGCTCCCCTACGCCCGGCAGATCATCGAGCTGAACGAGGAGGCGCGGGCCGCGGTCACCGGTACCGAGGAGCCCGCCGGTTCGCTGGTGGTCGGGACGATGGAGTCGCTGACCTCGTACCGGCTGCCCCCGCTGCTCGAGTTCTTCCACCACCGCTACCCCAAGGTGCGGCTCTCCCTGCGCACCACCATCGGCGACGAGACCCGGCAGGCGCTGCGGCAGGGCACGTACGATCTCGGCTTCCTGATGGAGGAGGCGACCGAGCACCCGGGGCTGGAGAGCGTGGTGCTGTGCGAGGAGCCGCTGGCGCTGGTCGCCGCGCCCCGACACGCCCTCGCGGGCCGGGAGTTCGCCACCGCCGATCTCGTACGGCAGTCCCTTCTCGCGACCGAGCCGGGCTGCGCCTACCGGGACTTGTTCGAGCGGGAGCTCGAGTCGTCCGGTGAGCCGGCCGACTTCATGGAGTTCGGGACGATCGAGGCCACCAAACGCGCGGCGGCGGCCGGCCTCGGGGTCTCGTTGCTGCCCGAGGTGACGGTCGCCGCCGAACTCGCCGAGGGGTCTTTGGTACGGCTGCCGTGGCAGCCGCCGTTCACGCTTCGGACGCAACTCGCGTGGCGGGCCGGGAAGCGGCTTCCGGCGCACGTACGGCTGTTTCTCGAGCAGGCGCGGAAGCTGGTGTCCGAAGAGGCCGGGCAAGCGTGACCTTCAGGCTGGCCAGCACGATCAGCGGGACGCCCAGCGCCTGGACGAGGCCGATGTGGTGGCCGTACACCGCCCAGTCCATGACCATCGCGACCGCCGGGTAGACGAAGGCGAGGACGGCGATCTTCGAGGTCGGCAGCTTGGCGTAGGCGGCGTACATCAGGACGTACATCACGCCGGTGTGGATGAAGCCGAGGCCGACCAGCCAGCCCCAGTCCCAGCCGGTGCCGGCCATCGCGCCGAAGTCGGCGAAGGGAAGCAGCAGCGGGATGCCGACCACGACCTGGACCAGCGCGATGAGGTGCGGGCGGACGCCGGTGATGCGCTTGGTGACCAGGGTGGACAGTCCGTACAGGAGCGCGGCGAGGAGGGCCTGGCCCACGCCCGTCAGATAGGTGCCGCCGCTGGTGAAGTCGGCCGGTGTGACCCCCGAGACCAGGATCAGGCCCACGAAGGCCAGCGCGATCCAGCCGACCTTGGCGGCGGTGAGGCGCTCGCGGAAGAGGAGGGCGCCGAGCAGGACCACGTAGAACGGCTGGGTGTGGTAGACGACCGTGGCGACCGAGATCGAGGTGTTCTCGTACGACTCGAAGAGGAACACCCAGTTGAAGACGATGAACACGCCGCCCAGGACGGCGAGTCCGAGCGTGCGCGGGGTGAAGCCGTGGTCGCGGAGCCAGCCGCGGGCGAGGACGTAGGAGCCGAGCGCGAGGGCTCCGAAGACGACCCGGAAGAAGACGACGTCGAACGGCGAGGCGCCCGACTCGACGACGAAGACGCCGAGGGTGCCGGACAGCACCATCGCGGTCATCAGCTGGGCGATGCCCCTGCTCTCTGCGGACTTGCTCTGCGTGTTCATGTCCTGGACGCTACGAGCGGGCGGCGGCGGTGGTCCACGCGCCAGTGGGGCGTCCTGCCGATGGGGTCATCGGCGGCGCCGATGCCTACAGGTTGTACGCCGCAGGGCCCCCCGAAGCGGACAATGCGCCCCTGTGCCCGGACCGGCCGGAACCGGACACTTACCTCGCATGACGACTGCTCCCGCCGACTCCTCCGGCACCCTCGCCCCCGCATACGGTGACAAGGTCATCGCCGTCGAGACGGCGGGCTCCGAGCCCATCCCGGACGCCGAACGCCATGGCTCGCCGCTGCAGCTGCTGTGGACCTGGGCCTCCCCCAACATCGAGTTCGCGACCGTCTTCATCGGTGTGATCTCGGTGCTGTTCTTCGGTCTGAGCTTCTGGGAGGCGACCGCGGCCATCGTCCTCGGCACCGCCGTCGGCGCGATCACCCAGGGCTTCCTCTCCCTGGACGGCCCGCGCTTCGGCGTCCCGCAGATGGTGATCGGCCGGTTCTCCTTCGGCTACTTCGGCAACATCCTGCCGTCCGCGGCCAACGGCCTGATCGCGGGCGTGGGCTGGTTCGCGGTGAACAGCGTGAGCGCGGCCTTCGCCCTGAACACGCTGACCGGGCTGCGTCCGCTGCCTTCCCTGCTGCTCGTGGTCGTGGTCGAGATCGTGATCGGCTTCATCGGCCACAACTTCGTGCACACCTTCGAGAAGTACGCGTTCCCCGCACTCGCCGTGATCTTCCTTCTCGCCGGCGTGTGGACCTTCAAGGACGCGAACCTCGGCGGAGGCGGCACGGGCGGCGGCATCGGCGGGTTCCTGCTCGCGTTCAGCGCGGCCTGGGGCTACGCGGCCGGCTGGAACCCGTACGCCACGGACTACTCGCGCTATCTGCCGCGCACCGCGAACAAGGTGAAGACGATCGTCTACCCGGCGGTCGGCCTGTTCGTGTCCGTCGCCCTCGTGGCGATCATCGGCGCGGCCTCGGCGACGATCGTGGCTCCGAAGGACGCCACCCCGACGGCGGCCTTCACCGGTCATCTCCCGGGCTGGCTGGGCGACCTGGTGCTCCTCGCCATCATCCTCGGCGCCATCTCGGCGAACGCCCTCAACATCTACTCGGGCGCGATCTCCATCACCTCCTTCGGCCTGAAGCTCCCGACGTGGCTGAGCCGTAGCGTGCTGGTCGTGGTGTCCGGTGTGGCCGGTACGGCGGCGGCGTGGGCCTCGCTCGACGACGCGGGGTCGGCGTACGAGGCGTTCCTGCTGGTGATCGCGTACTGGGTGGCCCCTTGGCTCGGGGTCGTCCTGGTGGAGCGGTGGCTCCAGTCCCGCACGGCCACGGACGAGGAGCTGACGGCCCGGCTGACCGATCGTTCCTTCACCAACTGGCCCGGTATCGCCGCCCTGTTGATCGGCGTCGCGGTGTCCGTTCCGCTCTTTTCCAACCAGGAGGACTTCGTCGGCTACGTCCCGAAGCACTGGCCGTCCTTCGGCGACATCACGCCGGTGGTCGGTTTCGTGGTGAGCGCGGCGTTGTATGCGGTGCTGCGCCGGGCGAAGGCTCACTCCGCGTCCAGCGCTTCTGCCTGATCCGCGTACTCGACCCTGATGTACCTGCTGTTGTTCTCCCCGTAGGCCTTCTCGAGGATCGGTTCCGCCTTGTCGGGGTCGTCGACCCCGACAAGGACGAAGCCCCGTTCGTCCGCGGCCACTTCGCGCATCTCGAAGGCTCCGTCCCAGCGGCGCATGTCGTCGCCGATCCGGTCGGAGAGGGCGTCGAGTGTCTTTCTGCTGACGTCGGTGTCGTGCAGCCGTATGGTCACGCCCCGGACGGCCACCCCGCAGACCTCGTCGTCGAAGGCGGCGGAAGGTATGCGCCAGACATCGGTGACCTGGCGGTCCTCGTCGACGGAAAGACCCGTGTAGACGTCGGAGTAGTTCTTCCGGGCCAGTTCGTCGACGTGTACGACCACACGCATCAGCGGGGTGCCGTCGTCGCGGTCGGGCAGGCTGCCGACGGGGCGGGTGCCGGCACAGGTCCGGTCCGCGACCGCCGACTTGATCCGGTCGGGGCCCACCCTGAGGCCCCCGTCGGTGTGGCCGGCCCCCATTGCCTGGACGTACAGGCCCGTGGCCACCACCAGCGCGACGCTCGCTCCGGCCGATGCGACCCAGGTGCGGTTGCTGCCCATGTCCCCCTCCATCCCCCTGCGTAGGCGTCAGCACTGTGACGCGGGAGGGGGCGCAGAGGTTCAGATCGCCGGTTCGTCCCGCAGGACGAGGTCCAGCAGCCCCGGGAAACGGGCCTCGAACTCCGCCCGCCGCAGACGGTTGACCCGCCGGGGCCCCTCGTCGCGCTGCTCGACCAGGCCCGCGCCCCGCAGCACCACGAAGTGATGGCTGAGCGCCGCCTTGCCGACCGGCACGTCGAAGCTGCCGCAGCTGCGCGACCAGTCCGCCGAGCCCGCCAGCTCCCTGACGATGCCGATGCGTACGGGGTCGGCCAGCGCCGCGAGCGCGGTCTGCACGGAGACGTCGTCGGGGTGGGTGTGCTCGGGGGCGGCCCGATGACTGGTGCGCTGCGCCACGCGGGTCTCCCTTCCCGTCTTGCCGAGGTTCACATCTTGCAGAGTGTTCGATGAAAATCATACACTCGCGACTGTTCGCTTTTCATTGAACAGTCGTCGGCTGAACAGTCATGGGTGGTGCGGCATGCGCGCGGTGGAGTTCCAGGAGTACGGCGGGCCCGAGGTCCTGAAGGTCGTGGAGGCGGAGGTCCCCGAGCCCGGTCCGGGCCAGGTGAGCCTCGACGTGGCGTACACCGGGGTGAACTTCGCCGACCTCAAGGCGCGCGGCGAGGGCTACCGGGTGCCGCGGCTGCCCTTCGTCCCGGGGCTCGAGGCGTCCGGGCGCATCCGAGCGCTCGGCGAGGGGGTCACGGGTCTGTCCGTCGGCCAGGAGGTGACGGCACTGACGGAGGGCGGCGCCTACGCGGATGTCGTACTGGCGAACACCTCGACCGTCTTCCCGGTCCCGGCAGGCATGAGCCTGCGCACGGCGGCGACCCTGCCGACCGTGCTGCCGACGGCGTACGCGCTCGTGCACGCGGTCGGCCGGCTGCAGCCGGGCGAGACGGTGCTCGTGCAGGGTGCGGCGGGCGGCGTCGGCACGGTGGTGGGGCAGCTGGCGAGGGCGGCCGGCGCGGGGGCCGTGTACGGGGTGGTGTCGGGCGCGGCGAAGGCGGCGTACGCGCGCGAGTACGGCTACGACGAGGTGTTCGTCGGCGAGTTCAGCGAGGCGGTGCGGGAGGCGACCGGCGGCCGGGGTGTCGACCTGGCGCTCGACCCGGTCGGCGGTGAGACGTTCCGGGGCAGCCTGGCCTCGCTCGCGGTCTTCGGACGCCTGGTCTCCTTCGGCAACGCGAGCTCGGCGCCGGCGTGGGCGGTGGGCCAGCCGGAGCTCTACCCCTCCGGGGTGTCGGTCGGCGGCTTCTCGATCCTCACGTTGTCGAAGACGGCCCCCGGCGAGCTGCGCTCCCTCGCCGAGCGGGCCTTGGCGAAGGCGGTGGACGGCACGGTGTCGCTGCCGGTCACCGCCGAGTTCGGGCTGGAGGAGGCGGTGGAGGCGCACCGGCTGATGGGGACGCGGACCAGCACCGGGAAGCTGTTGCTGCGGGTGACCGGCTGAGGGCGGCGCGCGGGCTGGACATGTGCCGGCGAATTTTGACACGGTGAGCCGCACCGATCCATATTCGAACATGCGATCGGTGACCTGACGACTCCGGACAACCGGGAGGCCGGCCATGTCACTTGCCTTCTACGCGATGCACAGCACCTTCTCCGACCCCGGCGAACTCGGCGGCCACTACGCCGGCTTACCCCGTGACCCCGCCCGACTCGCCCGTATCGCACGCGACTTGATCGTCCACCGTGTGGAGGGCGGCCTCTTCGACCACACCCACCCGCACGACCGCCTGCACAACGACGCCGAGACCCGCTACATCGACGACATCCTGCGGCTCCTCGTGGCCCGGAACGACGCCCCGCTGCACATGCGACGCGAGGTCGGCGACCGTTTCGTCGGCACCTGCCGGGACTTCTCGCTGCTGCACTGCTCGTTCCTGCGGCAGGCGGGCATCCCTGCGCGCATCCGGTCCGGCTTCGCCGACTACTTCGGCTCCGACGGCTTCCACTGCGACCACGTGGTCACCGAGTACTGGGACGAGGAGCGGGGCTGGCTGTTCGCGGACGCCCAGCTCGCCGACCCCGGTATCACCGCCCACTGGAACGTGGACTTCGACCCGGTGGACGTCCCGCGCGACCGCTTCCTGGTCGCGGGCAAGGCGTGGCGCGCCATCCGCGAGGGCGGGGCGGACCCGCGGGCCTTCGGGCTGCATCCGCCGGAGGAAGGGCCGTTCTGGGGCGAGCGCTTCGTGGCCGGCAACATCCGGCTCGACCTCGCGGCCCTGAACAAGGTCGAGACGCTGCTGTGGGACGAGTGGGGAATGGACGAGGGCAAGCCGGGCACGCCCCTGTCCGAAGCGGCCCGCGAGCTGTACGACCGCGCAGCCCAGGTAGCGGGCGACGAGGTCCCCTTCGACGAAGCCCGCGCACTGTTCACGGAGGACGACACCCTGCGGACTCCGAAAACGGTGCTCTGCTCGGCCCCGTACAACGGACCGAGCCAGGTCACCCTGCGCTGAGCTCAAGCAACCGTTCGCAGTCCGCGGACCGAGGGCGCCGCCGTCCCCCGGACGACCCGATGCGCACATGTCGCCGCCAGCAACTCCCCCAACAGCTCCGGATCGTCGATCTCCAGCCCCAGCAGGGACTCGATCCGCTCCAGCCTCTGGTAGAGCGACTGGCGGCCGATGTGCAGCAGCGCCGCGGTCCGGGTCGGGGAACAGCCGTGGCGCAGATGGACCTCCAGGGTGCGGACCAGATCGCTGGGGTGGGCCGCCTCCCAGGCCAGCAGCGGGCCCAGGGTGTGCTGGACCAGCCGGTCGAGGCGGTCGCGGTTGGTGTCGATGCCACCGCGGGTCAGCTCCCGTTCCAGGGCGAGCGCGCGGGCGGAGGTGACCAGCGGGCCCTCGGGGGCGGGCGGTTCGGCGGCCGGCACGGTCAGCGCCAGCTCCAGGGTCGTCCGCGCCGCCCGCAGCGTGTCGCTCCAGCGCAGCCAGCCGCTGCCCGCGTCGACGGCGTGCCCGACGGCGACGGTGAGGCCCGCGTCCGCCGCCGTACGAAAGGCCTCCTGGACGGCACGGACCGGGTCACCGGAACCGATGCCACCGCCGTCGCCGGGCAGCGCGAGCAGCGCCAGCACATCGCCGGGGAACGGCGCCCGCAGCGCCCTCGCCCCGCCCAGCAGCCGTGCCGCCCGGTCCACTGCGGCCACCTCGCGCGTGCCGTGCACCGACACCCCGATCAGCCGGGCCCCCGGCCCGGGGTGGAACCCGGCGAACGCGGACCGTGCCTCGACCTCCGGCTGGTTGAGGGCCGCGCGGTCGGCCAGGTCGGCGAGCAGGGCCGCCGCGTGGTCCTCGCCCCAGGGACGCACCACCGACCGCCCGGACAGCCCCCGGGCCACGATCGCGCGGTTCGCCGCCTCCGTGATGCGTACGAAGGGCACGACCCGGTGCAGGGCCAGCAGGGGCAGACCGAGGCGGCGGGCCTCGTCGACGACCTCGGGGGGCATCTGCGGCAGAGAGCGGCCCACCTCCACCGCCAGCCCGGCGGCACCCCGCGCGGCCAGCTCGCGGACGTACCGGCGGCGGACCTCCTCGTCGGCGTCCATCAGGCCGAAGCCGTTCGTGAGCAGCAGTTCTCCGCCGTCGAGGAAGTTGGCGCCCTCGTACACCTCGCTCGAGTGCACCCAGCGGACCGGGCGGTCCAGGGCGTTGTCGCCGGCGAGGAGGGCGGGCTCGGAGGCTCGGACGGGATCGAGGTTCAGGACTTCGCGGAGGGTGAGTGCGGCCACGGGCACCTCCAGGGACGGCGCGTGGACAGTTCGTCCGGCGGCGGGATGCCCGGAGAGTACTTTCCGCACGTTGCCCTCGTGTTTCGGCCACAGCAGAGTGAGGACATGGACCTTGAGGACCCCATGGACCGGGCGACGGCACGGGCCTGGCTCGCCACCGCCGTCGCGGAGGCGCGCGCCGGGCTCGCTGAGGGCGGCATCCCGATCGGCGCCGCGCTCTACGGCGCCGACGGCACCCTGCTCGGCCGCGGCCACAACCGGCGCGTCCAGGACGACGACCCCTCGATGCACGCGGAGACGGCAGCGTTCCGCAATGCGGGACGGCAGCGCTCGTATCACGGTACGACGATGGTCACGACCCTGTCGCCGTGCTGGTACTGCTCCGGTCTGGTCCGCCAGTTCGGCATCTCCCGGGTGGTGGTCGGCGAGGCGGCCACCTTCCACGGCGGCCACGACTGGCTGGCGGAACACGGCGTGCGGATCGTGCTGCTGGACGACGCCGAGTGCATCGGGATGATGCGCGACTTCATCAAGAACCATCCGGCACTGTGGAACGAGGACATCGGTGAGTGACCCGCGTATTCCGACCATCGATCTGCGGCCCTGGCTCGACGGCGACGAGGACGCCCGTGCCTCCATCGCCCGCACCGTCGACGAGGCCCTGCAGACCGCCGGGTTCCTGCTGGTCACCGGGCACGGTGTGGATCCGGCGCTGCGGTCCGCGATCCGGGAGGCGGCCCGGGCGTTCTTCCGGCTGCCCGCCGGCGTCAAGGAGCCGTACGCGGCGAAGGTCGGCGGCCGCGGCTGGCTCGGCCCGGGCGCCGAGGCCAACGGCTATTCGGAGGGTACGCAGACCCCGCCGGACCTGAAGGAGTCGCTGACGTTCGCGACGCACGAGCCCTTCGAGGACCCGGTCGTCAACGCGGAGTGGTACGCGCCCAACGTGTGGCCGCGGGAAGTGCCGGAGCTCCGGGCGCTGTGCGAGGAGTACCTGGAGCGGATGGGCGAGCTGGAGAAGCAGCTCCTGTCGCTGCTCGGCGAGGCGCTGGGCCTGGAACCGGACTTCTTCTCCCGGCACATGGACCATCCGACGTACGGCTTCAACATCAACTGGTATCCGGGCACCGAGGTGATCGGGGAGCCGCAGCCGGGTCAGTTCCGCATCGGGCCGCACACCGACTTCGGGACGGTCACGATCCTCGACCGGCAGGCCGGGAAGGGCGGGCTGCAGGTGTACACGGACGAGGGCGGCTGGGAGGACGCGCCCTTCGACCCTGAGGCCTTCACCATCAACATCGGGGATCTGATGGCCCGTTGGACCGGTGACAGGTGGCGGTCGGGGCGGCACCGGGTGCTGCCGCCGCCCGCGGACGCGCCCGCCGAGGAGCTGATGTCGCTCGTGTACTTCGGCGAGTGCACACCGGGGACGCTGGTGGAGTCCGTGCCGGCGCCGGTGGGGCGGGTGGCGTACGAGCCGGTCGACTCGCACCGCTATCTGCGGGAGAAGCTGGACTCGATCACGGTCGGCTGACCAGCTTCTCGAAGCGGGACCGCCAGACGGGCTCCGCCGTCCCGGCTCCCCGGTACTCGTGGGTGAAGCGGAGGGCGGTGCCCTCTTCGCCGTCCCGCTCCAGGTGGAAGCGGATCCGGTCGCCGTCGTCCAGCGTGTACTCGGCGACCCGGTCCACGTCCCATGCGGTGACCCGGCCGCTCCCCAGGTCACGCAGGGTGACCGCGCCGCCGAGCCTGGGTTCGAGGACGTCGGCGGCGGTGAACCACTGGGCGAGCCCTTTGGGGGTGGCGACCGCCGGCCAGACGTCCTCCATGCGCCGTGGGACCCGCACCAGGAAGTGGAGCATGTGCGTGTTCCCGTGGCTCTGACTGGTGCCCTGTGCGATGGAACCGCTCATGACACCAGTGTCGGCCCTCTGCGGCTCAGACGCCCGCGTACGAGTGCTTGCCGGAGACGAAGATGTTGACGCCGTAGTAGTTGAACAGCCAGCAGCCGAAGGCGATCAGCGCCAGGTAGGCGGCCTTGCGGCCCTTCCAGCCGGCGGTGGCGCGGGCGTGCAGGTAGCAGGCGTAGGCGACCCAGGTGATGAACGCCCAGGTCTCCTTGGGGTCCCAGCCCCAGTAGCGGCCCCAGGCCGACTCGGCCCAGATGGCGCCCGCGATGATCGTGAACGTCCACAGCGGGAAGACGGCCGCGTTGATGCGGTAGGAGAACTTGTCCAGGGAGGAGGAGGCGGGCAGCCGCTCCAGGAAGGACGTCGCGAAGCGGCCGGGGGTGCCGCCGTTCTCCAGCTTGGTCTCGTAGGAGTCCTTGAAGAGGTAGAGGAGCGTGCCGACGGCGCCCACGTAGAAGACCGCGCCGCACAGGATGGCGGTGGAGACGTGGATGTAGAGCCAGTACGAGTGCAGGGCGGGAACCAACTGGTCACTGGCGGTGTACAAGACAGTGACGGCGACGCCGAGGTCGAGGAGGACCGTGGTGATCAGGAACAGCCCGAGCCAGCGGATGTTCTTCTTCAGCGCGAGCAGCGTCAGGTACACGCCGACGGCGACGGTGGAGAAGGTGATGTTGAACTCGTACATGTTGCCCCACGGCGCCCGCTCCACCGAGGCCGCGCGGGCGACCACACCACCGAGGTGGATGAGAAAGGCGAGCACGGTGAGCGAGATGGCGATACGCCCGTAGAGGTCGCCCTGCTCGTCCCCGCCGTGCGCCCCGGGCCCGTCGGGCACGTCCCGTGCACCGGATGCGGCCCGTACGACGACCTTGGGCCGCTCCAGTACGGCGGTGCCGCCGGCCTTGTTCACGGTGACGGCGGGGGCCTTGCCCTTGGCTCCCTTGGCCTCCGTGGTGAGCGCGGCGGCCGTGCGGCCGACCCTGCTGCGGCTGCCGAAGAGCCATTCGGCGATGTACGCGAAGAAGGCCAGGGTGTAGACGGCCATCGCGGAGTAGATCAGCGTGTTGCTGATGTTCGCGAGGTGTTCGTTGGTGGCCGTGGCCAACTCGGTTCCGGCGGCGAGAGTCACTTCGTCTCAGCCCCTTCGGCAGGTACGACTTCGGTGTCGGGGGTGGTGGTGTCGTCTTGGTCCGGTGAGCCGGCGTCGGGTTCGGCGTCGGAGTCGTGGGAGTCCTCGTCGGGCTCGGGTGCGCCCGGTGCCTGGTCGTACAGGTTTCCGGCGAGGTCGCCGAGCTCCTCCGGCACCTTGGCGGACTCGCTGCGGCCGAGGCCGGCCATCTCGACGACGGTCACACCGTCGGCGCCCTTGACGGCCCGTACCCAGACGCGGCGGCGCTGGATGAACAGGGACGCGGCGAGGCCGAAGATCGCGGTGAGGGAACCGGCGAGCGCCCAGGAGGTGCCGGGCTGCTGGACGATCTGGAAGTTCGCCCACTGCTTGGTGGTCTCGTAGGTGATCGAGCCGGCGCCGTTCGGGAGCTGCATGGTCTGGCCGGGCTTCAGGTTGTCCCTGAGCTGGGCGCCCTTGGAGTCCTTGAACTCCTTCACATGCGACTTGTCGAGCTGGTACACGCTCTGCGGGATGCCGGAGTTGACGCCGAGGTCGCCGTGGTACGGCGTCAGGTTCAGCACCGGGTTCTGCAGCGCGGGGAAGGTGGAGGCGGTTTCGCTGCCCTTGGTGTAGGTCGGCAGGAAGAAGGCCGAGATGCCGAGCTGTTCGCTGACGCCCTTGGCGTTCCTGTAGCCGTCGAGGACCTTGACCACACCGGTGGAGGTGACGTTCGAGTCGAGCGGGAGGAGGGGGACGGCATCGCGGTAGACGACGTTGCCCTTGCCGTCGCGGACGGTGATGACGGGGGCGTAGCCGTGGGCGGTGAGGTAGACCTTGGCGTCGCCGACCTCCAGCGGCTCGTTGACCTTGACGAGGTCCTTCTTGTCCTTGCCGTAGGCGCCCTGGCTGTAGGTGAGGGCGGCCTGGTAGGTGCGCGGGGTGCCGCGGTTGGGGCCGCTGCTCTCGTAGGTGCCGGTGAACTTGTCCAGCTTGAAGCTGAACGGCACCAGGTCGTCGCTGCTGAAGAGGTTGCCGGACTTGAAGTCGTCGTAGGAGATGAGGGTGTTGGAGAAGCCGTCGGCGTCGCCCTCGACGACCAGCTTGTTGCCCTCGGACTTGAAGAGCTGGCCCCAGGCGAAGGCGATCAGCATCACGATCAGCGCAATGTGGAAGGCGAGGTTGCCGACCTCCCGCAGATAGCCCTTCTCGGCGGCTACGGCGTCACCGGCGAGGTGGGCGCGGAAGCGGCGCTTCTTGAGGAGGGCGAGGGCGGCCTCGCGTACCTGCTCGGGTTCGGCCTCGGTGCGCCAGGTGGTGTAGGCGGGCAGCCGGGTCAGGCGCTTGGGGGCGCCCGGCGGCCGGCCGCGCAGCTGGCCGATGAACTGCCAGGTGCGCGGGACGATGCAGCCGATGAGGGAGACGAACAGCAGGATGTAGATCGCGGAGAACCACACCGAGCTGTAGACGTGGAAGAGGCCCAGCTTGTCGTAGACCGGCGCGAGGAAGGTGTGCGCCTTGCGGAAGTCGGCGACCTTCGTCTCGTCGATGCCGGACTGCGGGATCAGCGAGCCGGGGATGGCGCCTAGCGAGAGGAGCAGGAGGAGCAGCAGCGCGACCCGCATGGAGGTGAGCTGCCGCCAGAACCAGCGGACCCAGCCGATGACGCCCAGGGCGGGCAGGTTCGCCAGTTCCTCCCTGGGGGCGGTGGAGAGCTGGGAGCCGGCGGCGCCGAGGTCCGGGTCGTCGGTCCGCTCGGGAGGCGTACCGGTGGTGGTGGCCTTGCTCATCGATCAGATCCCCACAGTGAAGCCGGCGGACCAGGACTGCATGTCCTGCACGATGCGGTCCCAGGCGCCGGTCAGCAGCAGCAGACCGGTCACGATCATCATCGTGCCGCCGATCCGCATCACCCAGACATAGTGGCGCTTGACCCAGCCGAAGGCGCCGAGCGCCTTGCGGAAGGCGACCGCGGCGAGCACGAAGGGCACGCCGAGGCCGAGGCAGTAGGCGATGGTCAGTATGGCGCCCCGGCCCGCGCTCGACTGCTGCGCGGACAGGGTCAGCACGGAGCCGAGGGTCGGGCCGATGCACGGGGTCCATCCGATGCCGAACAGCGCGCCGAGCAGCGGGGCACCGGCGAGACCTGCCACCGGCCGCTTGTGGAAGCGGAACTCCCGCTGGGTCATCCAGGGCATCAGGCCCATGAAGAAGACACCCATGAGGATCATGAGCGCGCCCAGCACCTTGGACAGGATGCCCTTGTTGTCCTGGAGCGTGTCGCCGAAGTAGCCGAACAGGGCCCCGCTGGAGACGAACACGGCGGTGAAGCCGAGGACGAAGAGGGAGGCGCCCGCGACCATCCGCCCGCGCCGGGCCTCGGCCAGATCGGTGCCCGCGACCCCGGTGACATAGGACAGATAACCGGGGACGAGCGGCAGGACGCACGGGGAGAAGAAGGAGACGAGGCCGCCGAGGAGCGCGATGGGCAGGGCGAGCAGCAGGGCGCCGTTGAGCACCGTGTCGTTGTAGCCCGTCGCGGCGAGCGTGGTGACTGAGGTCACGTCACTTCTCCGCGAGGACCGGGGCGATCATCTTGCGCAGCTTGTCCTCGCTGAGCGCGGCCAGCGAGCGCGCGGCGATCCTGCCCTCCCGGTCGAGGACGAGCGTGGAGGGGACCGCCTGCGGGTTGAGCGTGCCCTTCTTGAAGCGCAGCATCAGCTTGCCCGTGGGGTCGTACAGGCTCTGGTAGGTGATGCCCTGCTGCTTCTCGAAGGCGACCGCGTTCTGGGTGCTGGTGTCACGGGTGTTGATGCCGACGAACTGGACGCCCTTGCCCTTGAGGTCCTGGTAGACCTTCTCGAAGTTCGGCGCCTCGGCCCGGCAGGGGGCGCACCAGGAGCCCCACACGTTCAGGATGACGACCTTGCCCTTGTAGGAGGCGACGTCGAGCTGTCCCCCGTTGACGGTCTCGCCGGAAAGGTCGGGCGCCGCGGCCCGCTCCCCCTTCTTCGCGGTGGAGATGCCGTCCTTGCCCATGACGAAGTTGGTGTCACCGCCCCCGCCGGAGGTCCCCCCGGAGGAGCAGGCGGACATCAGCAGCGTGGCGACCGCGGCACCGGCGGTGGTCAGGACTGTTCGGCGACGTGCGCGGTTCGAGCGCACATGGGCGCGGCTGGCGGCACTCATGTGAAAAGTTTCGCATGCCCGTTCCCGGGGTCGTGCGCACCCCCCTTGCGGGGGGAAATCCGCATTTCAGGCAGCCTGCCCGGTGGGTGAGGACGAGGAGGTGGGGGTCTCCTTGAGGAACGTCTTCCAGCCGCCCGCCGGCGGCCGTCCGACCTCGAGGGTGCGCAGCTTGGCGAGGATCTCCGGCTTCTGTACGTCCATCCAGTCGACGAACTGCCGGAAGGAGACGAGGCGTACGTCCGCTCCCTTCTCCTTCTCCTGCGCGATGTGCTTGAACGCCTCCTCGACGGCGTCCATGTAGATGCCGCCGTTCCAGTGTTCGAAGTGGTTGCCTATGAAGAAAGGTGCACGGTTTGTCTCGTATGCCCGCTGAAAGCCTGCTATGTAGGCCTTCGAGGCCTGAGTCCGCCAGCCCGGGTAGTTGTAGGCGGGCGCGTTGGTCGAGTTGACCGACTGGTTGGCGAGCATGTTGTAGTCCATGGACAGGACCTCGAAGCTGCGCCCGGGGAACGGGATCTGCTGCAGCGGCAGGTCCCACAGCCCGTGCTTCTTCTCGGGCCAGACCTGGCGGCCGCCGGGCGAGGAGGCGTCGTAGCGCCAGCCGAGTTCCCTGGCGGTGGGCAGCAGGTTGTTCTGGCCGAGCAGGCAGGGCGTGCGGCCGCCGACGAGCTCCTTCTCGTAGTCGAAGGGCAGGGACGGCATCTGGGACCACCCCGTGTTCGTCCGCCACTCCTTCACGAAGGCCTTGGCCTGCTGGATCTCGCTGCGCCACTGGGCGGGCGTCCAGTTGCCGACGGTGCCGTAGCCGGAGCAGAAGTGGCCGTTGAAGTGGGTGCCTATCTCGTGCCCTTCGAGCCAGGCGCGGCGGATGTTGGTGAGCGTGGCCCTGACGTGCTCGTCGGTGAGGTAACCGATGTCGGAGGCGCCGCGCGGGTTGTTCGGCGGGTTGTAGAGACGCTTCTTCGACTCGGGCAGCAGATACAGCCCGGACAGGAAGAAGGTCATGGACGCGCCGTGCTGCTTGGCGAGGTCGAGGAAGCGGGGGAAGAGCCCGTTGCCGACCTCGCCGGCCCCGTCCCAGGAGAAGATCACGAACTGCGGCGGGGTCTGCCCCGGCTCCAGCGGCTCGGGCTTCGCGGGCTGGTGGGGCTGCTTGCCGGTGAAGGAGGTCGAGCCGTCGCCGATGGGGCGGGCGGGGTGCGAGGGCTTGCCGGATCCACCCCTCTTGGAACCCGAGGAGTGGGTGGACCCGTCTGACGGCGTGAGGGTGCCGCAGCCGGAGAGTCCGACGGCGGCCGCGGCGCCCGCGCCGAGACCGAGCATTCCCCTGCGAGTGAGAGCGCTGCGAGTGCGCATTCCAACCCCGATTCGTCGTGTCCTGTGGTGGTCACCCATTCAGAGGACATGACGAAGGGGGAGGTTCCTCACGATCACATTGATCTGACAACAAATGTCACGAACGTGTCATGGAACCCCAAAGGGGATTTCTCGTCCGCCAATGGCACCCCATGACTCCCTAAAGGGGAGCGTCAGGCGCCGAAGGCCTTGGCCTGTCCCTTCACCGGCTTGGCGCCCGCGAGGAGATGGGCCGGGACGAGATCGCGGGCCGGCTCGCTGTAGCCGACGGACACCAGCTTGTCACCCTGGTAGGTGAAGGACGTCAGCGAGGCGAGGGTGCACTGCCGCTTGCGCGGGTCGTGCCACAGCCGCCGCTTCTCGACGTATGACCGCACGATCCAGATCGGCAGCTGGTGGCTGACGAGGACGGCCTCGTGCCCCCGCGCCCGGTCCTTGGCGGAGTCCAGCGCCTGCATCATCCGGACGACGATGTCGACGTACGGCTCGCCCCACGACGGCTTGAACGGGTTGACGAGGTGCTTCCAGTTGCCCGGCTTGCGCAGCGCGCCGTCCCCGACCCCGAAGGTCTTGCCCTGGAAGACGTTGTCGGCCTCGATGAGCCGCTCGTCGGTGGCCAGGTCCAGCCCGTGGGCCTTGGCGATCGGGGTGGCCGTCTCCTGGGCCCGCTCCAGCGGGGAGGCGCAGACGTAGGTGATGTCGCGGGGCGCGAGGTGCTCGGCGACCCGCTCGGCCATCTGCCGGCCCAGCTCGGACAGGCGGTAGCCGGGCAGCCGCCCGTACAGGACCCCGTCCGGGTTGGCGACCTCGCCGTGCCGCATGACGTGGACGACCGTGATGTCGCTGCCCGCCGTGTTGGTGCTGTCGCTCATGCTGCCGTGGCCTCCGCCGCCGCTCGGGCCGCCGCCGGAAGGGCGTCGGCGATGCGCTGTACGGCCTGTTCGTCGTGGGCCGTGGACACGAACCAGGACTCGAAGGACGAGGGCGGCAGATAGACGCCCTGCGCCAGCATCGAGTGGAAGAAGGCGGTGAAGCGGAAGGACTCCTGCTTCTTGGCGTCCTCGTAGTCGCGGACCTCCCGGTCCGTGAAGAAGACGGAGAACATGTTGGAGGCGTTCTGCAGCCGGTGCGCGACGCCTTCCTTGCTCAGCGCCTCGGTCACGAGCCCCTGAATGCTCTCCGACACGGCGTTGACCTTGTCGTAGGCGGCGTCGTCGAGCAGGCGCAGCTGGGCGAGGCCGGCCGCGGTGGCGACCGGGTTCCCGGAGAGGGTGCCGGCCTGGTAGACGGGCCCGGCGGGCGCGAGATGCGCCATCACGTCGGCACGCCCGCCGAAGGCGGCGGCAGGGAATCCGCCGCCCATGACCTTCCCGAAGGTCATGAGATCGGGCTTGACCCCGTCGATCCCGAACCAGCCCGCCCGGCTGGTGCGGAAACCCGTCATGACCTCGTCGGAGATGAAGAGGGCGCCGTTCTTGGAGCAGGCGTCCTTCAGGCCCTGGTTGAACCCGGGCCGGGGCGGCACGACGCCCATGTTCCCGGGTGAGGCCTCGGTGATCACGCAGGCGATCTCACCGGGGTGCCGGTGGAAGGCCTCGTGGACGGCCTCGAGGTCGTTGTACGGCAGCACGATGGTGTCGCCGGCCTGGGCGCCGGTGACGCCGGGGGTGTCGGGAAGGGCGAAGGTGGCCACGCCACTGCCGGCCGCGGCGAGCAGCGAGTCGACGTGACCGTGGTAACACCCGGCGAACTTGATCACCTTGGTGCGCCGGGTGAACCCGCGGGCGAGCCGGATGGCCGACATGGTGGCCTCGGTCCCGCTGCTGACGAGCCGCACCTGGTCCACGGGCTCGACCCGCTCGACGATCTCCTCCGCGAGCGCGACCTCGCCCTCACCGGGCGTACCGAAGGAGGTACCGCGCGAGACGGCGTCCTGAACGGCGGCGATGACCTCCGGGTGGGAGTGCCCGAGGATCATGGGCCCCCAGGAGCACACCAGGTCGACGTAGTCCCGCCCGTCCGCATCCGTCAGATACGGACCGGTACCGGACACCATGAACCGGGGCGTACCGCCCACGGCACGAAATGCGCGTACCGGGGAGTTCACCCCACCGGGAGTGACGGCCGCGGCCCGGTCGAACAGTGCCTGCGAGGCAGGCGCTTCGTATGAATAAGGCAGTGAATTAGGCAGTTCGCTCATGACCTGCGACTTCTCCGACCTTCTCCGACTTCTCGGGCTCCGGTTGCAAGGGACCTCCTCAGGGTAGGCCAGGGTGGACGGGTGGCAGCGGGCACCGCTGCTGACCCGGGAGACAGCCGCCACCCGGCGCGATCTGCGAAACTGGGACCTGATACACACAGCTCATACGGCCCTGGCGTACGTATAGGTGTACGGACGGATGTACGACCGGGTGCGCGGCCAGGTGATACGACGAGGTGTACGGAGGCTTGTTCAGAGGCTGCGAAGATCCTGCGGACAGGTGTTTCAACGCACGTTTCGGCGGGCGGCCGTGGGGGAGGTCACTGACACGATGATCGGGTTGCGCGGCGGGGGCCACGCGTCCTAGAAAAGCAGTCGGGTGGAGATATGCATCGCGGTGGCGGACTGGGCGAGGGGACTGATGACCTGGGTCCTCGACGTGCCCATCGAGGAAGGCACCGACGCGAGGCGGAGGAAGCGACCGAGGCACGTCGGGGACAGGGTGCACCGAGCGAGCCCGAGCAGATCGACCGGCGGATCGACCGCCGGGGCGACGCGCTCCGGGCCGGGAGCAGGAATGGTGGTCGGGTGGGGGTGACGTACAAGTACTTCGGCGCGCCGGACGGCGCGACCGCGGCCCGTGTCCCGATCTCGATGCGCCCCGAGGAACTCGGCGGCGACGAGCTCGGCATGAACGGCATGTTCACCAAGATCAAGCCGGAGACGATGGCGGCGATGGTGCTGACGGGCATCGAAGGCGTCCCCCTCCACAAGGTCCCGCCCCTCGAACTGGTCGTCCTGCACCCCGACTACGCGGTGGTCAAGCTCCCGATGACGGTCGTCGACCCGCTGCGGGGCATAGGCGAGGAGGCGGTGGGCGCGGCGGCGTTCATCTGGTCGACGGTGCCGGACCGCGGGGGCCCGCGGGACGCGTTCAACGTGTACCAACTGCTGCACGAGTGGCAGGACTTCAGCCATCGGTTGCATGAGGCGGGGCATCAGCCGTACTGCCTTGTGTGGCCCTGATCGGCTCTGGGCTGGGGTTTCTTGCGGGTTGGGCGGGGTCTTCGGGCCTCGCCCTTTTTGGTGGCGGAGGGGGGCCGTCAGGCGCCCAGGGCGCATTGAAGGCACATTGGTTTGGCCGAGGGCACTGATGCGCCCTGGGCTTCTGGTGCTGGCTACTGTCCGACGGCACTTCTCCGGCGGACATCACAGTCGAAAAGGGTTCTCGCCCGAGGGGGACGAAAAGTACCTTGTGCTGCTGATCAGCATGTTCTTCTTGTATGCGAAAGAGGCTTCGCCATGGGGCGCCCCGAACTACCGGTCGACCCGGCGGCCGGTCCCGTGCAGCGACTCGCCCATGATCTTCGGGAGCTGCGCCGTTCGGCGGGTGGCGTGTCGTACCGGGCCATGGCGAAGAAGGCCGGCTTCTCGGTGACGACCCTGGCGAAGGCGGCGAGCGGCGAGCGGCTGCCGTCGTTGGCCGTGCTCCGGGCGTACGTCCAGGCATGCGGGGAGGACCCCGCTGAGTGGGAGGCCCGGTGGGCGGAGGCCGAGGCGCTGGCCGGGGAGGAGAGGCAGGAGGATACCGACGCCGCACCGCCCTACCGCGGCCTCGCCCGCTTCGAGCCGGACGACCGTGAGCTGTTCTTCGGCCGGGACCGGCTGATCGACGAGCTGAGCGAGCTGGCCTGCGGGTCCCCGTTCGCCGTGGTGTTCGGGGCGTCCGGCAGCGGCAAGTCCTCCCTGCTGCGGGCCGGTCTGATTCCCCTGCTGCGGGAGAGGATCGCGCAGCAGGGGCGTACCGCGGTGCTCCGTATCCTCACTCCGGGAGCCCGGCCCGCCACCACCTACGGGCATCTGCTGACTCCGACGGCCGACGACCCGGAGAGCTGGGTGGTGGTGGACCAGTTCGAGGAGGTCTTCACCCTCTGCCGCGAGCGCGCCGAGCGGGACCGTTTCCTCGACCTTCTGCTCGCCGCGCGCGACCCGGGAAGCCGACTGCGCGTGCTCATAGCCGTACGGTCCGACTTCTATGCGCGGTGCGCCGAGCACCCGCGACTGGCGGAGGCGCTGCACTCGAGTGGGCTGCTGGTCGGGCCCATGACCGCGGACGAGCTGCGCGAGGCGGTGATCGGTCCCGCGCAGGCGGCCGGGCTCATCGTGGAGCGGACCCTGACCGCACGGATCGTCGAGGACGTGCTCGACGAGCCCGGCGGACTTCCGATGCTGTCCCACGCCCTGCTGGAGACCTGGCGGCGGCGCAAGGGCCGGATGCTGACCCTGGCCGCGTACGAGGCGGCCGGCGGGGTGCGCGGCGCGATCGCGGCCAGCGCCGAGAAGGCGTACGGGGAACTCTCACCGGAGCAGGCGCATGTCGCCCGGCACCTGCTCCTGCGGATGGTCGAGCCCGGCCAGGGCAACGCCGACACGCGCCGCCCGCTCAGCTGGGAGGAAATGGCCGGGTGGGAGGACCCTGAGGTGCGAGCCGTCGCCGGGCGGCTGACCCGGGCCCGGCTGCTGACCACCGACGACGACGGAGTTCAGCTCGCCCACGAGGCTCTCATCACCTGCTGGCCGCGGCTGCGCGAGTGGATCGACGCGGACCGGGAGCGGCTGCGCCAGCACCGGCAGCTGACCGACGCCGCCCGTACCTGGCTGGAGCACGACCGCGACCCGGGCACGCTGTACCGGGGCACCCGCCTGGCGCGGGCCGAGGAACTGTTCGCGGGCGACGACCGCGGCCACGACGGTCTGACGTCCGAGGAAACGGCCTTCCTGGTCGCCGCGGCGCAGCAGCGGGCGACGGAGGAGCGGTCCGCCACCCGGGCCCGGCGCCGCAGCCGCACGCTCACGGCCTCGCTCTGTGCCGTGCTGGTTGTGGCCCTGGTCGTCGGCCTGACCGCGCTGCGACTGCGGCAGGACAGCGAGCAGCAGACCACCGACACGGCGGCCCGCCGGGTGGCCGCGGTCGCCGACGCACTGCGGACCACCGACCCGCGCACCGCGATGCTGCTCGGCGTCGCCGCATGGCGCACCTCCGCGCTGCCGGAGTCCCGCCGTGCCCTGCTGGGCGCGCTGGCCCAGCCCGAACTGGACAACTTCACCGACCCGGCGCCCGGTGACGCCTCGGCGCGGTTCCTCGACGTCTCCGGGCGATCTCTGCTCAGCACCACCGACGGCAGCACCTGGCGGACGTGGGATGTGGGCACCCACCGCCGTATCGCCTCGGGGCCGCTACCGCACGGGGCCGTACTCGGCGCGGATCCGGGCGGCCGGGTGCTCGTCATCCAGACCACTGACAGGACCCAGCGGCTGTGGGACACGCGAACGAGGCGCTGGATCGGGGGTCCCCTGCCGGACACGTACACCGTGAGCTTCGCGGCGAGTGGGCGCAATTACCTGGTGACGAGCCTGTTCGACGACCGGGTTGGGCTCTACTCCGCCACCGACGGCCATCTGGTCTTCCGGACCCCGTCGGCCGGCAGCGGGGAGCGCGCCACCGCGGCGGCCGACGACCGGCTGCTGGCCGTCTGCCCGCGCGGCCGGGCCCCGCAGGTCCGGGACACCTCCACGCGCAGCGTCCGGTCCGGTGCCTGGACGAGCGCTCGCGGCGTCTGTGATGACGGCACCCTCCTCGACCTCACCGGCGGCCGACTCCTGGCCCTTGCCGGGGGCCGGGTGCGGGTGTGGGACACCACTTCGGGACGAAAGCTCGCCGACGTCGCCCACCCGGGTGCCCTTTCGGCCGTCGTGAGCGCGGACGGCTCCTTTCTGGCGACCGGCGGCGGCCAGGAGATCAGAGTGTGGCGTCTGTCCAAGGGCGGCGCCCCCGTTTTCCGGCACTCCTTGGACAACGAGTCGCTCTCGGGTCTCGCCTGGGACCCCTCGCGGCCCCTGCTGCGGTACCTCGAGGGAGGCACGGTCCACACCCTCGACCTCACCACGACGCTCACCCGCGCCTGGCGCACGAGTCCGCTCGCAGGGGTCCGGCTCAGTCCCGACGGCAGGACGCTCGCCACCGCCGAACGTATCGGTGACCGCTACGTCGTCCAGCTGCGGAACACGCGTGACGGCCGTCTGCTGCGAACCCTGCCGACCCCGTCACGTCCTTCCTTCCGCACCGGCGTCCCGAGGGTCCCCGGGGACATCACCGAGCCCTTGCTGTCCTTCAGCCCCGACGGCGGCACGTTCGCGTACGGAGTCTCCGCCCCCTGGGACACGGCGCCTCAGCGCCTGACGGTGTGGGACGTGGCCGCCGGACACACGAAGGCCACGGTGGACCTGGCGACGGCGTCCACCACATCCACGGACGCGATCGCCCTGGGACCGGGCGGTCGTACGCTCCTCACCGCACGTCTGACCGAGGGCGGCTACTTCAACGAGACATGGGACACCACGCGGCAGCGGAGGACGGCGCTTCTCCCCGGCCCGGCCGGCCGTCATCTGGCCGTCAGCCCGGACGGCGGGCTCCTCGTGACCGACAACCGCGTCGTCCGGGCGGGCCGGTCCCACGCCCATGACCTCGTCCAGCACGACGACATCGGAGCCGTCGCCTTCGCGCCGGACGGCGGCCGCCTCGCGGCCGGCGACGGGACAGGGCGGGTGGCCATCTGGGACGGCGGTCTCCGGCACCGAGCGGGCATCCTGAGGAACGTCTTCTCGGCGCCCAACGATCCGTCCACCGGCTCAGCCGAGACGATCACGTCTCTCGCGTTCAGCCCGGACGGCAGCACACTCGCCGTGGGCGGCGACGCGGGCACCGTCCAACTCTGGGACATCGCGACCCAGCAGCCTCTCGGTCCTCCTCTGCCCACCCCCGGTGAGAGCGTCGACACGCTCGCCTTCAGCCCGGACAGCACGATGCTGTACGCGGGCGGCAAACACGTCCCGATGCAGCGGTACGTCGTGGATCCTGACCGGGCGGCATCCCTTGTCTGCTCCCGTGCCGGGAACACGGAACTGACCCGGGCGCAGTGGCACACCTACGTTCCGGACCGGCCGTACAGGCGGGTCTGCCCCTGACGGTCACGGGCCTCGCGCCGGTACGGCCCGAACCAGCCGGACGGCCCCTCCTGGGCATCCCCACCGGCACAACCCGGCTGTGACCCCGTGGTCTCGCGTCCCGCCGCAAGGCGCGAAGAAGCGGGCGGGGCGTCGAGCAGCGGGTTTACATCCGGACAAGTAACGTGGAACTTGATCCTCCGGAATTGTTTGCGGTGGCCAAGGGGGCCTGCCGGACAACCCCCCGGCTGTGAGCGTCGGTCGTGACATCGCTGCACGTCGAACAACCGGAGCACACCATGCCCACCAGCGTCCTCATGGTGGTCGCCTTGTCCGTCCTTCTCGGGATCCTGGTGTTCTTCACGGTGCCCAGGGACACCGAGACATCCGCCTCGACGGCGGCGGACCATGTGCCGATCAACGCCGAGAACGTCGCCGGCAGGAAACACGTCGACTTCCCACAGGTCCGCTGGAACATCAACCGCGGCTCGGGTGCCTATCTGACCATGCTGGACCAGCTGCGCAACCTCGCCGAGACCTCGGCCAACGGCCGTGTCATGCCCGACGTCGACACCGAGGTGAACGTCGCCGTCACCGGCAGCACGGAGAGCCAGAGTTTCGCCGACATCGTGATCAGCAGCGGCAACCACACTCCCACGGTGCATGCGGTCGTACGACTCAGGGACTTCTGCGTCGTACGGTTCTTCTCCAGCGACACCCCGCACAACTTCGTCCTGAACCTCGCCTCCGACGTCCCCAACCAGGAGGACGCCGACGACGACTGGTTCCTCGGCAAGGTGGGCTACGACACCCTCGCCCGCGTGGCGAACCAGTCGCTGACCGCCGTCGACCTGAGCGAGTCCAGCCTTGAGAACAGCCTCAGGGACCTCGGGGTCCGCGGAACCGACCGCACCGCCCAGGCTCGCGGCATGCTGCGCTACATCATCGCCATCACCGAAGCCTCCCGGTTCCGCCCCATCGCACACCACATCGCGAACGGCATGGACCACGGGTCAGATGTCTTCGTCACCGCACAGCAGGTCGGCCTGATGCGCAACTAGACCGGCATCAGCCATGTCCTCATCGGCCGCACCGATCTCTCCGCCGGCACCAGCCTCGCCGGCAACGCCATCACGGACGTCCGCGTCGCCGTGAACCTGCGCGCGGTCGCTGTCCACGGCGCGCATGAAGCGACGGGTCGCGGCAATTTCCATCCGCTGATGCGCTTCATGAATATGCTCTGCGCGTTCTTGCGTGACCTGGAATACACGCGGGCCAAGCGGTTTCGGCAGCAACCAAGTGTTAGTCACGCGTGGAGGGATTTGAGCGGAAGTCGGTTGGGCGAATTCCGGTCATTGAAGCGGTGGGGCGTGGCAAAAAAAGGCGCGATCCAGGGTGTGACCAAGAACGCGTGGGCCATGCGGACACCCTGATGGCATCCTTGATCAGGCTCGCTTCGATCGGGCCGCACACACGGGGGATCTACGGGAGGACTGCGGGTTCATACGCTTCGCGCGCGATGCATGGCTTCCGCGCTGCTTCTTCATGCCGCTGCCACTTCGCGCAGCTGACACTCAGCCTTGTTCAACAGCCTTTCCGGAAGCCCTCTTTCATGCCCATCACCCATGCCTTTCGCTCGACTCCGCGCTCTTCCTGGGCCGGAAAACCGCCTGAGGCATTGCCAAGTGCGCCACGACATCAGGCGGTTCGCGTCTGGCTGATACCGATGCTGTGGACGGTGTCCCTCGGCCTTTGGGGCATATCGCGGCAGAACACGGTGTGGCGGGACGAGGCCGCGACCTGGCAGGTGGCGGAGCGCTCCACGGCTGAGATCTGGCACATGCTGGGGAACGTCGACGTCGTGCACGGCTGCTACTACCTGCTGATGCACGCCCTGTTCGAGTGGTTCGGGCCCGGCACCACGACCCTGCGGCTGCCCTCGGTTCTGGCCACGGCGGTGGCGGCGGCGTGCGTGGCCGTCATCGGCCGCCGGCTGGCCGGCCTGTGGGTGGGCCTGGGAGGAGGGATGGCGTTCGGGCTGCTGCCGGCCGTGCAGTTCTACCTCCAGGAGGGACGGCCGTACGCGCTGGTCGCAGCCGGGGCCGGGGTCTCCACCCTGCTGCTCGTGACCGTGCTGCAACGCCGTGTCCGCGCGGGGCGCTGGGTCGCCTACGGCGGCACGGTCCTGCTGTGCGCCCTGCTGAACTGGCTCTCGCTCCTGATCCTTCCGGCACATCTGGCGACGCTGGTCTGGGCCCGGGCCGGCCGCGGGACCCGAACTCGCTGGGCGGCCGCCTCCGCGACCGCCACGGCCTGCGCGCTGCCCTTGGTGCTCTTCAGCCGGGGCCAGTCCGCGCAGGTGTCTTGGATACCGCCGCTCACCTGGCACATGCTGATCGGCCCGGCGGTCCTGCTGCTGATCGGCGGAGTCGGCGCACTGCTGGATCGCCCCCGGGTGGGCCGGCTGTCGGTGGCGACCGTCGGGCTGCCGCTGCTGGCGGTGCCGCAGATCGGCCTCATCGGTCTGTCGCTGATCCAGCCGCTGTTCCTGGACCGGTACGTTCTCTTCAGCCTGCTGGGTCTGGCACTGCTGATCGGTTCGGTGATCGGTTCGGCGGTGCGGGCGGTGAAGCCCCGCCTCCCGAGAGCCTCGACGTCGGTTCTCCCCGCGCTGATCGCCGTGGCGACGGTGGCGCTGCTGCCGCAGTCGCTGGCCAAGCGCTCCCCCTCCAGCCGGGTGGACGACGTCCTGGCGCTCGCCTCGGACGTACGGCGGCTCAAGGAGACCGGGGATGCCGTGCTCTTCGTCCCCGCGGCGCGCCGGGACACCAAGTCCGTGACCCCGAGCGCCTTTTCCGGTCTGCGGGACATCGCTCTGGCGCAGACCCCGCAGGAGTCCGGGACTCTGAAGGGCATCGAGGCGAACCCGGCTCGGATACGTGCCGCGATGCTGACGCAGCGACGCATCCTGCTGGTGACGGACGCGAGCGGGGTGGCGCGACCGGTGACGGCCGAGCGGGACAGGACGAAGACGTCCGTGCTGAAGAAGTACTTCAGGGTGGTGGCCGACCAGCAGGTGCACGGGCGAAGGCTGACGGTGTACGAGCGCCTTGCGCCGACACGCCGAACGGTTGGATGAGGCGGAGCCTCAGCCGTACTGCCCCGTGCGGCCCTGGCCGGAGGTCCCCTGGGTCAGCCTGCGCGCCAGCGAGCCGATCAGTGCCGCGTTGACCAAGCCGGACAGGGCCGCGCCGGCGGTGAAGATCAACGGGCTCAGCCACGCGAGCGAGGAGTCCCAGTCCGGTGACAGAGCCGTCAGGGGCACGGTCACGAGCAGGCCGAGCGGGGCCGTGGCCATGAGTGGCCAGATGCCGGCGAAGCCCGGGTCCGGCGACAGATAGACGGCGTACAGGAAGAAGCCCAGCGACGCGGCGACGACCGCGAGGTAGCCGCGTGCGAGCCAGTTGTCGACCGCGGGCGCGAGCAGGGCCCGGATCCCGCGCGGTCGGGGGCGTGCGGAGCGTGCCATGTCGTTCCTTGTCTCTCGGGAGCCTCGGATCGGGTCCGTGGCGGATGTCCTCCACGGTGGACCGCGGTGCGCGTTCCGGCATGAGTACGAGTGCTCATCTCGGCAGGGGCTCGACGCACCGGGGGCGGGACCCTTTTCGAGTCCCGCCCCCGGCGAGTGTGCGGTTCGGTGCCGTGTCCGCGATCGGCGTCTGCCCTCTACGACAGATGGAACGTCGTCGTCCGGTCATTCGTCCTGGGGACGTACTGCTGCTTCCAGGTCCAGGCCGCGTTGCCCGGCTTGTGGTGGAGTTCGACCGACGAGTTCTGCTTCCACCAGTAGTCCCAGCCGGTGGCGCAGGTGCCTGCGTCGACCGTCCAGATCGGCGAGCCGACCCAGTCGTTGTGCTGGTTGTAGCCCTTGACCCAGAACACCTGTGTCACGCCGGCGTCGTTGCAGACCGTGATCTGCACGGCGGAGACCGACTCGGCGGCGGCCGTCGTCGGGACGGCGAGAGAGCTGAAAGCGGCTCCTGCGGCGAGTGCCGCGATGGCGAACTTCCTTCTGATGTCACGCATTTCGCTGTCACCGTTCTGTACGAGTGAGGTACGGGTGAGGTACGTGGGAGGGAGGCGAGAGGGGGTCAGCCGAGCAGGCCCTTGGACCGCAGCCAGGTCCGGGCCGTCGCGGCGGGCGACCGGCCCGCGTCGACGGCGGAGGCGAGCGCGGCCAGTTGGTCCGTGGTGAGGGCCGCGTTGACCCTGGCCAGGGCCTTTCTTGCGGCCAGGCCCGCGTAGGGGGCCTGGATGAGAGGGAAGACGTGCTCGGGCGGGATGACGCCCTCGGGGTCGCTCAGCACGACCAGCCGGTCACGGGTGAGGACGGGGTCGGTGCTGCGCAGGGCCAGCACATCGGCGGTCGCCGAGGTGCCGGCGCCGGTCAGGGTGACGCCGTACGCCTTCTTCAGCGACGAGGGCGCCGGGGCGTCCGGATCGCCCGAGGCGGAGCCGCCGAGGGTGAGGCGGCGGCCGGCTCCGGCGAGGTCGGCGAGGCTGTGCAGGGCGTGGCGGCGGGCGGTGGCCCGGGTGACCGCGAGGACGACGCCGTGTTCGGCCGCGGCCGGCGGCAGGGCGTCGATCCCCATGGGCAGCGCCATGCTCAGCGTCGCCGGCATGTTCCCGGGCAGCGTGTCGCTGCCCGGGAACGTGCGCAGCAGGGCGCTCTCGTATGCGGGAGCCAGGCCGATCCTGCCCGCCACCACGGCCCTGGCGGTGGCGGCGGGCGACGGGTAGCTGGTGGTCGCCATCCGCACCGGCTGTCCGGCGTGGGTGAGGAGTTCACGGTAGAGCGCGGCCGTCACCCGACTCTCCGCCGAGGTGTCGGTGCCGATCACCGTCGGCCCCTGCCGGTCCGCGTGGGCGGTGTCGGGTTCGCTCTTCGCGCCGGCCGCGCAGCCGGTCAGCAGGACCAGGGAGCAGACGGCGGCCGCCGCGAGGCGGAGCCGGCGGCGGGTTCCCGGAGTCACGGAGCACCACATGCCGTCGGCCGGTGTCAGTTGCAGTGGGCGGCGCGGTCGGCGGCGGTCATCTTCGCGTCCTTGAAGTTGACGTAGCCCGAGTTGGGGTTGTCCTTGTTGAAGCCGGACGACTGGTAGTTGTTGATGTACCAGATGTAGTGGCCGTAGAAGCGCTTGCCGAAGTGGATCTCGTACCAGCCCTTGGCCTGCTGCTTGGCCGTGCCGCGCTCTATCCAGCCCTTGTAGCCGGCCGGGATGTTGACCGTGTTGCTCTCGGTGTCGGTGTGCGAGGCCTCCCAGCTGTGCGAGTACGTGGTGCTGACGCCGACCGTGAACACCTCGAACCACTTGTATTCCGCGCTGATCGAGATGCCGAAGGTGTTGGTGGAGCCGGTGGTGTCCGCCCAGTCGATACGGTGCTGGTTGGTCTGGCTCGCGCAGTTGTACGCGGTGCTGCCGACCTGGTGCTGGGGGCCGGTGTACGTCCAGTAGTCCGTGGCGTGGAACTCGCACAGGTCGGCCCAGCTGCAGGCGTCCAGGAGCTCCTTGGTGGTGGGGCTGTCGGCGGCGGAGGCCTGCGGGGCCGCCAGCAGCGAGGCGCCCAGCGCCAGGGCCGCTACGGCCCCGCCGGTACGGAGGACGCGCTGGGGGGAGGCGGGCTTACGGCGTGCGAATCGCATCGGGTTACTCCGGTGAGTGGGGGGTGGTGTCCTGGTGGCCCTCCACTCTTCGGTGTGCCGATTTGTTGATCAATGCAGGTCAGAGGCGTAAACAACCCAACCCGGGGGACGGAACCGGACAGGTGCCCGCGCAGGGGACCGCGGCGGGCTTCCGGGCGTCGGGCCTACGAGGTCCCGTCGCCGGAGAGGTCGCACACGCGCCGGTAGGGCACCTCGGGGAGGTACGTCCGCCATTCGTCGGCGGTCAGGTCACGGCCGGTGCGCGCGCAGAGCCGGGTGGCGACCCGGGCGGCCCCGACGGCGTACCGCTGGACGGGCACGTGCGGGCCGGCGGCGTACACGGAGTCCCCGTGCGGGTCGAAGGCGAGCGAGCGGATCGCGTCGCCGGGGGTGGCGAGGCCGGCGCCCAGGGGCTGCCGGCCGGCGGTGTCCCACAGGCGCAGCGCGCCGGAGCGGTACCCCACCGCGAGGGTGCGGCCGTCGGGGCTGAAGGCGAGGGCGGTGACCGGGGAGCCCGGGGCGCCGGCCGGGACGACGGCCTCCCGGTGGCGTTCCCCGCGGCCCCGCCAGACGGTGACGCTGCCGAAGGAACCGCCGGTGGCCAGGTGGACGCCGTCGGGGCTGAGGGCGAGGAGGTCGGCGTCGCCGAGTGGTACGCCGGTCTCCGGGCCGAAGGGCAGGGAGGCGGCCGGTCCCGTGAACCCGGAGGCCAGGACGGACGCAAGGGTTCCGGCGAGAGCCGCGGGCCGGTCGGTCCTCGTCCGCCGGGCGGTGTCCCACACCTCACCGACGAGCGAACCGGTGGAGGTCACCCGGGTGAGCAGCAGGTGTCGGCCGCCCCGGGTGAGCGCGACCGAGCGGACGGCGGACGGCCCGCCCGGCTCAAGTACCGCCTGCACACGGTGAGTTGTCGCATTCCATACGACGATCCGGGCGCCGTTGCCGTAGGCGAAGGTCCGGCTGTCGGGGCTGAAGGCCAGGAGGGGGGCGGCGGCCTCGGGGCGCCCGGGCGCGAGGGCGGGCAGTCCTGCGACGCCGCGGCCGGTGCGGGTGGAGCGCAGGCGGAAGCGGTAGCTGTCGCCGTACCGTTCGGCGGTGGCCAGCAGGCGCCCGTCCGGGCTGAGCGTCTCGTGCTCCAGCGGCCGGTCGCGCCACGCGGAGGTGAGGGCCGCCGAGAGGTCGAGGGTGTGGACGGTGGCGCCGGTCAGGTAGCGCAGGGTCGGGGCGCCGGGGTCCCAGGCGAGTGCGGTGACGGGCCCGTCGGCCAGGGCGTGGCGGAACACCGGTGCTCTCGCCCCCGGGATGCGCCAGACGGTGATCCCGTCCTGCCCGGCCGCCGCCAGGAACCGCCCGTCCGCGGTGAACGCCGGGCGAGTGGCGCCCGGTTGGCCGAGATCCGCGAGCTGCCGCCCCGAGGCCGTGTCCCAGACACGTACGCCCTTGTCCGAAACCGCGGCGAGCCGTGTACCGCGCCGGTCGAGGACGAGCGAGTCGGCGGCGCACTTCCCGACCGGCCGGCCCTCCCAGGCGCCCGGAACAGTGCGGTGCCGGACGAGGTCCCGCACCACGAGCGCCCGCTCCCGCCCGCAGACGACGGCCAGCCGCCCCTCCGCACTCACCACCACGACACCCCCGGCGGCCCCCGCCGGCACCACGGAGTCATCGGTGAATCCCCGCAACCGCGCCTGCGTGTCCGGCCCGTCCGCGACATGACCGCCGGCCCCGGTCCCCGGACCGGCCGCACCGCGGTACCGGGCGGGGTCTCCCGCCCTCTCCGGCAGACGCCACAGCCGTCGCTCTCCGCCGGGGCCGGCCAGGGCGAGTGTCCGGCCGTCGGGGCCGGCCGCGGTCACCGGAAGGTCCGGCAGGTGGCCGGAGGCGGTGCGGCGGTGGGTGCGGACGTTCCAGGTCGACCAGGTGCCCGCGCCGGTGGTGAGGAGGGTGTGGCCGGAGTCGATGAGGAAGGTGCGGGTGGTGGTCTTCCGGTCGGGGGCGGTGAAGGTGTCGCGCTCGGGGTCGGTCAGGGCGTCGAAGAGGGCCGCGCGGCTCTCCGGCAGCGGGGCGAGCCGCCAGGCGGCGACGGCGAGCAGGGCGCGGGTGCGTGGGTCGGTCACCCGGTCCCGGTCGGCGAGGCCCGCGACCCGGCGGGCCGCGGCGAGGGTGCGCTCGGCCTCGGCCGCATCGCTCTGCTGCCAGGCGAGGTGACCGGCGACCAGGGCCCCGCCCAGGACACAGGTGAGGGCGACGACGAGTGCCCGTATGCGGCGTTGCATACGGGCGGCCGTCCAGCGCTCCATGCGGTGGGCGACCCGGGAGGCGCACAGGAAGGCCCGCTCCCGCGCGGTCAGGTCGTCCTCGTGCCGCTCGCGGGTGAACAGCACGTCGGCCAGGGCGAGATGGACCCCCCGGTACAGGGTGCCGGGGTCGCTGCCGTGCTCCTGCCAGTTGCGGGCGGCCTCGGCGAGGTGACGGTGCATGCGCAGCCGCTCGCGGTTCTCCTCGATCCACTGCTGCAGCCGGGGCCAGCGGGTGATCAGGGCCGCGTGGGCGAGTTCCACGTTCTCCTCGTCCACGGTGATCAGCCGGGCGCGGGAGAGCCGTTCGAGGACGACGGGCACCTCGGGGTCCGGCCATTCGCGCAGATCGGCGCGTCTGACCGGGCGGGGGCTGTCGGGGGTGCCGTCACCGGGGGCGATGAGGGCGAGCAGGAGGCGCCGGGCGGTGCCGGCCTGGTCGGCCAGGAGCCCGCCGTAGACCTCCTCGGCCGCGGCGGCGATCGCTCCGTGGACGCCGCCGGCCTCCTCGTACGCGGCCAGCGTCAGCACTCCGCTGCGCCGTCTGCGCCAGGTCTCCCGCAGGGCGTGCGAGAGCATCGGGAGCGCGCCGGGCTGGTCGTGGACCTCTTCGACGATACGGGCGGTGAGTTCCCGCTCGACCCGCAGGCCCGCCGCCGTGGCCGGTTTGACGACCGCGTCCCGCAGTTCCTCCCGGCTCATCGGCCCCACCGACAGCGTGGTGTGCCGCAGCGCCTCGGCGAGCCCGGGGTGCTCCACGCACCGGCCGTGGAAGCCCGCCCCGACCGCGACGACCACCCGTAACCGGCCGTCACCCTCCTTGGCGGCGAGCAACCGGTCGACGAACAGCCACCGTTCGGCCCGGTCCCGGCAGAGGGTGAAGATCTCCTCGAACTGGTCGACCACGACCACGCGGTGGGGCTCGTCCGGCCCCGGCGCGAGCAGCCGGCCGTGGGTGGTGGCGGGCCGCGCGCCGGGCGTGATCAGCCGCAGCCGGGCGCCGCAGCCCGCTTCGTCCACCACCCGCTCGAGGCGCGGCATGACCCCGGCCCGCAGCAGCGAGGACTTGCCGCTGCCGGACGCCCCGATCAGCACCGCGAACCGGTGCTCCTTCATCAGCTGCACGGCGTCCTCGGCGAGCGCGTCCCGCCCGAAGAACAGCTCCTGGTCACCCGGTTCGAACCGGGCCAGGCCCTGGTACGGCGACTCCCCCTCGGCCGGTCCGCAGGCCGCGACCTCCTCGGCCGCCGCCCGTAATCGGTCCTGCCAGACGTCCGGGTCCGCCCCGCAGGCCTGCGCGTAGGCGCGCACCACGGCCACCGACGGCAGCCGTTCGCCGGAGGCCGCCCGCGACAGCGCCGCCACCGAGATCCGGGCCTGGCCGGACATCGTCCGGTACGACGGGGAACCGGCCCGGGCCCGTAAGGACCGCAGCTCGTGCGCGAAGCGCTGCACCGGCCCCGCGTCGGGATCGAGCGGCCGCTCGGGACGTCCCCGCTGCCGGCTCACGGCCGCTCCAGCACATGGCTTCTCACGTTCACTGGCAATCGCTTTCCCAACCCTGAGGGGGACGATCACACGCCGGATCGCGAGTATGTCATGACAGCTTGAGAGTTAAATGGGGTTGAGCGGAATGGCCTGTTCCAGCCCCTGGCAGGAGAGGCGGCGTCACCCCCCGGCGCCCGACCCGCCCCCCGGCACCCCGCCGACGGTGAACCCGATCACCGCTCCGCCCCCCTCACGCTGCACCGCGAACGGCGCCCCGCCGTGCGCCATGGCGACCTCCCGCACGATCGACAGACCGAGCCCCGAACCGGGCAGGGACCGTGCGTCGGCCGCGCGGTAGAAGCGGTCGAAGATACGGATCAGGTCGCCGTCGGCGATTCCTGGGCCGCGGTCGAGGATCTCCACGCGCACGGTGCCCGACCGGGCGGGTCCGGAGACGGCGATCTCGATGGGCCCGGTGCCGTCGCGGTCGAACTTGGCGGCGTTCTCGACGAGGTTGGAGATCGCGCGCTGCAGCATCGCGGGCCGTCCGTCGGTCGTCGTGTCGCCGCTCACCCGGACCGTGATCTGCCGCCCGTTGCGCCGCCGCGCGAGCCCGGCCACCTCCTCCGCGATGTCCGCGAGGTCGACCCGCTGCGGCGGCTCGGTGTCGGACTGCCCGGCCGCCAGGTCCACCAGCTCGTTGACCAGGTCGGTCAGTTCGCGCGCCTCCTGGCTCAGGTCCGCGACCAGCTCGTCGCGGGTGGCCGGGGGAAGCTCGTCGATCCGGCGCAGCAGGGAGATGTTCGTACGGAGCGAGGTGAGCGGCGTACGCAGTTCGTGGCCCGCGTCCTGGACCAGGCGCCGCTGGTCCTCCTCCGACTGGGCGAGGCGGCCCAGCATGCGGTCGAAGGCGCGGCCGAGGCGGCCCACCTCGTCGTAGCCGGTGACGGGCACCTCGATGCCCAGCTGCCGGGTGCGGGCGACGTCCTCCGCGGCCGAGGTGAGCAGGATCAGACGGCGGGTGATGCGCCGCGCCAGCCACCAGCCGAACAGACCCGCCGCGATCACCACCGCGCACATCAGGATCAGCGTGCGCTGCTGCAGCGCCCGCAGCAGGTCCTCGGTGTCGCTGAACTCCTGCGCGACCTGCACCGCGCCCCGGCCGGTGCCGAGCGAGACGGTCGCGATGCGGTAGACGTCCGTGTCGACGTCGACGTCCTTGTGCTCGACCAGCTTCCCGGCCTTCCGGGCGGCCGCGACCGACCGGTCGGCGGCGACCACCGGCAGCCCGGGGCTGCCCGGGTCGACGACCTTGCCGTCCGGCCCCAGCACCTGCACATCCGTACGGGCGGGCCGCACGATGTCGTGGCCCGGTGCCGAGGAGGAGAAGTCGTCCGTCGTCATCCGGTGCTGCCGCACCTCGTCCCGCAGGTCCTGGACGACCTGGTCGAACACGGACTCCTGGTCCACCCGCACCAGCCGGGCCGCGGCGCTGTACGACAGCACACCGACCAGCACCGTGACGGCGGCGGTGACCGCCGCGAACGAGACCGCGAACGTGGTGCGCAGGGAGACCAGCCCGGGCCGCCTTCTCGCCAGCAGCCGCCTGATCCCGCCCACTAGTCTTCCCGCAGCACGTAACCCACACCGCGCACCGTGTGGATCAGCGCCGGCGCGCCCGGCTCGTCCAGCTTGCGGCGCAGATAGCCGACGTACACGGCGAGGTTCTTGGAACCGGGTCCGAAGTCGTAGCCCCAGATGCGGTCGTAGATCGTGGAGTGGTCGAGGACGATCCCGGCGTTGCGCACGAGCAGCTCCAGCAGCTCGAACTCGGTCCGCGTGAGCTCCAGCTCGCGCTCGCCGCGCCAGGCCCGCCGCGCCTGTACGTCCATGCGCAGTCCGGCGGCCTCGATCTGCCGGTCGGAGGCCGCGGGCAGCTCCTTCGGCACGTCGGTCAGGGCCGCGGGATCCGTGCTGGTCCGGCGCAGCAGCGCCCGCAGCCGGGCGAAGACCTCCTCGACGTCGAACGGCTTGACCACGTAGTCGTCGGCGCCCGCGTCCAGGCCCGCGATGCGGTCGGCGGTCTCGACGAGCGCGGTGAGCATGAGGATCGGCGTGCGGTCGCCCTCGGCGCGCAGCACCCGGCAGACCTGCAGCCCGTCGATGCCGGGCATCATCACGTCGAGCAGGAGCACGTCCGGCGGGGTCTTGTGGGCCTGCGCCAGCGCCTCGACGCCGTCGGCGACCGCGGTGACCTGGTAGCCCTCCAGGCTCAGGGCGCGTTCCAGGGCGTGACGGATGGCGCGGTCGTCTTCGGCGAGCAGCACAGTTTGGGGCACGTACCCATACTGCCAAGGCCTCCGGCCGTTCAGCCGAGGACGGAGGCCGTACGATCTGCCTTTTTACCGGGCTCTCACCGTCACACGAGCAACCCGGCGCTCCCTCCTACCGTCCTCTCACTGAAGGGGCGGACAGTGCGGCAAGCTGCTCGGCGAACGGCACCACCTCGAAACCGTCCGTCCTGGTCGGCGCCTTCGCCGCCCGCGACAGGCCGCTCATCAGACCGGCCAGCTCCTCCGCCGCCCGTTCGATCCGCCCGTCCAGGCCCTCCGCGCCCCACTCCTCCGACGCGGCGTACACCCCGGTGGGGACGACCACCGCGCGCAGGTGGGCGAAGAGCGGACGCAGCGCGTGCTCCAGCACCAGGGAGTGCCGGGCCGAACCGCCGGTCGCCGCGATCAGCACCGGCCTGCCCGTCAGCGCGTCCTTGTCGAGCACGTCGAAGAAGGACTTGAACAGCCCGCTGTACGAGGCCGAGAACACGGGGGTGACGACGATCAGCCCGTCCGCCTGCGTCACGGCGTCCAGCGCGGCGGCGAGTTTCCGCCCCGGGAACCCGTTGGTGAAGTTGTGCGCGATCTCCACCGCGAGGTCGCGCAGCTCCACGACCTCGATGTCGACCGGGGTCTGCCGGCCCACGGCGGCGGCGAGCCGGTCGCCCAGCAGCCGGGTGGACGACGGGACGCTCAGCCCCGCCGAGACGACGACGAGCTTCATACGGCGGCCTCCTCCTTCTCCGCGGCGGCCTTCAGCGACGCGTGCGTCGGCGCCTCCGGCACGTCCGCCGGACGCCCGGCGGCGAACTCCTTGCGCAGCACCGGCACGACCTCCTCGCCCAGCAGGTCGATCTGCTCCAGCACGCTCTTCAGCGGCAGCCCGGCGTGGTCCACCAGGAACAGCTGGCGCTGGTAGTCGCCGGCGTACTCCCGGAAGGACAGGGTCTTCTCGATCACCTGCTGCGGAGAGCCGACGGTGAGCGGGGTCTGGTCCGTGAAGTCCTCCAGGGAGGGCCCGTGGCCGTAGACCGGCGCGTTGTCGAAGTACGGCCGGAACTCCCGCACCGCGTCCTGCGAGTTGTGCCGCATGAACACCTGGCCGCCCAGGCCCACGATCGCCTGCTCGGGGGTGCCGTGCCCGTAGTGCGCGTACCGGGACCGGTACAGCTCGACCATCCGCTTGGTGTGGTCGGCCGGCCAGAAGATGTTGTTGTGGAAGAAGCCGTCGCCGTAGAACGCGGCCTGCTCGGCGATCTCCGGCGAGCGGATCGAGCCGTGCCAGACGAACGGCGGGACCCCGTCCAGCGGGCGGGGCGTGGAGGTGAAGCCCTGCAGCGGGGTGCGGAACTTGCCCTCCCAGTTCACGACGTCCTCGCGCCACAGCCGGCGCAGCAGGGCGTAGTTCTCGATGGCGAGATTGATGCCCTCGCGGATGTCCTGGCCGAACCACGGATAGACCGGTCCGGTGTTGCCGCGGCCCATCATCAGGTCCACCCGGCCGTCGGCCAGGTGCTGGAGCATCGCGAAGTCCTCGGCGATCTTCACCGGGTCGTTGGTGGTGATGAGAGTCGTGGAGGTGGACAGGATCAGCTTCTCGGTCCGCGCGGCGACATAGCCGAGCATCGTGGTCGGCGACGAGGGCACGAACGGCGGGTTGTGGTGCTCTCCGGTCGCGAAGACGTCGAGGCCGACCTCCTCGGCCTTCAGCGCGATGGCGACCATGGCCTTGATGCGCTCGCGCTCGGTCGGCGTACGCCCGGTGGTCGGGTCCGGCGTGACGTCGCCGACGCTGAAGATCCCGAACTGCATGGTCGCTCAACCTCCAAGTTGTTGACTGTTCAACTATAGCCGCTCAACGGTCGCCCCGGCCCCCTTATTCCGGCGATTGTCAGTGCCCCGTCCTACGATCCCGACATGGCCGCCCCACGCCGTGACACCCGAGGCATCGTCGGCGCCGCGGACTTCCTCGCCCGCGTGGACTTCCGCCGCCCGGACCCCGCCGAGCCGCTGCGCCGCCATGTCGAGCACTACTGGCTGATCGACTGGGACCTGGACGAGCCGTACGTCTCGCACGTGGTCCCGCACCCCGCGGTCCACATCGTCTTCCAGCAGTTCGCGGACCAGGAGCCGTTCGTCGAGGTCGCCGGCGTCCAGCAGGGGCTGTTCGCGCAGAAGCTGGAGGGGCGCGGCCGGGTGTGCGGCATCAAGTTCCGGCCCGGCGGCTTCCGCCCCTTCGCGCCCGGACAGGCCGTGAGCGAGTGGACGGGCCGGCGGGTGCGCTCCCCCGAGGCCTTCCCGACAGCGGATCTCGCGGCCGTCCTCGCCCCGGCCGACGAGACCGCCCGGATCGCCGCCCTCGACACCTTCCTGCTCTCCCTCTCGCCCCGCCCCGACCCCCAGGCCGACCTCGCGACGACCCTGGTCGAGCGCATCCGCACCGACCGCACCATCCGCCGCGTCGCCGACTTCGCCCGCGCCGAGGGCGTGTCCGTACGGCTGCTGCAGCGGCTGTTCGCCGGGTACGTCGGCGTGGGCCCGAAGTGGGTCATCCTGCGCTACCGCATCCATGAGGCCCTGGAGCACGCGGAGACGGATCGCGAGGTGGACTGGGCGGCCCTGGCGGCCGACCTCGGCTATGCCGACCAGGCCCATCTGGTGCGGGACTTCACGGCGACGGTCGGGGTGCCGCCCACCGCCTACGCCGCCAGAACCGCCGGCTAGCGAAATCCCCTTGACGCCCGGCGGCGCACTCCGCATATTTATCTGCGTGACGCAGATTCTTCTTAACGCAGCGGATAGTCCTCCGCTCTCCACCCGTGCCCGCTGGGCCGTCCTCGCCGTCGTGCTCGCCGCCGACGTCCTCGACCTCCTCGACGCGACGATCACCAACATCGCCGCACCCACCATCACCCGGGACCTCGGCGGCGGCGCGAGCCTCGTCCAGTGGCTCGGCGCCTCCTACGCCCTCGCGCTCGGCGTGCTGCTGGTGCCCGGCGGACGGCTCGGCGACAAGTACGGCCGCCGGCGGCTGTTCCTGACCGGCCTCGCCGGCTTCGTCGCCGCCTCACTGGCCTGCGGGCTCGCCCCGAACCCGACCTCACTGGTCCTCGCCCGGCTGGTCCAGGGCGCCTTCGGGGCACTCGTCATCCCGCAGGGCTTCGGCATCCTCGGCGCGACCTGGCCGCGCGAGGAGATCGGCAAGGCGTTCAGCCTCTTCGGGCCGGTCATGGGCCTGTCCGCGGTCGGCGGGCCGATCCTCGCCGGCTTCCTCGTCGACGCCGACCTCGCGGGCCTCGGCTGGCGCCCCATGTTCCTGATCAACCTGCTCCTCGGCGGCGCCGCCCTGCTCGCCGCCGCCCGGCTGCTCCCCCGCGACACCGGCGCCCCGTCCCTCTCCGTGGACGTCCCGGGTGCGGCCCTGCTCGGCGGCGCGATGCTCGGCCTGCTCGGCGGGCTCATCGACGGCTCGGCGTCCGGCTGGACGCCCCGCCCGCTCGCCCTGCTGCTGCTCGGTCTCGCCCTGTTCGCCGCCTTCTGCCACCGCCAGCGCACCGCCGCCGAACCCCTGATCCGCCCGACCCTGCTCCGCAACCGCGGCTTCACCTCGGGCCTGATCCTCGGCGTCCTCGCCTTCGCCGCGGTCGCCGGCCTCCTCTACGTCGTCTCCCTCCACCTCCAGCGGGGCCTCGGCCGCTCCCCCGCCGGCACCGCACTCGGCCTGATCCCGCTCTCCGCGGGCATCGTCCTCGCGTCCATCGCCTGCTACCGGCTGATCCACACCCACGGCCGACGGCTCGTCGTCGCCGGACTGCTGATGATCCTGGGCGGCTGCGGCTGCCTCGCCCTCCTGACCGAAGGGTCCGGCTGGGCCCTCGTCCCACCCCTCCTGCTGACCGGCCTCGGCATGGGCACCTGCTTCGGCACGGTCTACGACGTCACCATCGGCGACATCGCCCCCGAGGAGGCCGGCAGCGCGAGCGGCTCCCTCAACGCGGTGCAGCAGCTCGCCAACGCGGTCGGCGCGGCAGCCGTGACCACCGTGTACTTCAAGGCGGTCGGCGGCGGCGAGACCCACGCCCTCCTGGTGAGCCTCGCCGTGGTCGCCGCGGCCGTCGCCCTGTGCCTGCCGCTCGTACGACTGCTGCCGCGCAAGGCACCCCAAGGGGACCACTAGGCAGGACCTACGGGACGAGAACCAACCGGCCGCGCACCCCGCCGTCCGCCAGGCGGGCGTGCGCCTTCGCCGCGTCCTCCAGGGCGTACGTCTCGGCCACCCGCAGCGTCAGCACGCCCGCGTCCACCAGCTCCGCCAGCTCGGCCAGCCGCGCCCCGTCGGCGCTCACCTCCACCGCACCGGTCCGCACACCGCGCACGGACGCCGGGGCCGCCTGCGGGATGACGCCGACGTACGCGCCCCCGTCCCGCACCCACTCCAGCGCCGCCTCGCCGAGGACCGCCGCGTCCAGCACGGCGTCGACGCTCCCCGCCCCGACGGCACCGGACGTGAAGTGCGCGGCCCCCAGGGACCGTACGAGCTCCTCGTCGTCCTCCCTGGCCAGCGCGGTCACGGCCACCCCCCGACGGGCGGCGAGCTGGACGGCGAACCCGCCGACCGCACCCGCGGCCCCCGTCACCAGCAACGACTGCCCCGGCGCCAACTCCAGCAGATCCAGGGCCTGTACGGCGGTCAGGGCGTTCAGCGGCAGCGTCGCCGCGTGCACGGCGTCCACCGTGGCCGGCGCCTTGGCCACCGCGTCCGTGTCGACGACGACGTACTCGGCGTGCGTGCCCAGCGGCTTCACCATGCCGTAGTCCAGCGCCACCACCTCGTCGCCGACGCTCCACGCGGTGGCCACTCCCGTCGCGTCCACGGTCCCGGCGACGTCCCAGCCGAACCCGATCTGCTTGCCCGCACCCCCGAAGGCACCGGCCCGCACCCCCGCGTCCACCGGGTTCAGCGCGGCCGCGGCGACCCTGATCCGCACCTGCCGGGCCGCCGGCTCCGGCACCTCCACGTCCACGACCTCCACGGCCTCGGGCCCGCCGAACGTCCTCACCACTGCAGCACGCATGGTCATTGCTCCCGTAAGACTCTTCACATCGTTTTGTTTGGTTCCGCTGTGCGTGCAACAACCCTAGGAAGAGTTACTATCCATGAGGAAGTAGTTACCTGGAGGTGCCTACCTCACCGGGAGGAGAGCCATGGCGACCATGACCGCGGCCCAGAAGCGCGAGCAGGCCCGCGTGGAGTACGACGCGTTCCTCCGCGCCTGCCCCACCAACCAGCTGCTCGACCGCCTCAGCGACAAATGGGTCAGCCTCGTCCTCGCGGCCCTCTCCTCCGGCCCCATGCGCTACAGCGACCTCAGCCGCAAGATCGCGGGCGTGAGCCCCAAGATGCTGACGCAGACACTGCGTTCACTGGAACGCGACGGCATCCTCACCCGCACCGTCACCCCGTCCGTACCGGTCCGCGTCGACTACGAACTCACCGAACTCGGCGGCAGCCTCGCCCAGTTGCTCACCGCCGTGAAAACCTGGGCCGAAACCCACTTCGACGAGGTCCACGAGGCCCGCGAGCGCTACGACACCGAGAACACGTAGACATCAGCCGCCGCCGCGGCGCGGAACGACGGGGGCCCTCCCGGGGAGGGGGGTGTTCCGGGCCCGGCGACGCCGAGCCGATCCGCCGGACAGGCCCTAGACCTCTCCCGCCCGCAGCCGAGCCACCTGCTGCGCGCTGAACTCCACCGTGCGCCGCATGTGCCCGATGACCACGGCGAGTTCGGCGTCGTCCAGCTCCTCGAAGAGAGCGGACCAGCCGCCGCCCAGCCGGTCCCACATCCGCCCGAACTCGGCGATCCGCTCCGGCACGGTCGCCACCAGCACCCGCCGCCGGTCCTGCGCGTCCCGCTCCCGTACGACGTAACCCGCCTTCTCCAGCCGGTCCACCAGCCGCGTCGCCGAACCGGTCGTCAGACCCGTCATCTCGGCGATCCGGCCGCTGGTCACCGGCCCGCCCTCCAGCGTCAGCAGATTCAGGCACTGAAGATCCGTGGGGTGCAGCCCCAGATGGTCGGCCACGGCCTGGTTGAAGAGGGCGTACGAGGCCATGTAGCGACGCGAGACACCGGCCAGCTCGTCGAGCAGCCGCTCCCGCACGTTCCCGGCCATGCCCCGCTCCTCTTCGCCCCGCTTCATCTGCGCCGTGCAGGAATCGTACGACCCGGCCTCCCTAGAAGGAGTACTCGTCCCCGGTGGCGAGCACCAGCACCCGCTGCCGGTCGTTGTGCCGATGACGGTCGACGGCGCCCCCGTTCCACGCCGTGTCGATCTCCACCCGCACCTCGGACGGCGCACCCCGCAGCCGAACCCGCAACCTGATCTGCCGGGCCACGGACTTCGCGGCCAGCACCCCCACCCGGCACAGCATCACCCGCTCCCCCGACCGCACACACCCGGCCGGCAGCGCCTGCTTGTTCACCGGCGCCGCCGACCAGCGCAGCCGCACCGTCGCGTCCGGCACCGCGGACGGCCCGTAATTGCGCGTCATGAGCCGCAGGTCCACGCGGCCACCGGACATGGCGACGACACCGTGATACGCCAGATCCGCCTCGGGAGCGCCGACGGCACCGCCCGGCACAGCAGCCGCCATCACCAGGGCGGCAGCCCCGACCACAGGAACCCGCATCCTCCGCATACCGCCACTCCTCACTCCACGCAGTCGTACGGATGTATCCCACGCGGAGCACGCGGCAGGCGCCGTCCAACAGGTGACAGCACGGCCGGCCACGGCGGCAGACATGCCAAGCTGCAGGCATGCTCGTCGCCCGCTCCGCCGCCCTCTTCGTCCTCGCCGCCCTCTTCGAGATCGGCGGTGCCTGGCTGGTCTGGCAGGGCGTACGGGAACACCGCGGCTGGCTGTGGATCACCGGCGGCATCCTCGCCCTCGGCGCCTACGGCTTCGTCGCCACCTTCCAGCCCGACGCCCACTTCGGCCGCATCCTCGCCGCATACGGAGGCATCTTCGTGGGCGGCTCGATCCTGTGGGGCATGGTCGCCGACGGCTACCGCCCCGACGGCTGGGACATCACGGGCGCCCTGGTGTGCCTGGCCGGCATGGCTCTCATCATGTGGGCACCGCGCAGCGGCGGCTGAGCCTCACCTACGCTGGACGGAGCCGACCGCCGACCCAACACCAGGAGCACCGCATGGCCCCCGCACCGTCCGCCGCCTCCCGCATCGCCGTCGTGACGGGTGCCAGCAGCGGAATCGGCGCCGCCACCGCCCGGCAGCTGGCCGCGGCCGGCTACCGGGTCGTCCTCACCGCCCGCCGCAAGGACCGCATCGAGGCACTGGCGGAGGAAATCAACGCAGCCGGCCACCAGGCCACGGCGTACCAGCTCGACGTCACCGACCGTACGGCCGTCGACGAGTTCGCCACCGCCTTCAAGACCATCGGCGTCCTGGTCAACAACGCGGGCGGCGCACTCGGCGCCGACCCGGTCGCCACCGGCGACCCGGCCGACTGGCGCGCGATGTACGAGACGAACGTCATCGGCACCCTGAACGTCACCCAGGCCCTGCTCCCCAAGCTGGTGGCGAGCGGCGACGGCACAGTCGTCGTCATCTCCTCCACCGCCGGCCTCGGCACCTACGAGGGCGGCGCGGGCTACGTCGCCGCCAAGCACGGCGAGCACGTCCTCGCCGAGACCCTCCGCCTGGAGATCGTCGGCCAGCCCGTCCGCGTGATCGAGATCGCCCCCGGCATGGTCAGGACCGACGAGTTCGCCCTCACCCGCTTCGGCGGCGACCAGGCCAAGGCGTCGAAGGTCTACGAGGGCGTCGCCGAACCCCTCACGGCCGACGACGTCGCGGACACCATCACCTGGGCCGTCACCCGCCCCCACCACGTCAACGTCGACCTCCTGGTCCTCCGCCCGCGCGCGCAGGCCTCCAACACGAAGGTCCACAGGGAGCTGTGATGGCGGAAGACGCCGAGCGGGAGGCGGAGCAGCAGCGCCTGCGGCTGGAGAAGAAACGCGAACGCTACGTCTGGTACTACCTCGCGTACTTCCTCTTCGGCATCCACATCGTGGCCTTCGTGATGATCTACGCGGTGCTGCACGCCAAGTAGGCATAGGGTCACAGCCTGTGGACCGACACATAGCTTTCGACGCGCTGCACAACTTCCGCGACCTGGGCGGCTACACGACCCCGGACGGCCACCGCATCCGCCCCGGACGCCTGTACCGCGCCGACTCCCCGGGCAAGCTGACCGAGGGCACACAGGACTGGGACCGCTTCCTCTCCCTCGGCATCCGCACGGTCATCGACCTGCGCCACCCCTGGGAGGCGGAGGCGCGCGGGCGCGTCCCCTCCCACTCCTCCTTCGCGTACCACAACCTCAGCATCGAGCACCGCGCCTACGAGCAGGCGGTCCAGGCCCCCGACGTCGACCCCGGCCCGTACCTGGCGGAGCGCTACATGGAGGTGGCGGAGGACGGGGTGAAGGAGATCCGCAGAGCCCTGGAACTGGTGGCGGAGTCGGCGGAATCGGACACCCCGCTGGTCTTCCACTGCGCGTCGGGCAAGGACCGCACGGGCCAACTCGCCGCGCTGATCCTGACGTTGCTGGGCATCCCGGAAACAACCATCATCGAGGACTACAGCCTCACCGAACTGGCCGCCCCGGCCATCCTCGCCTCCTGGAAGGCGAGAAACGACGGCCGCGAACCGACCTGGCCGGGCTTCGGCCGGGCCCCGCAGCAGGTGATGCGCACCTTCCTGGCGGCCATGAAGCAGCGCTACGGCTCTCTGGAGGACTACATCACGCGGGAACTGTCCCTGGACGCAGAGGCGTTGGCGACCACCCTCCGCACGGCCCTCCTGGAACCCCGGCCCACGACCTCGCCGCCCCTCACCTACCGCAAGGCCACCCCACCCGACGCCCGCACCCTCGTCCGCCTCCGCGACTCGGCCGCGCTCTGGCAACTGGCCCGGGGAATCGACCAGTGGAAGCCGGGCGAGAAGGACGAGACCCACTTCCGCACGCGCATGCAGGAGGGCGAGGTCTGGCTGGCCCACGCGGGCGGCCACCTGGCCGGCGCCTGGGAACTCTGGTGGGAGGACGAGGCCGCCTGGGGCCCCCGCCCCGCCGACGCGGGCTACATCCACCGCCTGATGACCACCCCGCACACGGCCCCACCGGGCGCGGGCCGCCGGATGCTGGCGGAGGCGGAGTCCCGCATCGCCGCCACAGGCCGCCCCTACGCCCGCCTGGACTGCCTGGCCGCCAACCCGCGGCTGCGCGCGTACTACGAGTCGGCGGGCTACAGGGTCGTAGGCGAACAGCGGGCGAAGGACGGCGGGTTGGGGAGCCCGTATGCGGTGACGCTGCTGGAGAAACAGCTCCACTGACCAAATGAGGGCCCGAGCCATCCGGCTCGGGCCCATGGGCGCGCACGGCAGTCGGCCGCGTCAACCCTTCACGCAGACGACCTGCTTCAGCTTCGCCACGACCTCCACAAGGTCCCGCTGCTGGTCGATGACCTGCTCGATCGGCTTGTAGGCGCCCGGGATCTCGTCCACCACGCCGGAGTCCTTACGGCACTCGACGCCCCGCGTCTGCTCCTCCAGGTCCTTCGTCGAGAACCGCCGCTTGGCCGCGTTGCGGCTCATACGCCGACCCGCGCCGTGCGAGGCCGAGTTGAAGGCCTTCTCGTTGCCGAGGCCCTTCACGATGTACGAACCCGTGCCCATGGAGCCAGGGATGATTCCGTACTCGCCGGAGCCCGCGCGGATCGCGCCCTTGCGGGTCACGAGCAGGTCCATGCCGTCGTAGCGCTCTTCGGCCACGTAGTTGTGGTGAGCGCTGATCTCGGGCTCGAAGGTCGGCTTCGCCTTCCGGAACTCCTTGCGGATCACGTCCTTCAGAAGCGCCATCATCAGGGTGCGGTTGTACTTCGCATACTCCTGCGCCCAGAAGAGGTCGTTCCGGTAGGCCGCCATCTGCGGGGTGTCCGCCACGAAGACAGCGAGGTCACGGTCGACGAGGCCCTGGTTGTGCGGGAGCTTCTGGGCAACGCCGATGTGGAACTCGGCGAGTTCCTTGCCGATGTTCCGCGACCCCGAGTGCAGCATCAACCAAACAGAACCGGTTGTATCCGTGCATACTTCGACAAAGTGGTTGCCGCTTCCGAGCGTACCCATCTGCTTTTCGGCGCGCTCGTGACGGAACTTGACCGCTTCGGCGATCCCGTCGAACCGCCCCCAGAAGTCGTCCCACCCGCCGGTGGCGAGCCCGTGGAACCGCCCCGGATCCACGGGATCGTCATGCATCCCCCGCCCCACCGGAATGGCCTGCTCGATCTTCGACCGCAGCCGCGACAGATCCCCCGGCAGATCATTGGCGGTCAGCGACGTCTTCACCGCCGACATCCCGCACCCGATGTCCACCCCCACCGCCGCAGGACAGACAGCCCCCTGCATGGCGATGACGGACCCGACCGTCGCCCCCTTCCCGTAATGCACGTCCGGCATCACGGCCAGCCCCTTGATCCACGGCAGTGTCGCGACATTGCGGAGCTGCTGGAGGGCCACGTCCTCGACCGTCGTCGGGTCGGTCCACATGCGGATCGGGACCTTCGCGCCCGGCATCTCTACGTACGACATATCGTCCTCATTCCCCCGAAAACATGACAGAAGTCTTAGATCGCAAAACCGGCGCCAAGGTCGATGAAAAAGGACAACGGACCGGCGTCCACGGCAGTGCGTGCGATACACATTGTCTCCAGTGGACGCCCCCGCGCGGCAAGCGATTAACCAGCGGGGACACTGGAGCAACGGCACAGAGCCACCGTCGAGAGGAGCCCGACCGTGCAGCGGAAGGCGTACGTATCCGGCGTCGCCGCGCTCCTCGTGGCGCTGCTGGCCGGCTGCACGGGCGGTTCGGGCGGCGGCGGTGCGACGGATGACGCGAATCCCGGTAACGCCGGTACGGCGAGCGTCGTGGCGCAGCCGGGCAAGTACCGCACGCTGCCCGGGCCGTGCAGTGCGGTGAGTCAGGACACGCTCGATTCGCTGTTGCCCGGCATCAAGCAGATTGCCGATGCGGACCAGCGGGAGAAGGCGTACGAGGGTGAGGCCACGCTCGCGTTCGACAACGACCGCAAGGCGGGCTGCCGGTGGAAGGTGGACTCGACGACCGCGACCGACCGGCTGCTGATCGACTTCGAGCGTGTCGTCTCCTATGACAACTCGGTGAGCGACGACACGCAGGCGCAGGAGTTGTTCGCGGAGAAGGAGACGGCGGCCGACCTGCCGGAGCCGACGAGTTCGCAGAGCGGTTCCGGCTCCGCTTCCACTCCCACTGCCGGCTCCAGTGCCAGTTCCAGCGCCAGTGCCAGTTCCTCGGCGTCCGCCTCCCCTTCCGATTCCGAGTCGGCTTCCTCGTCCGCGACCCCGGCCAGTCTTCAGCCCCGGACTCTCGACGATCTCGGTGACGAGGCGTTCCTGGACGACGCTCTGAGTGGCTCGGGTTCGACGGCCCGGCAGCGCACGGTGACTGTGGTGTTCCGCACGTCCAACGTCATGGTGACCATCGAGTACGAGGAGCAGCCGGCTGCTGTCGGCGTTGTGCCGGACAGCAAGGAAATGCAGGACAGGGCCCGGAATCTGGCTGCGCAGCTGGCGGACACGCTGGGTGGTTAGGGGGCTCTGGGGCGCCTCGGGCGCCCCTTCGTCATGCTGACGAAGCGGAAGCACACAGTTTCCTCACCGCGTACGGTGGCTCCTCGGACCCGATCCGCCGACCTCAGGAACCACAGCGTCATGAGTGAAGGAACCATGCAGCGACCAGCAGAGCGAGACCAGCGCAACCGGCGAGAGCAGCAGGCGAGGCGGTCAGGCCGTCTGCTTGTGGGCGCGGTCGCAGTCCCCGTGATGGTGTTCGCCGTCGGCTGCTCCTCGGACTCCGGCTCCGGTGACGGGGGGAGCAAGGGCGCGAGCCCCGGTGACACGGCGGCGGCGACCGCGAGTACGGCGCCGACGGTGCAGGCGGCGGCGTACAAGAAGTTGCCGGATTCGTGTGGGGTGCTGTCGAAGAAGACGCTGACCTCGCTCGTGCCGAAGGGCGTGAAGTCCGGCAAGGCGGGCAAGTCCGGTGATACGGCGACGCGGGCGAGCTGCTCCTGGAGCAGCCTGGACAACAACGGTGTGAAGGGCTCGCAGTTCCGCTGGCTCAATGTGTCGCTGCTGCGCTTCGAGTCGGATGCCTCGCGTGGCGCGGGCGACCAGTTGGCGCACGCGTACTTCGAGAAGCAGGTGAAGGACGCCCAGGGCGCTCAGGGTGCGAAGAACCTGAAGACGCAGCCGGTTGCCGGGACGGGCGCCGAGGCGACGCTGGTGCGTTACGACCTGAAGAAGAAGGAAGGCGCCTTCAAGCAGCAGACGGTGGTGGCGCGCGTCGAGAACGTGGTGATCACGCTGGACTACAACGGTGCGGGTCTGGCTGGTGAGAAGACCCCGGACGCGGACGATCTGGTGAAGGTCGCGGAGGCGGCGGCCAAGGAGGCGGTGGCCTCGGTGGCGGCGGCGAACGGTGACGGCGGCGCGGCCACGGGTGGTGGTGCGGGCACGGCGAAGCCCTCGCCGTCCGGGTCGGCGTCGAAGTCGGCCTCGGCGTCTCCTTCGAAGTCCGCTTCGGCCTCTCCCTCCTCCTCAGCGTCCAAGAAGAGCTGACTGTCACATCTGGGCCGCGTGTGGACGCCAACTCGCAGCTCAGCACCGTTTTTTGATGGAGCCCGGCCCACTGCGGGGGTCGGGCTCCACCCGTTCCGTTACCTCGTTCGGCGTACACATGTGCCACTCTGTTGCGCGCAACAGCACGCAATGGGAGGGGAGTACGGGTGGCCGCGCCACTGCAGCTGACTCGGATGCACCGGATTCTCATCGGCGTGGTCGTGACCGGCGCGGTGATCATCGCCGGCATCGGCTTCGCCGGTTCGTATGCGGCGGTCCGTGAGTTGGCCATCAAGAAGGGTTTCGGGAACTTCTCGTATGTCTTCCCGATCGGCATCGACGCGGGTATCTGTGTCCTGCTGGCCCTGGATCTTCTCCTGACGTGGATCCGTATACCGTTCCCGCTGCTGCGTCAGACGGCGTGGCTGCTGACGGCGGCGACGATCGCGTTCAACGGTGCGGCGGCCTGGCCGGACCCGTTGGGTGTGGGGATGCACGCCGTGATCCCGGTGCTGTTCGTGGTGGCGGTGGAGGCGGCCCGCCATGCCATCGGCCGTATCGCGGACATCACGGCGGACAAGCACATGGAGGGTGTCCGGCTGACGCGGTGGATGCTCTCGCCGATTCCGACATTTCTGCTGTGGCGCCGGATGAAGCTGTGGGAGCTGCGCTCCTACGAGCAGGTGATCAAGCTGGAGCAGGAGCGGCTGGTCTATCAGGCGCGGTTGCGTTCGCGCTTCGGGCGGGCGTGGCGGCGTAAGGCTCCGGTGGAGTCGCTGATGCCGCTCAGGCTGGCCCGGTACGGGGTCCCGCTGGCGCAGACGGCTCCGGAGGGGCTGGCGGCGGCGGGCATCGAGCCGGCGTTGCTGCCGCCGGCGCCGCAGCCGGTTCCCGTGGCGGTTCAGGAGGTGGCAGCGCCCGCACCCCACCGCGAGGTCGAGGCGGCGCCCGCCGCGCAGTACGCGCCGGAGCCCGAGCCCGATCGCAGCCAGTGGCTGCACGCACGGCACCCGCAGCAGGTCGAGTACCACGGCGACTACGACCCCACGTACGACCCGGAGCAGTACGCCCAGTGGTTCGACGAGCAGCAGCAGGCCGAGCACTATCAGCAGGAGCAGTTCCGGCAGGAGCAGTTCCCGGAGCAGCCGGTGTATGAGGAGCCCTCTCCGGAGGAGACGGGCAGCTTCCCGATTCCGGCCGGCCCGGGGCGCACCCGTGAGCTCGGCGAGGGCGGTGGCCCGCCGGAGCCGGACGAGGACGCGTACTACCAGGTCTTCCGTGAGTCGATAAAGAGCGGGAACGGGGCGCCCACTCCTCGCGGGTTCATCGCCGATGTGGAGGCGACGTACAACGTCACGCTTCCGCAGCGTGAGGCCGAGCAGATGGTGAATCGCTTCTCCAACCGGCTCAACGCGGAGCTGGCGGAAGAGCACATCGCATAGGCGTGTCGCATGAGAAAGCGCCCGGTGCCGTGCGGCACCGGGCGCTTTCTCATGGCGTCACTCCCCGAGCAGGACCCGTACCCGCTCCTGCCCGACCGCCAGGAGCAGCGTGGGCAGTCGCGGACCCGTGTCCCGGCCGACCAGCAGGTGGTACAGCAGGGCGAAGAAGGTCCGCTGGGCGGTCTTGATCTCCGGCGGGAGTTCCTTGGGCGTGGCGTCGGCCGGGAATCCGGCCTGCACCTTCGGCACGCCGTAGACGAGGTGGGTGAGCCCGTCGAGCGACCAGTGGTCGGCGAGGCCGTCGGTCAGCAGCCGCAGGGACTGCTGGGAGGCCTCGTCGAGGGACTTGAGGAGTTCGGCGTCGGGTTCGTCGCGCACGATGGTCCGCTGGTCGGCGGGGACGTGCGTGTTGATCCAGGCCTCCGCCTTGTCGTAGCGCGGGCGGACCTCGTCGAGGGAGCCGAGCGGGTTGGCGGGGTCCAGTTCGCTCAGGATCCGCAGGGCCTGGTCCTCGTGGCCGGCGGTGATGTCGGCGACGGAGGCCAGGGTCCGGTACGGCAGCGGGCGGGTGGTCTTCGGCAGTTCGCCGCCGGCGGTGCGCACGGCGCGCGAGTGGGCCGCGACGTCCGCCGGGAGGGCCGACCCGTCGGCGACCTTGGCGTCGAGCTTGTCCCACTCGTCGTAGAGGCGCTGGATCTCCTGGTCGAAGGCGATCTTGAAGGACTGGTTGGGCTTGCGCCGGGCGTACAGCCAGCGCAGGAGCTGCGGCTCCATGATCTTCAGGGCGTCGCCGGGGGTGGGCACGCCGCCTCGCGAGGAGGACATCTTGGCCATGCCGCTGATGCCCACGAAGGCGTACATCGGCCCGATGGGCTGCTTGCCGCCGAAGATCCCGACGATCTGTCCGCCGACCTGGAAGCTGGATCCCGGGGAGGAGTGGTCGACACCGCTCGGCTCGAAGATCACGCCCTCGTAGGCCCAGCGCATCGGCCAGTCGACCTTCCAGACCAGCTTGCCGCGGTTGAACTCGTTCAGCCGGACGGTCTCGGAGAAGCCGCAGGCGGTGCAGGCGTAGGTCAGCTCGGTCGTCTCGTCGTCGTAGGAGGTGACCGTCGTCAGGTCCTTCTCGCAGTTGCCGCAGTAGGGCTTGTACGGGAAGTAGCCCGCGGAGCCGGACGAGCCGTCGTCCTCGCCGGCGGCTCCGGAGCCCTCGGCGGCCTCCAGTTCGGCCTCGTCGACGGGCTTCTGCTGCTGCTTGGGCTTGGCCGGGGCCTTCTTGGTGCGGTACTGGTCGAGGATCGCGTCGATCTCGGCGCGGTGCGCGACGGCGTGCAGGATCTGCTCGCGGTACACGCCGGAGGTGTACTGCGCGGTCTGGCTGATGCCGTCGAACTCGACGCCCAGCTCGGCGAGCGACTCGATCATGGCGGCCTTGAAGTGCTCGGCCCAGTTGGGGTGCACGGACCCCTTCGGGGCGGGCACGGACGTCAGCGGCTTGCCGATGTGCTCGGCCCAGGCCTCCTTGTCGACCCCGGGGATGCCCTCCGGCACCTTGCGGTAGCGGTCGTAGTCGTCCCAGGAGATCAGGTGCCGGACCTGGTACCCGCGGCGCCGGATCTCGTCGGCGACGAGGTGCGGGGTCATGACCTCGCGGAGGTTGCCGAGGTGGATCGGACCGGAGGGGGACAGGCCGGACGCGACGACGACAGGTTTGCCGGGGGCCCGGCGCTCCGACTCCTCGATGACGTCATCCGCGAAACGGGAGACCCAGTCGGCGGTCTCGGTGCTCTGAGCCACGATCGGCACGTCCTTCTTTCTGTTCTGGTACGCCGTGGAGACACGTCCTCGGGGCCGTGCCGGTGCGCCTGCGCCGACGGGACCCGCCACCCATTGTCACCCGCGCCCGTCCCTGCCGGAAACGGATTGGGTCGCCGTACAACCCCCGGGGCCCCACGGCAGTCCTCTTGCCGTGATCACAGACAGATTCCGGGCCGGGCTGCGCGTGGGTGCGGCCGGACTCGCGATGACCTTGCCGACGGCCTGCGTCCTCCTCGCGGCGCCCGCCGCCGAGGCGGCCACGACCTGCGGCGACACCACGTTCAAGCGCACCTTCTACACGAACACCTCGTTCTCCGGCACGCCGAAGAGGACGGACTGCGACACCACGATCGACCAGTCCTGGTCGGGCGCCGCGTTCTCCGGGATGCCCACGAACTATTTCGGTGTCCGCTGGTCGCTCACCCGCGACTTCGGTTCGGGCGGTTGTTTCACCTACCGTCTGTCCGGCACGGACGGCCTGCGGCTGTACGTGGACGGGGTGCGGAAGGTGAACAAGTGGACCGACACCGGTGACTCCGGCAACAGCGTCCCGGGCATGTTCTGCATCGGCTCGGGCAGCCACACCGTGCGCGTCGACCACGTGAACTGGACGGGCTCGTCCCGGGTGAAGTTCACCTGGCCCGCCTCCTCCGACAGCAAGCCGCCGCTGGCCCCGACGGGCATCACCACCACGTACGACGCGGCGACCGGCAAGGCGAGCGCCGGCTGGAAGAAGAACCGGGAGCTGGACATCTCCCACTACCGGGTGCGGGTGGAGACCCCCGCGTCCGGCGTGGCCTCCTGGACGACCACCGGCACCACCGCCGCGTACACCCCGCCGAAGGACGGCCAGAAGTACCGGTTCTGCGTCCAGGCCGTCGACAAGTGGACGAACTACGGCGCCACCGCCTGCGGCCCGTACGTCAGCACACCGGACCGGACGGCACCTGGGGTACCGGCCGTGAACGCCTCCGACGTCTCGGTGTCGGTGACCGACGGTCACGAAGGCAGCGACGGCACCACGCCGATCCCGCGCGTCAACGTCTGGCTGGGCCAGGTACAGCCGTCCGACGGCCCCGTCTTCACGCTGTGGCGCGCCACGGCGGCGGCGGGCCCGTTCACGAAGGTCGCCGCCCTGGACCTGCGGCAGACGCCGGGTGAGCAGTACCTGTACGACGAGACAGCCGCCGAGAAGCAGACGTACTACTACGCGGCCACGGCCACCGACGCCGCGGGGAACACCTCGGCGCGCTCCACGCCGGTCGCGGTGACCACGCCGGACGTGGCGGCGCCGGGCGCCGTGAAGGGGCTCGCGGCGAAGGCGGACACCGACAAGGTCGCGCTGACCTGGGCCGCGCCGTCGGACGACGCGGTGCGCTGGCAGGTCTACGGTGCGGACGGCGGCGCGGAGTCGGTCCTCCTGGGCACCGCCACGGCCGCCGCGTACGAGGACACGACGGCGCGGCCGGGCGTCACCCGCACCTACAAGGTGTACGCCGTCGACGCGGCCGGTCACCGCTCCGCACCGGTGACGATCGCCTCCCGGCGCCAGGTGGCGCCCGCCGTGCCCGTCTATCTGAAGCCGGACGCGAACGGCCGGCCGGAGCTGCGCTTCCGGGTCGCGGCGGACAACGACCACAGCGGCGGCTTCCGGGTCTACTCCGGCAGCAGCGCCTCCACGGTCCGCACCACCCTGCGCGCCTGCGCACCGGAGGAGATCCTCAGTACCGATCTGTACGTCGAGTACCGCTGCATTCTCACCGACTTCGGCGACTCGACCGACCGGTACATCACGGCGCTCGCCGTGGCGGCGAACGGCGTGACCTCGACGGAATTCAAGGCCGTGCAGTACGTGGACACCGTGGCGCCGCCCGTGCCGTCCGGTTTCACCGCCACGCCGCAGCCGTGGGGCACGACCCTGCGGTGGGACGCCTCGACCGCCGCCGACGTGCGGGCCTACTGGCTGAGCGTGGGCACTCCCGAGACGGTCGACGGGGTGCGCACCTGCGGGGCGGACACCACGGTGACCCTGGCGGGCGGGGCCACGTCCTACGAGGACACCTCGGGGCTGCCGGACGGCGAGGAGCGCTGCTGGGAGCTGCGCGCGGTGGACGGCTCGAACAACTACACGGACGGCGTCACCGTCTTCGCGACCGAGCAGGACACCCGGCCCTCCGAGGCGACCGCGCCGGGTTCCCCGGTGACCGGCCTGGACGCGGCGGAGAACGCCGGTGACGCCGTCCTGAACTGGGACTCCGTCGACGGTGCCACCGGCTACCGGGTCTACCGCTGGGACCGCGCCACGGGCTCGTACGAGCGGATCGCCGAGGGGGCGCTGCCGAACCCGTACTCGGACGCGTTTCACACGTACCGCGACGAGAACCCGCCGTCCGGCACCGCCGCCTACTACCGTGTGACGGCCGTGTACGCGGACGGCACCGAGTCCGCGCCGGCCCTCGCGGCCGTGGCGCTGGCGCCCACGGCCTGACGCGCCGCCGGGGGCGGGCGGTAATGCGGGCGACCGCCCGTCCGCCCCCATGGGACACTGGAGGGGTTTTCGTACTCCTACGAGCGGAACGGCATCCACTCCATGGCCTCGGTCACGTCCCTCACGTCCTCCGTCCACCAGCGTCTCGCCGACGCCCTGGTCACCGCCCTCCCCGAGGCCGGTGCGGGCGCGGACCCGCTGCTGCGACGTAGCGACCGGGCCGACTTCCAGGCCAACGGGATCCTGGCGCTGGCGAAGAAGGCGAAGGCGAACCCGCGGGAGCTGGCGACCCAGGTCGTCTCCCACATCGTCACCGGTGAGGGGCTGATCAAGGACGTCGAGGTCTCCGGGCCCGGCTTCCTCAACATCACCATCTCGGACCGGGCGATCACGGAGACGCTCGCGGCGCGTGCCGCCGACGGCGAGCGGCTCGGTGTGCCGCTGAAGGAGAACCCGGGCATCACGGTCGTCGACTACGCGCAGCCGAACGTGGCGAAGGAGATGCACGTCGGGCATCTGCGGTCGGCGGTGATCGGTGACGCGCTGCGCGGCATGCTCGACTTCACCGGCGAGCAGACGATCGGCCGGCACCACATCGGCGACTGGGGCACCCAGTTCGGCATGCTCATCCAGTACCTGTTCGAGCACCCCGGCGAGCTTGCCCCGGCCGGCGAGGTCGACGGCGAGCAGGCCATGTCGAACCTGAACCGGGTGTACAAGGCGTCGCGTGCGGTCTTCGACGCGGACGAGGAGTTCAAGGAGCGCGCCCGCAAGAGGGTGGTCGCCCTCCAGTCGGGCGACAAGGAGACCCTCGAGCTCTGGCAGCAGTTCGTGGACGAGTCGAAGGTCTACTTCTACTCGGTCTTCGAGAAGCTGGACATGGTGATCCGTGACGAGGAGATCGTCGGCGAGTCCGCGTACAACGAGGGCATGCCCGAGACGGCCCGCCTCCTGGAGGAGATGGGCGTCGCGGTGCGTTCCGAGGGCGCGCTCGTCGTGTTCTTCGACGAGATCCGGGGCAAGGACGACAAGCCGGTCCCGCTGATCGTGCAGAAGGCCGACGGCGGCTTCGGCTACGCGGCCTCCGACCTGACCGCGATCCGCAACCGCGTCCAGGAGCTGCACGCGACGACGCTGCTGTACGTCGTGGACGTGCGCCAGTCGCTGCACTTCAAGATGGTCTTCGAGACGGCCCGGCGGGCCGGCTGGCTGAACGACGGCGTCACCGCGCACAACATGGGCTACGGCACGGTGCTGGGCGCGGACGGCAAGCCGTTCAAGACGCGTGAGGGCGAGACCGTACGGCTGGAGGACCTGCTCGACGAGGCGGTGCAGCGGGCCGCCGAGGTGGTCCGGGAGAAGGCGCAGGACCTCACCGAGGACGAGATCCAGGAGCGGGCCGCGCAGGTCGGCATCGGTGCGGTGAAGTACGCGGACCTGTCGACGTCGCCGAACCGGGACTACAAGTTCGACCTGGACCAGATGGTGTCGCTGAACGGCGACACGTCGGTGTATCTGCAGTACGCCTACGCCCGTATCCAGTCGATCCTGCGCAAGGCCGGGGAGACGAAGCCGGCCGCGCACCCGGAGCTGGGGCTCGCCCCGGCGGAGCGGGCGCTGGGCCTGCACCTGGACGCGTTCGGGGACACGGTCTTCGAGGCGGCCGCGGAGTACGCGCCGCACAAGCTGGCCGCGTACCTGTACCAGCTGGCTTCGCTGTACACGTCGTTCTACGACAAGTGCCCGGTGCTGAAGGCCGAGACGCCGCAGCAGGTGGAGAACCGTCTGTTCCTGTGCGACGTGACGGCCCGGACCCTGCACCAGGGCATGGCGCTGCTGGGGATCAGGACGCCCGAGCGGCTCTGAGGCCCGTACCGGCCGACGTACCGCGGCCCGCCCTCTCGGTGGAGAGGGCGGGCCGCGGTCGTTCGGGTGCGGGCGTCAGATGCCGTTGGCGAACCGCTTGAACGCGGCCTTGGTGCCCGATCCGGCGTCGCCGTCGATGTCGCCGGTGTAGCCCCAGGAGTCCTTCAGCAGGCGCTGGAGCGCCTTGATGGTGTTGGGGCCCGGGTCTCCGTCGATCGTGTCGTTGTAGCCCCAGTAGGTGTGCAGGCAGCGCTGGAACGCCTTCCAGCTGTTGGTGCCGAGCTCTCCGTCGATGCCGTCGTTGTAGCCCCAGTACGTGTGCAGCCAGTTCTGGACCTTCTTGGCCTCCGTGGAGGTCAGGCCGAAGTTGTGCGTCGCCCGGATGGTGACGGTGTGGGCGGTGGTGGCCGAGGCCGGCGCGGCGAAGCTGGTGCCCGCGGTGGCCAGGCCGCCGGCGGCGAGTCCGACCACGGCGGCGGCGCTGACGAGTGTCCTGGCCAAGGCGTTCGATCGCATGCTGGTCCCTCTCGGGTCGTGGTGTGTGGTGCCGGGGACGAGACTGCGGGGCGGGCGGCGGGGGCCGCCATGGTTGCCGCGGAAGTGACGACCTCGCGGGACGTCCCGCACTCTGACCTGCGGGGACATGGGGTGGGGCGACGGTGCGGAGGGACGGCTGTCGACGGGTGGTGGCCGATTGTGCATGGGTGCAGGACGCAGGTTCCGGTGCGGTCCTGGGGATGCTGGTGCAGAATGCGGCACGGGGTACAGGGGCCACTGACCACGGCCGCTGTTCATGAACGCGTGGGGGGACCACACCATGTCGCGTTGGAAAGCGCTGCCTGCGGAACTCGATCCGCGTGTACGGCAGTTACTGGTGCGCCTGCGCCGGCTGAAGGACCACAGCGGGCTGAGCGTGCGTCAACTGGCGGCGCGCACGGGGTACAGCCCGAAGTCGTGGGAGCGGTATCTGGGCGGCCGTTCGCTGCCGCCGCGGGAGGCCGTGGAGGCGCTGGCCCGGATCGGCGGCGAGGACCCGACCCGGCTGCTCGCGCTGCACGAGGTCGCCGCCGAGGCCTGGGGGAACCCGCGCGGCGCGGTTTCCGTACCGGAGACGGCGGTCGTTGAAACCGCCGTGCCAAAGCCGGAGATCCTGTCGGCGGAGCCCGGCGCAGGCATGCTGTCGTTGCGCGTCGCGCTCGTCGCGGGGGCGGTGGTCCTGGTGCTGGCCGTGTCGTCGGCGGTGCTGGTGACCATGCGGCTCATGGACCACCGCGGCGGCACGGCGGCGGGGACGACGACCACGGTCACCTTGTCGGCGGGGACGTCGGCGCCGTCGTACGCCTGCCATGTGCAGCAGGTCGACGGCCGCTGGTACGCGGGCAACAGCCGTACCCGGACCGCCACGGTGGGGTACGGCGACTCCGGGCCGGCGGTGGCCGAGGTGCAGTGTCTGCTGCGCCGGGCGGGCATCTCGCCGGGCGGCATCGACGGCATGTTCGGCCCGCTGACGCAGCGCGCGGTCAAGACCTTCCAGAAGCGGGCACGGGTCGATGTGGACGGAACCGTGGGCCCGGACACCTGGAAGGCGCTGCGCGGATGACCCCGGAACAGGCCCGACTGGCGGCTGCGCTGAGGGAGTTGAGAACGCGCACCGGTCTGAGCCTGGCGGCTCTCGCGGCGAAGACGGCGTTCAGCAAGTCGTCCTGGGAGCGCTATCTCAACGGCAGGACGCTGCCGCCGCGCTCGGCGGTGCAGGAGCTGTGCCGGCTGGCCGGTGAACCGGAGGGCCGGTGTCTGGCGCTGTGGGAGATCGCGGAGTCGGAGTGGAGCGGGCGGGCGTCGCAGGCGGATCGGTCGGATCGGGCGGATCGGGCGGATACGCCTGTGCAGGCTTCGCTACCGGTCGCGTCCCCGGCCGCGGGTCCCGTGCCGCCTCCGGATCCGCCGGGGGCCTTCCGGCGCGGTGGTCACCGGGGTGCGGCAACCGTGGCGGTGCTGGCGTCGGTGTGTGCCGTGGCCGTCGGCGCCGTGGCGGTCGCGCTGCTTCTGCTGCCGCGCCAGCACGGCGAACCGCGCCCGGCCGCCGCGACCACCTCCGCTCCGGGACCGCACTGCCGGGGTTCGTCCTGCGAGGGCAAGAGCCCGATCGACATGTACTGCGCCACCACACCGGACACGATCGCCACCCATCACACGGCCGCCGGTGCCTGGCTGGAGGTGCGCCACAGCAAGGAGTGCGGGACGAGTTGGGCCCGGATGTGGGGCACGCGGATCGGCGACCGGCTCGAACTGACGGCGGGCGGCCGGGTCCGCGCCGCCGAGGTCGGCAACGCCGTCGACGCGGACAACTTCGTCTACACCCCGATGACGGTGACCCGCCCGGGAACGGCCCTCCGCACCTGTTTCCGGCCGGCGAAGAGCCGTGCGGAGGAGTGCTTCACGTCCGTCGTGCGGTGACGGCCATGGTGGCGTACGGCATGGTGATGCTGCCGCCGCGGGCGTCGATGGCGCTCCCGGCGGCCTCCAGGACCTCGGCGAGCGCCGCGGCCGGGAGGCGGGTGAAGGCGCCCTGGGTGGGCATGACGTCCAGCCAGGCGTCACGGGTGTAGGTGAACTCCCAGTCGTACCGCCACTGTTCGGGTTCACCGAAGCAGCCGGCCGCGCGGATCCCGTCGGCCGCCTTGTCGAGGATGGTCCGGTACGGGACCGCGGCGGGCCGGGTGAGGGCCGCGCGGAAGTCGAACGGCGAGTCGGGCATGACGCGTTCGCAGGCGTCGGCGACTGCTTCGGTCAGGTCGGCCGGGAGCAGGGCCACGTTCCAGAAGACGGACAGCACCCCGCCGGGCCGCAGGGCGCCCGCCGCCTTCGCGGCCCCCGCGACGGGGTCGATCCAGTGCCAGGCGGTCCCGGCGACGACGGCGTCGAACCGCCGCCGCCCCGGCTCCCATTCCTCGAACCTCGCCACGTCCACCGTCACGCCGGCGTCCGACCGCCGGGCCACTTCGGCCATACGTGCGTCGGGCTCGACCCCGAGCACGCTGCACCCGGCGGCGGTGAACTGCCGGGCGGCGATGCCCGTGCCGCAGCCGACGTCGAGGATGTCGGGGCCGGGGCTCGCGGCGACGATCCGCGCCACCAGGGCGTCGGGGTAGCGGGGCCGGGCCCGGTCGTATCGCTCGGCGTCGCCGCCGAACGACTCCGCGATGTCCCGGCGCTGATGGGGCTGGTTCTCGGCGGGGGAGTCCTGGGCAGATGGCGAGGACGGTAAAGTGGGCATGCGCCCACTATGAGTGGGCGCGCGCCCACTCGTCAATGGGCACCCGTCCATGGGCATTGCGCCCACTCGTGCCGTGACAGGGGGCGGTATGCCGACTGGTGTGGCCATCCGCGACCCACGCCGGCAGCTCTTCGACGCCGCCGAGCGCATCCTGCTGCGCGCCGGTCCGACCGGCTTGACCAGCAGGGCGGTGACGGCGGAGGCGGGCTGCGCGAAGGGGGTTCTGCACCGGCACTTCGCGGACTTCGACGCGTTCCTGGCCGAGCTGGTGCTGAACCGTATCCGCCGGCTGGCGGACCTGGATGCGGCCCTCCGCGAGGCCGCCGGGACGGGCACGGTCGCCGGCAACCTCATCGAGGCGCTGACGGACCTGTTCGACGCGGTGGCGATCGCCGTCGTGGGCCTGGTGATCACCCGGGACGAACTCCGCGCCCGTCTGCGCGCGGCCGGTTCCAGCGGCATCCCGCTCATGACGGAGGCGTCGGCGATGCTCACGGGCTACCTCGCCGCCGAGCGCGACCTTGGCCGCGTCGCGGCGGACGCGGACGTCGGCCTTCTCGCCGCCACCCTGCTGGGCGCCGCACACCTCCTGTTCGCCGACCGGGAGGCGGGGCCGCCGGACCGGGCGGCGGTGCACGGGACGGTGGCGACGGTCGTCGGGGGCGCCCTGCGGTGACGGCCGCCCGGGGATTGTCAGTGGCTGCCCCTACAGTCACTGACATGGCGACTCTTCCCAACCCCCTGCCGCGTCTCGCGTCCCTCGGCCTCGAACTCCCGCCGGGCGTACTGGTCGACGCGACCGACGACGGGCCGTGGCATGAGCCGTTGCTGTGGCTGACCGACGGCCGGGCGGTGCCCGGTGCCCTGGCCGCGCTCCAGCACTCGGCACCGGCCGCCGGACTGCTCCCGGTGGTCCTCGATGTCGGTGCCGGTCACGGCGGGCCGGAGCAATGGGAGTTGATGCCGGGTGAGATGTCCTACCCCGGGGATCACGACGCCGAGGAGGTGCTGGAGGAACTCTGGTACGAGTGCGCGGAGGACGGCGCCGACTGGCCGGGCCCGGCCGTCGGCCGACTCGTTGCCGCCGGCGCGGACCCCGAGTCCGTCGCCTCCGCCGTCGTGGACTCCCTGCTCGACGGCGGCGGCCCCCTCAAGGAGCCCCGTCTCGCCCTCGTCCCCGCCCGCCGCAGCGCCGACATACCCGCGGCGATCGGCTGGATGGGCCCCGCGAACCACGAGAACGACGTGGCCCGGCTCTGCGCGGTACTCCGCTCCTGGGAGGACCGCTTCGGCATACGGGTCGTGGCGCTCGGCTTCGACCAGCTGACGGTGTCCGTCGCAGCGCCGCCCACCACTCTCGCCGAGGCGGAGGCCGTCGCCGCCGAGCACTTCGCGTTCTGTCCGGACAACTTCCTCCAGGGCGCGGACACCACCCTGGCCGCCTATGCCGAACACCAGCTCCTCAACCAGCCGGCCTGGCACTTCTGGTGGGACTGACGGTCCGTCGCGGCCGGGTCCGGTGGTGGGCGCACCGGTCCGGCCGCGGCGTGAGGGCTGTCTTCAGACGCCGAGAGCGTGGTGAAGGAGGAGAGCCAGACCGGTGAGCAGAGCAGCGAGAACCATTCGAGACCTCCATGTACGAAATGTGACGTTTCTGCCGTTCTCAATAACGTCACATTCCCACCCGCGTTACGGGCGTGATCCAAACGGGAGGGCCTGGTCCCGCAGCCCCTCCCCCAGCCTCCCGAGCCCCTCCCGGATCTCTTCCGGCGTCTGCGTCACAAAGCACAGCCGCAGGGTCGAGCGGTCGGGCTCGCCGGCGTAGAAGGGTGCGCCGGGAACGTACGCCACGTCGTGCCGCACCACTCGCGGCAGCAGCGCGGTGGTGTCGTACGGCTCCGGGAGGCGGGCCCAGAGGAACATGCCGCCCTCGGGCCGGGCCCAGGCCGAGCCTTCGGGAAGCGCCTCGGGCAGCCCGGCGAGCATGGCGTCCCGGCGCTCGCGGTAGACGCCCGCGACCCGCGCCACATGGGCGTCCAGGTCACGGTCCGCCAGGTACCGTGCCGCAGCCAGCTGGTTGAGGGTCGGGGTGTGCAGGTCGGCGGCCTGCTTGGCGACGACACAGGCGCGCCGCAGTTCCCCGGGCGCCCGCAGCCAGCCGAGCCTGAGGCCCGGCGCCATGACCTTGGAGAAGGAGCCGAGCAGCACGGTCCGGTCGGCCGCCTCCTCGTTGGAGGCGATCCACGGCACCCGTTCGCCCTCGAAGCGGAGTTCGCCGTAGGGGTCGTCCTCGACGATCCACAGCCCCCGGCGGGCGGCCACTGCCGCGACGGCGGCCCGGCGGCCGGCCGGCATGGTGCGGCCGGTCGGGTTCTGGAACGTCGGCACGGTGTACAGCAGCTTGGGGCGCTCCCGCACCACCAGTTCCTCCAGGGCTTCGGGGTCGACGCCCTCGCCGTCGCCGGGCACGGCGACCACCCGCGCGCCCGCGAACGCGAAGACCTGAAGTGCCGCGAGATAACAGGGGCTTTCGACGAGGACGACGTCCCCGGGCTCCAGCAGCGCCGTGGCCAGCAGGGACAGCGCCTGCTGCGAGCCGGTGGTGACCAGGATGTCGTCGGCGTCCGTGGGCAGCCCGCGGGCCGCCGTCCGCGCGGCGAGCGCACCCCGCAGCGTCGGCTCGCCCTCGGTCGTGGAGTACTGCAGGGCCTGCGCGGACGCCTGCGACAGCACCGCCCCGAAGGCCTCCGCGACCCCCTGCGCGTCGAACAGCTCCGGCGCCGGCAGGCCTCCAGCGAAGTTGATCACCTCGGGGCGGGCGGTGACGGCGAGGATGTCCCGTACCGGCGAACCGCCGATCGACCGGGCCCGCGCGGCGAGCGGCGGGACGGGGGCAAAGGCGGGTGCGACGGTCATGGCGCGACTCCTTCGGCTGCGGTGACGGCGGCTCGTGACCGCAGCCTAGGGATGTACGTGCCCTCTACAAGCAGGTTTTCGCGATACGGACGACCCCTCGAAGCGTCCCGTACCGAGCCCGTGGGACGCGATGTCCCCGCAGGTCAGAGGTAATCCCCCGGCTCCGGCGTCCCGAATCGTCCGCAGACTGTGGCGGGCGGAGCCGATCACCGCTCAGGCTGGAATCCCCAGCCCACCGCCCACGGAAGGCCCGTACCACCATGCCTGCCCGAGCCCCCCGCACCCGTCTTCTCGCCGCCACCGCCCTGGTACTCGCCGCGTTCGCGCTGGCGGGGTGCAGGGACGGGAAGGGGCTCAAGGACGAGGGCCCGGCAACGACCCACTCCCTGCACGCTCCCGCCGTACTGCATGCGAAAAGGCCGCCCGGTCATGGACCGGACGGCCTCGACGCTCACAGGATCAGGCGTGGGCCAGAGCCGCTTCCTTCGGGTTCGGGCCGTACTTGTTCTCGCCCGGCTGACTGTCGGAGCACTGGAAGACCAGCAGCGTGATACCGCCGACGAGCGGGACGAGCCCGAAGAGGATCCACCAGCCGGAGCGGCCGGTGTCGTGCAGACGGCGAACGTGGACGGCCAGGCTGGGCAGCAGGATCGCGACGTAGAAGACGATCGCGATGTACGGCGCCTTGATCGCGAAGCCGACGCCGGCCAGCACGGCGTAGATGATCACGGTGAACAGCACGAACATCCAGAACTCCTTGCGGCGCGCGCGCCCGCTGAACACCGCGTACTTCTTCAGCGCCTCGATGAACCAGCTCATGTGTGTCCCCCAGGGATCGACGTTCGGACCATCCGGAACGGATCAGGCCAGGCGAGAAGGTAAGGACACTGACGAGAACTCGTCAATTCGGTGTGTACGACGCAAGGGTTGATCTCTTTTCGGACAGATCTACCGCGAATCGGCCCCGGACCCGCCGCTGATCGCCCAGAACGGCGGGCAACCGCGGGGCAGAAGGCCTCAGTTCACGGATCCGAGTTGCTTCCGTTGCCGAACCGAGTGCATTCCGATGCAGGCCGGTGGCCGATTCGAGGCCTGACCTATCCCCATCCGTAGCGCAAATCAGCGCAACTTTTCCGCCACTTCGGTCGCCCAGTACGTGAGGATGTTCTGCGCGCCCGCCCGCTTGATGCCGGTCAGCGTCTCCAGGATGGCCCGGTCGCGGTCGATCCAGCCCTTCTCGGCGGCGGCCTCGATCATCGAGTACTCGCCGGAGATCTGGTAGGCGGCGACCGGTACGTCCACCGCGTCGGCGACCCGCGCGAGGATGTCGAGGAACGGTCCGGCCGGCTTCACCATCACCATGTCGGCGCCCTCTTCGAGGTCGAGCGCCAACTCCCGCAGCGACTCACGCACATTGGCGGGATCCTGCTGATAGGTCTTCCGGTCCCCCTTCAGGGAGGAGCCGACGGCCTCCCGGAACGGCCCGTAGAACGCGGAGGCGTACTTCACCGTGTAGGCGAGGATCGCGACGTCCTCCCGGCCGATCTGGTCGAGCGCGTCACGGATGACACCGATCTGGCCGTCCATCATCCCGCTGGGCCCCACCACATGGGCGCCCGCGTCGGCCTGGACCTGCGCCATCTCGGCGTACCGCTCGAGCGTGGCGTCGTTGTCGACGCGCCCCTCCGCGTCGAGCACACCGCAGTGCCCGTGATCGGTCGTCTCGTCGAGACACAGATCGGACATGACGAGGAGGTCGTCCCCGACCTCGGCCCGCACATCACGGATCGCGACCTGCAGAATCCCGTCCGGGTCGGTGCCCGGCGTCCCGAGGGCGTCCTTCTTCTCCTCCTCCGGCACGCCGAACAGCATGATCCCGGAGACTCCGGCGGCCACCGCCTCGGCGGCGGCCTTCTTCAGGCTGTCGCGCGTGTGCTGGACGACGCCTGGCATGGCGGAGATCGGCACGGGCTCGGAGACGCCCTCGCGCACGAAGGCGGGGAGGATGAAGTCCGCCGGGTGCAGCCGGGTCTCGGCGACCATGCGCCGCATGACGGGGGTGGTCCGCAGCCGCCGCGGCCGCGTGCCGGGGAAGGATCCGTACTTCGTCATGCACCTACGCTACGCCCGGCCCACCGGCACCTTTGCCGACGGTATGTCGGGCCCGCGCGGCCGCTCGGCCCCCGCGATGCGGCCCGCATCCCACGGGTCCATCCTGAAAAAACAGCAAGGAGCAAGGACCGGGCCCCCGTCCCCTCGCCGCGCACGGCTGCCCGCCTGCGCGAAGGAGGAGGACGAGATGACCGCCACCCACCACACCCCGCACCAGGCCCCGGACCTGTTCGCCCTGTCCGAGATCCACGGGCCCGTCCTGCGGCCCGGTGACGACGCCTATGTGGCCGAGGTCACCGGCTTCAATCTGTCGGCCTTCCACCACCCGGACATCGTGATCGGAGCGTCAGGCGTCGACGACATCGTGACGGCGATGCGCTGGGCCGCGGCCACCGGGACGCCGGTGGCGGTCCAGGCCACCGGCCACGGCGCGAACTTCCCGATCGACGGCGGCCTGCTCATCAGCACCACCCGCATGACCGACGTGACGATCGACCCGGCCGAACGCACCGCGACGGTCGCCGCCGGTGCGAGGTGGCGCGACGTCCTGGAGGCGGCCGCCCCTCACGGCCTCGCCCCGCTGAACGGGTCGTCCTCGGACGCGGGTGTCGTCGGCTACACCCTGGGCGGCGGTCTGCCCATCCTCGGCCGGGCCTACGGCTACGCGGCCGACCGGGTCCGCTCCGTCCAGGTCGTCACGCCGGACGCGACCCTGCGCACGGTGACCGCCGACACCGAACCGGACCTCTTCTGGGCCCTGCGCGGCGGCAAGGGCAACGTGGGCGTGGTCACCGAGCTGACCTTCGAACTGCTCCCGCTGGCCACGGTCCTCGGCGGTGGCATCTACTTCCCCGGCGAACACGCGAAGACGGTCCTGCGCACCTGGGCCGACTGGACGGCCGACCTGCCCAACGAGATGTGCAGCGCGTACACGCTCCTGCGCCTGCCGCCGATCCCGCAGATCCCCGAGCCCCTGCGCGGTGGCTTCTGGGCCCGCGTCGCCCTGGCCTGGACCGGCGACACGAGGGAGGGCGAGAGCCTGCTGGCCCCCATCCGCGCGGCCGCTCCCGTCGCCATCGACACCGTGGAGGACATGCCGTACGCCGCCATGGACCGCATCTACGAGGACCCGCACGACCCGCTCCCCGCCCGCGAGGCCTGCACCCTGCTCAGGGCGCTGCCCCCGGACGCCCGGGCCGCGTTCCTGGACCGGGCGGGCCCGGCCGTCCCGGACCTCCCGCTCCTGCTGATCGAACTCCGTCACATGGGCGGCGAACTCTCCCGCCCGGCCCCCGTCGAGGACGCCATCTGCGCCCGCGACGCCGCCTACCTCCTGGAAACGGTCGGCGTCCTGCCCGACCCGGACACGGCAGCGGCGGTGGAATCAGCCACCACGGCCCTCCACCGGACCATGTCGCCATGGAGCACCGGCCACACGATGGTCAACCTCCACGGCAGGCCGGGCGACGAGAAGGACCGGGCCCGCGCCTGGACGGACGAGGTCTACACCCGCCTGACCAGGACGAAGTCCCACTACGACCCGGACAACTTGCTGCGCTTCGGCCACACGGTATGCACCACTTCCGCTTAGCCTGCGGTCAGTCGTGCCGCCCTAGCCTGCGTGCCTTCGCACCGCCCTAGCCTGCGGGCAGTGGTGCCGCCTGGGGCGGCACGGGTGGGCGCAGGCGGCACCCCGCAAGCGCGGGCCGGCGAACCCACCCCACCCCAGCCTCCGGTCACGCAGCTACGTCGTCCGCCTCCGCCGAGCCCCCGGCCGCCGCTCACTCGGCCGAGTAACCGCATCCCCGGCCTCCAGCGCGGCAGCGCGCCGCCGCAGCCCGAAATCGGCAAGCGCCTCAGCCAACTTGTGCACGGACGGCTCCGGAGCCATCACATCCACCCGCAGCCCATGCTCCTCAGCGGTCTTGGCGGTGGCCGGCCCAATACACGCGATCACGGTCACGTTGTGCGGCTTCCCGGCAATACCCACCAGGTTCCGCACGGTGGACGACGAAGTGAACAGCACCGCATCGAACCCACCCCCCTTGATCGCCTCCCGCGTCTCGGCCGGCGGCGGCGACGCCCGCACGGTCCGATACGCCGTGACGTCGTCGACCTCCCACCCGAGCTCGATCAGCCCGGCGACAAGCGTCTCCGTCGCGATGTCGGCCCGCGGCAGGAACACCCGGTCGATCGGATCGAAAACAGGGTCGTACGGCGGCCAGTCCTCAAGGAGCCCCGCAGCCGACTGCTCCCCACTGGGCACCAGATCCGGCTTCACACCGAAGGCGACGAGCGCCTTCGCGGTCTGCTCCCCCACCGCGGCGACCTTGATCCCCGCGAACGCCCGGGCGTCGAGCCCGTACTCCTCGAACTTCTCCCGGACCGCCTTCACGGCGTTGACCGAGGTGAACGCGATCCACTCGTAGCGCCCGGTGACGAGCCCCTTCACGGCCCGCTCCATCTGCTGGGGCGTGCGCGGCGGCTCGACGGCGATGGTCGGCACCTCGTGCGGTACGGCCCCGTAGGACCGCAGTTGGTCGGAGAGCGAAGCCGCCTGCTCCTTCGTACGCGGCACGAGGACCTTCCAGCCGAACAGCGGCTTGGACTCGAACCACGACAACCGGTCACGCTGGGCGGCGGCGGAACGCTCACCGACCACGGCTATCACCGGCCGCCCGCCCTCGGGCGAGGGCAGCACCTTGGCCTGCTTCAGCGTCTGGGCGATGGTCCCCAGCGTCGCGGTCCAGGTCCGCTGCCGGGTCGTCGTACCGGCCACCGTCACGGTGATCGGCGTGTCCGGCTTACGGCCGGCCGACACCAGCTCGCCCGCGGCCGCACCCACGGAGTCGAGGGTCGTCGACACGACCACCGTCCCGTCGGAGACACCCACCTCCGTCCAGCAGCGGTCCGAGGCGGTACGGGCGTCCACGAACCGAACGTCCGCGCCCTGGGCGTCGCGCAGCGGAACACCGGCGTACGCGGGCACGCCGACGGCCGCGGCGACGCCGGGCACGACCTCGAAGGGCACGCCCGCGGCGGCGCAGGCGAGCATCTCCTCGGCGGCGTACGCGTCGAGTCCGGGGTCACCGGACACCGCACGGACGACCCGCCTGCCGCCCCGCGTGGCCTCCATGACAAGATGTGCGGCATCCCGTACCGCGGGGACCCCAGCGGTTGTTGACGAGCTGTCAACAACCGCGAGCTGAGGTGTGCCCGTGCCCGGAAGCGGGTCCGAGGAAGGACCCCCGTCCGTGTGCACCTCGGCGACGCCCTGTCTGGCGTGCTGACGCACCACGTCGAGCACGTCGTGCTCGGCGACGAGGACGTCCGCGTTCGCCAGCGCCTCCACGGCGCGCAGAGTCAGCAGTCCCGGATCCCCGGGTCCGGCACCGAGGAAGGTGACGTGCCCGTGTTCAAGGCCGGCGGGAAGGGTGGTGGGGCTCAATGTGCTCGCTCCCCCATCAGACCGGCCGCGCCCTGGGCAAGCATCTCGGCAGCGAGTTCACGGCCGAGCGCCATTGCTTGGTCGTACGTCTCGGGCACGGGACCGGTGGTGGACAGCTGCACCGTGCGGGAACCGTCGGTGGTACCGACGACGCCCCGCAGGCGCATTTCCTTGACAATCTGCCCGTCGGCCAGCAGGTCGGCCAGCGCGCCCACAGGGGCGCTGCAGCCGGCCTCCAGGGCGGCGAGCAGTGACCGCTCGGCGGTCACGGCGACCCGGGTGAAGGGGTCGTCGAGCTCTCCGAGCGCGGCGATCAGTTCCGCGTTGTCCGCGGCACACTCGATCGCCAGTGCCCCCTGGCCGGGGGCGGGCAGAACCGTGTCGACCGACAGGAAGTCGGTCACTTCATCGCTACGGCCTATCCGGTTGAGGCCGGCGGCGGCGAGGACGACGGCGTCCAGCTCACCGTCCCGCACGTATCCGATCCGGGTATCCACGTTCCCCCGTATCGGGACCGTTTCGATGTCCAGCGCGTGGCTGCGCGCGTACGCGTTCAGCTGCGCCGTGCGACGCGGCGAACCCGTACCGATGCGCGCCCCGCGCGGCAGGTCGGTGAACTTCAGCGCGTCCCGGGCGACGATCACGTCACGCGGGTCCTCGCGCCGCGGGACGGCGGCGAGCGCCAGCTCCTCGGGCTGCGCGGTGGGCAGGTCCTTGAGCGAATGAACCGCGAAGTCGACCTCCCCCCGCACCAGCGCGTCGCGCAGCGCCGTGACGAACACACCCGTGCCGCCGATCTGCGCGAGGTGCTCGCGAGAGGTGTCGCCATAGGTGGTGATCTCGACGAGCTCGACGGGCCGTCCGGTCACCTGGCTCACGGCGTCCGCCACCTGCCCGGACTGGGCCATGGCGAGTCTGCTTCGCCTCGTCCCCAGTCTCAATGCCTTGCTACTCATGCCGGCCCTCGGTTCTTGCTGTTCTCAGATTCCTCGTCGGCGCCCTCGGCCCGGGAGACGGCGGCCACCGCTTCCTGGTCGAGGTCGAACAGGGTCCTCAGGGCATCCGCGTACCCTGCTCCGCCCGGTTCGGCCGCGAGCTGTTTGACTCGTACGGTCGGCGCGTGCAGCAGCTTGTCGACGACGCGCTTGACGGTCTGGGTGATCTCGCTGCGGTGCTTGTCGTCGAGCCCGGGCAGCCGCCCCTCGAGCCGCGCGATCTCACTGGCGACGACATCGGCGGCCATGGTGCGCAGGGCCACCACGGTGGGTGTGATGTGCGCGGCCCTGAGCGCCGCCCCGAAGGCCGCGACCTCGTCCGCGACGATACGGCGTACCTGGTCGACGTCGGCCGCCATCGGAGCGTCCGCGGAGGCCTCGGCGAGCGACTCGATGTCGACGAGCCGCACCCCGGCCAGCCGGTGCACGGCCGCGTCGATGTCCCGGGGCATCGCGAGGTCGAGAAGGAACAGCACGGGCGCGGGCCGCGGCGTCTCGACGACCGGCTCGGCCTTACGGCGCTCCGGAATCCGCCCCACGGTGGCCACGGTGGCGGCCAGCGCGGTGATCAGCTCGGCATCGGCCTCGGGCCCCCGCCGCCCGGCCTCACGCCGATCGACGGTCCCGTTGTCCACCCAGGCGGCATGCTGCTCCAGGGTCGCCGCATCCATCCCGGCAACGGCAGCTTCCCCCATGACGGAGAACCCCTGCTGCACAGCGGGCAGGTCAAGCGGACAGTTCTCTTCATCAACGGAGCCCGCGGAGCCTGCGGGCAGTCGTGCCCCCTCGCCCGCGGAGCCTGCGGGCAGTCGTGCCGCTAGGGCGGCTCCCGACCCAAAGACAGGCGGCACCTCGCCAGCGCCGGGTTGCGCGACCGCCCCCCGGCCAGCACCAGCATCCGGCACCTGGTCAACCACCCGGCCCTGCACCGCCGTAGCAACCGCCCCGGCAGACAGCACCAGCCCAGTGGCCCCGGTACAAGACACCACGACATCAGCACGTGTCAGCTCACCCGACACCGCACCCATCGGCACCGCACGAGCCAGCACGCCCTGCTGGGCGCCCTCGTTCAAGATCTCGGCGAGCCGCTCGGCCCGCTCCCCCGTCCGGTTGGCGATCACGATCTCCGCGACCCCGGCCCGCGCAAGCGTCGCCGCAGCCAGCGAAGACATCGACCCGGCCCCGATGACCAGCGCCTTCTTCCCCCGGGCCCACGCCTGCACATCCGCCCCGGCCGCCAGCTGCTCCAGCCCGAAGGTGACCAGCGACTGCCCGGCCCGGTCGATCCCGGTCTCGGAGTGCGCACGCTTGCCGACCCGCAGCGCCTGCTGGAACAGATCGTTCAGCAGCCGTCCGGCGCTGTGCAGATCCTGCGCCCTGGCCAGCGAGTCCTTGATCTGCCCGAGGATCTGCCCTTCCCCCACGACCATGGAGTCGAGCCCGCACGCCACCGAGAAAAGATGGTGAACGGCCCGGTCCTCGTAGTGGACGTACAGATAGGGCGTGAGCTCGTCCAGTCCGACCCCGCTGTGCTGAGCGAGCAGCGTGGACAGCTCGGCGACACCGGCGTGGAACTTGTCGACGTCGGCGTACAGCTCGATGCGGTTGCAGGTCGCGAGTACCGCGGCCTCGGTGGCGGGCTCCGCGGCGACCGTGTCCTGCACCAGCTTGACCTGGGCGTCCGCGTTCAGCGCGGCCCGCTCCAGGACGCTGACCGGAGCGCTGCGGTGACTCAGCCCGACGACGAGGAGACTCATGCCGGCATCACGGCGGGTACGTCCCCGTCGGGCCCCTGCTCGGCGGACTCCTGGCGGGCCGCGGCCACGGGCCCCGAGCCGTCGGTACCCGCGGCCTCGGCCTCCTCGCCGGCCTTGCGCTGCTCGTGGAAGGCGAGGATCTGCAGCTCGATCGAGAGATCCACCTTGCGTACGTCGACGCCGTCCGGGACGGACAGCACGGTCGGCGCGAAGTTCAGAATGGAGGTGACCCCGGCGGCCACGAGCCGGTCGCAGACCTGCTGGGCGGCGCCCGCGGGAGTGGCGATGACGCCGATGGACACCCCGTTGTCCTCGATGATCTTTTCCAGGTCATCGGTGTGCTGCACGGGGATCCCCGCGACAGGCTTGCCCGCCATGGCCGGATCGGCGTCTATGAGGGCCGCGACCCGGAAGCCACGGGAGGCGAACCCGCCGTAATTGGCGAGAGCCGCGCCGAGGTTGCCGATACCGACGATCACAACCGGCCAGTCCTGGGTGAGCCCCAGCTCACGCGAGATCTGGTAGACGAGATACTCGACGTCGTAGCCGACACCGCGCGTTCCGTACGAGCCCAGGTAGGAGAAGTCCTTGCGCAGCTTGGCGGAGTTGACCCCCGCCGCGGCCGCGAGCTCCTCGGAGGAGACCGTGGGTACCGAGCGCTCCGACAGTGCGGTCAGGGCGCGGAGGTACAGCGGAAGCCTGGCGACGGTGGCCTCGGGAATCCCTCGGCTACGGGTCGCCGGTCGGTGAGTTCGGCCAGTTGCCACGGTGCTCCTGCGGGTAGAGCGGGGCTGCAGGCGGTCACACGTACCCGGACCGCCCCGTCGACAGCAGGCTATGTCTTTGTGAACGCGTGCACAAAGATGGTGTCCGATTTGCCCGGCCAACGTGACCGGGGTCACGCGCCCCCGGCACACGGGTGCGGAACCGGCGCACAAGCACCACCGCTTCTCATCTCGTGGGGGCAAAACCGCACACTCTCCTCTTACGATCCCCGCCCCCGAGACCAGTCGCCGTCGATCCTAAGCGAGGTTCCGGACGACTTGGACTACTCAGTCAGTGCCTTGCGCAACCGCTGCTCGTCCACGCGCCAGAAGGTGTGCTGCCGGCCGTCGACGAGAACCACGGGAATCTGCTCCCAATACTGGTCGTGGAGCTGCTGATCCAGGGAGATGTCCTTCGCCTCCCACTCCACCCCCACCTCCGCGCACACCTTCTCCACCACAAGCTGTGCGTCATCACACAGATGACACCCGGGCTTGCGGATGAGAGTGACGTTCCGGCTCCGGAGGTCCTGGGCCTTACGACGGAAGAGGGGACTCATGTCAGCCATTCTCGCGCGAGCGCACGGCGGCGGCACACCCGCGAAAACGCCAAGGAACGGGCGGATCGGATCAGTTCTTTAACGACGCGGTCGCGGAGAGTTCACAACCTCCAAACCTGTCGCGTCCGGAGGCACCGAACAAACTGGCTATGCTCACGGGCATGGCCGCTCTCGGATGGCTCACTCCCCGTAGGCGCTCCGCCACGGCGCGGAGCGTGTTGGCAGGCGAGGCCTCGGCAGAGGCTGCGCGCAAGTCCTCGCAGGACGTCCCCCCGGAGGAACCGGAGTTCCCGGTGCTCGGCGACGACAAGGCCGCAGCCTTCTTCGACCTCGACAACACCGTGATGCAGGGTGCCGCCCTCTTCCACTTCGGGCGGGGCCTCTACAAGCGCAAGTTCTTCGAGACCCGCGACCTCGCCAAGTTCGCCTGGCAGCAGGCGTGGTTCCGGCTGGCCGGCGTCGAGGACCCGGAGCACATGCAGGAGGCCCGCGACTCGGCCCTGTCCATCGTGAAGGGCCACCGCGTCGCGGAACTCCAGTCCATCGGCGAGGAGATCTACGACGAGTACATGGCCGAGCGCATCTGGCCGGGTACGCGCGCACTCGCCCAGGCGCACCTGGACGCGGGCCAGAAGGTGTGGCTCGTCACCGCGGCCCCGGTCGAGATCGCCACGGTGATCGCCCGCCGCCTCGGCCTCACCGGCGCCCTGGGCACGGTGGCCGAGTCCGTCGACGGCGTCTACACGGGCAAACTGGTCGGCGAACCCCTCCACGGCCCCGCGAAGGCGGAAGCCGTCCGCGCCCTCGCCGCCGCCGAAGGCCTCGACCTCTCCCGCTGCGCCGCGTACAGCGACTCCCACAACGACATCCCCATGCTCTCCCTCGTGGGCCACCCGTACGCGATCAACCCCGACACCAAGCTCCGCAAGCACGCCCGCAAACTCGACTGGCGCCTGCGCGACTACCGCACCGGCCGCAAGGCGGCCAAGGTCGGCATCCCCGCAGCGGCAGGCGTAGGAGCAGTGGCAGGCGGCACAGCAGCAGCGATCGCCCTCCACAAACGCCGCCGCTGACCCACCCGCCCGGGCAACCCACCGCAGACCGCCCCATCACCGCACAGCAAGCCGACCCGAGATCGGCCCACCGGCGACCACCCGATGCAGGACTGACCCCCGCACATCGCGAGCGCCCACCCGACACAAACACCTTGCCCCGCAAGCCAGTTACCCCCCTCCACCCCGACACCCAAGCCACCACAGCCGGTCTCAGCCGACCCGGCGACCGAGGACGAGGCCTTCAGGCCGCAGCGGACCTCGGGGGGTGCAGGGCGGAGCCCCGCGAGGGGCGCAGGGGACGTAGCCCCCGCCGGGGTTCGGGGACGGAGCCCCGCTAGGGGTGCAGGGGGGAGCCCCGCCGGGGTGCAAGCGGAGCCCCCGCCGGAGTTCAGGGGCGGAGCCCCGCGAGGGGCGCAGGGGACGCAGTCCCCGCCGGGGTTCGGGGACGGAGGATCACGAGGGGTGCAGGGGCGGAGCCCCACGAGAGGTACAGGGGACGCAGCCCCCGCCGGGGGTTCGGGGACGGAGCCCCGCGAGGGGCGCAGGCGGAGCCCCCGCCGGGGTGCAGGGGCGGAGCCCGCGCTGCGGCGCAAGGGACGCAATCCCCGCCGGAGTGCAAGGGACGTAATCCCTGCCGGAGTGCAAGGGACGTAATCCCTGCCGGGGTACAGGGGACGCAGTCCCCGCCGGGATGCAGGGGCGGAGCCCCACGAAGGGCGCAGGGGACGCAGTCCCCGCCGGGGTTCGGGGACGGAGCATCGCGAAGGGCGCAGGGGCGGAGCCGCACGAGGGGTACAGGGGACGCAGTCCCCGCCGGAGTTCAGGGGCGGAGCCCCACAAGGGGCACAGGGGACGCAGCCCCCGCCGGAGTTCAGGGGCGGAGCCCCACAAGGGGCACAGGGGACGCAGCCCCCGCCGGGGTGCAGGAGCGGAGCCCCCGCTGCGGTGCAAGGGACGCAATCCCTGCCGGGGTCCGGGGGCTGAGCCCCGGTGGAGTGCAGGGGCGGAGCCCCGAAACGGGGTTCAGGGGCGGAGCCCCGCCGGGGTCGAAGGGGCGGAGCCCCTGGGGATGGGACGGGTAGGGGCGGCGGGGGCGAGAAAAACATCAACACCCGCACCACTCCTGATCACACCGCAACCAGCCCCGCCCCGAACACGCCAATCCCCCCTGTCTACCCCCACACCCCCTGTCCAGTCCCATTGGCTGCACACGGCCACAACACGCCCCGTTCCCACTCGAAACAAGACCCATACCGATCAACAATCAGTCACGCTACGGCACTTGATGCGCCGCCAATCGGTTACAGAAGCGACGTAATCGATGATTTGAGCAACTGGGTGTAGCAGCGCCTGTACGAAGCGTTATTCTCCTCAGACGCAAACCGGTACCCCTCCGTCGCTACGACGGGTGAAAGGTCCCGCACTGCACGTGATGGAAGCTCTGCCTCTGGGAGTCCCGTGTACCCACACGTCGGGGTTGACGCCTCGGGCCTGGCTACGCTGCGCGCAACGGTCCACAACCTGTTGCGCGGCTTCGTCCCCACCGCGTACGCCGTCCCCGCCCTAGCCGTAGCCAGTACCCCCGTCGGCCCGTGCTACGCCCTCGCCGACGGCAGCACCGCCGCCGTCGGCAGACGCAGCCGCGCCGCCGGCGCCACCACCACCCGCCGCCCGGCCGCGGACAGCGACAGCGCCCGGATGATGGACCTCGTCGAACGCGCCCAGGCCGGCGAGGCCGACGCCTTCGGCCGCCTCTACGACCAGTACAGCGACACCGTGTACCGGTACATCTACTACCGCGTCGGCGGCAAAGCCACCGCCGAGGACCTCACCAGCGAGACGTTCCTGCGCGCCCTGCGCCGCATCGGCACCTTCACCTGGCAGGGCCGCGACTTCGGCGCCTGGCTGGTCACCATCGCCCGCAACCTCGTCGCCGACCACTTCAAGTCGAGCCGCTTCCGCCTCGAGGTGACCACCGGCGAGATGCTCGACGCCAACGAGGTCGAGCGCTCCCCCGAGGACTCCGTCCTGGAGTCCCTCTCCAACGCCGCCCTGCTCGAGGCCGTACGACGCCTCAACCCCCAGCAGCAGGAGTGCGTGACGCTCCGCTTCCTCCAGGGCCTCTCCGTCGCCGAGACCGCCCGCGTGATGGGCAAGAACGAGGGCGCCATCAAGACCCTCCAGTACCGAGCCGTACGCACCCTGGCCCGCCTCCTCCCGGACGACGCCCGCTGACGGAACGCGCGGAACACGGAAACGCACCCGGCCCCCACACCGGTCCTGACAGAACGCACCGGTACACGCTCAGTGATGTCCAACTAGCTGTCAGTGAAAGTCCGTTGACTTCCCGATCCGATCATCCGTCGTCCGTAACCCAAGTGCCGAGACACTCGTTGTGCGGGATGCAGGCTCCCTGTGGTCACTCCCTGGCCGTCTCCGATCACCCGATCGTGTGGATGTGGTCAGAGCGTGCAACCCTCAGGACCCCCTGGGGAGTCGACCGTCATCACGAGAGGAGGTGCCGCCAGTGATCGCGAACGTATCGGCACACCGGCGGGCGAACGCCTTCGCCCAGGCCCTGGAGGAGCAGCCGGACCAGGGCACGGCGGCCGAGCAGTCCGAAGGACCGGCCCCGGCCCCGGCTGCTGCGGAACAGACCGAGCAGGGCCGTCTGTTGGCCCTCGCGGAGTGTCTCGGCGAGGTGCCAAGACCGGCGCTCGACCCCGAGGTCAAGGTCGTCCAACGAGCACAACTGGTGGCCGCGTTCGAGGCCATGGTGCAGGAGGGCGCCGGCGGCGAGGCGGCGGACACGGCGGTACCCGAGCAGCGCTCCCGCGGCGCACACCGGGCAAGTCCACTGGGCAAGCTGCGACCCCGGTCGCGGCTGACCAAGGGCCTGGCCGCGGGCGGGCTCAGCGTCGGCGTCGCGGCGGGCGCCTTCGGCGGAGTCGCCGCCGCGAGCTCGGACGCGCTGCCAGGCGACTCGCTCTACGGACTCAAACGCGGCATCGAGGACTTCAAGCTCAACTACCTCTCCCAAGGGGACGACGAGCGCGGAGTGGCCTACCTCGATCAGGCCTCCACCCGGCTGGCCGAGGCCCGCCGCCTGATGGAGCGCGGCCGCGGCGGCGGCCACCTCGATCACGAGTCCGTCGGCGAGATCCGCCGCACGTTGTCGGGCATGACGCGCGACGCGTCCGAGGGCCACCGGCTGCTGCACGAGGCGTATGAGCGGGACCCCGGGTCCCTCGGCCCCATCCAGGCCCTGTCGGCCTTCTCGCGCTCGCACCGCGAGGTCTGGGGCGCCCTGCGCCAGAAGCTCCCGGTCCAGCTCGGGGACGTCAGCAACCAGGTGTCGTCGGTGTTCGCCGCCATAGACGAAGAGGTCGCCCCGCTGCAGTCCCTGCTGCCCCCGTCCTCGGCCCACGGCGGCGGCCACGGCAAGCATCACGGCTCGGGTGCGGCGCCCAAGGGGACACCCGGCTCCAGCCGGGGATCGACAGCATCCAGCAGCGGTGGCGGCACCTCCAAGCACGGCCACTCGAGCAGCCCCAGCCAGTCGGCCGGCTCCACCGGCGAGGGCCTGCTCGGAGGCAGCACCGGCGGCCTGCTCGAGCCGCCCAAGGACAGCGGCAGCGCTTCCCCGTCGTCCACCAAGTCGCCGTCCACCGAACCGGACGTGACGATCCCGCCCCTGCTCCCGGGCCTGCTCCCCGGACTGGGCATCGAAAGCGGCGAAACAAACCAGTAGCCCGTACGGCAGCGGGGGCGCCCTTCTGGAGAGGGCGCCCCCGCTGCCGTACGAAAAACCCTCAGAAGAACACAGACCGCCGCTGCACCAGCAACTTGTACAGCGTGTGCTGGATCTGCTCCCTCACCTGGTCCGTCAGGTTGAACATCAGCATCGGGTCCTCCGCCGCCTCCGGCGGGTAGCCGTCCGTCGGGATCGGCTCGCCGAACTGGATCGTCCACTTCGTCGGCAACGGCACCGCACCCAGCGGACCCAGCCACGGAAACGTCGGCGTCAGCGGGAAGTACGGGAAACCCAGCAGACGCGCCAAAGTCTTCGCGTTGCCGATCATCGGGTAGATCTCCTCCGCCCCGACGATCGAGCACGGGATGATCGGCGTGCCGTGCCGCAGGGCGGTGGAGACGAAGCCGCCGCGGCCGAAGCGCTGGAGCTTGTAGCGCTCGCTGAAGGGCTTGCCGATGCCCTTGAAGCCCTCCGGCATGACCCCGACCAGCTCGCCCTGGCCCAGCAGCCGCTCGGCGTCCTCCGCGCAGGCCAGGGTGTGACCCAGCTTGCGGGCCAGTTCGTTGACCACCGGCAGCATGAAGACGAGGTCCGCCGCGAGCAGGCGCAGATGGCGGCCCGCGGGATGGTTGTCGTGGACGGCGACCTGCATCATCAGGCCGTCCAGCGGGAGCGTCCCCGAGTGGTTGGCGACGATCAGCGCCCCGCCCTCCGAGGGGATGTTCTCGATGCCCTTCACCTCGACCCGGAAGTACTTCTCGTACACCGGCCGCAGCAGGGACATCAGGACCTGGTCGGTCAACTCCTCGTCATAGCCGAAGTCGTCGACCTCGTAGTCGCCGGTGAGGCGGCGGCGCAGAAAGCTCAGGCCGCTCGCGACGCGCCGCTCCAGGCCCCCGTCGCTCTGCGGCCGCTGGGGCGGCTGTTCCTCATGCGTCACAGGAACATCATCCTGCGTGCGTGCCCTGCTGGGCAGGGGCTGGACGTCCCCGACCAGCGCGGGTTCCGTGGCCTTGCGTCGGCTCCCCGCGCCCCGGCGGCGCGGCGGGCGCTGTACGGCACTCCCACGGGACCGGTCGTCGTCGAACGGAATGACCTTGGCATCCGCCATCGTTGATGCGCTCCTCAGTTGGCGCTCTGCGTCGGGGGGTGGCCGCTGCCCGGCAGGGACAGCGCGGCGATCCGGTCGACGGCCCCCGCAAGGGCCTCCGGCGGCAGGAGCCCGGGTCCGTGACTGCGCGCGAAGTCCGCGAACGTCTCCGCGGTCGTGTACTTCGGCTTGAATCCGAGCGTCTCACGCATCTGGTCCGTCGCCACGACCCGGCCGTGCGTCAGCAGCCGGATCTGTTCGGGCGAGAAGTCCGTCATGCCCAGCGTACGCACCAGGGAGCCCGCCCAGGTGACCGCGGGCAGCAGCAGCGGCACCGTGGGCCGGCCGAGCCGCCTGGAGCACTGGGAGAGCAGCAGGACGCCGTCGCCGGCGATGTTGAAGGTGCCGCTGTTCAGGGTGCCCCGCTCCGGCTCGTGCGAGGCGATCCGCAGCACCTCGATCACGTCGTCCTCGTGCACGAACTGCAGCCGCGGGTCGTAGCCGAAGACGGTCGGCAGGACCGGCAGCGCGAAGTAGGACGCGAGCGGCGTGTCGGCGGTGGGCCCCAGGATGTTCGCGAACCGCAGCACACACACGGCCACATCCGGCCGCCGCCGCGCGAAGCCCCGTACATACCCCTCGACCTCGACGGTGTCCTTGGCGAAGCCGCCGCTCGGCAGGGACTTGGGCGGGGTCGTCTCGGTGAACACCGCGGGGTCACGGGGCGCGGACCCGTACACGTTCGTACTGGACTTCACGACGAGCCGCTTCACGGTCGGCGACTTCTGGCAGGCGCCGAGCAGCTGCATCGTGCCGATGACGTTGGTTTCCTTGATCGCCGTCCGGCTGCCGCTGCCGAGCCCGGTCGCGCTCACATCCATGTGGACGACCGTGTCGGCGCCCGTCTCAGCGAGCACGCGCGCGATGGTGGGCTGCCGGATGTCGGCCTGGATGAAATCGGCACCGCCCAGGTGGTGCTCGGGGGGGACCGCGTCCACGGCGACGACCCGGTCCACCTGCGGGTCACGCTGGATCCGTCGTACGAACCGGCCCCCAAGCCTGCGGGCCACTCCGGTCACGAGCACGACCTTGCCCAAGATCTGCGCCTTCCTTCCAGCCCATCCGGTACCCGTAGCCTGCCGTGTTCCCCGTGTGCGGCCAACTTAGCGGGTCGATGTTGCGCTGTGATGACCACCCAATGCACGAAGTGACGACATCCACAGACGTACGAACAGACCAAGCCATGTGAAACACGTGCGTACGCACAGGCCTTGTGCGAAGTCCCGTGCGCTTCTGGGAACTCCTGTGAACTCCAAACGCACGTGGCCCCCCACCGGTTGCGGTGGGGGGCCACAGAACACGCTCCTGGAGCGTCGCCTACTTCTTGTTGCGACGCTGAACGCGCGTGCGCTTGAGCAGCTTGCGGTGCTTCTTCTTGGCCATCCGCTTGCGCCGCTTCTTGATAACAGAGCCCACGACTACCCTCGCTCACTTCTCATCACTCGGTGCTGGGCGCCATGGGCCCATACGACCTACGAGGGGTCAGCCTACCCGCCCGAGCGCTGAGGTCGTAATCGAGGGTGCCGGGGGAGATCCAGAAGAGCCCTGAGGATCCCCCCGGGGATCGCCGTCAGGCGGTTTCCACCCCCACGTAGCTCTCGCGGAGGTACTCGTGAACCGCGTTCTCGGGGACGCGGAAGGACCGCCCCACCCTGATCGCGGGCAGATGACCGCTGTGCACCAAGCGGTACACGGTCATCTTCGACACTCGCATCACCGAGGCGACCTCCGCCACGGTAAGGAACTGAACCTCGCTCAGAGGCCTCTGCTCAGCAGCCATGACACACCTGAACCTTCCGCACTCGACGGCCACCGGCTTCCCCTTCCGGTGACTCTTCGTCGCTGCGTGCTCACTCCCCAATGTAGGGGCGGGTGATGCGAGTGGGGAAGAGGTGCACCCATCGGCGGCCTACTGTGACAGACACGCTCGATTGAGTACGTAGCGGGTAAGCGGCCGGTAGTAATCAGACCGCACGGCGTCATCAAGTGGAACGACGACGGACACGGACCCCTCGGCTTCTCCCACGAAGAGCGCGGGGTCGTCCGTATCGGCGAGCCCAATGGCCTCGAACCCCAGCTGACCTGCCCCGCAGACCCAGCCGTGGTCCCCGACCACCAACTCGGGAAGCGGCCCGCCGGCCTCGGCCGCCGCGGCCAGCGCGGTACGAACCGGGAGCGGTGAATGCGTGTGCGCGCCGGTCGCACAACCGGGGCGGGGCGCGCCGGGTTCCCGCACCAGCGCGACACCTTGTACGTAGTCAAGGTTGTACGTGCGTAGGCCGAACCGGGTCGTTATGTCGACACAGTGACCATGCGCCGGTGTGAGGACGGTACATCCCGCCGCCGACAGAGCGTCCGCCAAGGCGGCGTAGAAGCCGAGCAGCCGGTGCGGGTGACCGGTGCCGAGGAGCACAGGGGCGCTGCGCTGGGCGGCTGCGGCCAGACGGTCCGCGAAGGCATCCAGAGCAGTCAGGGTCCGCTCCGGATCGATCACGTCATGGCCTGAGACATGCCGTGGGTCGGCCGAAACCCCGCACTTGTCCGCCATCAGTTCGATCAAATCCCGCTGCGCCCAGGTCCATTCGGGATCGAGCCCGATCATCACGCGGGGGTCGCCGGCGGCGAACAACCGATAGCTGCGCAGGCTCTCCTCCCGGGAGGTGGCCACGGGCCCGGCGAGACGGGCGGCCAGGAGATGGGCCCGCAGGGCTCCGGTGCTCAACACACCTCGATGGTGGCGGACGGTGCCGGGCAGGGGCATGCGAACGCGCAAACACCGCACAGTTGGCGTAACGGCTCCCGTGACACTGGTGACAGGACAGGGACACAACAACCCACAACTGTCCCGGGGCCTCCCGGGTCTCATCATGCGTGGCCGGCAACGACCAGCCGCCACCCACGCACTGATCAGCCAACAGGGGGAACACCATGAAGTCGATCCGTCGCAAGGCAGCCACCGCCGGCGCCCTCGCCGTCCTCGCCCTGGGCGGCACACTCGCCGCGACCACCCCGGCCGCGGCCGCCACACCCACCGCCTACAACGGCGCCTGCGGCAAGGGCTACGACGTCATCCGGGCCACGCCGATCCACTCGACCTCGCAGTCGGCCATCCCGGCCACCACGTTCGTGACCGTCAACAAGGACGCCGGCAAGGTCTGCGCGGTCACCGTCCGCACCACCCCGGGCACCCGCGTCTTCATGGAGGTCACGCTCGACACCTGGCCCTACAGCAGCGGGCAGGCCAAGGACTACGGCTCCTACACCTCGTACGCGGGCCCGGTCTACAAGGACGCCCCCGACGACGGCCAGTGCCTGACCTGGAGCGGCTCGTACGACATCTACTACACCTCGGACAACGGCCTCTGCACCTGAGCCACCGCGGCGCCCTGCCGGCGTGACCGCACGGGCTACGCGAGCAGCCCCCGCAACGGGAAAACGGCCCGCCGCGTAGCCAGCACCGCCTGATCCAACCGGTCCGCAGGGTCGTACCCCGCCTCCCAGGAGGGGTACGACACCGGCCACCGCCCATCAGTCATCCGCGCCGGCGCCAACTGCCGCGTCCGCGCGAACACTTCCTGCCGCCACCCCTCCGGGATCATGGCCTCCGGCGCGATCTCCCGCCCCGCCGCGATCGCCACCAGATGAGTCCACGACCGCGGCACGACCTCGACCACCGCATAACCGCCACCACCCAGCGCGACCCACTTCCCGCCGGCGTACTCGTGCGCAAGCTCATGGCAGGCGACCTGCACGGCCCGCTGCGCGTCCAGCGACACCGCCAGGTGCGCCAGCGGATCCTCGAAGTGCGTGTCCGCCCCGTGCTGCGTCACCAGCACCTGCGGCCGGAAGTCGGCGATCAGCTCCGGTACGACAGCGTGGAAGGCCCGCAGCCACCCGGCATCCCCGGTCCCGGCGGGAAGCGCCAGATTGACGGCAGCCCCCTCCGCGGAGTCCGCCCCCGTCTCCTCCGGCCACCCGGTCTGCGGAAACAACGTACGGGGATGCTCGTGCAGCGAGATCGTCAGCACCCGCGGGTCCTCCCAGAAGGCCGCCTGCACACCGTCCCCGTGATGCACGTCCACATCGATGTACGCGACCCGCTCGGCGCCCAGCTCCAGCAGCCGGGCGATCGCCAGCGCGGCGTCGTTGTAGATGCAGAACCCCGAGGCGGTCCCCGGCATCGCATGATGCAGGCCGCCCGCGAAGTTCACCGCGTGCAGCGCGTCCCCCCGCCACACCGCCTCCGCGGCCCCGACCGACTGCCCGGCGATCAGCGCCGACACCTCGTGCATACCGGCGAAGGCGGGATCGTCCATCGTCCCCAGCCCATACGCCCCGTCCGCCGCCTCCGGATCCACCGAGGCCGCCTTCACCGCGTCGACGTAGTCCTCCCGGTGGACGAGCCGCAAAGTCGACTCCCCGGCCGGCTTCGCCGCCACCACCTCGACCTCCTTGTCGAGCCCGAAGGCATCGACAAGACGCCTGGTCAGGGCGAGCCGGACCGGATCCATCGGATGGTCCGGACCGAAGTCATAGCCCGTTACTGCCTCGTCCCACATCAGCTGTGCGCGGCCACTCATGTCCGCCACCGTATCGGTCCGGTTGAGGGGCGAACGACCTGGCGTAGACCACGGTCACCAGGACCAACACCATCGGGACGGCCATGGCCCCGCGGTAGCTCCACGCATCCCCGAGAGCACCCACCAGCGGCGAGCCGATCAGAAAGCCGACGTAGTTGAACACATTCAGCCGCGCGACGGCCGCATCGGACGCATGCGGGAACAACCGCCCGGCCGCCGCAAAGGTCTGCGGGACCAGCACACACAGTCCCAGCCCCAGCAGCGTGAACCCGAGCATCCCCACCCACGCCCCCGACGCGAGGGCCACCACCGCGAACCCCAGCGCCGCCACCAGCGCCCCCAGCCGCACGACCGCCACCGCCCCGAACCGCCGTACCCCGAGGTCCCCGAGCGACCGCCCCAGCAGTGTGGTCACCATGTAGACGTTGTACGGCACGGTCGACAGCTGCTCCGAGCTCCCGAGCACGTCCTTCAGATACTTGGCGCTCCAGTTGGAGACGGTCGAGTCCCCGATGTACGCGAAGGTCATCACCAGACACAGCGGCAGCAGCAGCTTGAAGACGACGGACTGCCCCTGCGCCCGGCCCTCCCCCTCTTCCGGTACGTCGACGGAGGCACCGGAGTCGACGTACCACCGGCTCCCCACCAGCGTGGCGGGCAACAGCACCGCGACGACCGGCAGATACGACACCCACAGCGCCAGATGCCAGTGCGCCCCCACCCAGGCCAGCGAGGCCCCCACGATCCCGCCCAGGCTGAACGCGGCATGGAAGCTGAGCATGATGCTGCGCCCGTACGCCCGCTGCAGGCTCACCCCGAGCATGTTCATCGAGGCGTCGAGCCCGCCCACCGCCAGCCCGAAGGCCCCCAGCGCGATCCCCAGCTCGGCCAGGTGATCGCCGGATCCGACCCCGAGAAGCGCCAGGAGCACCACGGGCTGCAGCCATCGCAGCAGCAGCCCGGGCCGTATCCGCTTGACCAGCTGCTCGGTCGTCACACTCCCGACACCCGCCAGGATCGGCACGGCGGCCAGGAAGACGGGCAGCAGCGCGTCGGAGACCCCGTACCGGTCCTGAATGGCCGGGATACGGGTCACCAGAAGGGCGAAGGTGGCGCCCTGGGCAAGGAAGCTGAACGCCAAAGAGGCCCTACCGCGCCGCAGCACATCTGTCATGGCGGCGAGCGTAGGGCCCCGGGCTACCTGTGGGTAGATCAAGCCAAAGATGAATTTCCCTCAGCTTTACTTTCTCTGTCAGGCGGCGACGGCGATGGAATCCCGCGCGGCCGCTTCTTCGGCCTCGGCCTCCACCTCTGCGCGGATCATCTCCTCCATGGGTCCGGCGGCCAGCCCACCGCTGACGACGAAGGTCAGCACCATCACACCGGCCATCAGGACGCCACCGAGCCAGACCATGGTGTCCACGGGGACGGTGTACGCCCCCACGACCCGCGCCACGCACTCGGCGAGCAGGGCCACGCCCCAGACCACGGAGAACGTCCGCTCCTTGCGCAGGAAGTCGGCCGAGGCGGTCGCCCGGCCCGAGGCCAGTCGCTGCCACGCGGCCTCCTTCTTGGGGTCACCCTTCACCAGGAAGGGCTTCATCCCCGCGGTCATCATCGGCCGGCCGAGAGCCACCGAGACCAGGATGCCGATACCGACCGTGCTGCTGACCGCGCCGTCCTTGGCGAGCATCAGCCGCGGGTCGCCGGAGACGAAGCTCAGCAGCAGGGAGACGACGTTGACGACGAGGATCAGCCCCGCCAGCCCGTTCGTCCTGCGCTCCTTCACCACGCTCCAGACGGTCCGCACCGCCGGGACGACGCTGCTCCAGGCGAGCGCCGCGAAGGTGCTCATCCCGAAGGCGTCCTTGAACAGGTAGTACGAACCGAGCGGGACCGCCACATCCACGATCAGCGGGCGGAGGTTGTCGAGCGCGCTGGGAGTCTGGTTGCTGCTCTGGCCCTGGGACACCGTGTTCGTCGTCATGCCCTTAGCTTCGCGTCCGGCACCCGGTCGGCAGTAGAAACGATCGTCCGGAGCTCGGCATGACAAATGTCAGTGCAGCAGCCCTGACAACTCCCCCATGGAGCCGAAGAGTCCAGTGGCCCCCACCAGCCGCTCGGCAGGCGTCATGGCCGTGAACCCATAGACGTCCATCCCGGCCGCGACAGCCGCCTGCACGCCCAGCGGCGAGTCCTCGACGACCACACAGCGCTCGGGCGCGACCCCCATCCGCTCGGCCGCGAACAGGAAGAGATCGGGCGCCGGCTTCCCGCGCCCCACATCCTCCGAACTGAAGATGCGCTCCTCCCCGAACCACCGGTCCAGCCCGGTCGTCCGATGCCCCACCCGGATCCGCGCATGACTCCCGGAGGACGCGACACAGTACGCCGCCCCGTCCGCCGCCAGCTTCTCCAGTACGTCCGTGGCCCCGGCGACGGGCTTCAACTCCCGTTCGAAGGCGGCGAAGACCCGCGCATGAAAGACGTCGTCGAAGTCTGCCGGCAACCGCTGCCCGGTCCGCTCCTCCACCAGGTCGTGTACGCGGTGCATGGCGGCGCCCATGTAGTCGCGCAGGGAGTCCTCGTAGGAGGTGGGGTGCCCGAGCTCGGTGAGGTAGTCGGCGAGGAGCCGGTTGGAGATCGGCTCGCTGTCGACGAGGACACCGTCGTTGTCGAAGATCACGAGGTCGTAGCGCATGGCTCCGAGCCTAACTTGAGCCGAAACGCAGAAAACCCCCGCACCGAATGGTGCGGGGGTTTTCTCAAGAATTGTTCGGCGGCGTCCTACTCTCCCACAGGGTCCCCCCTGCAGTACCATCGGCGCTGTAAGGCTTAGCTTCCGGGTTCGGAATGTAACCGGGCGTTT